>CAVVRH010000036.1:0-96624 GCA_963750585.1 uncultured beta proteobacterium
GCCAACATCCTGGCTGTCTGAGCCTTCCCACCTCGTTTCCCACTTAGCTGGTCTGGGGGACCTTAGCTGGCGGTCTGGGTTGTTTCCCTCTCGACAACGGACGTTAGCACCCGCTGTCTGTCTCCCGTGCTCGCACTTCCCGGTATTCGGAGTTTGCTATGGCGTGGTAAGTCACGATGACCCCCACAACCATGACAGTGCTCTACCCCCGAAGGTGATACACGAGGCACTACCTCAATAGTTTTCGGAGAGAACCAGCTATTTCCGGATTTGTTTAGCCTTTCACCCCTAGCCACAGCTCATCCCCTACCTTTTCAACGGGAGTGGGTTCGGCCCTCCATGAGGTGTTACCCCCGCTTCAGCCTGGCCATGGCTAGATCATCCGGTTTCGGGTCTACGCCTACGCAACTCAAGCGCCCTGTTCGGACTCGCTTTCGCTGCGCCTCCCCTATTCGGTTAAGCTCGCTACGAAACGTAAGTCGCTGACCCATTATACAAAAGGTACGCAGTCACCCCTGCTTCAAACGCTCTGCGTTTAAAGCGGAGCAGGTATCAGAAGTCAGGTATCAGGTATCAGAAAATTCCACCGCACGCGATGGTGCGACTGCCGGTCTGATCCCTGATGCCTGATCCCTGATGCCTGCCCCACTTCGAGCGCAACGCGCTTGAAGCAGGGGCTCCCACTGTTTGTATGCATGCGGTTTCAGGATCTATTTCACTCCCCTTCCGGGGTTCTTTTCGCCTTTCCCTCACGGTACTGGTTCACTATCGGTCGATTACGAGTATTTAGCCTTGGAGGATGGTCCCCCCATCTTCAGACAGGATTTCACGTGTCCCGCCCTACTTGTCGCAAGCTCAGTTCCACCATCGACCTTTCGCGTACGGGGCTGTCACCCACTGCGGCCGCCCTTTCCAGAGCGTTCCGCTAAGTCAATCGCTAACACTTGCCGGCTCGTCCGCGTTCGCTCGCCACTACTTGCGGAATCTCGGTTGATTTCTGTTCCTCCGGCTACTGAGATGTTTCAGTTCACCGGGTTAGCTCCCTCTGCCCTATGTATTCAGACAGCGGTGACCCTTGCGGGCCGGGTTTCCCCATTCGGACATCTGCGGATCAATGCTCGTTTGCCAGCTCCCCGCAGCTTTTCGCAGGCTGCCACGTCCTTCATCGCCTGTAATCGCCAAGGCATCCACCACATGCACTTAGTCGCTTGACCCCATAACTGTGCGGCCTCAGGCGCAGAATTCAGAAGACAGGAGTCAGAAACCCCCACCCCCCAATGCCGTCCGGCCAAGGCTCACCGCTACGAGTGTGTTTGCGCCACCCGCGCTCCCCTTTTACAGAGCACGGGCAAGATACAACTCAACCCTTTGTCCACCCGACTCTCATCAAGCCAGGTGAACGCCTTACCTTCCGAATTGTTAAAGAACACTTGCAGCTCAGCACTTGGTCGTCACCGTCAGCAACTCCGACGGCCAACTGCTGAGCTTGCGTTGCAACCGATAGACTTCAGCATTCAGGCATCAGAAGACAGATGACAGAAGGACGGCGTCGGTGAGGCGGGCTCTTGCTGAATTCTGTCTTCTGATGCCTGAATGCTGACTGGTGGAGCTGGACGGGATCGAACCGACGGCCTCCTGCTTGCAAAGCAGGCGCTCTCCCAACTGAGCTACAGCCCCGTCCCTGCTGCCGCCTCTGATACCTGATACCTGTCCTCCGACTCCTGATCCTGGTGGGTCTGGATGGATTCGAACCATCGACCCCCGCCTTATCAAGACGGTGCTCTAACCAACTGAGCTACAGGCCCCGGACAGAGGTCAGGCAACAGGAATCAGGAATCAGAACGCCAACCCCTGCCTGCACCCAACGTCTGCGTTGATCTGTGGTTGCATGTGCTGCAACCGATAGGTTGTGGGTACTGAGGCTTCGCCGGGAGGGATGCTTCGGCACAGGGGTGGTCTCATTGCTGATCCCTGATCCCTGACCTCTGATCCCTGATTCCGAGAAAGGAGGTGATCCAGCCGCACCTTCCGATACGGCTACCTTGTTACGACTTCACCCCAGTCACGAAGCGTACCGTGGTAAGCGGCCCCCTTGCGGTTAGCCTACCTACTTCTGGTGCACCCCACTCCCATGGTGTGACGGGCGGTGTGTACAAGACCCGGGAACGTATTCACCGCGGCATGCTGATCCGCGATTACTAGCGATTCCGACTTCACGCAGTCGAGTTGCAGACTGCGATCCGGACTACGACCGGCTTTCTGGGATTGGCTCCCCCTCGCGGGTTGGCAACCCTCTGTACCGGCCATTGTATGACGTGTGAAGCCCTACCCATAAGGGCCATGAGGACTTGACGTCATCCCCACCTTCCTCCGGTTTGTCACCGGCAGTCTCCCTAGAGTGCCCTTGCGTAGCAACTAGGGACAAGGGTTGCGCTCGTTGCGGGACTTAACCCAACATCTCACGACACGAGCTGACGACAGCCATGCAGCACCTGTGTTCCGATTCCCTTTCGGGCACACCCACCTCTCAGCAGGCTCTCGGACATGTCAAGGGTAGGTAAGGTTGTTCGCGTTGCATCGAATTAATCCACATCATCCACCGCTTGTGCGGGTCCCCGTCAATTCCTTTGAGTTTTAACCTTGCGGCCGTACTCCCCAGGCGGTCAACTTCACGCGTTAGCTACGGTACCAAGGGATCGCTCCCCCAACACCCAGTTGACATCGTTTAGGGCGTGGACTACCAGGGTATCTAATCCTGTTTGCTCCCCACGCTTTCGTGCCTGAGCGTCAGTGTTGGCCCAGGGGGCTGCCTTCGCCATCGGTGTTCCTCCGCATCTCTACGCATTTCACTGCTACACGCGGAATTCCACCCCCCTCTGCCACACTCCAGCCCGCCAGTTTCCATGGCCATTCCCAGGTTGAGCCCGGGGCTTTCACCACAGACATAACGAACCGCCTGCGCACGCTTTACGCCCAGTAATTCCGATTAACGCTCGCACCCTACGTATTACCGCGGCTGCTGGCACGTAGTTAGCCGGTGCTTATTCCGCCGGTACCGTCAAGAACACAGGGTATTAGCCCGTGCCTTTTCTTCCCAGCTAAAAGCGGTTTACAACCCGAAGGCCTTCTTCCCGCACGCGGCATGGCTGGATCAGGGTTGCCCCCATTGTCCAAAATTCCCCACTGCTGCCTCCCGTAGGAGTCTGGGCCGTGTCTCAGTCCCAGTGTGGCTGATCATCCTCTCAGACCAGCTACCGATCGTCGCCTTGGTGGGCCTTTACCCCACCAACAAGCTAATCGGACATCGGCCGCTCCCATAGCGTGAGGCCCTTGCGAGTCCCCCACTTTCCTCCGCAGAGCATATGCGGTATTAGCGCCGCTTTCGCGGCGTTATCCCCCACTACGGGGTACGTTCCGATGTATTACTCACCCGTTCGCCGCTCGCCGCCAGAGTTGCCCCCGCGCTGCCGCTCGACTTGCATGTGTAAAGCATGCCGCCAGCGTTCAATCTGAGCCAGGATCAAACTCTTCAGTTGAAAAGCTCGATCTCTTGCAAAGTCACTCACTCTCGAACGACGGCCCCCCTTGCCTTGACGACAAAGAGGCCCGTGACCGTCCAGCCAAAGCCGGACAGCCCTTGCATTCAAATGTGAGCACCAACGTTTGGCTTGGATCGCCCAGCACCACCCAGATCCGAAAACCCAGACAACACCAGACACCCAGCAACCACGCCAGCACCCACACCTATCGGTTGCACATTGTTAAAGAGCACGCTACCCGCGAACACCCCCCGGAACACGCATCACCACCCGGGAAACATTGCATTGCAGCAGAGAGGCGCGATTATAGGGTCCCGCACCGTCTATTGCAAGGCGCCGATCGCGCCGCGACATCAACCACTTGACCGAAATTGCGCCGAGAAAATGGCAGCAGCGTTCTCTAGTCCTGCGAAGGCCGCTCGTATTTCCACTTGTTGTGCACCCACAGCCAATCGGGCGGGCTCAGCCGGATTTCCTCCTCGAGCGTCCGGGCGTAGCGGTCGATGATCGCCGAGTCGGCGTCACGATCGTAAGGTGGTTCGGCGAGCGGCAGAAGTCGCGCCGTGTAATGCCCTCGCCGCACGCGCCGCATCGTCACGTACAACACCGGTGCCTGCAGCAGGCGCGCGATCTTGCCTGCCCCGGCAAAGAACGCCGTATCGCGGCCGAGAAAGCGCGACCAGTGCCGCACGTCCTGCCTGAGCGGCGTCTGGTCTGCGACCATCGCGTAGGCGCGAACTTGCCGCCGGCGCTTGATCACTTCGGCGACGAAGCGCTTGTGCGGAATCGGATTGCCGCCAAATCGCGCCCGCGCCTCGCGGATGAACCGATCGACACCTTCAACCTTCTGCGGCTTGTAGACAGCATCGATCGGCAGATCCAGGCGCGCGCCCGCCGCGAGCAGCAGCCACTCCCAGTTGCAGAAATGCGCAGCGAGCAGGACGACCGACCGCCCATTCGCGGCGTGACGCGCAATCAACTCCGGATTCTCGATCGCCACGCGCTCTCGAATCTGTTGCGCGGTCGCGCCGAAACCCCAGACAGCCTCCGCGATCAGTTCCGCGAGATTGCGGTACGATTGTCGCAGGACGCGATCACGCTCCGTCTTGGCAAGTTCCGGAAATGCGAGCGCGAGATTCGTTGCGGCCACGGCACGGCGCCAACGCATTGCGTGAAACGCGAAGCCCACGACGGCGTGGGCGATCAGATACAACGCCGGCAAGCGGCGTTCTGGCGAGAAGGCGGAGGAGCGTTTGCATCGCATCCGAAGGGACCGCGTCGTGCCGCGCGCGGGCAAGGGCTGTGAGCGTAAACGACTTCGATAGCGCGGGACAACGAACGCCCACGGGCGCTACCGTCGCCAGCTCCCGGCGTGTCGTGCTGGCATGTTTCGCTCGAGCGCGACGCGGATCAGGTCGCGCGGCTTGCGGGCATGCTCTCCGAGACGGAACATGCGCGCGCAGCACGGTTCGGTACTCCCGCCCTGCGAGCGCGCTACGTCGTCGGGCGGGCAATGCTGCGTCAGGTGCTCGGCAGTCTGCTCGGTATGCCCGGCGCGAGCGTGCCGCTGCGGCGAGGGCATCATGGGCGCCCCGAGATCGATGCCGAGACGGAGCTCGATTTCAACGTCACCCACACCCGTGGCGTCGCGCTCATCGGGGTCGTGCAGAGCATGCGCATTGGCGTGGACATCGAGCACGAGGAGCGGCAGACCAACGCCGATGCGCTCGCGCGCAAGTTCCTCACGCTGCGCGAGCAGGCTGCGCTTGCTCCCCTGGAACCCGATGCGCGACGGCGGCGCTTCCTGCACCTTTGGACCTGCAAGGAAGCGATGAGCAAGGCGACCGGCGATGCTCTCTCGGCGCCGTTTCGTGCACTCGACGTCGATCTCGCAGGCGGTCACCCATCGCTTGCGAGCGGCCCAGGTGCTTATGCGCCCGCCGCGTGGACACTGCACACGGTGGCGGCGCCTGCAGGATACATCGCCACCGTCGCACTCTGGCGCAGACCGATCTGACGGCAGGCCGGCCTTGCCGCGCGCTCACCGCAGGCGAACCCCGCGCTGACGGCGAGCGCCCACCGATCAACGCGCGACAAGCCGCCTGCGCCCGTCGTTCGGAATTCGCGGCTCACGCCTGCGGCGTCGGGCCCTTGGTCACTGGCTGCTCGAGCAATTGACGCTCGACCGCCGCCTCGGCCTGCAACCAGTCGTCGACGTCGTAGCCGTCCGCAAACCCACGCTTCTCGTACAGGTGGAACGCGGCCTCGCTGATCATGCGATGTCGCAAGTCCGAGTCGACCTGGTCGAGCAGGCTCGCGTCGATCGACGGTGCAACCGAAGCTGCAGCCGCAGATTGCAGCACTTCCGTTGCCAACCTGCGCGACCGGACTTGACTCGGAATCTTGGACGGAGCCGGCACCGTGTTCCGGCTGTGCTGTCGAGTCGTCATGACGTTCCTCCATTGCAAACTAGGGCGATGCTCCCTTTCCACTTCTTACGCCAGCCACACTGCGCATCATTGACGAGGATCAAGCCATGTCGCCCTGTGCAAGAACTTCGGCGCAGGCCTTTCGCGGAGGCCGCTTCGACTGGCCGCGTGGTTACAGGGCCCGCGTGCTGCTGGATCAGCGTGAATCACCGAGTCGTCGGCCCGCGAGAGCGACAAGGCCGACGGCTCCGGCGCCAATCATCGGCAGCGCCTCCGGCGATCTCATCATCCACAGGAACGCTCCGCCGACCGCGCACCAAAGCAGCGGAATCGGTGCGAGCCACAGGGCGGCCGGGCGCGATGCGCGCAATAACACGCCAAGCGTGACGACGACCGTGGGGTCCGGGGCAACGCCGAACACTTCCATCTGTGCAAAGCCCCGGCCCACGAGCAATCCCAGCGCAGGCTGCACGACGAGCCCAAGCAGCACCAGGGCAGTGCCGACATGGGCGCCGGGACCGGACGCCGCCGCGAACCGGAGCCGGCCACAAAGGACGCCGACCACGAACAGCAGCAACGCCTGGATCATGAATGCACCGGCGAACCACGTCGCAGCCCAGTTGATCGTGGCATAGCGCTGGAGATGGAACGCCCACGCGATCCAGGACCAGCCCACGGCGAGCACAGAGGCGATCACCCGTCCCCGCCAACCTCCCTCGCCAAGCAGGAGTGCGGGAATTGTGATGCCAAGGGCGAGCGCAACAATCTGAAGCGGCCAGATGTCGGCGTTGTAGAGCTCGATCAGTCGATAGTACGTTCGGGGCGCGAAAAGCAGGAAATCGGACAGCTCGTACGTCCACCACTCGGACATCAGAGGTTCTCGACATGCGAGGCGATGCGGCGTCGCATCGCCTCGTCAGGAAGGCGCCCGTGCGCGGCGCCCATGTTCTCGCGAACGTGCGTGGCACTGCTCGTCGCCGGAATGACGCAAGTAACGGTCGGATGCGCGACGATGTACTTCAGGAGGACTTGCGCCCAGTTGGCGCAATCGATCTCGGCCGCGAAGCCCGGAACCGGGTGACGGGTTACGTGCCGGATCAGCGCGCCTTCTCGAAACGGGCGGTTGACGATGACTGCGATGCCCCGTTCGCGCGCGAGCGGCAGCAGTCGCGCATCGGCTTCGCGATCGAGAACGTTGTAGGTGAGCTGCACGAAATCGAGCGGCTGCGCTTGCATGATCTGCTCGAATTCCCCGTGGCGGCGGCCTTCCGATGTCGTGATGCCGATGTAGCGCACGTGCCCGGCCGCCTTCATCTCGAGCAACGTCGGCAGGTGCTCGCGCCAGGCAAGCAGGTTGTGGACCTGCAGCAGATCGAAGCGAGCGATATTCCACTTCCGACGCGATTGTTCGATCTGTGCCGGGCCGCGTGCGCCCGGGGACGTCCACACCTTGTCGGCTGCGAAAAGCGCAGCCGGCTTGCCCAACCGCTCGAGACCGTAGCCGATCACTTCCTGCGACGAGCCGTACATCGGCGACGAGTCGATCAACCGGCCGCCCGCGGCGAAGAACTCGCGCATGACGTCAGTGCAGGAGTCACGCGCGACGCGGTCGTTGCCGACGTTGAACGTGATCCAACTGCCCAGTCCGACGACGGGCAGCAACTCGCCAGCAGAGTGTATCTGCCGGGCGAGAAGCGGGCCCTGCGCCGCCACGGCCGCCCCCGGCCGCAGAAGCGCGCTCGCTCCCCACACCGTCAGGTCGCGCAGGAACTTGCGGCGGCCCACCGCGCGCAGTTGGGCCGCTGGTCGCGATGAACGCGGCGGGATTTCCATGGCGAAAGCGGGTGCACGCACCACAAAATCCTACACCCGCCGCCTTGCCCGAACGGTCGTCGACCCATCCCCGCAGGCGAAGGCATGGCTCGAGTCGAACCCGCAATCGCTCCAGGTGGTCTCTCCGAAAGGTGTCCGGGCGTACGCATGGCCCGCCTCCCCAAGACCCGCCCGCGGTAATCCGGCCAATGTTGACCTGGTTCAACGGGACCGCGTGCGGCGCGAGTAGTGTTGGACATAGCGACCGTGCTCGTTGCGATCGTAGGGTCAGCCACCGATTCGCGAGGCAGCGTTTATGGTTCCGATCGTCGAGCGGGGTGAAGGTCTGTCCCCCGTGGCGGAATCTCTTCGACCGCCGTACCGGCTGGCGCCGCCTGAAGGCACGAATGGCGATGCCGGCGATTCCGCCAAACAGGCCCGGCTCGTTGCCGGGCTGCGGGACCCCGCACGCTTCGGCGCGCCATGCCGTCGCGTGGATCTGCTCGAGACGCACATTTCCCGTGTGCTGCTGACGGGAACGACTGCCTACAAGCTCAAGAAGCCCATCCAGTTGGGCTTCCTCGACTTCACCACCCTTGCTGCACGGCGCTTCTACTGCGAAGAGGAACTGCGCCTCAACCGGCGCCTCGCACCCGCCCTGTATCTCGATGTGGTGGCCATCACGGGTGATGTCGACCGTCCCGAGATCGGCGGCAGCGGCCCGGTCCTGGACTACGCAGTGAAGATGCGCGAATTCCCGCAGGAGGCGCTGCTATCGAATGTTCTCGAGCGGGACGAGCTCACCCCGGATGACATCGACTCGCTGGCGCTGCGCGTCGCGCGATTCCACGCTGACGTCGCAGTGGCGCCACCGGATGGCCCTTATGGCGACCCGGATGACGTGCTCCGCGCGGCGCGCGCCAATTTCGACGCCATTCGACCCCTGTGCGGTCGTGCGCAGGAAAGGGCGGAGCTCGATGCGCTGGAAACGTGGACGGCACGCGAACATTCCTCGCTGCGGCCACGTTTGGCGGCACGGCGGGAAGCCGGATTCGTGCGCGAGTGCCATGGCGATCTGCATCTCGGCAACATTGCCCGAGTCGACGGCGAGATCACGGTCTTCGACTGCATCGAGTTCAACGACCGGATGCGCTGGATCGACGTCATCAGTGAGGTGGCTTTCACCGTGATGGACCTGCATCACCGCGGACGCCCGGACCTTGCCCATCGCTTCCTCAATGCCTATCTCGAGCTCACCGGCGACTATGCGGGCGTGGTCCTTCTGCCGTTCCATCTGGTCTACCGGGCGATGGTCCGCGCCAAGGTCGCCTGCCTGCGTGCAGCACAGTTGCCCCCAGGCGTGGACCGCGCCATGGCATGGTCCGATTATCGGGACTGCGTTGCGCTCGCAACCGAGCTCTCCCGCCCGCGACCGCGCGCGCTCGTGATCGTCCATGGACTCGCCGGCTGTGGCAAGACGACGCTTTCGCAGGCATTGCTCGAGCGGACTGGCGCAATCCGGATTCGCACTGACGTTGAGCGCAAGCGCCTTGCCGGCCTTGCCGCGGCAGAGCGCAGCGGCAGTGGCATCGACAGCGGTCTGTACGCGCCGGAGTCGACGCGAATGACTTATGAGCGCGTGTTGACGCTTGCAGGAAGCGTCGTCGAAGGTGGGGCAGTCGCGCTGATCGACGGGGCCTTTCTGGCGCGGTGGCAACGTGACCTGTTCCGCCGACACGCGAGCGAACTGCAGGTGCCGTTCGTCATCGTGGCGGTCGAGGCCCGTGTGACCGCATTGCGGGAACGGATCGATCGGCGCGCCCGCTTTCAAGAGGATGCGTCGGAAGCCGATGTCACAGTTCTCGAGCACCAATTGCGCACCCGGGAGCCACTCCAAGGGGACGAGCGGTTCTTCGTGGTTGCGCTTGACGGCGAAACCCCGATCGCCGGCCTGCGGTCGACCGCAGGGTGGCGCGAGCTGCTCGTGCGGATGGGCACCATCCCGGGAGTCGCGGCGCTCGGGGCCGGTGTTGCGCCCGAGCTCGCATCCAGCGCACGCGTCGTCGCGTTTCTTTCCCGTCCTGCCAGCCACGGGGAGCGCAACGTTCGCGTCGAGCGGATCGAGACCCACCTGTCGTGGGTGTTCCTCACCGATCGGCACGCCTACAAGCTCAAGAAGCCGGTGCATACCGATTTCGTCGATCTTCGTACGCTCGCCTCACGTCATCGCAATGCGACAGAGGAGGTCCGACTGAACCGTCGCCTGAGCAACGATGTGTACTTGGGCGCAGTGCCCGTGCTGATCGATGCAGCCGGCCAACTCTCGCTCGTCGTGGGCGACGAAATCGCCGATTGGCTGGTGCAAATGCGGCGCCTGCCGTCCGAACGGATGCTCGATCGCATGATCGCCCGCGGTCTGGTCGGCGAATCCGACATCGATGCGATCGTCCGGCGGTTATGCGAGTTCTATCGCTCCTGCCCGGTGAGCGGAATGTCGCCGGAGCAATACCGGGACCAGCTCGCGGCCGGTGTCGCGGAGCACCGTTGCGAGTTGCTGCGTACGGAGTACGATCTGCCGATCGCACTCGTCGACGACGTGTGCACGAGGCAGCTCGACGTTCTGGACGACAAGGAGACGTTCGACGCGCGCGTCCGGGCAGGAAGGATCGTCGAGGGAAACGGCGATCTGCGACCCGAGCACATCTGCATGGAGACGCAACCACAGGTCATCGACTGCCTCGATTTCTCGCGCGCACTGCGCATGCTGGACACGGCCGATGAGATTGGCTTTCTCGCGCTCGAGTGCGAACGCCTCGGCAAGCCGGGCCTTGGCGACGCGATGCTTGGCGCCTATCGTGCGCATTGCGGGGATTCGCCGCCCGACGGGCTCGTGCACTTCTACCAGAGTTATCGCGCATGCGTGCGGGCGAAGATCGCCATCTGGCACCTGCGGGAGCCCGGCATGGCACGCATCGAAAAATGGCGCAATCAGGCCAATGCGTACCTGCTGCTCGCGCAACGCCATATCGGGCACTGCCCATGAGCAAGACGTGCGGCGGCCCGTGCTCAGGATCCCACGAGATCGACCAGCGACCCATCGTCGTGGAGGCGACGAATCGCCTCGGCGAAGAGCGGCGCGACCGTGAGTTGCACCAGCTTCGCCCCGAGCACGGCGTCGACGACATGCCGCGGCGGGATCGTGTCGGTGACGACGACCTCGTCCACGTCGGCCGATGCGAGCACCGTGTTCGCCTCCTCGGCCAGCACGCCGTGCGACGCGGCGGCGCACACGCGACTCGCCCCGCGCTCGCGGCAGGCACGCGCTGCGCGCGCTACAGTCGTGCCGGCGCTGATCAGATCGTCGATGATGATTGCGGTGCGACCCGCGACATCGCCGACGAACGCCTCGCCGCTGACCACGCCGCTGCTCCTGTACTTCTCGGCAAATGCGGTGCCGACCGGACGGTCGAGCGCCGCAGCCAGGCGCCGGCGAAAATCCTCGGCCCGCTTGATGCCGCCGGCGTCCGGGGACACCACCGTCACGGGCGCGTCCCCGAGCCGGGCCACGTAGTGTGCGACGAACAGCGGATTGGCCTCGAGGTGTTCATTCCGGCAACGGAACGCATTCTGGTACGCGGCGAGGTTGTGCACGTCGAGCGTGACGATGCAGTCGGTGCCCACCGCCTCGAAGAGCTGCGCAACGTACCGCGTCGCCACCGGATCGCGGGCCTTGGACTTGCGGTCCTTGCGCGAGTACGCAAGGTACGGGACGACCGCCGTGACGCGCGCCGCGGCCGCATCCTTGAGAGCGCCGATGAAAAGGAGCAAGCGGACGAACCTGTCATTGACCGTCTTCGTCGAATCCCCGTACAACGACTGCACGACGAACACGTCGCGGCCGCGCACGCTCGCGAGCGACCTGGTCTTGTGTTCGCCATCCTCGAATTCCCGCTCCTCGTGCGGAGCAAGCGGTACTCCAAGCGCCTCGCTCACCGAGTCTGCGAAGCGACGGTTCGCCTCGATCGAGAAAAGCATCGGGGCATGTTCGTTCATTGCAGTGCTCCTGCTGATGCGCGGCGCGGGTCGTAACCCGGATGCAACGTGGTGGAACGCCGTGGCCTGAATCCATGACCTGCTACGACGTCTTCAATGGCGATGCGGACGGTCTGTGCGCGCTGCACCAGCTGCGGCTTGCATCGCCACGCGACGCCGTGCTCGTCAGCGGCGTCAAGCGCGACATCACGCTCCTTTCCCGGGTGCCGGCACGGGCGGGCGACAGTGTCACGGTGCTCGACATCTCGCTCGACGTCAACCGCAATGCGCTCGGCGTCCTGCTCGACCGCGGTGTCGAAGTCGCCTGGTTCGATCATCACTTCGCCGGCGACATTCCGCGTCATCCCAGGTTCACTTCGACCATCGATCCGGCCCCGGACATCTGCACGGGTATCCTGATCGACCGCGCGCTCGCGGGAAGGCATCGGGCATGGGCGGTCGTCGCCGCTTTCGGAGACAATCTTCCACGCAGCGCCGAAGCGCTTGCCGATTCGCTTGGCTTGTCCGCGTCGCAGCGTCGCGAGCTGCGCGAGCTGGGCGAGGCACTATCGTACAACGCCTACGGCGAATGCGAAGCCGATCTCGTCGTCCCTCCCGCTGCGCTCTATCGCACGATGAGCCGGTACGTCGATCCCTTCCCGTTCATGGATCAGGAGAGCGTCTACGCAGGAATCCGCGAGAGCGAGCTGCGCGATCTCGAACTCGCGCGGTCGGTTGCGCCGGCATGGACGCTGGCCGGTGCGAGCGTCTACCTGCTGCCGGATGCCCCGTGGAGCCGCCGTACGCATGGCGTATTCGGCAATGAACTTGCCCAGCGTCATCCGGACCGTGCCCATGCGGTGCTGGTGCCGGATACGCGCGGCGGTTTCACGGTCAGCGTGCGCTCCCCGGTGCGCAATCCATGCGGAGCCGATCACCTGTGCCGCCGGTTCGCCAACGGGGGCGGCCGCGCAGCGGCGGCGGGCATCAACCACCTGCCGGCCGATCAGCTCGGCGTGTTCGTGCAGGAAATGGAGCGCGCCTATCCCTGACGCGCGCAGGGCGAGACTCGACATGCCGGTCCAGAATTTGATGATCGCCGCCGTTCTCGAGGAAATCGCCGACCGGCTCGAAATCCAGGATGCCAATCCGTTTCGCGTCCGCGCCTATCGCAACGCCGCGCGCACGGTGCAGGAGCTGCAAGGGACGTGAAGCAGATGGTCGAGCGTGGCGAGACGCTCGCTGGCCTGTCGGGTATCGGCGCGGACCTTGCCGGAAAGATCGATGAAATCGCGCGCACCGGCAGTTGCGAGTTGGTGAAGCGGCTGCGGCAGGAAATGCCCGCGGCGATTAACGAACTCCTCAAGGTGCCCGGTATGGGACCGAAACGCGTCAAGGCGCTCTGGCACCGGCTCGCGTGCAGACACCCGAGCAGGTGCTGCGGGTGGCGCGAGACGGGTGAATCCGCGGACTTCACGGCTTCGGCGAGAAGAGGTGGTGGTCTTCCACACGACGGCGATCGTCGACAACGGCGGCCGCGCACACTTCCTGGCCGACGTCTACGGGCACGACCGCAAGCTCGAGCAGGCGCTTCGCCGCAACCGCGGCACCATCCGCTGACACGCACGATCCCGGCCGCGAAAGCGGCTGGGGCGACCGCTCAGCCAGCGCCGCGCGCGCCCGGTGTCGAGGTGCACGAACTGCGACTGCGCGTAATAGCCGACGCCGCCGGCACGCAGCGAAAGTGCCGCGTCGCGAAAGTCGGCGAGCGGGACGTCGACCAGCCGAATATCGATCGCCCGCGACTCGCCATTGCGGAAGTCGCGCAGGGACCAGTTGATCCGCGCCAGCGCCTCCGGCAAGTAGGAATCTCCGCTCGCGTAAGCCACCGCCAGCGATTCGCCGGTGTGGGTGTGCCGAAACGCCAGCGTGCGAAGCGACGCGCCCTGCGCGCGCGAGCGCGGCGACACGACGAGGAACGGGCTAGCCAGGAGTGCCGCCCCGATCCCCAGCACGCGCCGGCGTGCTGGCCCATCGGGCGGCAGTACCGTCGAAGCGCGTCGGTGTTTCGGCGATGGGGACATTGAAATCGGTCGCAGTCAGCGTGAAATTCGCCCGCTATGCCACTTCACTCGCCGGCGCGCGGAACACGCAAAACGGCATCGCCAGAAAATCGATTTTCGGTGTGCGGTGACTGCAACCCTTTCGATCGCGGCGAAGCCCTGGACGATCGGATGCGCAGCTGCAACGAACGACGACCTGCTCGTGCCGCTTGCAACGACGCGTCGTCCCGCGCACACTTGTTGTGTACGTTTTGCGCCCGAGGCAATTCCATTCGCTGCCCGGCGCGCCCTGTCTGCAAGAGACGCGCGGAAGCGATCAGATCCTCGGCGCTTTTCCCCGACCGCAAGGAGGATCCATCATGACAAAGCACACCGAGCATTCCCCGTCGGCCGCCAACGCGGCCCAAGCGATGTGGTCGCAGAACGGCCCGTCGATGGACACGTTCGTCAATGCCTACGAGAACTGGACAGGCGACTGGGCCCGCATGCAGGACGAGTCGCTGCGCTTCTTCCAGCGACGCATGACCTGCAACCTGGAGAACGCGACCAAGCTCGCCACCTGCAAGAGCCCGGCCGAGGTGCTCGAACTGCAGATGCGGTTCGCCGGAGACGCGTTGAGCGATTACATGAGCGAGGGCCAGAAGATGGTCTCGCTGTTCGGCCGCGCTGCGACGCAAGGCGTGACCAAGGCCACGACGCAGGGCTAGCCGCTTCCTGCGCGCGCGGCGCACGAACAAAGGCGCGGTCGAATCGAGGGCCACGCCAAAGGTTGGAGCGCACCGCGAACGCGGCAGCAGTTACCCCTTGATGCAGATCAGGGGCTCGACTCGTGCAACCTTGCGCGCGAGTCCGGCGTGGGCGGCGGCGTCGACCACTGCCGAAACGTCCTTGTAGGCGCCCGGCGCCTCTTCTGCGACGCCGCGCATCGACGGGCTGCGGATTAGGATGCCGCGCGCCGCGAGCTCGTCCACCACATGGCGCCCCTGCCATCGGCGCGTCGCCTCGTGGCGGCTCATGCCGCGTCCCGCGCCATGGCATGCGGACGCGAACGCGGTGCGCTCGCTCTTCGCCGTGCCAACCAGCACATACGACGCAGTGCCCATGCTGCCGCCGATCAGCACCGGCTGGCCGGTCCCATACAGCGCCGGCGGCAGATCCGGATGCGAGGGACCGAAGGCGCGCGTCGCGCCTTTGCGATGCACGTGGAGCTCGCGCGACTTGCCATCGACCTCGTGAGTCTCGACCTTGCAGGTGTTGTGCGACACGTCGTAGAGGACGGGCAGCGTCGTGCCGGGTAGGACGCTCGCGAACGCTCTCCGCGTGAGGTGCGTCAGGATCTGGCGGTTGGCGAGCGCACAGTTGATGCCGGCGCGCATCGCACCGAGATAGCGCTGGCCCACCGCGGAACGAATCGGCGCACAGGCGAGCTCGCGGTCCGGCAGCGCGATCCCGAAATCCTTGGCGGCGATTGCCATCTCCCGCAGGTATTCGGTGCCGATCTGGTGGCCGAGTCCGCGCGAACCGCAATGGATGCTGACGACGACGTCGCCCTCGCGCAATCCGAAGGCTTCGGCAATTGCGCGGTCGAACACCGCGACGACATGCTGCACCTCGAGATAGTGGTTGCCCGAGCCCAGCGTCCCCATCTCGTCGCGTTGCCGTCGCTTGGCGGCGTCCGACACCTGCGCCGGGTCCGCGCCTGCCATCGCGCCCTTTTCCTCGATGCGGGCGAGATCGTCCCCGTGGCCGAAGCCTTGCTCCACCGCCCAGCGTCCCCCGCCGCGGAGCATCGCGTCCATCGCACGTGCATCGAGCCGCAGCGCCCCGGTGCTGCCGAGGCCCGCCGGAATGCTCTGGAACAGGGTGTCCGCGAGCGATCGCTTGACCGGCTCGATCGCCGCGCGGTCGAGCCCTGTCAGCAGCGTGCGCACGCCGCACGAAATATCGAAGCCCACGCCGCCGGCGGACACGACACCACCCTCGTCCGGGTCGAACGCCGCCACGCCCCCGATCGGGAAGCCGTAACCCCAGTGCGCGTCGGGCATCGCATACGAGGCCTTCACGATGCCGGGAAGACTCGCCACGTTGGCTACCTGCTCCATCACCTTGTCGTCCATCGCGCGAATGAGCGTCTCGTCGGCGAAGATCACGCCGGGAACGCGCATGGCGCCCACGCGCGGAAGATGCCACTCGTTCGCGCTCACCCGATTCAATTGGTCAGGGTTCATTGTTGTCACTCCAGGTCCTGGTGGTGACGAGCCGCGCAGCGGCACGCGACATTGCGCGCGACGAGCGGCGGGCCATCATTCACACGTCGACAACGCATTGCGCGACCCAAAGGCCGTCCTCGCGGCACGTTACGGCGAGGGCCGTATACGTCGCACCCTTCACTTCGACCGCAGGCTCGTGACGGGTCCGATCGAGCGGCTCGCCCCACGCCTTGGCATCGAGTCGGTGATCCAGCAACATGACGTCGAAGCGCCCGAATACGAGGTTGCGCGTTGCCATCTCGTAGATCACGGCACTGAGCCAGTCGACGAGCAGCAACTCGACATCCGGAGCTTCGCAATGGATATCGACGGGCGTCCTGCTCACGACACTCGCCGGATCGACGCAGACCGCGGTCAGCGCGACCGCCGCCTGCTCGAATGCGGACGCAACGGTTGCCCCGATGCCGCGAACGCCGATGTCGGCGCCGTGCGCGAAATGTTCCCAGCGTGCGTCCGCGTGCGCGGTCATTCCGCCCCATCTCCGCGATCGGCCCTGTCCTCCCGGCTCATTGCAGGCCATCATCCATTTTCGTCGTCCTGAAGGGCGGCTGCTTGACGGCTGTCAACACCCGCCCCGCACCCGGGGCTAGCATGAAGTGGCCGAACGGCCGCGCATTTGGACCGGATTCCCTCACCATCATCCGGTGCGACGCGCGACGGCCGACCGCGCAAGTCCGCGCGCTGGGAGATTCTCCGCTCATGCAATCACCGTCCGTCCTGCTGACCGACCTTTACGAGCTCACGATGCTGCAGGCCTACTGGGCCGAGCGCATGAACGGGATCGCGGTGTTCGAGCTCTTCGTGCGCAAGCTCCCGCCACAGCGCAGTTTCCTGGTCGCCGCCGGCCTCGCGCAGGTGATCGACTACCTGCGCGACATGCGCTTCACGGAGGAGGACCTCGCCTATCTTGGGAAACGGGGCGATTCGCGCCGCCGTTTCTCGAGTCGCTGCGCGACCTGCGCTTCACCGGGCGACGTCGATGCGATGCCGGAAGGCACCGTGTGCTTCCCGGACGAGCCGCATGATCCGGATCATCCGCGCCGATGCGGGAGGCGCAGCTCGTCGAGAGCCGGGTGATGAACCTGATCCACTTCCAGACGGTCGTCGCCAGCAAGGCCGTGCGCTGCGCGCTCGCGGCGCCGGGACGGTTGCTCGTCGACTTCGGCTTGCGCCGCGCGCACGGTGCCGAGGCCGCGCTGCTTCGGCGCGGGCGAGCTACCTGGCGGGGTTCTCGGGTACGGCCACCGTCGAGGCCGGTCGGCAGTTCGGCGTGCCGATCTACGGAACGATGGCCCATTCGTACATCCAGGCCCACGCGGACGAGGCCGCGGCCTTCGCGGCCTTCGCCCGGGCGCAACCGGACAACGCGATCCTGCTGATCGACACCTACGACACCGAGCGCGCCGCGCACAAGGTCGTCGCGGCTCGCGCGCACGCTCGCCGCCGAGGGGATCACGATCAGAGGGCGTGCGCATCGACAGCGGCGATCTGGGCGAGCATGCACGGCGCGTGCGCGCGATCCTCGACGCGGCCGGCCTCGCGGCGGTGACGATCTTCGCGAGCGGCAACCTCGACGAATTCCGGCTTCGCGACGATCGTCGCGCAGGGCGCGCCGATCGACGGCTTCGGCATCGGGACGCGCATGAACACCTCCGCCGACGCGCCCTACCTGGACTGCGCCTACAAGCTGCAGGAGTACGACGGCGAGCCGCGCCGCAAGCGCTCCGAGGGAAAGGCCACGTGGCCGGGCCGCAAGCAGGTCTACCGCCGGTACGACTCCGACGGCCGATGGCAGGGGACGTGGTGACACTGGTGTCGCATCCGGTCCGGGGACCCCCCTCCTCGTGCCGGTGGTCCGCGCGGGACACCTGGTCGCCCCGCTCCCGGATCTCTCCGCGATCCGTCAGCGCGTGCATGACGAGGTCGCGCGGCTGCCGGAGGCGCTGCGCGCGCTCGACGGCCAGCGCGCCCGCGCAGGTCGAGATCGCGCCGGCGCTGCGCGCGCTTGCGGCCGAGATGGACGCCCGCACGGAGGACCGCCGATATGAGCCCGACGCAACCGGACGAGCAGCGATGACGGAGACGACCGACCACGCAACCCTCGCACGACCCGGCGACGCGCTCGTCGTCGTGGACGTGCAGAACGACTTCGTCACGGGAACGCTCGCGGTACCCGGCGGCGCCGAGGTGATCGAACCGCTCAATCGGGCGATCGCGCTGTTCGACGCACGCGGGCTGCCGGTCTTCGCCACGCGGGACTGGCACCCGCCGGATCACTGCTCGTTCGTCGCGCAGGGCGGGCCGTGGCCCGCGCACTGCGTCGCCGGCACCACGGGCGCCGACTACGTGCCCGGCCTGCGGCTCCCCGCGGATGCGACCCCGGTGCTGAAGGCCACGCGACCCGAGGCCGACGCCTACTCGGGCTTCGCCGGCACGTCGCTTGCGGCCGAGCTGCGCGGGCGCGAGGTGCGCCGGCTGTTCGTGGGCGGGCTCGCCACCGACTACTGCGTGCTGAACACGGTGCGCGACGCGATCGCCGAGGGATTCGAGGTCGTCGTGCTCGCCGACGCCGTACGCGCCGTCGACGTCCACGACGGTGACGGCGCGCGCGCGGAGGCCGAGATGCGACGGCTGGGCGCGCGCTTCGCGACGACTGACGAACTGGTCGCTGCCGAGGGCGAGGCGCATCGCTGAACGCCGACGTATTGCACGCCACCCGGCGCTCCGCCCAGCGAAGGCCTCCTCCATGCCGTGGACAGCGGATTACTTCCCCGCTTCGATGCGCAACCTGCCGCTCGCCGGTGCGGTTGAAGGCGATCGAGATCGCCAACGCGCTGCTTGCCGAGGGTTACGAGGAAGGACGAGCGATCCGCATCGCGATCGCCAGCGCGAAGAAATGGGCGCGGGGCGCGAGCGGCGACGGACTTGGGTCGTGAGACCGTTTCGTGGTCGTACGTCCTGCCCGGGCGATGCTCAGGACAGCCAGGAGAAACCCAAAGCGGACCAATCGCGGAATCCGCGACGCCGCATCCTCCAACGGGCATCCAATGCAGCTGACCCAGCACCACGTCAATGGCCCTCAACGGGATCGACGGCCCAATCTGGATCGCTGAACAGATTTCCGAACGAGGAGTAGCCAAGCCCATCCATCAGCCACGCCGCGGTTTGTCCTGAATCGACGTTCCTCCAGATCAGGTCGCTCTTGTCGTCCCCGTTCAGGTCGGCACTGTGCGTGACCATCCATTTCGGGTCCGAGTTCACGATTGCCGTCGAAGACGAAACGATGCCATCCATCAGCCAGATGGCAGTCCTTCCAAACGCGGCATCCTCCCAAACCAGATCGGATTTGCCGTCGCCATCGGTATCTGCGGCGAGTACGACAGACCAGTTCCCGTCTGCGAGAACCACCGCACCGGCAGATGGCATCAACCCGTTCATCAGCCAGATCGCGGTATGCCCTGTTACGCTGTTGCGCCAGACGAGATCGGCCTTGCCGTCCCCGTCCAAGTCCGTCACGTGCGTGACGACCCAGTTCGCATCCTTGCAAACCACCGCGGTGGAAGCCAGGTAGGTTACTGGCAACCCACTGATCAGCCAGATCGCAGTTTGCCCCGTAACCTTGTGGCGCCAAACAAGATCGGCCTTGCCATCGCCATTGAAGTCCGCCACGTGCGTGACGACCCAGTTTCCGTTCTGAAGCACCCATTGCCAACCGGTCGGTGTGACTCCATTCATGAGCCAGATGCCTGTCATACCACCGTCATAGCTGCTGCGCCAGACGACATCGACCTTGCCATCGCCATCGAAATCCCCCGTGTGCGTAATCCAGTTCTTCACGTCGTACTCGATAGTGGCGCTGGACGAAGCCACCAGGCCATTCATCAGCCAAGCCGCGGTTTGGCCGGTTGTCTCGTTGCGCCAGAGCGTATCGCTCTTGCCGTCACCGTCGAGATCTGCGAGATGCGTCACGGTCCAGTTCGGGTCATCGAGGAGCAATGCGGTGCTCTGCGCGGACAAGCCGTTCATCAACCACAACGCCGTCTGACCCGAGACGCCATTGCGCCAGAAGACGTCGCTCTTGCCATCCCCATCTGCGTCGCGCTTCGCCGCGGTGACTGCTGCGGTCGACCCCGTCTTTGCGCGCACGGTAGCGTCACTTTTCTGACCGAACCACGGATTTCCACCGGTCATGCCCGTCACGCGGGAGCCTCCGAAGTTCATGTCGGTGACGCCCTGACCCACCGCACTGCCGACAGCCAAACCTAGAAGGACATATGCAAGGAGGACAAAACAGCCGCAGACGGCGATCGTCCGCCGCTTCGGACTCCCCGAACTTCGCAGATCGTCCATCATTGTCCTCCTCTCGCAATAGGGCCCGCCCGTCGACCGCAGGACGCCGGCCGGACAGATTCAGCATCGCGTCACGTTTGTGCCCGAGAAACGTATGACCACTTTGCGCGCCGCGCTCCTCGCACCCGTTGCCACAGGTCAAGCGACTTGCACAATCTTCTGTCAGTTGGCAGCCTGTCTGGCCAGCGAATTCGGCGCAGCTCTTGAAACCATCAGGCGATTCGACATGTCCGTGGCCGACACACCCGCGGAGAGTCAGCGCGGCAGTCGCGACGTGCGATCGGTGTCGGAAGGAAGCCGTACGTGGCAGCACAACGGCGCCGAGCGTGCGACCGTTAGTTCCATGCGAGTTGCGGGACCTCGCATGCGGCGGGAAACTTTCTCCCACCGCAGTGCCTGATCCACCACGCTGTCCGCGCTAGACGAGCGGGGAGCGCGACTTGCCTAGATCTCAGGACTTGCCGAAACGCGCCTTCGCGTCGCCAACGCAAGCGTCCTTAGCGGCACCGGCGAGCGCATCGCACTTCTCGATCGCAACCTTGTATTCCGCCTCACGCGTGTCTGCGTTCGCATCCTTGCGGGCTTCAGCCTGCTTTGTCGCCGCCTCCTGGCGCGTATCGGTCGTGACACGGTCGACGTTGGCGTTCGCCTTGCCCTTGACCAACTCGGCCTTGGCTTCCTTTACGCAGACATCCTTAATGTTGCCTGCCTTGTCGTCGCATTTCTCAACGGCGACGTTGTAGTTCGCTTGAGCATGTGCGATACGCGCCTCTTCGCGAGCCTTTGGCGTGTGCTTGTAGGCCGCTTCGGTTTCAGCCTTGGCGATGCTGTCCTTGCCCTCGGCTTCCGCCGCACAGATGTCCTTGGCATTTCCGGAGAGCGACGAACACGCGTCCTTGTCGATCTTGTATTGCGCGTCGGCGTCCTTCATCGCCTGCGTGTAGCTCGCCTTCGACATCGGCTCCGAAGGGGTCGTGGGCGAGTTCATCTGTGCCGCGACGGACCCGCCGAAACCCAACCCGGCGGTAACGAATAGTGCAATCATCAATTTGGACATGCCATTTCCTTATGGTTCAATTACGTTATCTCAATCCCCATCTAAGACCGACAATGTTGAGACTGCCAATTTCCGCGCTTGAGGACTGCAACGTCGGCAACCAGACTCCCTTGTCGCTCGGTATGAAGAGGACCTTGGTCTGGAAAGTACGCACAACTCCGAGTCGCGTCTGTTCGCTGGCGTACAAACCCCAGCAGGGTGCTCCGACGCTGTCGCCCATGCCTCCATTTCGCATCCATCGTCATCTGTGCCTTCAGCCGCCACGTCTTGGAAGGCAGCGGGCGATCCAGGAGCTCTCATCACGCGCCCGTGACCGACGTGGATCGCCATGTACGGCGCTTGTCGCCAGGTTCGTGAAGATTCCGCCTGCGCTGAAGTCGCCTGACGCGACCCGTTTGACGACCCAACTGTTCCGACATCGAACGCGCGCCCGAGAATGACGGTACGTCACAGAGAGCGGCACCGTACGGACCGCATCGGCTGGTTGCGCGCCGCGGTATTGGGTGCCAACGACGGCATCGTCTCGACAGCGAGCCTGGTGCTCGGCGTCGCCGCCGCCGGGGCAACTCACGGCAATGTGATGGTCGCGGGGATGGCAGGTCTGGTCGCGGGGGCCATGTCGATGGCTGCCGGCGAGTACGTTTCGGTCCGTTCGCAGGCCGATTCCGAACAGGCCGCGCTCAGTCTGGAACGCGCGGAGCTCGAAGCGGACGACCAGGGCGAGCGCCGGGAACTGACGGCGATCTACGTCGGCCGCGGCGCTCGATCCCGCACTCGCGAAGAAGGTTGCAGAGCAACTCATGGCCCACGACGCGCTCGGCGCGCATGCGCGCGACGAACTCGGTATCTCCGAGACGCTCAGTGCGCGACCGATTCAGGCCGCGTTTACATCAGCGGCCAGTTTTGCCGTTGGCGCGGCCTTGCCGCTGTTGGCCGTTGCCATGGTTTCCGTGTCGAGCCTGATCCCCGTCGTCTCAGGAACCTCGCTGGTGTTCCTTTCGATCCTGGGCGGGTTGGCCGCGCGCGTGGGCGGCGCGGGTGTGACGATTGGCGCAATCCGCGTCACGTTTTGGGGCGCGCTTGCCATGGGACTGACGGCGGGCGTCGGGATGCTGTTCGGAACAGGGGCTTGAAGAGGCCGCCGCAATCAGGCGCGCGCCAGACGGAATCAATGTTTATTGCGGCTTCAAGGACGCATGCACAGATGCATGCCGTCCATTCGCGAAACGCCCATCGTGCGGAGCTGCACCGCGGAATGGCGTACGGCGCGCAGCCGGATACTCGAATTCCTCTAGTCGCCGCGACGGAGTGCGCGACCGAGATCTGCGCGGGCATTTCTTGCTATTCTTGTGATCGATTCGCGCAAGCAAATGCCGAGCGAGCGGCGGTCCGCGGCGACCAATGGCTGCAATCGGATCGTGGTGTGGTTCATTACCGGACAGGAGAATCGATGATGGCGGACGAAAAGGGTTTGCTGAACAAGATTGGCGACGCCGTGGAAGCGGCCAAGGACAAGGCTCAGGAAGTGGGCGCTTCGTTTGTGAAGAAGGCGGAAGCCGCGGCTTCGGACGCCAAGCGCGAGGCGGGGAAGGCGCGGACGCTGATGGGCAGGAAGGCGAGGTCCGCCACGGCAAGCGTGAAGCGCAAGGCCAAGGCAGTCGAAGCCGGTGCGGAAAAGACTTACGGCAAGGCAAAGCGCACTGTGAAGCGCAAGGCCAAGGCGGTCGAAGCCGGTGCCGAGAAGACATTCGGCAAAGCTAAGCGCACGGTGAAGCGCAAAGTGAGAGCGGCCGCGGCCGGCGCAAAGAAGGCGGCCGGCAAGGTCGAGCGCGCGATGAGTCCGAAGAAGACTGCGGCAAAAGGCAAGACTGCCACGGCAATAAAGGTCGCCGGACGCAAGACCGCATCCGCCAAGACTGCGGTGAGGAAGGGTGTGACCAAGGTCAAGACGGCCGCGCGGAAGGCCGGCGCGGCGTTGACCAAGGCCGCCAGAGGCGCGGGGATTAAGCCCGCGAGGAAACCAGTGAAGAAGACGGCAAGGAAACGCAGCGCTTAGCCTGCTGCGCACGCCCCGCCGCGCGACCGCGGCAAGCAACGGCACGGGTCGCCCCGTGCCGTTGCCACTTGCTCGAGACCCTGCGCCAGGGTGCCTGCTTGCCGACGGCAGCAATCCGGCCGCGATGGGAATCGTCGGCCGGCCCTCGAACGGCCCATCGCGACCATCCTCGTCGATTGCGGGTGGCAATTGACGTTCGACCCGGCTGCCCTAACCCTCCACTCGCGGTGTATTGTGGTCGGACCTCGCGCCATCGTCTCTGTGCGGGACCGCACCGACACCGCTGCCGCGCGGGGTCATGATGATTTCGCTTTTCCTCTGCCTGCTGGCGAGATCCCGCACAGTGCGCAACGGACTGCGTGCGGGGCCCGACGCCAACATCGATCGTGGCAGTGCACGCCGAAGGGACGTCAAAATGTGGTCGTACGTCGGGACTCCGGCACGCGTGCCGATATGGATTGCCGGCATCTCGATCTGTCTGCTGACGGCCGCAGGCCTCGCCGCGATCGCCCGTTCGATCCCGGCCTCGTACGCCAGTATTTCGGTCGATGGCAAGGCGTCGAGCCGCGAAGCCGCATCGAATGCAACCGATGATGCGCACATCAGAGACCTCGACACGGAGCCCGCGATAGTGCCGGCTGTGAAGAAGCGCCGTAACGGGGTGCCGTGTCCGGAGTGCGGGCTCGTGGAATCCATACGGAAGGTCGAACGTGTTGGCGACATAAGCCGGCAAGACACTGTCCCCGTCAAGGCCGGAGAAAGTGTTTCCAAGGGCGCCTCGGATGCGGCAATCGCCCCGGACGCAGCGACGTCGTCGATTTATGAAATTACCGTCCGTTTCCGCGACGGCTCGAGGACGGTTCTCAATGACGCTGCCCCGAGAAACTGGCGGTTGGGTAGCCGCGTGATCGTGATCGGCCGCTTGTATGCACCGAATGACTGACACCAGTACCAGAATCCCTCGCTACCGAAACGGCATCGACACGTGCCACCATCGTTCACTCGGCTCTTGATGTCGCAATGCCTGGCTGCATTGGCCTTCGGCGGCAGCATGGCGGCGCGCGCCGATATCTGGGGCTATGTCGACGAGACCGGCACGGCGCGCATTTCGCCGAAGAAACTCGATGACCGCTATCAGCTCTTTTTCAAGGGTGGAACGGCCCTCGAGGCGCGCGATGCCGCTGCCATCGCCGAGACGCAGGCGCGCGCGGCGTTCGAGCGTACACCTGTGTTCCAACGATTGCTGGATCATCGAAACGCCGGACGATTCGAGCCCCTGATCGAACATTACGCAAGATTGCAGCGGCTCGATCCCGCTCTGGTGAAGGCGGTCATCGCCGTGGAGTCATCGTTCGAGCCCGAGGCGGTGTCGGCCAAGGGCGCCGTTGGACTGATGCAGATCATTCCCGAAACCGGTGAGCGCTATGGGGTGGTGGCTGACGCCGTGCGTTCCGTCGAACAGAAACTGCGCGACCCCGCGATCAACCTGCGCGTGGGTACCCGCTACCTGCATGACCTGATCGTGCTGTTTGCGGACGACGTCGAACTCGCGCTCGCTGCCTACAACGCCGGCGAAAATGCCGTGACGCGCCATGACAACACGATTCCGCCGTTCGCCGAAACGCGGGAATACGTAAAGCTGGTGCAGCAGTTCCGTTCGTCCTACCGACCCTCGTCACCGGTTCCACAGAAACACGTTCGTATTGTGACTCCGGGACAGCGCAACTCGTTGGCGTTCTCCAGCAACGCTGCGCAATAGTCGCACCGTCTGGTGTTGGTGCACCGTTCCGCCGGGATTCTTCACAACCACGGCCAACCTCCAATGCAACGGGTTGCCCTCGGTACGCCAGCGTACAGACCGAGTCTCAGGTGAAGTGAACAATAGCCGCATGGGGACAGGACCTGCAGTGAAGGACATTTCGCTTCCGGTCTGTCGCGTAACCCCAATTTGCGGCAACACCAACCGAGGAAATTCGATGAAGACGAGGCAACGGTTTGCGGTCAGCGTGCTTGCCGTGGCGGCGCTACTGAGTCTGGGCGCTTGCGCTGGAATGTCCGAGCGCGACAAGAACACGGCGGTTGGCGCCGGTGTCGGAGGCGTTGCCGGCGCAGTGCTGACGGGCGGCAGCGCGGTCGGAACGGTCGGCGGTGCGGTCGTCGGCGGCGTCATCGGCCATCAGGTCAAGGATTGATTCGCTCGACCGTGTCCTGACCGACACGCGCTTCGACACGATGGCGGGCTGATCGTCCCCGAGGCCGATCATCTACACCGATGCCGCGCGCCGCTACCGCGCTGCGCACTTTCAAGTGCCACAAGGGCATCCCTATGTGTCCTAGCGCACGGACAACCTATCGGTAAGGTTGTGACCATGTGAGATCTCGTCCGTAGAGGGCCGGCGGTTCTTGTCCGACGGAGGAATTTCAATCTTCCGATTCCACTCTGACTAGGACCGGCGTGCCTGCGGATCCTTGTTCGCTATTTTCGGAAATCGGTTATGCCTCAGGCAGCAAACGGCCTCACTGTAATGGACAATGCCGGCAAGGCAACCGACGTTTCCGAAGTGCAACGCCGTAAGGCAATGCTCAAGACCGGGGCGCTGCAGAACGCGATTCTGACCAGCGCCAACTTCTCGATCATTGCCACCGACGAGAAAGGCATCATCCAGCTATTCAACGTCGGCGCCGAACGCATGCTGGGCTATGTGGCCGCCGAAGTCGTCAACAAAATCAGTCCCAGCGACATCCACGATCCGCAGGAGGTGTCGGCGCGCGCGGAAGCACTGAGCCTTGAACTCGCCACCCCCATCGCGCCGGGCTTTGAGGCATTGGCTTTCAAGGCTTCGCGCGGGATCGAAGACATCTATGAATTGACGTACATCTGCAAGAATGGCAGCCGCTTTCCGGCAATCATATCGATCACCGCGCTCCGCGACGATTGCGGCGAGCTCATCGGATACCTGTTGATCGGCACCGACAATTCCGTGCGCAAACAGGTCGAATCGGAGTTGCACGAGGCAATAGCCGCCGCAGAGAAGGCCAACCGCGCGAAGACCGATTTCCTGTCCGGCATGAGCCACGAATTGCGCACGCCGCTCAATGCGATCCTCGGATTCGCCCAACTCATGGAGTCCGGCACGCCGCGGCCGACGCCCTCCCAGAAGCGTGACCTCGACCAGATTCTCAAGGCAGGCTGGTACCTGCTGGAGCTGATCAACGAAATTCTCGATCTCGCGCTGATCGAATCGGGCAAGGTGACGCTGTCGCGGGAACCCGTATCGCTACTCGAGGTCATGCTCGAGTGCCGGGCCATGATCGAGCCGCAGGCGCAGAAGCGCGGCATCGGCATGACGTTTCCTCGATTCGCAATCCCCTATTTTGTCAAAGCCGATCGGACCCGGGTCAAGCAGGTCTTGATCAACCTGCTGTTCAATGCGATCAAATACAACAGACCGGGAGGCATGGTCGCCGTCGAGTGCAGCCTGAGCCCTCCGCATTCGATTCGTATCGGCGTCCGCGACACGGGCGCGGGATTGCCTCCGGAACAACTTGCGCAGCTTTTCCAGCCATTCAATCGACTGGGAAAGGACACCAGTGCCGAGGAAGGCACGGGCATCGGCCTAGTGGTCACCAAGCGGCTGATCGAGTTGATGGGGGGCTCGATTGGCGTGGAGAGCACGGTTGGCGTCGGCAGCGTGTTCTGGGTCGAATTGAGCCTGACGAGCGCGCCGCAGTCTTTGGCTCAAGAAACCGAGCCCACAGCGTCGGTGAAACCGCACGTGCGGGATGGCATGCCGGTCCGCACGTTGCTTTATGTGGAAGACAACCCGGCCAATCTGGAATTGGTCGAGCAACTTATCGCCCGCCGCCCGGACCTGCGCCTGCTGAGCGCGGCGGACGGCAATCTCGGCATCGAGTTCGCGCGCGCCTATCAGCCCGACGTCATCCTGATGGACATCAATCTGCCTGGCATCAGCGGGATCGAAGCCATGAAGCTCTTGCGCGCAGATCCGTCGACTGCGCACATTCCCATCATGGCGCTCAGCGCCAACGCGGTGCCGCGGGATATCGCAAAGGGCCTCGAGGCGGGATTCTTCAACTATCTGACCAAACCCATCAGGGTCCACGAATTCATGGAGGCGCTGGACGCCGCAATGAAAATTGCCCAAGCGGGATCAGGCCGTGCAGCCGAAAGGGAGAAGACGTGAAGTTGACTCAGTCGGACATTCTCAATGCCAGCGTCCTGATCGTTGACGACCAGGAGGTCAACGTCAGTCTTCTCATGCAGATGCTGCAAGACGCCGGCTACGCTCGTGTTACTTCGACCATGAATCCGCAAGAGGTCTGCGCGCTGCATCGCAAACACCGCTACGACCTGATCCTGCTCGACTTGCAGATGCCCGTCATGGACGGGTTCCAGGTAATCGAGGGGCTCAAGGCGAACGATGCCGACGCCTACCTTCCGGTCGTCGTGATCACCGCCCAACCTGGACACAAACTGCGGGCGCTGCAAGTCGGCGCAAAGGACTTCATCAGCAAGCCCTTCGATTTGGTCGAAGTCAAGACGCGCATCCATAACATGCTGGAAGTACGACTGCTGTACAAGAAGCTCGAGAATTACAGCGTGGTACTGGAGCAGACAGTCCAGGAACGGACCGCCGAGCTACGTGAAAGCGAAGCTCGCTATCGCAGCCTTACGGAATTGGCCTCCGACTGGTACTGGGAGCAGGACGAGAAGGGAAATTTCACCAAGGTATCCGGCCCCGTCCTGGAGATGCTTGGAATCCGGGTCGACGCCTTGGCGGGAGATACACGCGACGCTCAGGTGGCAGGCTGGAATGAGGCGGAACGCGAAGTATTGAGATCGACCATTGCGGCCCGGCAGCCGTTCCTGGACTTTCTCTTCAGCCGCGTCAATGCGGACGGCTCAAGACAACAATTTCGGGTAAGCGGTGAACCGATGTTCAACCGGTCCTGCCGCTTCATCGGTTACCGCGGCATCGGCGTGGAACTCATCGCCTCGTAGCAGAAAGCAACCCCTCGCGGGTCCGCGATGTCGACGCCCCCAAGTCCCGGACAGAACCACCTTCTCGCCGCCCTCTCCGGCGAGGAAATCGATCGCCTGTCCGCGCACCTGGAACTGGTCCCGATGCTGCTCGGCGAAGTTCTCTACGACCCGGGCGGACAGTTGCAGCACGCCTATTTCCCCACCACCTCCATCGTATCGCTGCACTATGTCATGGAGTCGGGCGCATCGGCCGAAACGGCGGGAGTCGGCAATGAGGGCGTTGTCGGCATTTCCCTGTTCTTGGGGGGAGATACTACGCCCAGTTCTGCCGTGGTGCAGACCGCCGGTCATGCGTATCGACTGACGCGCCGTTTGCTGATGGAGGAATTCAATCGCGCCGGACTGCTGCATTCCTTGCTGCTCCGCTACACCCAGGCGCTCAGTACACAGATGATGCAAACCGCAGTCTGCAATCGACATCATTCTGTCGAGCAGCAGCTGTGCCGGTGGCTGCTGTCGACGCTCGATCGCGTCCCCTCGGGTGAGTTGGTCATGACGCAACAATTGGTAGCGACCATGCTCGGCGTGCGCCGGGAGGGTATTACGGAAGCCGCCGGGAACTTACAGGTCGCCGGATTCATTCGCTATCGCCGTGGTCACATTACGGTGCTTGATCGTTCCGGACTGGAGACCCGTACATGCGAGTGCTATGCCGTGGTCAAGAACGAATTGAGCCGCTTGACGACCGACGTGCACGACAACGTCCGCGTGGCCGTCGCCCGTTAACAGCGCGGTATACAGCCCTTTGAGCAATCTACGTGGCTCGCCTGACTCGAGCGCTTCCGCCAACGACGGCGTTGTCGAGCATAGCCTCGTCGTTGTCCTGACGGTACGGCTGGGCAACGGCGACGGCAGGGCCGATCTCGTCTGGCGGAACATGGATACGGGACAGACCCTCGTTTGGCTTAAGGACCAGCGAACCGGTTCGTCCTTCCAGATCCTGTCCAACAATCCCAATTGGGCGGTTCACCCCGCTGAGGGCCATTGACGCGGAACCGGCCCGCGCCTTGAAGGGCCTTGGACGCATGTAGCGCGGCTGCCCCGCTGCGGTGCTTGTGCAGCGCAGCGGGTATGGACTCCGCTTCGGTCAGCCGAATGCTGTTGGCGAGCGCGAAAGCTCGCGATCAGGGTTCGGCCATGCGCTCGGGTCTGGCGGTTTTCGATGTGGGCTACATAACGCTGTGATCATTGGCGATTGGCCTGCTGGATCCGGGCGCCAGCTCGCGTCGCCCGGCGCACCGATCTATCGGGACGTGCCATTGACACGCTGCGGGCATTGCGAGGAGTATTTTCGTCTCCGCGAGCCGCCTCGCAAGAGCGCTGCGCCGCGCTGCCTGCCACCAAGCGTCATCGTCAATTGGGTCATTACGGGAGGCGTCATGGTCCACGTTCTACGGCGTTTGACATTGTCGCCATCGTGTCCGCTTCGACCATGGCGCTCAACGGATGTCTCATCAGCAACATGTCCGGGGGGACGGTCGGCGGAATCACGACCGTCCAGGCGACGGCAACGTTGCTGAGGCAGTCTCCCTGTGTGGTCGACGTCGGCACGCAGACCACCACGTGCACGCCGGTCATGCAGGTGGGATTGCCCGGCGGGCCCACGCAGACTTCCAGTTTCTCATCAAGCTCCTGGGCTACACCGTCCCGCTCACGCTTTACGACCCGTTGATCGTTCAGGTGCCGGCCAGCATGTCGAATTTTGCCGGCTCGATCACCGTCGGCCCGCCGGGCATTGCGCCGGATACGCCGCTCTCGATCATCTCCGGCCTTACCTCCGTGCCCATCGATGCGAGCACCAACCTGGTCGCCGAGCCGGGAATGCAGTTGGTGATCATCGATTTCCAGGCGCCGAACAATGCGCCGTTCGGTTCGTACACGCTCAAGTTTCCAGTTCTCGGGCACGACCAACTCGATAAAGGTGGTGTTCGCCGCCAAGATCACGACCGGCGGGTCCGCAGCCGCTGCGGAATCCATTGATGCCAAAGCCGCACAGACCTATTACGTGCCGATCTTTCCGTGCGTGACCAACTTTGCCGACGTGCCGTCCGATCGCGCTGCCCGTGACAAACGTTGCCGCGGTGATCTCGACCATCGTTTCCGCCCAGGGTTGCAACGGCAAGAACTATGATTTCCCGGGCCGTGCGGTGGGAACGCGAGCGTCGAGCTGAACCAGCAGGGCTTGTCCGGTTCGTGGTACGAGCCGGCGACGAACGGACAAGGGTTCGAAATCGAGGTGTATCCCGGAATGTCGTCGTCCGGAACGGGTCTCGACCCAGGTAAGCTGGTTCACCTTCGACACCGTCGTCGGCGGCGCGGACCACCAGCGCTGGTACACGCTCAGCGGCCCGGTGGTGAGCGGGCAGCCCAATGCTTCCCTGACGATCTATCAGAATACCGGCGGCAATTTCAATGCGCCGCCGATTACGACGGCGCAACCGGTCGGGACCGCGACGCTGAGCTTCGACTCGTGCACCAGCGGTCAGCTGGCGTACACTTCACCGACGGATCGGGCCGCGACGGGAAGCATCCCGTTGACGCGCATCATGCAGAACGTGACCTGCTCCACGACGAGCGCGCGTCCGACGAATGCGGACTTCGGCTTTTCCGGCAATTGGTACAACGCCGCGACATCGGGTCAGGGATTCACCGTCGAGGTCAACCCGAATCAACGGCCAGCTCTTCGTCCCCTGGTACACGTATGCGCCCACCGGCGCCGGCGCCGGGGCGGCCGGGCAACGCTGGTACACGGCGCTTGGGGGCTTGACGCCGGGTTCCCGTTCGATCTCGCTGCAGATCTACGAGACCACCGGAGGGGCGTTCGACGCGCCGAAGCCAATCCTGCCCAGCGCAGCGCGGTGGTGGGGAGCGGAACGCTGACGTTCCAGAGCTGCACGACCGCGACGTTCAGCTACAACTTCACCGGCGGAAGCAGCAGCGGGATGTCGGGAAGCATTGCCTTGACCCGAATTGGTCCCGTCCCGCGCGGCTGCACGCCATGAATCCGACGTCGGCGCTTGCCGGCCTCGGCCTGTGCGGTTGATGGCATGACGAAACGACGCGAGCCACACCAGAGCTAGAGGAAGTGCAGCGCGTTGTCCGCGCGATCCTCAACCCTTGACGGCACCCATCGTCAGGCCCTTCACGACATATTTCTGGAAGATCATGGTCAGGACGATCGCCGGAGCCATGATCGCGACAGCGGCGGCCATCACGCCGCCCCAGTCGACTTCCGCATAGGAAACAAAGTTATAGACCGCGATGGGAAGCGTCTTCGTCTTTTCCATGCTGAGCACCTGGGAAAACATGAAATTGTTCCAGGAGAAAATGAAGGACAGGGTAGTCGCGGTAATGATGCCCGGCCCCGACAGGGGAAGGATAATCGGCAAGAAAGGCATATTGACGGGTCGCTCCGTCTACCATCGCCGACTCCTCCATCTCAGGCGGAATCGTGCTGAAATAGGTAGACATGATCCATACCACGATCGGCAGCGCGATCAGCATATGGCTCAGGATAAGCGCGACGTAGCTGTCCATGAGATTCAGCCGGGAAAAGATGATGTACCAGGGCATCAGGAATGAGATGCCCGGCATGAGCCGCGCAAGAAGGATGAAGACGGCGAGTTTCCTTTGCGTGATACCGCGCGATCGAATACGCCGCGGGCAGTCCGAGAACGAGAGATAGTCCAACGGCAACCGCTCCCACGATCGTCGAGTTCAAGAAAGTATTTCAGAAAGTTCTGTTCTCCGAAGACCTTCTAGTAATTCTGCAGAGTCGGCGTGAAGATGAATTTCGGAGGCCAGGAAATGATATCGACCTGTGTTTTAAAGGATGACGAAAGCATCCAGAGAAACGGGAACAATACGACGAGCGCAATCCCGACAACGACGAGATAGAAGAGGATGGTCGATACGTATTTCTTTTTCATCGGGGCTCCTCGTTCGGTTTCTCAGGCAGCGGCGCCGGTCACGGTCTGCTCAATCTTCCGAAGATGCGCGCAGCTTCATGATTCCGAGACTGCACCCGAAGACAACAAGGAACAGAACAACGAGAATGACCGCGGATTGTCCCATGCGGAAATATTCGAAGCTGTATTTGAATCCCATGATGTTGAGCGTTTCCGACGCATAGCCGGGACCGCCTCCCGTCATGGCGAAAATGATGTCGAAGGTCTTCAGCGCGTCGATCAAGCGGAGGATCACGCGCGGTCAGAATGACCGGCATGACCATGGGAATCGTGACGTATCTCAGAATTTGCCATTCACTCGCGCCATCCACGTGCGCCGCTTCGACCGGCTCATTCGAAAGACCCGCAAGACCCGCAAGAACGATGAGCGTGATCATGGGCGTCCACTGCCACACATCGACGATGATCAGCGACGGGATGACCGTTGCCGCGCTCGAGATCCAGAGGCCCTGGCGGCAATCCGAACGATTTCAGGACAAAATTGAGCAAGGCCGATGGTCGGATCGTAGAAGAGATTGAAGACAATCCCGATGGCGACCGGTGTGGCGACGAGCGGCAGCAGGAGCAGAAGCTTGGCGAGACTCTTTCCGACAAAGGCCCGGTTCAGAATGAGGGCGATCAGCCACGCCGAGAATGCCCTCGATCGCCACCGCAAAGACCGTGAAAGCGAAACGTCCTGGCAAGCGCATTCAGAAAACGGGGTTCGGTCAGCACCCGCGCTGTAGCTGTTGAAGTCCGACAAACGCCGCGGCATGCCGGAGGTGAGATTCCAGTTGGTGAAGCTCAGAACAGCGTGTAGAGAACGGGAAAGACCATCAGCATGGCGACAAAGATGATCGCCGGGAGGGGAAACAGGATGTGCAGATTCCGATCTGTAAAGCTGGACTGGATCATGAGGAACCCTCCCTTGATAGCTTGGCGCGCGGCATGGCCGACGAACGCATTCCGGCCATCCGGTTCTAGATCAACGGATGACCGGCATCTGCATTCAAATGCGATGTCGCGACATCGCCAGGTAGCGAGCGGTGATCCGGGCGTCATGCACTCTCACTTGCCGCTTACTTTCCATACTCGCCGGTGTCCTGGAGCAGCTCATTCACTTTGTCCACCTTCTCTTTGGCCATCTTTTCGAGGTTGGCCGATCCGCCCTTGGTGTTGATCGATTCGATGACCAACTCGCCGATCAGGTCACGGGCTTCACCGACGGCGCTCATGTAGGGACGGTCGAGCGGATAGCCGTTCTTGGCGGCAAAGGCGCGCGTTTCAACAAGGCCGGGATTCACTTTCGCCAGAATCGCCTTGTCTTCCCAGACCGAGGAGCGCGCCATGGTGATGTTGGCCAGCATTCCCTTGGCCGCAAGTTCCTTGCTGGTCGCCCACTCGAGGAATTTCATCGCCAGGTCCTTCTTCTTCGACTGCTTCGCGATGGCCATGCCCCATGACGTCACGATGAACGGCGAATTCGTCTTCGGACCGGCCGGGAAATTGGCGATTCCGACCTTGTCCGCGCCAACCTGCGTCTTGGCAGGATCAATGATCTGGCCATAGAACACGGAGGCATCCGTCCACATGGCGACCTTTCCGGCCTGGAAGAGCGGCATGACGTTCTCCCAGGACATCGACGTCACGCCCTTCGGCCCGTAGTTGCCGAGAAGCTTCCCGTAGAACCGGATGGCGTCGACGGCCGGCTTGGAGTCGAAGACGGCGACGCCCTTGTCGAGATACAGGCCGCCAAAGTTGTAGACGTAGCTCGACAGCTGAGTTACGGCCGCCGCGCCCTTTCCGCGCGAGGCGAAACCGGCAACGCTGTCGGAATTGAGCTTCTTTGCGGCAGCCTCGAGCTCGTCGAAGTTGGCGGGAACCTTCATGCCGGCGCCGGCGAGGAGGTCCTTCCGGTAATAGAGCACCTGCCACTCGGTCACCAGCGGAACGATGTAGGACCTCGCTCCGAACGTCGCGACGCTCATGACGTTCTTCGGATAATCGGAAAAGTCGTAGCCGGTGAGGGGCTCGTACCAGCCATTCTTGTAGAACATCTTCCCTTCCTGCAGCGGACGGGTCATGAACACGTCGACCGAGGACGAATTCGTGGCGAATTCGGTCGTCAGCTTGGTGGTGAGCTGACTTTCCTGGAGGCTTTCCGCATTGACCTTGATCCCCGTGGCTGCTTCGAATTCGGGAATGGCGGCCTTGAGCAGTTCGCCGTAGGGATGGTTCGCGAGCAGAACGCGAATTTCCTTGGTCTGGGCCTGCGCCGTTGCGCTCGCGGCAATGCCGAGTGAACACAACGCAATCAGAGTGTTCCTGATGATCTTTCTCATAAGACCTCCGTGAAATGACATGGACCTGCTTGGAACTGCAACCCCGCCACGACTGAAGCCGAACTCCTAGATGATTGTCTGAGACGTCTCGTCGTCGAAGATGTGCGTCTTCGCCATTCTCAGATCCACCTCGAGCGTCTCACCGACGCGAAGCGGGACTTCGGGCACCTCCATCCGGGCGACGATGGAATGCGAACCGCAGGTCAGATGAGCGAATATCTCCGAGCCCAGGGTTTCCACGACTTCGGCCCGCATCGTGACGGTGTTTCCGTCGCCTGCCTCCGCTGAGGAATCGTGCGCCGCGATATCCTCGGGCCGAACGCCGAACACGACTGGCCGGCCAACGAAGGGTTTGAGCTGCTGGCGAAACGACTCGGGCACCTTGACCCGGAAGTCGCCGGCGTCGATGAACAGGCCACCGCCTGCCTCGACCGCCTTTGCGTCGATGAAGTTCATCGCCGGCGATCCGATGAAGCCGGCGACGAATCGACTTGCCGGCTTCGAGTAGACCTCCATCGGCGTACCGCTTTGCTGCAGGATACCCTTGTTCATGATGAAGATCCGGTCGGCCATCGTCATGGCCTCGACCTGATCGTGAGTGACGTAGATGATGGTGGCGCCGAGACGGCGATGAAGTTTGCTGATCTCGGCGCGCATCGCGACGCGCAGCTTGGCATCGAGGTTGGAGAGCGGCTCGTCGAACAGGAACAACTTCGGCTTGCGCACGATCGCCCGCCCCACCGCCACACGCTGCCGCTGGCCACCGGACAGTTCCTTGGGCTTCCTCGCCAGCAGGTCGTTGAGGCCGAGGATGTCGGCTGCCTCCTGCACCCGTGAATCGATCTCCTTCTTGGGAAGTTGCCGGATCTTGAGACCGAAGCCCATGTTGTCGCGGACGTTCATGTGCGGATACAGGGCATAGTTCTGAAAGACCATGGCGATGTCGCGATCCTTGGGCGCCATGTCGTTGACGAGCGTATCGCCGATATAGATCTCGCCGGAGCTTATCGTCTCGAGGCCGGCGATCATGCGCAGCGCCGTCGTCTTGCCGCATCCGGAGGGCCCTACGAGCACGGCGAACTCCTTGTCCTGGACTTCGATGGACAGGTTGTCGACCGCCTTGACCGCGCCGAACTGCTTGATGACGTTCTTAAGGGTCACACCGGACATGACGCTGACCTCTTCGATTGAAACCCGCAGATGGAAAGCCGCACGTCTGCCGCTTCCACGCCAGGAGTTGAACGCTTGCGCGGCTCGCGGTCTTCGTATTTCCGATGCCCATTGGAAGCGCCGACGCGCAAGTCCCCGAGGCCCCATCCAGGAACTTCGGTTCGGTTGGGAAGGTTGCCGATGATCGTTGCCGTGAACGTCGCGATCGAACCAAAGGGGCCTGCGTTGCGGGAGCTCGTGGGTACCGTTGAGCCGCATTCGGAAACGGTCGCCCGAGACCGGGTCGTGCTGACGTTTCGGAATTCGAGCACGGAAACGGGGTCAAGGTGAGCGAGCGAACACAACCGACACGTCGCGACGGAACGGCGCTTGGGACCGCTGATGGCCTTGGCGATCTGGTCATGTTAGCCGCGTCGCCGCAAACGACATTGCGCCAAGTCACGACCGTCGTGCGCGGCTGGACGGCCGTCCGCCAAACGTAGAGTCGGGGCCGTTCTTGCCGTTTCTCGGGTGCCGCGTCCCACGTGGACTCGGCCCGCCGCTCTTCTTTCGGGCACGCGCGAAGCGGCCGATGCACGCCCGTCACTTGTCAACTCAGCCACGGAGCCGGGCGGTCGGTAACCGCGGGGTATTGGCCGATCGCCCGGGCCAAGATCGCCTTGGGAAGCGTTCCATCCCGGCTCAGCGCATGCAGCGCCGCGATGACGATCTGGAACCGATCGACTTCGAAGAAATTACGCAGCTTTTCACGAGTGTCGCTGCGTCCGAATCCATCGGTTCCCAGGACGACATACGGCGCATCCACGTACGACGCGATGAGCTGCGGATACGCGCGCACGTAGTCGGTGGCAGCGACCACCGGCGCCGAGCCAGCGAGCAGCGTTTCCAGATGACTCTGCCGATCCGGTTCCCCGGGATGCAGCCGGCTCCACCGTTCGGCGTCGCGGGCGTCCCGGGCAAGCTCGCTGAAACTCGTCACGCTGAACACCTGGCTGGAGACGTGCCAGTCTTCCGAGAGCATCGTGCTCGCTGCGATGACCTCCCGCAGGATGGCACCGCTGCCGAGCAATCGAATCGAAGCGACGGACTCCTCCGGATCGTTCCGTCCGAACCGGTACATGCCTTTGATTACGTCCGACGCGGCAGTCGCCGGCAACGACGGCTGGGCGTAAACCTCGTTCATCACAGTGACGTAATAGAACTCGTCGACGTTTCGTTCCATCATCTGCCGCATGCCATGGTCGAAGATCACCGCGAGCTCGCCGGCGAACGCCGGATCGTAAGCCCTGCAGTTCGGCACCGTCGCCGCGACGACATGACTGCTTCCGTCCTGGTGCTGCAGACCTTCGCCACTAAGCGTCGTCCGGCCCGCCGTCGCACCGAGCAGGAAGCCGCGCGCACGCTGATCGGCGGCGGCCCAGATGAGATCGCCTACGCGCTGGAACCCGAACATCGAGTAGTAGATGTAGAACGGCAGCATCGGCTGGCCATGGACGCTGTAGGACGTGGCAGCAGCGGTCCAAGACGACAGCGCGCCGGCTTCCGTTATGCCCTCCTCGAGCAATTGACCGTCGCGCGCCTCCCGGTAGTAGAGCATCGATCCCGCGTCTTCCGGTTCATATCGTTGTCCCACCGGCGAGTAGATGCCGACCTGGCGGAACAGATTCGCCATTCCGAACGTACGTGCCTCGTCGGCGACGATGGGGACGATTCTCGGGCCGAACGAAGCGTTCTTCAGGAGGTTGCTCAGCATCCGTACGGCGGCGACCGTCGTGGACATCTCCTTGCCATCCGCGTCGAGAGCGAATGCTGCGTAGCTCGCCATGGATGGGACCGACATGGAAGCGGCCTTGCTTCGACGACTGGGCATCGCGCCACCGAGGGCCGCCCTGCGCTCCCGCAGGTACGCGATCTCCCGACTGGACGGGAGCGGTCGATAGAAGTTGAGGGACGCGATCTCCGCGTCGTCCAGCGGAAGTCCGAAGCGGTCCCGAAACTCGAGCAAGGCCTCGACGTCGAGCTTCTTCTGCTGGTGGACCGTCATCCGCGACTCGCCGGCCCTGCCCATGCCGAAACCCTTCTTGGTCTTGGCGAGAATGACCGTAGGGCGTCCGGCGTGCCGCGTCGCCGCGAGGAACGCGGCGTGCAGCTTGCGAAAGTCGTGGCCGCCGCGCTTCAGCGCGTTGATGTCGCTCTCGGACAGGTGCGATACGAGCGCACGCAACTCGGGCGCTCGACCGAAGAATCGCTCGAAGTTGTACCGCCCGTCGTTGGCGCCGAGCGTCTGGTATTCGCCATCGGTCGTCGCCGCGAACGCGCGCAGGAGGCTGTGCGAGGTGTCCCGTGCGAACAGTGGGTCCCAGTCCGAACCCCACAGGACCTTGATGACATTCCAACCGGCGCCCGAGAACAGGGATTCCAGTTCCTGGATGATCTGTCCGTTGCCTCGCACCGGGCCGTCGAGCCGCTGCAGGTTGCAGTTGACGATGAGCGTCAGGTTGTCGAGACCTTCCCGCGCGGCCAGCGTGAGCCCAGCGATGGACTCCGGCTCGTCCATCTCACCGTCGCCGACCACCGCCCACACCCTCCTCCCTTCGGTGTCCGCGATTCCGCGGTGGTGGAGATACCGCATGAACCGGGCTTGATAGATGGCGCTGATCGGACCGATTCCCATCGACCCCGTCGGGAACTGCCAGAAGTCGGGCATCAGCCAGGGATGCGGATACGAGGAAAGCCCGTTCCCGCTCACTTCCTGCCGGTAGTTTGCCAAATGCTGTTCTGAGAGCCTGCCTTCGAGGAACGCCCGTGCGTACACGCCTGGCGCCGAGTGCGGCTGGAAGAAGACAAGGTCGCCGTCGCGATCAATGTCGGCACGGAAGAAGTGGTTGAATCCGACTTCGAATATCTCCGCGGCGGAGGCATAGCTGCCGATATGGCCGCCGAGTTCGCCATGCGCCTGGTTGGCTCGAACGACCATGGCCAGCGCGTTCCAGCGGACTATGGCGCTGATGCGCGCTTCCAGGTCGAGATCGCCGGGGTAAGGCTCCTGCTGCTCGAGCGGAATCGTGTTCCGGTATGCGGAGAACGGCGGGACGTTGGCGACGATTCCGTGTTCCTGCGCCTGTTCCTCGAGCAATCGCAACAATGCGAGAGCGCGGTCATGGCCTTCCACGCGAACGACCGCGTCCAGGGCTTCGAGCCATTCCTGGGTCTCCTCAGGATCGGAGTCGACGACATCCGACTGGGGGGCATTCCGATCGTCGCGCAAGTCTCGAGGCTCGGATTTCAACCTGTCCTCCTAGGAGCGGGGTGTCCACCCTGGCCCATTGCTGCCACTATAGTCGCAGGCCGGGTTCGTGCCACCCCATCGCACCGAGGCGTCCCTCGTGGGACAACGTGTCACATGCGGTGCGCAGGTCGGGCCTGCCGAAGCAAGCATTGGTAACACCCAGGTCCGGCACGGGACGATGCCGGACATGCGTCCCGTCCGTCGTGATTTCCGCGATGCTGCCACCGTCGAGCGTCGCGACGCAAATGTTTCCAAAACCCGCGATTGCAAGGCTGTCGAGGCGAGCGAAACCCGGGAGACCGGCCACGGGAATGCCGGCCGCGCAGGTCGAGTCGACAGGCATCTCGACGCTGCAGGGCATGGACACGGTGAACGTCGGCATCTACCACACCACGAACGCGGCCCTGTTGGCGGTTCCTTGACAACACGGACTACAATTCGATAATATGCAAAATATGGAAACGAAGAGCGCGTTGAACGCACTGGCTGCCCTCTCCCAAGAGCATCGACTGGCGGTATTCCGGCTGCTCGTCGAGCACGCGCCAGAAGGACTGTCTGCTGGATTGATCGCGGAGCGCTTGTCGCTCGCGCCGGCGACGCTGTCGTTCCATCTGAAGGAGCTTTCGCACGCAGGGCTCATCGAGTCCCGCCAGGACGGCCGCTTCATCTGGTATCGCGCCGACCTCGAAACGATGAACGGCCTGGTCGGCTATCTCACCGAAAACTGCTGCAGCGCCAGCTCCGTCTGCGATGCCGCATGCGTGCCTGCGGGCGCGCCACGACCCGTTGCGGCGCCGTTGCCCACCCGACGCAAGAGGAAATCCGCATGACGCGCTTTCACGTTCACCTAGGAGTCGCCGACCTCGAGCAGAGCATCCGCTTCTATTCCGACCTGTTCGGCGCGCCGCCTAGTGTGCGCAAGGACGATTACGCCAAGTGGATGATCGAGGACCCCCGCGGCAATTTCGCGACCTCGACGCGTGGCGGCGAGTTGGGCATCAACCATCTTGGCCTGCAGGCGGATTCGGCGTGCTGCACGCCGGCGCAATCGACCGCAGAGGCGTCGCAAGCATCATGCTGCACGCCTGCGCAGGCTGCGGCACCTGCATGCTGCACCCCTGCCGCCGCCACGGAGACAGCCTGCTGTGCGCCGGCGCAGGCCAAATTCCCTTCCAACGCGACAGCTCGCTGCTGCGGGTAATTCTTCTCGACGAACCGTTCCGATCATGTCCGATACCCGCGACGACACCCGCACCTTCAATGTCCTGTTTCTCTGCACGGGCAACTCCGCGCGCAGCATCATGGCGGAGTCCATCCTGCGCCAGGTGGGTGCCGGTCGTTTCTGCGCCTTCAGCGCCGGGTCCCACCCCGCGGGTCGGGTGAACCCGTTCGCGTTGGAGTTGCTGAAGAAGAACCGGCTGCCGATCGATGGCCTGCGCAGCAAGAATTGGGACGAGTTCGCGAAGGCGGATGCGCCGCGACTCGACTTCGTGTTCACCGTTTGCGATAACGCGGCCGGCGAGGTATGTCCGGTGTGGCCGGGTCAGCCGATGACGGCGCATTGGGGCATACCCGACCCGGCGGCAGTCGAGGGCGACGACGACGCCAAGCGCAAGGCGTTTGCCGACGCAAGCCGGACACTGTTGAACCGCATTCGCGTCTTCGCGAGCCTGCCGCTGGACAAGCTTGATCGGCTCAGCCTGCAACGCAAGCTGGACGAGCTTGGCAAGTCGCCGGCAAACGCCGAGTCGGCATGACGGCCACGGCAATGCGGACGATGGTTCCAATTCCGTCGCTGCCATAGGCGAACCGACGGACATCATGGCATCGCTCGTCCACAGGCTCGGCTTTCTCGACCGCTACCTCACGCTGTGGATCTTCCTCGGCATGTTCGCGGGGGTCGTGGTCGGGTACCTTTTCCCCGGCGTCGCGGGATTCTGGAGCCAGTTTCAGAGCGGCACCACCAATATCCCGATTGCTGTCGGGCTGATCCTGATGATGTACCCGCCGCTGGCCAAGGTCCGCTACGAGGACCTGGGCGACGTGTTCCGCAACCGCCGGGTGCTGACCTTGTCGCTGGTGCAGAATTGGGTGATCGGGCCGATCCTGATGTTCGTGCTGGCCGTCGTCTTCCTGCACGACCAGCCGCATTACATGGCCGGCCTGATCCTGATCGGGCTGGCGCGCTGCATCGCGATGGTCATCGTCTGGAACGAGCTCGCCAAGGGCGATACCGAGTACGCGGCGGGACTCGTCGCCTTGAACTCGATCTTCCAGGTGCTGTTCTTCTCCCTCTACGCGTACGTGTTTCTTACGGTCGTTCCCGGGTGGCTGGGTCTGCAGTCATTCAAGGTGGACATCACGATTGCAGACATCGCCCGGAGCGTCTTCATCTATCTCGGCATCCCCTTTCTCGCCGGCGCGATCACCCGCTTCGTGCTCGTGCGCGCCAAGGGCAAGGTCTGGTACCACGAACGCTTCGTGCCGAAGATCAGCCCGATCACGCTGATCGCGCTGCTCTTCACCATCTTCGTCATGTTTTCGCTAAAGGGCGACTACATCGTCCGCATTCCGCTCGACGTTGTGCGCATTGCCATCCCGCTGGTGATCTATTTCGTTGTCATGTTCCTCGTGTCGTTCTGGCTGGGTCGCAAGATCGGCGCGGACTACTCGAAGACGACGACGCTCTCCTTCACCGCGGCGAGCAACAACTTCGAGCTCGCCATCGCCGTTGCCATCGCCGTGTTCGGCATCAACTCCGGCGAGGCGTTTGCGGCCGTCATCGGCCCCTTGGTCGAGGTGCCGGTGCTGATCATGCTGGTCAATGCCGCACTCCACTTTCAGCGCAAGTATTTCATCGCGCCGCAGGCGGCAGGTTTCCGCGCACCTGACGTTTGCCCGTGATCCCATTCCCATGCCGGCAAACGCGATCAACCCCGTCCGCGCGGTCGAACCGCAGCATGTCGTCTGTGCCTGCTAACGAAAGGAGTCCCCAATGAGTACATCGAGCGACGTGAAGGAAGTCGTACGCGAGAAATATGGCCAGGCTGCCCTGCGGGTGAAGGCCGGCCAGAGTGGTTGCTGCGGCAGCGCGCCGAGCGCCACGAGCTGCTGCGACCCGATCACCTCCAACCTTTACAACGCTGTGGAAGCCGGCGAAGTGCCCGACGCAGCGCTCAAGGCCTCGCTGGGTTGCGGGAACCCGACCGCGCTCGCCGAACTGAAGCCGGGCGAGACCGTGCTCGACCTCGGATCGGGCGGCGGCATCGACGTGTTGCTCTCGGCGCGGCGCGTCGGGCCGGCCGGCAAAGCCTACGGCCTCGACATGACCGACGAGATGCTCGCGCTCGCCGAGGAAAACCGGCGCAAGAGCGGACTGACCAACGTCCAGTTCCTGAAGGGCGAGATCGAGCATATTCCGCTGCCGGCCAACTCGGTGGACGTGATCATCTCGAACTGCGTCATCAACCTTTCGGGTGACAAGGACCAGGTGCTGAAGGAAGCGTTCCGCGTGTTGAAGCCGGGTGGGCGCTTCGCGGTCTCGGACGTGGTCGTGCGCGGCGACGTGCCGGCGTCCATTCGCAAGAGCATGGAACTTTGGGTCGGCTGCGTGGCCGGCGCATTGTCGGAAGCCGACTACCGGAGCAAGCTTGCCCACGCGGGGTTCGGCAATATCGACGTTGAGGTCACCCGGGTGTACAGCAGTGACGACGCGCGTGCGTTCCTCACAGCCGAGGGCTTCGACGGCGGCGCCATCGCGCACGAGGTGGACGGCAAGTTCGTCAGCGCCTTCGTCCGCGCCATGAAGCCTGACGCTTGTTGCGCTCCCGGGTGCTGCTCACGCTAGGTCGGACTGCTTTCCAGATGCCGGATCGTGCGGCCGGCGGCGCGCTCGGGAAGGGCCACCCGTTAACGGGCGCCATGCGGTACCCGCTTCCGCGCAATCGAACTCCGCCGCCGGGAGACCGACCAGCGCAGAGGTCCCAGTGCGGAGGCGCGTTGCAGATCGCGATGGGGCCTCCATATCCGTTTCTTCCGGGTGTTCCGACTTCACGGCGCGACTGCCAGATATTGATGGATCAGCGCGACGACGGCCGCGCCTTCTCCGATTGCGCCACCTACGCGCTTCACGGAGCCAGAACGCACGTCGCCAACGGCGAATACGCCTGGTACGTTGGACGCGAGCGGTGCAGCACCCGACACGATGTTGGAACACGCCTTGCCCGTGAGCACGAATCCATGCGTGTCGCGCGCCACACTGCAACCTTCGAGCCATTCGGTTTCGGGATCGGCGCCGACGAACACGAACACGTGGTGTATCGACCGTTGCTCCTCGATCCCTGTCCGAGGATTGCGCCACGTAACGGCCGCAAGTCCTCCAGGCACATCGCCATGGAGCCGTGCCAGTTGCGTGTTGGGATGCAGCGCGATATTCGGCGTTGCGTCGATGCGATCGATCAGGTAACGCGACATGCTGGCGGCAAGGCTGGGCCCTCGCACGAGCATATGGACGTTTGAGGCGTGCTCGGCCAGGAAGACCGCCGCCTGGCCGGCCGAGTTGCCGCCGCCGACCAGCGCGACGTCGGAATGCGCACACATCTTCGCTTCGAGCGCGGTAGCCCAATACCAGACGCCGCGGCCTTCGAATTCGGCGAGGCGGGGAACGTCCGGACGGCGATAGCGCGCTCCGCTGGCGATCACCACCGTGCGAGACCTGAGCTTGCGACCATCGGTGAGCGTCAACTTCAGTTCGCCGCCGGACCCCGCCTGCGTGCAGTCGAGCGCCGCCGCCTCGGCCGGAATCATGATCTCGGCACCGAACTTCTGTGCCTGCACGAACGCGCGGCCGGCCAGCGCCTGACCGGAGATGCCGGTCGGGAAGCCGAGGTAATTCTCGATGCGCGCGCTTGCGCCCGCCTGTCCACCGAACGATCGGCAGTCGAGCACAACGACGCGCAAACCTTCCGAAGCAGCATAGACGGCGGTGGCCAGGCCCGCAGGCCCTGCGCCCACCACGACCACGTCGAAGAGCTCGTCCCGCGGCGCCGAATCGAGCATGCCCAGGCAGCGTCCCAGGGCCATTTCGGACGGGTCGAGCAGCACGGTGCCGTTGGGGCAAATCACAAGCACCTGGCCCGCTGCCGCGCCGTATTGTTCGAGCATTTGGGCTGCAGCGGCATCGTGCCTGGCGTCGACGGACTGGTGCGGGTAGCCGTTTCTCTTCAGGAAGGTCTGCAGCCGCAGCACCTCGGGTGACTGCGGCTCACCGATCAATACGGGCCCGGTGGCACCGGCTTCGATGAGGCCGACCCGGCGCAGGATCAGCGCCCGGACGATGCGCTCACCGAGATCCGCTTCGGCGATGATCAGCGCGCGCAATTGCTCCGGAGGCACCAGAAGCGTCTCGACGTCTTCTTCGGCGTACCCATCCACCAAGGCGTGCCGCCCGGAAAGCTGGGCGACCTCGGCGAGAAACTGGCCCGGGCCCTGACTCGCGATGGGTACGACATGGCCCAGGCCGTCGCGCTGACTGATGACCACCGAGCCCTTCAGCACGACGAACATGCCGGGACCCGGCTCTCCCGCCGCGAACAGGCGCGCGCCACGCTCATAGCGTCGCACCTGGCCGAAGCGGCGGATACGCGCGATCTCCGCATCGGTGAGCTGCGGGAACATCTGATGGCGCCGGCTGGCAAGCGCGCCGGCGTGGTCATTGCCTGCGACGGGATCGGGATTCATCGACGTCATGCGTGTAGGAATCTGGACGACACAAACCAATATGCACGCCAAGGATACGCGCCGCAATTTGCGCCAGTTGGCGTGGCGCCCGTCACCGACAACCGACGGTCCGCGCGCGGATTCCTTCCACTCGCCGATGTCGAATCGGCTGCAAGTCCGGCGAGCGTCAAAATTACCACGGTCGTCGTCAGATTGGGGAGAACGAGAAACCGCGTGGCCGCAGTTTGGCGATCCATCGCACGCCCCCGACGGACCGTTGCTCCCCCCATCGGCGTTCGGCCGGTCCGACACGACCCCCAATGGACGGGGTCGTGGGGTTGATCGCCTGCCTCTTGCTGCTCCCGACATCCTTTCCGACGTCGGCTCGGAATAACCAATTCGTGCCGGCTGTATACGTTTAGGTTCTCCGGACGGGATCCAATTCATCCGCATCCCGCGGGCACCCGATCCGACGGACGCCGCACGATAGGGCCGCAGTTTCGCGACAGCTGTTCCTTCGAACCACACGATGAAAGGAGCGCACGATGAATTCGAGCAGGAGGGCTTCCACCGTCTTCGCGGTGCTCGTGACGAGCCTGTTCTCCGCGCCGGTACTTGCACACGGCAAGCACACCTTCGCGACCACCTTGTCTGGATACAATGAAACGCCAGCGACTCTCAATTCTCCCGGAAGCGGGAATTTCGTCGCAAAGATCAGCAAGGATGAATCGTCGATCTCATACGCGCTGACCTACAGCAATCTGCCGACGGACGTCTTGCAGGCGCACATCCATTTCGGGCGGCCGGCGCTGGCCGGCGGCGTCGCGCTGTTCCTGTGCACGAACCTGACACCGCCCGCGGGTGTGCCCACGCCGCCGCCTTGTCCGATCACGTCAGGAACGGTTACCGGCACGCTGACTGCCAACGATGTCATCGCCGTACCCGGTCAGGGCATCGACGCCGGAGCCGCGGGGTTTGCCGAGGTGATCAAGGCCTTGCGCAACGGTGCCGCGTACGCGAACGTGCACACGACGCAACGTCCGGGCGGCGAACTCCGCGGTCCATTGGGCAAAGCGGATGACGACGAGGACGATCATGATTGACGAGTCGTTCCCGGCGCCGTGCTGACCGACCGCATAATCACGGGCCGGTTTCACCAGGACCACCAGAGAGGGGCCAGATCGCGCCCCTCCCTAATTTGAAGCTGTCCGCGGCCCCACGCCAAGGCCGTCGCCGCGCAAAGCGCGCAAATTCCATTTCGTCGCTGCCCAGGCGCAACCCCGTGCAGTTCGCAGTCACTCGGCTGCACGACGAAAGCCGTGCAGCCGACGTGCGTCCACATTGGGGCGGGCGCAATGGAGGAACAGCGTCATGTCGCGGCCACAACCTGACCATCGTCGCCGCCTCCCAACTCGCTAGACAACGGCACCGTGCCATCGAGCGCCCGCGCCGCGGAGGGAAGGCGCTCGGCACCCGACCCCGGCGCGACACATCAACCGAACGATCCCATGGGTCCTGGGTAGCTCACTTCCTCGAGTTTCCCGGTATCCACGTCGTAAATAAATCCGCGAACCGTCACCGCGTCCGGCCCGCTGGTTGGGAGCCAGGGGTGGTTGAGAACCGCAGAAATGCCCCGCCGCACATCCCACGAAAGGCGTTCCATCTGTTTCGCATCGCGCGGTGCGTCGAGCGGCTCGAGTTGGCCGCGGAAAGCGTGGAACGTGGATGGCGTGGACGCACTTTTCTTGCAGCTCGTGAACGCGCGGCTCGTCGCCTGGCCCAGCAACTTTTCCGCGGCCGGGTCGCCTTCGAGCCCAGCTCTGAGCAGGTCGTCGCTGAAAGCCAGCATGCCGCAGCGGGTATGGTGGATCAGGATGATCTCGTTGGTGTTGAGCAAGTGGTGCGAGATGATCAGGCAGCGGATTGCATCGTCGCTCACGACGCCTCCTGCGTTACGGATGATATGCGCGTCACCCGTCTGCAACCCGAGCAGGTCCTCCACGTCGAGGCGCGCGTCCATGCACGCAACGACCGCAACGCGTTTCGACGGTTGAATCGGCTGCTTGCCGGGGTAAGCAGGCGTGTGCAACGCCTGACCGGCCGCGTACTGCCTGTTGTTGTCCAGATACTGGTTGGTCATCGAACTTGCCATGGTCCCTCCTCATTGCGATTGCGGAGCCCACAGGGTGCATTCATTCGTTGCACCGGCATGTCCCCTGGTCGAACCGGGGGAAGAAGATGGTACTCCGTCGAGACATCTGGAGCGCCCTGCCTGTCCGTGCGCGTAGGTTCGCTTCGCGTCGATTTCCGCCCCCTGCCCGACGGGCGCTTCCCGGCCAGGAGGTGTCAGAATAGGGGCTGCCCCGAAAGCGGACGTAGAATGGCCCGGTCAACGGCAAAGCCGTAGAGGTGAGAAACGTGGAGCGTTTGGTGTTCGACAGAAGGGTAGTTTGCGCCACCGACCTGCCGAGGCCCATCGAAGCGGTGTTGACAGAGGGTTGCAATGGATCAAGTTAGCTTTGAGGCATTCGAAGCAAATGCGCGCGCGGAGCGATTCGACGAGGTTGTTGAGCGGCGGTGGGCCGCGCGGACGGTTGTCGAGACACACACGCACCCGTTCGCGCTAAGGGCGCGTGTTGTTCAGGGCGAGATGTGGCTCGTCGTCGGTGAGGATGTCCGGCATCTGCTTCCGGGCGACACCTTCACGCTCGACCGCGAGGTGCCTCATGCGGAACGTTACGGTGAGGAAGGAGCCACGTACTGGGTGGCGCGCCGCACCCCCGGGTAGGTAATGCCATCCTGCACCGGCCCGCTACGGGGACCCTGAATGACGTCGACTCGATTTGATCGGGCGATGTTTGTCGGGTCGAATGGAAGTCGGGAAAGGTGGGAGTACGCACCGAAGGTCGCTCATTGGCGCACGTGGCCCCATAGAAACCCACGGCAGGCGCCCCATCTCTATTCAATTCGCCGACACTTCCTGTCCCTGTCAAATATGGAAAAATTGGCCGTCCCGTATACGTACACCGAACTCCCGCGGAGGTGCCCATGGCCTACGTGTGGCTGATTCTTGGCGTTATCGTGTTTGTGATCGTGCCGTTACTGGTTCTCATCTTGATGAGGATGACACACCGCGCCGATCGCTCAGCACGCCAAACCGAGAAGATGCTCAACCCGCTTTCCGACGTGCACATAACGACCATCGAGGTGGCTGACCAGCAAAGGAAGCCCGGCGCCGGGCCGGACTAGGAATCCTCTGTCATTGATTCATCGACGGCTTACCAGCGTCCGGTATCTGGTATCCAGGCAATTGACGCCTTGTTTTCCGTCGTTTAGGTTCTCCATTCGTCATTAGGCCCTGTCAACCGGACGAGGGGGTCTGAGTATGTCGAGGTTGATGCTCACCCGTGTCCTGGTTGCCGCATGCGCTTTCCTGCCTGCTCATGCGCCGGCTGCTGCGTCTGTTGAAAGGATTGAATTTGCAGTCACTGGAGCGTTTGAGCGCCACGCGGCGGTGGCAGGCGAGCTTCGAGTTCCGGATTCGGCCCGGGACCGCCTGCCGGCCGTTGTGATCGTCAATAGCTCTCCCGGGTTCGATGGCCGTGGAGCTTTCTATGCCGAGGCATTGAATCAAGCCGGGATCGCAACGCTCGAGATCGACATGTTCCAAGGGCGAGGACTGCCATTGTCGCCGGTACAGAACATGCCGCACGTGTATCAGAGCCTGCACTACCTTGCCCGCCATCCCCGCATCGATCCCGCGCGGGTCGGGATCATGGGATTCTCATGGGGAGCGCAGGTATCGCTGCTGACAAGCTCCGCCGAGTTGACTCGCCAGTACAGCGATCAGCAATCTTCGGTTCGCTGCGCACCTCCCTCTCTACCCTCAATGCTGGGTCATCCTCACCGCGCGTAACGGAAGGGATACGCTTCTCAAGAGAGGCGCCCCTCAAGCAGGTCACGGGATCGCCAGTCCATATCCTGGCCGGTGACAAGGACGACTACGACGATCCGGATGGCTGCCTGACGTTGGTGGCCTCACTGCCCGCCAACGCTCGGCGTCACTTCGCGGTCACCGTGTACAAAGGCGCCACCTTCGCTTGGGACAGTCGCTTCGACAGCGCGACTTACGAATCCGGCGCGAACAAGGGTAAAGGTGGCGTCGTGAAAGTCATCGCCAATGCGGAGATCGCACGGGAATCGCAGGCGTTCGCTGTGAGCTATTTCAAGAAATACCTCGCTGCGGATTGAGCAAACATAGGTTCCCGCGGATCGACATGAAGTGGCCTACCCACACGCTCGACCGGACCGGCCCGCACGCGGCTTGTTGTTTGCTTGCGTGGACGCAGCCCGCCGGATAGCGGGTACGTCGAACATCCGGTTTCCGCGGGACTCAATGGCCGGTTCGGGCCGTACTCGGTCATGCCTGTCTGTGTAACGGCGCCACTCCAGCAGGCGAGTGGCGGACATGCGGTGAAGGAGTTGCTCACTGCCTGTTGATACCGTACGTCTATACGGCATGTCGATTGAGGCCTATCCCTTCCGTTACCGCGCAGCGTGCACGGGCAAACGGGTTCGTGCCCGCTGCACGGCGGATCAGCATGAAATCGCTGCGCGATACCACGAGTGGGAGATCGCCGGCCCGCCGGAGTTACCGGAGCCGCTGGAGTGTTCGTTCAGCCCGTTTCGCAGTGGTCGGGCGTGAGCGCCGCTACGGACGCCGAAATCCGTTCGCTGAAGGCCGAGATTGCGGATCTCCGCCGCGCAGTCGAACTGCTGATGGCGCGCACGTCACCCCAGGTTCGACTCGCACGGACGCACTAGAAGCGCTGCCCACACAGGAAGCCCGGTCCACCGGGCTTCCTGCATTCTGGAAGATGGAACTCAGCGCGGACCGCCGGAGATAAGGGAGCCACTGGACGGGTCGTTCAGCCCGTCTCGCAGTCGTCCGCGGTGGGCGCCACTTGACCTGCGGCAACAACGGCAAGCAACGGAGCGCGCAGAGTTCCTCACACGTCCCTCGTGAACGGAGTGCGAGGCGGCGCGGACTCGCGCCCCCATCGGCGTCATCCGTGCGAGCGACGCGCGTAGAACTCGTGATGCTTGCCAAGGGGGCGATCATGCGTCGAATCATTTCGTTGCTGCTGGGGGCGTGCTTCGTGTTGTCCGGCGTCGCCCAGAGTCAGACCGCGAAGCCAGATCCGTTGCTGGCGGTCGATCAACACCGTGCCACAGTGGTGGAGCGCATCGTCACCGATTGGGGCGACAAGCTCACGGCAACGGGAGCCGGCGTCAATCGTGTGCAATTGCGCGAGATGCTGTTCGCGATGCGGGCGGACCAGTTGCTGGCGGCAAGCCTCGCTGGATCGGTCAACGGATTGCGTGATGTGGTGGCACAGGCACCGGTCGGCGCGAAGGGCGTTGCCATGGCGAAGGTGCTGGGTGATCCCGGTGCCGATGTCGTCTATGTGCCGGTGACGCCGTGCCGGCTTGTGGAGACGCGGGGAACGTTTCCCGCCGTGTATCAAGGCGACGGCTCGACGTCACATCTCCCGGTGCCGTTCGGCGCTGGGGAGATCCGGACCTACACGGTGGAAGGAGGCAACGGCGTCTGTCTATCGCTGTCCGGCGGCGTAACCCCAGCGGCGGTGCAGTTGCAGGTCTTCGGAATTCCGGTGCAAGAGTTGCCCGGCGACATCGAGGTGCTGCCACAGGGGGCGGCGTTCGGCAGTACGGCGACGCTGGTGTTTCTTGGGACGAACCCGTTCACGTCGGCGGGCACCACGACACGGATCAACCAGGCGAACAGGCAGATCAGCGTGCAGGTACGTACGGGCTTCGCCCACGTTGCGATCGACGTGGTCGGCTATTTCCAGCGGCCAACGAACTACGGCGGGACGCATGTCATCCACGAGCAATATGCGACAGATAGCGGCGGGTACAACATCACCGCGGGCGGCGAGTTCTCGACCGTCAGCGGAGGCCTAAACAACACTGCGAGTGGCGTCCGATCGACCGTGGGTGGGGGCGGTGGCAACACCGCAAGTGGCGGCGATTCGACCATCAGCGGGGGCTTCCTAAATAATGCGAGCGGCGGCGCCTCGAACATCGCCGGGGGCCAAATGAACATCGCGAGCGGCGTCGCCTACTCGACCGTCGGCGGGGGCTACACCAACGCCGCGAGCGGCGGCGCCTCGACGGTCGCCGGAGGCCAAGCCAACACGGCGAGCGGGAGTTTCTCGACCGTTGCCGGGGGGCTAGGCAACATTGCTAGTGGATTTGCCAGCTTCGCGGCAGGCCATCACGCAAAAACTCAGGATCGACCGGGCACGACGGTCCACGCCGGCGCCTTCGTGTGGGCTGACTACAGTGGCAACCACGATTTCAACTCCGCGGCCACCAACGAGTTTGCCGTGCGTGCTACAGGCGGCGTGCGATTGGTGCTCGGGATCGACGATATTACCGGCGCCCCGGCATGGACCTGTTCGGTTGCGAGCGGCGGCAGCTGGGCGTGCTCGTCGGATCGCAGCCAGAAGCAGAACCTGCGGCAACTTGACGGCCAAGGGGTGCTGGCGCAATTGGCGACCATGCCAATCTACTCGTGGAATCCGAAGGGCGAGAACGCGCACCTCCGCCACTTTGGCCCGACTGCACAGGACTTCTATGCGGCGTTCGGTTTGGGCGAATCCGAATTGCGAATAGGGCAACAGGACGCCGACGGGGTTGCGCTGGCCGCGATCCAGGGGTTGAACGCAAAGCTGGAAGCGAAGCTCACCGAGAAGGATCGTGAGATCACCGAACTCCGCCGCGCCGTCGAGGCGTTGGTGGCGCGAATATCACGGATTGCGCGAATGGCGCAGACGCACTAGACACACTACCAGCGCACGATTCCTACGGTAGTTTAGAAGCCACACATTGAATATTCGACAAGCCCGTATTCGGTGCTACCACCGTTTGGCATGCCACGACTTGCCGCGAAGAAGGCTCATATAGCCAAGCGGTGCTCAGGTTGCCGCTCGATGAGACTCCGACAGTCACGTAATTCGCCGCCGCTATGACTTGCGACCATGCGAATGGCGACAAGAATGCGGCCAGGATGAGCACCACACTTAGCGCGGCAGCCGACATGCGACCGAAGGGCTTGTTCATGTTTCTCTCCTGAATACGTGGGCGCATTTCACGAGTACGTCGCTGCGAGAGCGCCCGGTTGACCTCGCTGCGGGTGCATGAGCGAAGCTAATTCTCGCTCAGGTTTCGTCGCTCCGTGAACTTCGCGAACCGCTCGGAAATGCCAAGCCAAGGCATCATTTCGCGTGAGCGCGTTGGTCGAAGGGTCCATCCGCGGTGCCTCGCGCTCGAGTCGTCGTGGATGGCGATGACGTTCGGCAGGATGCCGTGAACGGCTCCGACGAAGCCGAGCTTGCCGAGCAGCGGCCGTTTTACATGGAAGCCGATGAAGCGCTCTCGAAGGGTTGCGCCAAGTCACACAAATCGCTTAGGTCCAGGCAAGGCCATCGGTTTGAACGTCTGTGCCGGAACCCGAGCACCCGCCTCGCAACGTAGGGACGAGTCATTGTCGTGACCGATTTTCGGGAAGTCGTGGTGAGTACGAATCGTGCCTCCCAAGGCGAAAGTGCAGGAGTGCCAACAGTTCGTCATGGACTTCCACCGGAAACCCTGTGCGGGTACCTCGACGGTCGAACAGTAGTCCGTCCATCTGACGTTGAAACTCTTCAGCGTTACTCCAAGTCCGAGCGATACCGTTCGCGATTCTTGGAAACCGCCTGAATAACTCGATCGGCCAGACTTTGACAGGCAAATGGGCGATCCACTTAATAGTCGCCGGAAGCGCCTCAGTGCGCGGCTGCGCGCAACGCACCCGCTTCGGATCTGGATGGACGATCGGTGTCCTCCGTCCGATGCGAACCTCGGGGCTCTGTCGTGGGTCGATAGCCAAGACTTGGTTTCCGTTCACACGGCGACGTGGCCACTCTTTGATTACGTGTCGCGAAATTGCTAACTGCAACGCAGATGCTAATACCTGGCTACGGTGGGCGATTTGTGTGCTGACAGGCGGTGCAATTCGCATGCGTTTGTGATGTGCAATCCCGATGTCAAAGCAAGCCACAAGACGATGGCGACCATGACGACGGAATCCTTAACGAGGCAAGGAACGGAAATGGATTGGCTTCGAGTGGCGAGCGGTTAAGCCGCGCAACCGCTGCTGTGCTCTACATGAGCGGGACATGGCAACGAGCCACTAGCCGGGACTCTCACGGCGTGAAATTGGAGGAACGATGCCTGCGTCGACGGACGCATAAAGCGTCGCCTTGGCTGCGATCCAGGGCATCAGTGCCAAGGTTGCGGATCAAGCCGCGACGTTGCGGGAGAAGGGCGCGAACTCGCCGACCTGTCTGACTTGCGTACGTTGTCGGACTGTGCTTTGATCCGGTCGCGTAGTCGGAAGTAGTGTCCACTGACCGTCGCTTGGCGGATTCGTCCCGATAGGAAGGCATGTCGCCCATGACGATTCGGCGGGGCGTGCTCGCCCGCGCCTGCACTTTCCTCTTTGCGCTGGTCACGACGCTTGCCATGGCGGAAACACAGGACGCCGCCACCGCAGCAGCGGCCAGCGAACCGAGCTTCACCCCCTCAGCGCTGCTCGCCGTCGATCAACACCGCGCCACGGACGGCTCCCACAGCCTTACGGCCACGGCCCGTGATGTGGCGGGTAACCAAAGAACTACTTCCAACGTCCGCACAACGGTGAGCAACGCAGGCACCGTCGGCGCCACCACTCTCCCCTTCACCAAAATCGTCATTGAGCCCTCCCAGGCTCCTTGGGGCAAGAACCTCGGCGATCTTGACGGTGACGGCCAACTCGACATCGTCGAGGCGGGAGGTGACTTGGGTGGAAACGTCTACTGGTACCAATACCCGAACTGGAACAAATTCGAGGTCGGGTCAGTGGGGGGCGATGACGATCTCCAGGTGGGAGACGTCAACAACGACGGCGCTCTCGACATCGTTGTCAACGGCGGAATCTATTGGTATGAGAACCCTCGGGGTTCCGGGGGTAACGTCCAAGGCCTTTGGAAACTCCACACCATCGACGCCTCCAACAACAGCCACGATCTGTTTCTAGGGGATGTTAACGCCGACGGCAAGCTGGACGTCGTCACGCGCGGCATTGGAGAAATTGGTCCCACGACGCTTTATCTCCAAGGCGCTACCCCCGATGTCTGGACGAAAGTTCCGATGACCAACGCCCCCAATGGCCAAGGAACCGCTCTTGCCGACATCGATCGTGATGGGAGAGTCGATATTATCGGCAACGGCTACTGGCTACAGCAGCCTTCGAATAACATCACAAACTCTTCCGCATGGGTGCGCCATGATTTCGTCTCTTGGAGTGACGGCGCGAGTGTCAATGTAGCCGATATCAACAAGGATGGAAGGGTCGACGTCTTCATCGCCGCCTCCGAGGCGGGTACCGGAAAACTCTCCTGGTTCGAAAATCCTCCTGACCCCATCAGTGGCACCTGGATCCGCCACGATGTCGACACCGTGACGGATGTTCACCGCTTCCACCTGGTGGACATGAACCAAGACGGCAACCTCGACATCGTCTTCGCCGAAATGCACCAGTCCCCTGCCAAACGCGTGGGAATCTACTACAACCTCGGCAATGGTGCCTCCTGGACGCTACAAAACCTTGCCACTACCGGCTCCCACAATATTGCAGTGGGGGATATAGGCGGTGACGGTGATATCGACGTCGTGGGCGCCAACTGGGCAGGGTCCTCTCCCGACGGAGGATCGCTAAATCTCTGGCGCAACGATCGGAACCCAGCCGCCCCGGCACGCGACGCCAATGGCGATCTCAGGAGCGACGTCTTCTGGCGCAACAGCGTCACGGGGCAAACGGCGCTTTGGTTGATGAACGGTCTATCGACGCTGAGCAGCGCGTTCCTCCTCAATGACCCGAACTGGACCTTGGCGCAGGTTGCAGACCTCAATGGCGACCGCAAGAGCGACGCGCTTTGGCACAACGCCGCAACCGGCCAAACCGCCGGTTGGTTGATGAACGGACTGGTCCCGTCGACCAACGCCATTTTCAAGAATGACCCGACCTGGTCGATAACGCACATGGGGGATTTCAACGGCGATGGGAAGGCCGATCTCGTCTGGCGCAACAGTGCAACGGGACAAACGGCGATTTGGCAAATGGATGGATTGGCGGCCTCGGCCAGCGCGGTGATCTTCGCCGACGCGAACTGGGTCGTCACGCAAGTGGCGGACTTCAACGGCGACGGCAAGTCGGACCTAGTCTGGCGCAACAGCGCGACGGGACAAACAGCGATCTGGTTGATGAGTGGGTTGGCCGCATCTGACAGCGCGGTGGTTCTCGCCGACGCGAACTGGTCGATCACGCACACCGGGGATTTCAACTGGGATGGCAAGGCAGATCTTGTGTGGCGCAACAGCGTGACGGGGCATACGGCGATCTGGTTGATGAATGGCTTGACGGCATCCGCCAACGGGGTGGTTCTCGCCGACGCCAACTGGTCGGTCGTCCTAACTGCAGATACCGATGGCGACGGAAGATCCGATCTGGTTTGGGAAGATGCCGCGCTGGGACGGACTGCGATATGGCTGATGGATGGAATTGCGTCATCGTCCACCGCAGTGGTCAATGCTGACCCGAAATGGATAGTCACGCACGGTGCCGACCTGAACGGAGACGGCAAGACCGACCTGATCTGGCGAAACCTGGATACAGGGCAAACGGCGGCATGGCTGATGGATGCGCTGAACGTCTCGTCGTACGCAATTCTTCTTAGCGATCCAAGCTGGACCGTCTACCCGGTTGAGGGACGTTGATGTGGAGCTGGAACCACGCCTTTAGCGATGTTGGATTCACAGGGCGCTTCTTCGCCTCAACGGCGCTGTGCGAGATTCGGGGGAGTTCACTTTTCCCGAGAACTGCCGGCGGCAACAAAGCTGCGATTCAACGTGTGCTCGGCAATGGCTGTTCGGCAATCGAGGACCTTTGACCAATACCTCGGGTGGCCCCGCGCCGAGTTAGATGGCGACAAGAGCAGCAGGCCCGGATCGCCGGGCTTCTTTGTTCTTCGGCGGACGTTGGCAGGAATTGGGGGGAAACGCTTCATTGTCGAGCAAGGCACCGCCCACGCCCTTGCGGCGCTTTCTGCCCGCGTGACTGCCCTTGAGGCAGCGGATCACACGCCTTGGCGCAGGGATCGCAATGGGACCGTGGAAAGGCGCTCACCGTACTTGACGCCTTCAGTCGAGAGTTGCTCGATCGGTTCGGCGCGCTGCCTGTGGACGCGCAGGTGCTCGAGTTGACGGAGGAGTCGTTTAGGGATGTACGGTCTTTGCTGACTGGCGACTGACCGGCTCCGGACCCTGTTCACCTGATCCGGGCCGCTTGTGCTGAGAACGGCGGCCACCTGTTACCGGAAAAGCAGCGCGGCGGCGGATCGGCGCATTGAGCGGCGCGTGCGAGTACGGGCGAAATCCAGATTCGCGCTACCCCGGCGCTACCCGGGCGGGAAGTGAAAACGGCCTGCCCAAAGGCAAGCCGTTGATCTGTTTGGTTGCTAGCGCGGCCGAGCCCAGGCGGAGGCGCGGAGAGCCGGTCGCTCGGCGAAGGGAAGAACTCCGTCGGGCGACCAGCCGCGCGTCGGATGCCGCCAGCGCACCAGCGCTTCCACGCGGTGACCACTCCCTCCGCGCAGCGTGAGCTTGGGCTGGTAGGCCAGCGTCAGCTGGTCGCTCTCGACCGCGTTGCGCAGGTCCCGCATCAGCGACAGGCGTTCTCGGCTGTGCGGATCGTCGCGCTCGTCGAAGACGACGCAGCCGCCGCCGTTGCGCTTGGCCACGTACATTGCCACGTCGGCGTCAGCGCAACAGAGTCGCCGGTTCGTCGCCGTGGTCCGGGTAGATCGCAATGCCCACGCTCGCCCGCACGTCGACGATCTGCTCGGCAGGCGTGAGCGGTGGTTCGAGCGCCGCCAGCAGCCTTGCACCTGTGCGCTGCGCGGCCTCGGCGTGGACGCCGGGCAACAGCACCGCGAACTCGTCACACCGGATTCGCGCAGTCCCTCGAGGAGCGCCAGCCGGGCGGCCTCGCGCTGCGGCTTCGTCGCGACCTCGCGCACCATGCGGCCTGCCGCCATTCCACGTGCTGCGTGCAGCAGGCGCTGCGCCTCCTCGTCGAGCAGGCGCTCGAGCACGCGCGCCCCGGCCTCGAGGTCGTCCTCGATGACGTTGCGCGCCGCCGAAGCGCCTACCGTCTCGATAAGGAGGTACGCGCCAACCTGCACCACGACGATCAGGGTCAGGAACAGGGCGACGATGCGTGATTTCAGGCTTCGCAGCGGCATGAAGCGCTCGCGATGGCGTCCGAAGTCTCCATGGTACCCATTGCCGAATCGCGGCCCGAATGCAGCGACCCGTGCGGGCCCGGTACGCCAGGCCCCCCGCACATTGCAGCCAGCAACTTGTCGTTCTCAGGTGGTGCGCCGGCCCGTCCGCACAGCGAAAGTGCCACCGGGAAGGGGTGAGGCGCTGCAGCGAAGCAAGTCTGGGGGAAGGATTTGAACCTTCGACCTTCGGGTTATGAGCCCGACGAGCTGCCAGACTGCTCCACCCCGCGGCAGGATGCGCATTATAGCGAATTCGAGCGCAGCGGGTCAATCCGATGAGCGACGAGACCGGTCTGACCAGGCAACGCCCAGGATTGCGCCCGCGCCTCTACATCGCTTCCGTCTCCGCGGTCTTCGGGCGCCAGACGAGCAGGCGGTTCTCGATCTTGCTCACGATGTAGTCGAGCAGCAGCGCGAACATCGTCAGCACCAGGATTCCTGCGAACACGGTGTTGATGTCGAACACGCCTTCCGCCTGCAGGATCAGGTAGCCCACACCCTTCGCGGAGCCGAGGTACTCGCCGACGACGGCACCGACGAACGCCATGCCGACCGAAGTGTGCAGGCTCGAGAACACCCACGAGGTTGCCGACGGCAGGTAGATGTAGCGCAGCAGTTGCCGCGGCGACGCGCCCAACATGCGCGCGTTCGCAAGAACTACTGGGCTCACTTCCTTCACGCCCTGGTAGACGTTGAAGAACACGATGAAGAAGACGAGCGTCACGCCGAGCGCGACTTTGGACAGCACGCCCAGCCCGAACCACACCGCAAAGATCGGTGCGAGGATCACGCGCGGCATCGCGTTCGCCGCCTTGATGTAAGGATCGGTGAGTGCCGAGGCAAGCGGCGACAGAGCGAGCCACAGGCCGCAGACCAGGCCGAGAATGCTGCCGATCGCGAACGCCAGCACCGTCTCCCACAGCGTAATCGCGAGATGCGGGTAGATCTTGCCGCTTGCGAACCACTCCCAGACGACGACGAGCACCTTGAGCGGCTGGCCGAAGAAGAACGGCGCCAGGATCTTCGTCTCGGTCAGTGCCCACCAGAGCGCGAAGAACGCAAAGAGCAGCAGCGATTGGTACAGCGCGAGCCTGCCCCGCCCGACGCGCAGTTCTCCCGACGGGCGCTTCACGCCGCGGCCCCCCTCTTGCCCTGCTCGTAGCCTTTCAGCACTTCGCTGCGCAGTACGTGCCAGATCGCCCCGTGCAATTCGACAAAGCGCGGCGAAAGCCGGATCTCCGCCACGTCGCGGGGCCGAGGCAGGTCGATCGGGAATTCACCGATCGGTCGCGTGGCAGGGCCCGCGGACAGAACGACCACGCGGTCCGACAGCGCAATCGCCTCCTCGAGGTCGTGCGTGATGAACAGCACCGACTTGCGGTTGGCGCTCCACAGGTCGAGCAGCTCGTTCTCCATCAGCTGCCGCGTCTGGACGTCGAGCGCGGAGAATGGCTCGTCCATCAAGAACAGCTCGGGATCGAGGATCAGCATCTGCGCCAGCGCGACGCGCTTGCGCATCCCGCCCGAGAGCTGATGCGGATAGCGATCCTCGAAGCCGGCGAGCCCGACGCGGGCGAGCCACTCCTGCGCACGCGGCAGCGCCACCATCTTCGGCACGCCGTGGAACTCGAGGCCCGCCGTGACATTCTGCAGCGCATTTCGCCATGGCATCAGCGCGTCGGACTGGAACATGTAGCCCGCGCGCGCATTGATGCCGGAGAGCGGCGCTCCGTGGACGAGAACGGAACCGCCGGAGGGTGCAAGCAGGCCTGCCGCCACGTTGAGCAGCGTGGACTTGCCGCAGCCGGTCGGCCCAACGACGGAAACGAACTCGCCGGGCGCGATCGCCAGTGAAGTATGCGCGACCGCCGTGTAGCGCCCGTCGCCGCCGCGCGCGGCGAACGTGCAGGTTACGTCATGAAGTGCGATCGCAGGCGCGGCGCCCGCCGCGATCGCCGTCGCCGCGTGCATCACTGGTATTTCTGCGCAGCCTTCTGCTGGAACGTCATGTTGATCGTCTTGGCGATGTCGATGTTCGCCTTCTCCACCGTGGGATCGAACGTCTTCAGGTCGCGCGTCACGTTCTGCCCGGCCTCGATCGAGATCGCGCCGTCGTGCTTCCACGTGTCGAGGTTCTTCTCGAGCGCCGCCTTGTACAGTGCCTTGTCCACGTAGTACTCGGGCGGGACGGATGCGACGATCTGGTCAGGGGTCGATGTCTGGATGAAGCGAAGCGCACGCACCATCGCGTTGACAACCGCCTGCGCCGTATTCGGATACTTCTTCGCGAATTCCACCGGCACGTAGATGCAGCCGGCCGCGTATGCGCCACCGTAGACGTCCTGCATGCCCTTCGCCGTACGCGTGTCGACCACTGCGGCGATCGAGCCGTCGGATTCGAGTTGCGTGATCACGGGATCGAGGTTGGCGATCGCGTCGAGCTCGCCCTTCTTCATGATCGCAACGGCGCCCGCCGTTGCACCCACGCCGATGATCGACACCGAGTCGGGCTTGAGCCCCTGCTTCGCCAGCAGGTTGTTGACGAACATGTTGGTCGACGAGCCGGGCGCGGTCACGCCGATCTTCAATCCCTTGAGATCGGCGGCGTTCTTGTAGCCTGCGGCCTTGGCTTTGGGCACGCCGAGCACGATCCCGGCGTTCCTGCCCTGCAGCACCAGCGCCTCGATGTTCTGCCCCTTGGCCTGCTGCGAGATCGTGTGCTCGTAGGCGCCCGAGACGACGTCCACGCTGCCGCCGAGCAGCGCCTGCAGCGCGCGCGCGCCGCCGGGAAAGTCGAGAATCTCGACATCGAGCCCTTCTGCCTTGAAGTAGCCCTGGCGCTCCGCGATCGTGAGTGGCAGGTAGTAAAAGAGCGGCTTGCCGCCCACGCCGATCATGAGCTTCGGCTTCTCCGGCGCCTGCGCGGATGCAGGCGCGGCAGCACCGAGCGCCACGACGAACGCCAGCACGGCGAGCTTTGCGATACGAAGCATGAATCTCCTCCTCGATGAAGCGTATGTATGCGGCGCGGGCACCCCTGCGCGGCTCGGGCGGCTATTGTCGCGGCGCACCGCGAAGGCGTCAAACCCGCGTCATGACACAGCCGGAAATGCGACGACGTGGTCGATCGCGAGCCGGATGCCGATCCGCTCGCCGATCGCGTGGTCGTGGTGCGACGGCACGAGCGAGAGCACGCGGGTGCCCGAGGCAAGCCGCAACGTATAAAGAAAGTCCGCGCCGCGAAACGCCTTGGCCGCGACCTCCGCCTGCCAGCGGCTTTCGTCGTCGTGCACGATGTCGTCGGGTCGCAGCAGCAGGTCCACGGCCGCACCCTCCGCCATGCCGAGCGGGCTGTCGGTCGCAAGTTCACCCAGCTCGGTCACCACGCGCCCGCGACCGATCGCCACGCCGTGCAGAAACACACCCTGACCGACGAAATCCGCGACGAATCGGGTGCGCGGCTGGTGATAGAGGTTGTAAGCGGTATCCCACTGCTCGATCGTGCCGCCCAGCATGATGCCGATCTCGTCGGCAAGTGCGAACGCCTCGTGCTGGTCGTGGGTGACCAGAATCGCGGTGGTACCCGCCGCCTTCAGGATCTCGCGCACCTCGAGCGACAGGCGCTCGCGCAAGTCCACGTCGAGGTTGGAGAACGGCTCATCGAGCAGCAGGAGCTCGGGGCCTGGCGCGAGCGCGCGCGCAAGCGCCACGCGTTGCTGCTGGCCGCCGGACAGCTCGTGCGGGAATACGCCGGCCGAGTCGCGCAAGCCCACCAGATCGAGCATCGCGTGCGTACGGTTGCGGCGCTCCTCCGCCTTAAGGCGATCGAGTCCGAAGCCGACGTTGCCCGCCACAGAAAGATGCGGGAACAGCGCGTAATCCTGGAAAACCATGCCGATGCGCCGTTGCTCGGGCGGGACCACGTGGCCGGGACGCGACACGAGGCGACCGGCCAACGCAATCGTGCCTCCGCTCACGGGCTCGAAGCCCGCGATGCAGCGCAGGACCGTCGTCTTGCCGCAGCCGGAGGGGCCGAGCAGGCAACCGATGCGGCCCGGTGCGAGCGCGAAGCTCATGCCGCGCACGACGGCATGCGTTCCGTAGGCGTGAACGAGCCCTGCGATCTCGACCGATGCAGCCATGGCGTCGCAGTCTAGCGCGCCGCGACCGCCATCACGCCGGACGATGCGCGCGCAGGCGAATGCGGGCCATCACACCGGTACCGGAACGCCCCCTGACGGAGTCGAGCTTGCCCGCGATCGCAGCGCCGATGTGGAGGAACGGCACGTTGCGCCGCCTCCCGGCGAATTCCGGATCGGCGAGGCGGCTTCTGGCGAGCTCGAACGCTGCCGTCAGCGAGTTCGTGCGCGGCATCGCCTCGTTGAAGAACGCATCGCCGAACGCTACGGGCTCGCCGCGCCGCGCGCATTCCCCGACTTCCGCATCGGCAGCCGCGTTGGCGATCACGACGGTGTGATCGTCGGCGAGCGCCTCGATGAATGGCCCCGGCGCGCACACCGAAAGCACGACGATTCGCCAGCGGAAGCCCTCCTCGTCGAGTAGACTGCGCAAGCCGGCACCGGACAGCTGCACCAGGTCGAGCGGTGGCAACGACACCGACATCGATCCATCGGGATTCGCCCGCCCGCCGAGGTAGAGCATCACGACGTCCTCATCCGGATCGCTCGCGGCGGCGACTTCGGCCAGTGCCTCGCGCAGGTGCGTGACGGTGGCGAACGGGGCTTCGGCGACGGTGCGCGGATCGTTGACGTAGATGAGCGTGCGCTTCGACGCGCCCCAGTGCCCTTCCATCACGCGCCGCGCCGCGTCCATGCGGTCCCGCCATGTGCCCCCGGCGCCATCGGGCGCGAAGCCGATGAAGTAGAGGTCGGTGCCACCGGCTCCGTGGTCTTCGAGCTCCGCCAGCGCATCGTCCTGCAGTTGACGCTGCAGCGCGAGCACCGGTTCCGAGGCCGCGTTCAGCTCACCGACGGTGTCGCCTTCGATCTCCCACCAGGGATTGGCGGGGAGGACGCCCGAGGGCAGGAACAGCGGAAGCGCCAGCAGCAGGCCTGCGGCCGCAGCACGAACTGCGCGCGCGGGCGCCGACCCCTGTGCCACCCAGGCGGATCGCAGCAGCACCACGACCACCCACGCCATCAGCGCCAGGCGAACGAAATAATCACCGAGCTCTCCGCCGGGGATTGCGACTTCGGGAACGATGTCGATCGCCGCATTGACGAATTGCAGCGGAATGAACGCGGCGAGCACGACGACCGGAAGGGCAAGCAACACCTCGCGCTGCCGGCTCCACCACGCGAGCATCGCCGCCGTCAGCAGCAGAAACGCGGTCGCCGCGAGCTCGCTGCCGACAGCCGCAAACGACAGCTCGGCGTCGGGGCCGTAGCGAAGCCAATCGGCGCCGACGTCCGTCAGTGCGGAGAGGAGCACGAGCAGCAGCAGCTGCGGCGGATCGACGCGGAATCGGAGAAGGTCGACCGGACGGAAGAGCGCGAGCCGCGCGCCGGCGACGAGATTGCGCCCGAGCGCGAGAAGCGCGTAGCGCATTCGCAGGCCTCAGCGCGGCGCCGCGTGCGCGGCGATGAAGGCCTTGACCGCGGCAGCGTCCGCGTGCATCACCGTGCACCGCTGCGGACGGTCCTCGAGACCGGCGAATGCGGCAGGGCGCTCGGGATCGCGGCCCAGCGCCTCGCGGATCGTCTCGGCGAACTTGGCCGGCAATGCCGTCTCGATGCAGATCAGCGGCACACCGGGCTCGCGGTGCGCCAATCCGACTTTCAGGCCGTCGGCAGTGTGCGGGTCCACGACCACGCCATGGCGGGCGAACGTGTCGCGGATCGTGACGATGCGATCCGCATGGGTGCTCTTGCCGGAGACGAAGCCCGAAGCTTGCACCGCCGCCCAGTGCGCCGTGCCGGAAAGATCGAAGCCGCCGTCGCGCGCAAGCCGTGCCCACAGCTCGCGCACGATGCCCGCGTCGCGCCCCACGATGTCGTAGACGTAGCGCTCGAAGTTGGACGCCTTGGAGATGTCCATCGACGGGCTGGACGTCGCATGCGCGCTCGTCCGCGGCCGATAGCGGCCGGTGCGGAAGAATTCGTCCAGCACGTCGTTCTCGTTGGTGGCGAGGATCAGCCGGCGGATCGGCAGCCCCATCGCGTGTGCCACATGGCCGGCGAGGATGTTGCCGAAGTTGCCGGACGGGACGGCGAATGCGACCGCCTCGCCGTCGTTGCTCGTCGCCGCGAAATAGCCCTTGAAGTAGTAGACGACCTGTGCCGCCACGCGCGCCCAGTTGATCGAGTTCACCGCGCCGATAGCATGAGCGCGCTTGAAGGGTGCATCCTCGGCGATCGCCTTCACGATGTCCTGGCAGTCGTCGAACAAGCCGCGGATCGCGATGTTGTGGATCGTCGGATCGTCGAGCGAGTACATCTGCGCCTGCTGGAACGGACTCATGCGGCCGTGCGGGGACAGCATGAACACGGTGACGCCGCGCTTGCCGCGCATCGCATACTCGGCGGAGGAGCCGGTGTCGCCCGATGTCGCGCCCAGGATGTTGAGCGAGGCGTTGTTCTGCGCCAGCACGTATTCGAACAGCGCGCCCAGAAGCTGCAGCGCGATGTCCTTGAACGCGAGCGTCGGTCCGTTGGAAACACGCAGCAGGTGCAAACCCGGCTCGAGCGTGGCCAGCGGCGTGATTTCGGCGCTGCCGAACACCGCAGCCGTATAGGTGCGGTCGATGAGGAGGCGCAGGTCCGCGGGCGGGATGTCGTCCATGAACCGCGACAGAACCGCGAATGCGAGGCCACGGTAATCCTGACCGCGCAGCGCCTTGAGCTCCGCGGCGGAGAAGCGCGGATAGACCTCCGGCACCGCCAGCCCGCCATCGGCTGCGAGCCCCTCGAGCAGGATCGCGCGGAACGGCAGCGCGACCGCGTCCGCGGTCATGCGCCGCGCGTCGAGACGTAGTTCATCGCGCGCTCTGCTACGCGAGGTCCTCGAGGCGGATGCGCACCACGTGCCCGCGCACCGTCGAGAGCGCCTCGATCTTCGCGATCGCGTCGACGACGTTGCCCTCGATCGACCTGTGCGTGAGCATGATGATGTCGGTCTGCTCCTCGCCTTCGGGCGGCTCCTTCTGGATCATCGCCGACGATGGAGATCTGGCGGTCGGCGAGGATGCGCGTGATGTCGGCCAGCACGCCCGGCTTGTCCTCGACCCGCATGCGCAGGTAGTAGCTCGTCTCGACCTCGCCATCGGCAGGAACGGCACGTCGGACAGCTGATCGGGCTGGAACGCGAGATGCGGGACGCGATGCTCCGGGTCGGCTGTGTGCAGGCGCGTCACGTCGACCAGGTCCGCGACCACCGCGCTGCCGGTGGGCTCGCGCGCCGGCGCCGGCACCGTAGTAGAGCGTCGCGCCCGACCGCGTCGCCCTTGACCAGCACCGCGTTCATCACGCCCTCGACGTTGGCGATCAGCCGCTTCGCCGGGATCAGCGTCGGATGCACGCGCAGCTCGATGCCCTCGGGCGTGCGACGCGTGATGCCGAGCAGCTTGATCCGGTAGCCGAGCTCCTCGGCGTAGCGGATGTCCTCCTGCTGAGCCTCGAGATGCCCTCGGTGTAGGCCTTGTCGAACTGCATCGGCACGCCGAAGGCGATCGCCGACATGATCGTGAGCTTGTGCGCGGCGTCGATGCCCTCGATGTCGAACGTCGGGTCCGCCTCGGCGTAGCCGCGCGCCTGCGCCTCCTTCAGCACCGTCGCGAACGAGGCGCCGCGCTCGCGCATCTCCGACAGGATGAAGTTGGACGTGCCGTTGATGATGCCGGCGATCCATTCGATGCGGTTCGCCGTGAGGCCTTCGCGCAGCGCCTTGATGATCGGGATGCCGCCCGCGACCGCGGCCTCGAAGGCGACCATCACGCCTTTCGCGTGCGCCGCGGCGAAGATCTCGTTGCCGTGGTGCGCGAGCAGCGCCTTGTTCGCGGTGACGACGTGCTTGCCGTTGGCGATCGCCTGCAGCACGAACGTGCGCGCGGGCTCGATGCCGCCGATCAGTTCGACGACGATGTCGATGTCGGGGTGCGCGAGCACGACCGCGGCGTCGTTGGTCAGGTTGACGCCGGTCACTCCGCGTGTCGCCTCGCGCGCGCGGTCGATTGCGCGTTCCGCGATCCACGTGATGCGGATCGGCCGGCCGGCGCGGCGGACGATCTCCTCCTGGTTGCGCCGAAGCACGTCCCAGGTGCCGCCGCCGACGGTGCCGAAGCCGAGCAGGCCGACGTTCATGGGTTTCATGGCCGGGATACTCGCGCGCGGAGGAAGGGGGCCTGCCGGTCAGCCATGACGCCGCCGGTAGCCGTCGAGGAACCGGGCGATGCGTCCGATCGCATCGGTCAGGTCGTCGCTGTTCGGCAGGAACACGACGCGGAAGTGGTCCGGCTGCGGCCAGTTGAAGCCGCTGCCCTGCACGACCAGCACCTTCTCCTCCTCGAGCAGCTCGAGCACGAACTGCTGGTCGTCGTCGATCGGGTAGAGCTTCGGATCGAGCCGCGGGAACAGGTAGAGCGCCGCCTTGGGCTTGACGCAGGTCACGCCGGGAATCGACGGTGACCAGGTCGTAGGCGAGGTCGCGCTGGCGGCGCAGCCGTGCCGCCGGGCGCCACCAGGTCGTTGATGCTCTGGTAGCCGCCGAGCGCCGTCTGGATGGCGAACTGGCCGGGCACGTTCGCGCACAGGCGCATCGAGGCGAGGATGTTCAGGCCCTCGATGATAGTCCTGCGCGTGGCGCTTCTCGCCGGAGACGCACCATCCAGCCGCTGCGGTAGCCGCACGCGCGGTAGTTCTTCGACAGCCCGTTGAAGGTGACGAACAGCACGTCGTCGGCGAGCGAGGCGATCGACGTGTGCGTGGCGCCGTCGTAGAGCGTCTTGTCGTAGATCTCGTCGGCGAAGACGATCAGCTGGTGGCGCCGGGCGATTTCGACGATCTCCCGCAGCAGGTCCGGCGGATAGAGCGCGCCGGTCGGATTGTTCGGGTTGATGAGCACGATCGCGCGCGTGCGCTCGGTGATCTTGCGCGCGATGTCGTCGAGGTCGGGCAGCCAGCCCGCGCCCTCGTCGCAGAGGTAGTGCCGCGCCCGGCCGCCGGCGAGGCTCACCGCCGCGGTCCACAGCGGGTAGTCCGGCGCCGGGACCAGCACCTCGTCGCCGTCGTCGAGCAGCCCCTGCATCGCCATCACGATCAGCTCGGACACGCCGTTGCCGACGAAGATGTCGTCGAGCTCGACGCCGGCGATGCCCTTCTCCTGCGTGTAGTGCATGATCGCCTTGCGCGCGGCGAACAGCCCCTTCGAGTCGGAGTAGCCGGACGCCTGCGGCAGGTTGACGATGACGTCGTGGCGGATCTCGTCCGGCGTGTCGAAGCCGAACGGCGCGAGGTTGCCGATGTTGAGCTTGATGATGCGGTGGCCCTCCTCCTCCATCAGCTTCGCGCGGGCGAGCACCGGACCGCGGATGTCGTAGCAGACGTTGGCGAGCTTGGCGGATTTCTGGACGGGCTTGAGCATGGCGGGAGCGGGGCCGCAGTCGGTCATCGGGCTCGGCGCGGCAATCAAGGGAAACGCCGAGTGTTCGCGCATCGCGCGCATTGTGGGAACGGCCGGACAGCGGATTTCCAGCCGCTGCGAACTGATGCCCGGGCGAAAGCTATAATCCTAGCTGAATGAAGCAGTTGCCGCAATGCACAAACGCGCGCCGGCATTGCCTCACCTTGGAAGTTGTCGGGAGAGCCACGCTTTCGCCGGAGCCATGAAATTTCATTTGCAGACCGCGAGCGGAAACCTCATCACCGCATTCGGCCCCGGCTGGGTGCGGGTGGGAGCGACCGAATACCGCGAGAACCTGCTGCTTGCCCCCGAGGAAATCATCGCAGGATGGGCGCAGGGTGGCTTCGCCGCGCTCGCTGCTTCGGATTTCGACCGGGTGCTCGCGTTGACGCCCGAAGTCGTTCTGCTTGGCACCGGCGAGCGCCAGCGCTTCCCGCACCCGCAGCTCTACCGCGCGCTTGCGGAGGCGGGCATCGGGCTCGAGGTGATGGACACGAAGGCGGCGTGCCGAACCTACAACATCGTCGCGGGCGAAGGACGGCGCGTGGCTGCCGGCCTGCTGCTGACTTGATCGAGCGCAGCCGCAGGCCGCCGGCGCATCAGCACCGGATCGTCGACCGGCAATAGTCCGAGAGTTCCCTGACCACGCAGGCATCGCCGGCCGGATTGCGCGCCCGGTTGCCCGAGTACTCGAACGCGAGCTTCGCCGCGTACTTCTCGAAGAACGGCTCGAACTGCTCGGCACCCACGGTACCGAGCGCGAAAAGCTCGTCCTTCGCGCTGTCGTGGGCAAGCAGGATTGCGGCGAGCGGCTGCGGCGCGGGCCCGGAGAGCACCCGCGCACCTGCCGACGGATCGTAGACGCTGTGGTCCGCGCAGCAATGGATCACCGCACCGGCCGACGTCGGTGAGGGCTCCTTCTGATAACGGATGAACGAGACGTCGCGCGTCGGGTAGGCGAGCTTGTGCGCGCAGATCGCCGAGAATGCGACGAGGTTGCGATCCGGACCGACGCCGCCGTTCCATCCGTAGGTGGCGCCATCCTCGCGCTTCAACGTTCCCGGAATCGCCGGCCGCGCGAGCTTCAGCAGGAAACAGGGTGTCGATGCGAACGGGTAGCTGAAGACGTAGTTCGTCTCGGCGGCCAGCGCGCCGGCGCGGATCGGCGCCCCGCGAACATCGACCAACCGACTTCGAGTGTAGAGCTTCGGTGCTTCCGCTGCCCACGCGGGAGCGAGCGCGCCGATGGCCGCCGCCCCGCCGAGCACTGCACAGGATTCGATGAACTCACGGCGCCCGGCCATGGTGGCTGCCTCGTCTGTCGATCGAAATGGACATCAGGATTCTAGAATCCGAACGCCACGCCCGCCACGCGCGCGGCATCGACAACCGTGGCGAGCCGCGATGATCCGCATTGCCAAGCATGCCGGCTCCAGCAGGCCGATGTGCGCAAGGGAGCCTCTGCACAAGTGCGCGCGATTGCGACAGGCGGTTCGGGATACCCCCGCCGCAGCGTCGCGCTGCGGAACGAGCGCAGCGGAGGCGGGGGCGTGCGCCTGCTTCGCGGTCGCATCCCCCGGCTCACGCGTCCCGCGTTCGCTCCAGGGCCCCTGCTCCGCGCTCCGCAGGCGTATGCGCGAAGCGAGGCGCAGCCAATGGCCGGCCCCCTTGGCAAGCCCCGCGACAAAGCAGACCGCCCGAACCGCCTGTCCCTCCGGGCTGCTGCCGAATGTGGCGCCTGCGCAGCCGCCCTCGGCATCGTAGGCTCGGCTACGACCTTCGTCGCGCGTCTCGCGTTCATCCACATTCGGCCCTGCAGCGCATTCGTGTGCACTTGTGCAGGGGCTCCCTGGCGTGCGTCAAGCCTCGAGCAGTGCACGCACGTGCTCGGCCACGCTGCGGCCGAGCGCGGACAGCGCATAGCCGCCTTCGAGTGTGGAAATCAGCCGGCCGTGGCTGTGCTTGCCCGCCATGCGCAGAAGCTCGTGGGTCACCCAGGCGTAGTCCGCCTCGGTGAGCTTGAGCCCGGCGAGCGGATCCTCGCGGTGCGCATCGAAGCCTGCCGACACATAGATGAGCTGCGGGCGATGCGCATCGAGCGCGGGCAGCCAGCGTTCGCGCACCGCGTTCCTGAACTCCTCGCTGCCGCTGCCCGCCGCGAGCGGCACATTGACCATGTTCGGCGCAGTGCATTCCGTACCCGAGTAGGGATAGAGCGGATGCTGGAACGTGGACACCATCAGCACGCGCTCGTCGCCGACGAAGATGTCCTCGGTGCCGTTGCCGTGGTGTACATCGAAGTCGACGACCGCAACGCGGTCGATGTGGTGGGCGGCAAGCGCATGCGCCGCGCCGACCGCCACGTTGTTGAACAGGCAGAAACCCATCGCGCGCCGCCGTTCCGCATGGTGTCCCGGCGGGCGCACGGCGCAGAACGCCGTGCGGCACTCGCCCGAAACCACGAGGTCGGTCGCGAGCACGACGGCGCCGGCGGCATGCCGTGCCGCGGTGAGCGAATGCGGATTGAGCGCGGTGTCCGGATCGATGAAGTGCAGCCCTGACGCCGGGCTCGCGGATTCGATCTCCTCCACGTAGGCGTCCGCGTGGACGCGCAGGATTTGCTCGCGAGTCGCCGCGGGTGCCGTGTGATGCAGCAGGTAGGGATCGAGCCCCGCCGCGATCAGGCGGTCGCCAATCGAGGTGAGGCGCTCCGGGCACTCCGGGTGATAGGGTCCCATGTCGTGCAGCAGGAACGACGGATGGGTGATGTAGGCGGTCAACACGGCGAGCGACGGAGTTTTGCGGATTGGACTCTACAACGACCTGCCTGGAGGGGCGTTGGGTGAGCGCGCCGGCCCGGAGCACGCCGATACTCCGCTGGACAGAGTGTACCTTGCGTCTGCCCGAGATGACGAGACGACGCGCCTCGCGCTAGAGTTCCGCCAGTGCCGCCCGCTCTCCGCGACGACCTTCCCTTATGACCGTACGTCCCGCCCACCAGAGTGTCCCGACCACCCCGCGGCTTGCCGCCGTGCTGCAGCAACTCGGGCGCATCGTCGTGGGCAAGGACGAACCATTGCGGCTCGCGCTCGCCTGCATGCTCGCCAGGGGGCACCTGCTGATCGAGGACGTCCCGGGCGTGGGCAAGTCGACGCTGGCCCATGCGCTCGCCGCCACGCTAGGACTCAAGTATTCGCGCATCCAGTTCACGAGTGACCTGCTGCCGGCCGACGTGCTCGGCGTGTCGGTATTCGACACCGGCACGCAGTCGTTCCGCTTCCATGCCGGTCCGATCTTCAACTCGGTCGTGTTGGCGGACGAAATCAACCGCGCGCCGCCGAAAACCCAGAGCTCGCTGCTGGAGGCGATGGAAGAACGGCAAGTGTCCCAGGACGGCCAGACCCGCAAGCTGCCCGACCCGTTCTTCGTGATCGCCACGCAGAATCCCGTCGAGCAGATCGGGGCCTACCCGCTGCCCGAGTCGCAGCTCGACCGCTTTCTGATGGCGATCGAGCTCGGGTACCCGGACGCCGCCGCCGAACGCGAATTGCTGTCCGGAGGCGACCGCCGCGCGCGCATCGACGAGCTGCAGGCGCTCGCCGACCCGGCCACACTTGCCGAGTGGCAGCGCGAGGCGACGAACGTGCACGTCGCGCCGGCATTGCTCGACTATGTCCAGGCGCTGCTCGCGGCAACCCGTGGACTGGCAGGGGGTGAGGTCGGTACGCGCCGCGGGCTCTCGCCACGTGCCGGACTCATGCTGCTCGGGGCAGCGCGTGCCTGGGCGCTGATCGCGGGCCGGCCGATGGTGCTGCCCGAAGACGTGCAGGCCGTCTTCCCGTCCGTCGCAGGCCATCGTCTTGCGGGCGGCGCGCGGGCCGGCGCGCTGCAGGCGCAATCGCTCGTGCGCAGCGTAGCGCTTCCCTGACCAGCGCACGCTTCGTCCCGTCCATGGCATCCCGCGTCGCCGCCGCGCCCGCCGCGTGGTTCGCGCGCGCGCGCCAGCGCGCGTTCCGCCGCGAGCCGGCCGACACTGTTGCCGTCGTGCTGCGGCACTCGCGCATCTACATCCTGCCGACGCGCCGCGGTCTGGCGGTCATCGGCACGCTCGCGACCATGCTGCTGACGTCGCTCAACTATGGTTTGTCGCTCGGTTTCGTCGTCACGTTCCTGCTCGCCGGCATGGTCGGCGCCGCCCTGCTGCACACGTTCCGCAATCTCGCGGGCATCGAGATACGCCCGCTTTCTGCCTCGGAGACGTTCGCGGGCTCCCGCGTCACGTTCACGCTCTCGCTGGACGGGCGCGGAACGGCGCGGAGCGTCATCACGCTCGCGGCACGCGAAGGGGCGAGCTGCGTCCATGAACTGCCCGCGGACGGCCGGGAAGTTGCCACTCTGGAGATCGGGCCGGTGCGGCGCGGCCTCGTCCCGCTTGGCCGCGTGACGATCTGGTCCGACTTCCCGCTTGGACTTTGGCGGGGATGGGCGTACGTGCATTTCCCGCTTGCGGGGCTCGCCTATCCCGAAGCGGAAATCGGCGCACCGCCATTGCCGCCGGCCACCCTGGGATCCGATCTCGGCGCAATCGGCGGCAGCGACGACGCGGAACTCGCGGGCCTGCGCGAATACCAGGTCGGCGATCCGCTGCAACGCGTGGCTTGGAAAGCCGTCGCGCGCGGCGGCGGCTGGTACACGAAGCAGTTCGATGGCGCGGGCGGCGGCGGTCCGGTGTTGCTCGACTGGTTCGCGCTGCCAGGACACCTCGGGACCGAGGCTCGATTGTCGCGGCTTTCCGCATGGGCTGTCGCGGGCGAGCGGGCGGCACGCCGGTACGCGTTGCGGCTCCCCGACGTCTTGTTACCCCCCGGACAGGGGCGCGAGCATCGGCGCGCAGTGCTCGCCGCGCTCGCGCTCTACGATTCGGAAGGCGGATGAGCGCTTCGCTCCTGTCGCGCATCCGCGCGGGCCGGACGCGGCACGCGCAACCGCCGGGGCTCACCCCGGTGCAGCTGCGCTGGCTCGCAACGCTCGTGCTTTGCACGCAAGTGCCGCTGGTGGTGCACATGCCGATCTGGGTCGCGGGCTTCGGCATTGCGCTGGTCGCTCTCCGGCTCGTGCTGCTGCGCGGGGCACGCGATCGTTCCGGCGGATCGACCGCGCGCATCCCGTCGTGGACGCTGGTGCTGTTCGCCGTGGTCTGCGCCTGGCTCCTTCGCGTGACCTACGGCTACCTGATCGGCCGCGATCCGTCGGTCGCATTCCTGTTCGTGATGGTCGGCATCAAGCTGCTGGAAGCACGCACTCGCCGGGATGGCGTACTGCTCGTCTGCCTGTCGATGTTCCTGCTCGTCACCCCGTTCTTCCACAGTCAGTCGCCGTTGACGGTCGTCGCGGTGTTGCCCGCGTTGCTGCTGCTGGGCGGCGCCCTGCAAGCACTCGCCTTGCCCGCCGCGAAGGCCGACGCGCTCGCGCCGCGCACGGCCTTGTGGCGCACGGGTGCGCTATTCGTGCAAGGCGTCCCGATTGCCGCGCTGCTGTTCGTCGCGGTGCCCCGATTGTCGGGCCCGCTCTGGGGCGTGCCCCAGGGGGCCGGCAACGCGACCGGGCTTTCGGAGACGATGGCGCCAGGCACGATCCGCGAGCTCACGCTGTCCGATGCCGTGGCGTTTCGCGTGGACTTCGTCGGCCCGCCGCCGCCTGCGCCCTTGCGATACTGGCGCGGACCGGTGCTGACGAGATTCGACGGGTCGAACTGGACCTCGAGCATGCTGCGCCAGGAAGCAGCGCCGCCACGCAACGCGCCTGGCTCGATCACCTACACGGTGACGCTCGAACCGAGCGGGCGCCCGTGGTTGTTCGCACTCGAGTTTCCGTCCGACCTTCCACGGTTCACCGGCACGGAGGAGATCGCGGGTGCGCTCGCTGCGATCACGCGCGACCAGCAATTGCTCGCGCGGCGTCCCATGAGCCAGGTGACGCAGTACCTGCAGCGCTCGACGCTCGCGACCAGCTATCCTGCGGACTCGGCGCGGGACGGCGAGGAGAATCTGCGCCTGTACGGCAACGCCAATCCGCGCACGCTCGCCTTCGCCCGCGACCTTCGCGCGCGGTTTCCGGACAATCGCGCATACATCGCGGCGATCCTCCAGAATTTTCGCCGCGAGTCGTTCGTCTACACGTTGAGTCCCGGCATTGTCTTCGAGCGCGACCCGGTCGATGGATTCCTGTTCGATTCGCGACGCGGCTTCTGCGAGCACTTCGCGAGCGCGTTCGCCGTGCTGCTTCGTGCCGGCGGCATTCCTGCACGCGTGGTCACTGGGTATCAGGGTGGCGAAATCAACCCGCGAGGCGAGTATCTGATCGTAAGGCAATCGGATGCGCACGCATGGACGGAGGCACTCGTCGATGGCCGGTGGCAGCGCTTCGACCCGACTGCCGCCGTGAGCCCGACGCGCATCGAGAGCGGTCTCGGTCAGGCAGTGCCTTTCGCGGATCCGGTGCCGTTGTTCGTGCGGCTCGACGAGGGCTGGATCAAGGGCACGCAGCTCGTCTGGGACGCGATGAACCACGCCTGGAGGCGCAACGTCGTGGGTTTTGACCGCGGGCGGCAGCGCGAACTGATGCGCGAGTTCGGCTTCGACGTCGTCTCGCCCTGGCAGATGGCAGCGATCATCAGTATCGCGGTCGCCGTATGGCTCGGGATCGTGCTCGCGTGGATCGCGTGGCGGCGCAAGCGGCGGGAACGCGCGCTCGCGCTGTGGGACGAGATCTGCGCACGCCTCGCGCGCGCGGGTCTGCCGCGGGAACCGCACGAAGGCCCGGTTGCCTACGCGGCACGAGCGAGCGAGCGCTGGCCGCAGTTCAGCATCGCGTTCCACGCTATCGGGGAGTCATTCGCCACGCTGCGCTACGGGATGACGGGGGAACGGGAACGCGCAGCGTTGCTCGCCACGCTGCAACGAGCCTTCGAAGTCTTGCCTGCGCCGGCTGCGTTGCGCAAACCGGGAAGCTGAAGGCGCTACGCTGGAGGCAGGTACTTGACCGGATCCATCGGCTTGCCCAGCCGGCGGATCTCGAAGTGCAGCTTGACCTGATCGGCGTCGGTATTGCCCATTTCGGCGATCTTCTGCCCGCGCGTCACCTGCTGGCCTTCCTTGACGAGAATCTCGCGGTTGTGCGCGTACGCCGAAAGGTAAGTCTTGTTGTGCTTGATGATCACGAGCTTGCCGTAGCCGCGCAGGCCGGTCCCCGCGTAGACGACCTTGCCCGGCGCGCTCGCGACGACAGCCTGACCAGCGGTGCCCGCGATGTCGACGCCCTTGAGACTTGCGGTTTCGGAAAAGCCGGACACGATCTTGCCTTTCGCCGGCCAGATCCAGTCGAGCGCGCCCTCGTCATCGCCGCCTGCAGGCATTGTTCCACTGGCGGGTGCGGCGGGTCGGCGGGTGCGGCGGTTGACGGCGGGGGGATCGGTGTCGCGCGTTCCGGCGGCGCCGGTGGTGGGCTGGCCGGCTCGGCCTTGGCGAGCATCACGGGTGGCTCGACCTTGTTGGCGAGTTCACGCGCGGCCTGCGGCGAGTACGGCTCCTTCACCGCCTTGGGTGCCGTCTTGAAGTTCTCGGTGTTGCGGCTGGCGACGGCCGGCGCCGCGGCCACTGCGCCAGTTGCGCCCGCGGGCGGGGCCGCCGGGCCCGCACGCGCTTCGGTTACGGGAGGCGTCGCACGCAGCGGCGCGGTCACCACACCGGTTGCCGCATCCGTCATGCCGCCGGATTCCGGTCCGCCGGCGAGCCGCAGCACCTGGCCGACGCGGATCAGGTTGACGTTGTCGATGTTGTTCCACGCCGCGAGCTCGCGGTAGTCGAGGCCGTGGTCGAGCGCGATCTGGTAGAGCGTGTCGCCGCGCTTGACGGTGTAGGTCTGGGGTCGCCAGTCGGGCTCCGCTCCCGGCGGCCGTCTGGCAGCCGGGGCCGTTACCGTTGCGCCCGGCGGCGATGCGCGCGGTGTCGCGCTGCGCTCCTCGACCGGGGCGACGCGTCGCGTGCTGCACGCGGCAAGCGTCAGCGTCATCACGACGAGCAGTGCGACCGCGAGCGGGCTTGCGACGGGGCGGAAGGAACGTGGGCAAAGGCGGCATCGACATCGGGCAGTCGACCGCCCGGCGGATCAGGCGAGACCAGACAGCAGCGGCACGAATCTTACCGCATCGAGCGTCTGCTCCTGGAACCCGCCCGGCGCCACTTCGAGCACCGTCAGCCGCTGCACGCCGTTCGCCCTCGCCCGCCGTGGCGAGCGGCAGCACCATCCGCCCGCCGGGCTTCAGATAGCGCAGCAGCGCCGTGGGCACGTGCGTCGCGCCGGCGGTGACGATGATCGCGTCGACCGCGAGCGACCTCGCCGAGATCCGTGGCTGCCGTCGCCGTGCTTGAGGCGCACGTTGCGGAGCTTGAGCGACTGCAGGTTGCGTCGCGCCTTGTTCGACGAGCGCGCCGATGCGCTCGACCGTGTAGACGTGCCCACGAACTGCGCCAGCACGGCCGTCTGGTAGCCGCATCCGGTGCCGATCTCGAGCACCGCATTCGAGCTCGCGGCCGTTGCGCGCGAGCTCGGTCATCCGCGCGACGACCCATGGCTGCGAGATCGTCTGGCCGTGGCCGATCGGCAGCGGCGCGTCGTCGTAGGCGCGGATCGCGAGCGCCTCGTCGACGAAGATGTGCCGCGGAATCGCGTTCATCGCCGCCAGCACGACCTCGTCGCGAATGCCCTGCTCGCGCAGCCGCTCGATCATCCGCGCGCGCGTGCGCACCGACGTCATGCCGATGCCGCGTCAGTCGATTCGGTCGGCGATCCCATCGTATCGGTCTCGCGATTCCGCGCTAGCGCGCGAGCCAGTCGGCGACGCCCGCCATCAGGTCGCGGTTCGTGAGGTCGATCTGCAGCGGCGTCACCGACACGTAGCCGGTTCTCGACCGCGTGGAAGTCCGTGCCCTCGCCGGCATCCGCCGCAGCTCCGGCCGACGCCGACCCAGTAGACGGTCTCGCCGCGCGGATTCTGCGTGCGGATCACGTCCTCGGCCTTGTGCCGGCGACCGAGCCGGGTGACCGCGATGCCCGCGGAGCTCCGCGAGCGGGATGTCCGGCACGTTGACGTTGAGCAGCCACGGTCCCGGCGCGGCACGCGCGCGTGCCGCTCGACCAGTTGCGCTGCGACCTGCGCGGCGGTCTCGAAATGCGCGGCCGTCTTCGACGCGAGCGAGATCGCGAGCGACGGAATGCCGAGCAGGTAGCCCTCGGTCGCCGCCGCCACCGTGCCCGAGTAGATCGTGTCGTCGCCCATGTTGGCGCCGAGGTTGATGCCCGAGACCACCATGTCGGGCAGCTGGTCGAGCAGCCCGGTGACCGCGAGGTGCACGCAGTCGGTCGGCGTGCCGTTGACGAACAGGAAGCCGTTGGGCGCGCGGCGCACCATCAGCGGACGGTCGAGCGTCAGCGAGTTCGAGGCGCCGCTGCGGTCGCGCTCGGGCGCGACGACGGTGATCTTCGGCGAAGCGCGCAAGCGCGGCGGCGAGATGCTCGATGCCCGGGCGCGAAGTAGCCGTCGTCGTTGGAGATGAGGATGCGCATCGGCCGCGCGTGGAGCGGGTCGTCGCGAAGTCGCACGCGACCCGCGCGATTATAGAACCGATCTCGTGATCCGCCGCGGTACGCGATGCCGCCCGTTCCCGTTGATGCACGCGCATGCTGCTCGTCACTCGATACTGCCTATAATCGCGCAATGCGTAACGCCGGCCCGTTGCCGGCGCTCGCGGTCGTCCTTGCCGCGCTCGCGTGCCTTCCCGTGGTCGCAGTCGTGGGGCGCGGCCTCGCTCCGGCGCCGGCGAGACGTGGGCGCACCTCGCGCGCCACGGTGCTGCCGCGCTACGTCGTGGAATACGCGCTGCTGGTCGTCCTGGTCGGCGCCGGCGTCGCGATCGGCGGCACGGCGACCGGCTGGCTGGTCGCGCGCCGGCGCTTTCCCGGCAGCCGCTTCTTCGCGTGGGCGCTGCTGCTGCCGCTCGCGATGCCGTCGTACGTGATGGCCTACGCCTACACCGACTTCCTGCAGTACGCGGGGCCGGTGCAGATCCGCGCTGCGCGAGATCTTCGGCTGGACGCGCGCCGACTACTGGTTTCCGGACGTGCGCTCGCTGCCGGGCGCCGCCGTGATGTTCGTCTTCACGCTGTATCCCTACGTCTTCCTGCTCGCGCGCACCGCGTTCCTCGAGCGGCCGCCGGCGCTGGTCGAGGCGGCGCGCACGCTCGGTCTCGATCGCCGCGCGGCGTTCTGGCGCGTCGAGCTGCCGCTCGCGCGGCCGGCGATCGCCGGCGGCATCGCGCTGGCGCTGATGGAGACGCTCGCCGACTACGGCACCGTCGCCTACTTCGCCGTCGACACGTTCACGACCGGCATCTATCGCGCGTGGTTCTCGCTGGGCGACCGCACCGCGGCCGCGCAGCTCGCCACGCTGCTGCTGGTGTTCGTCGTCGGCGCGCGTCGCGCTCGAGCGCGCGTCGCGCGGCGCGGCGCGTACCACCGGCGGCGCCCGCGGCACGGCCGGTCGCGCCGATGCGCGACCGCACGCCTGCACGGGTGCGCGCGCCGGCTCGCGACCACGTTCTGCGCGATTCCGCTCGCTCGTCGGCTTCGTCGTGCCCGGTGCTGCTGCTGCTGCGCCTGCTGCTGCGGCGAGGCCGACGTCGCGTTCACCCGCGCTTCTTCGGCTGGACGTGGAACAGCCTCCGCGTCGCGGCGATCGCCGCCGCGCTCGCGGTCGTCTTCGCCGTCTGGTCGCCTACGCGCGTGCGGCTCGCGCCCGGGTCCGGTCACGCGCAGCCGAGCCGCGTGCTGCACCCTGGGCTACGCGGTGCCGGGCACGGTGCTCGCCGTCGGCGTGCTGCTGCCGCTCGGCGCGGTCGACAGCCTGGCTCGCCACGATCGTGCGCGAACCGACCGGCGGCAGTCCGGGCTCGCTGCTGACCGGCACGATCGTCGCGCTGATCTACGCGTACCTCGTCCGCTACTTCGCGGTCGCGTGGAACGGCATCGAGCCCGGCTTCGCGCGCATCACGCCCGCGATGGACGCCGCGGCGCGCAGCCTCGGCGCCGGCGCATGCGGGCACGCTGCTGCGCGTGCACGCGCCGCTGCTCGCGCGCAGCGGCGCCGCCGCGCTGCTGCTGGTGTTCGTCGACGTGATGAAGGAGCTGCCGGCGACGCTGGTGCTGCGGCCGTTCAACTTCGACACGCTGGCGACGCAGACCTACCTGTTCGCGAAGGACGAGCGGCTCGCCGAGGCCGCGCTGCCGTCGCTCGCGATCGTGGCGGTGGGCCTTGCGCCGATCCTGCTTCTCGCGCGCATGGCGCGCCGCGGCGGGCTAGCCGCGGCGCGGCGCTGCGCGCCGTCGCCGATGCCCGCGTAGCGACGACCGTCAGCTCCAGCCGGCGCGGTCGACGAGCTTCTGCGCGGCGGCGCGTGTTCCTGCCCGAGTGCCGCGATCGGCAGCGGATCGATCTTGAACTTGCCCAGCGCGTCGAGCGCCGGGTTGCGTACACCACGGCCGCTTGACCACCGGCCATTCGTTGTTGCCGTCGGCGAAGTAGCGCTGCGCGTCGTCGCTCGCGAGGTACTCGAGGAACTTGATGCGCGTTCTCCTTGTGCGGCGCGTTCTTCAGCACGCCGGCGCCGGAGATGTTGACGTGCGTGCCGTAGCCCGCCTGGTCGGGCCACACGACGCCGGTCTTCGCGACGACCTCGCGGTCCTCCGGCTTGGTCGAGCGCATCAGGCGCGCGTAGTAGTAGGTGTTGGTCAGCGCGACCGCGCACTCGCCGGCGGCCACCGCCTTGATCTGGTCGGTGTCGCCGCCCTTGGGCGTGCGCGCCATGTTGGCGACCACGCCCTTCGCCCACGCCTCGGCCTTCGGCCTCGCCGAGGTGCGCGATCTGCGACGCCGATCAGCGACAGGTTGTAGGGATGGCTGCCCGAGCGCGTGCAGATCCTGCCCTTGTTCTTCGGGTCGGCCAGCGCCTCGTAGGTCGCGACGTCGGCGCGGCTCGACCATCGCCTTGTTGTAGACGATCACGCGCGCGCGATACGAGAAGCCGAACCAGTTGCCGGCCGGGTCGCGGTACTTGGCGGGAATGCGCTCGTCCAGCACCGCCGACTTGACCGGCTGGAACAGGCCCAGCTGCTGGGCCTGCCACAGGCGCGCGGCGTCGACGATCAGCAGCACGTCGGCCGGGCTCGCGCGCGCCTTCGTTCTTCAGCCGCTCGACCAGCTGCTCGTCGCCGGCCTCGATGCGGTTGATCTTGATGCCGGTCGCCTTGGTGAAGTTGTCGTACAGCGCCTCGTCGGTCTGGTAGTGGCGCGCCGAGTAGAGGTTGAGCACGGGCTCCTCGGCGGCGAGCGCGGGCCGCGGCGAGCAAGGGGCAAGCGCGAGCAGCGGCGAGCGCGCGCGAAGGATGAGTCTGATGCATGACGGTAGGGCTTTCGGTGAATGGAGTAGGGCCCGAGACATAGGCGCCGGCTGCGGTCCGCGCTGTCAATACGAATGCGAACAATTCTTGTTATTCGTTATGACCATGATACACAATGATTTGTGCCGGGCCACGCGCCGCGGCGTCAGCCGCTGTTGCGCAGCCCCGCCGCCAGCCCGTTGATCGTCAGGTGGATCGCCCGCTGCGTCCGCTCGTCGGTCTGCCCGCCGCGGTAGCGGCGCAGCAGCTCGACCTGCAGGTGGTTGAGCGGATCGAGGTAGGGAAAGCGGTTGCGGATGCTGCGCGCGAGCGTCGGGATTGTCGTCGAGCAGCGTGCGCGCGCCCGGTGATCGCGAGCAGACGCGCGCACCGTGCGGTCGTGCTCGGCGGCGATGCGCGCGAAGATCGGCTCGCGCAGGTCCGATGCGTCGGGCACGAGCTCGGCGTAGCGCGAGGCGATCGCGAGGTCGGTCTTCGCGAGCACCATCGCCATGTTCGACAGCACGCTGCGGAAGAACGGCCAGCGCTCGTGCATCTCGGCGCAGCAGCGCGAGCCCGTCGGGCGCTCGCGCGAGCCACGCGTCGACCGCCGAGCCGAAGCCGTACCAGCCCGGCAGCATCAGCCGGCACTGCCCCCAGCTGAACACCCACGGGATCGCGCGCAGGTCCTCGATGCGCGTCGACGCCGTGCGCGACGCCGGCCGGCTGCCGATGTTGAGCTCGCGCGATCTCGGCGATCGGCGTCGCGCGCGCGGAAGTACTCGACGAAGTCCGGCGTCTCGTAGACGAGCGCGCGATACGCGGCGAACGCGATGCGCCGACAGCTCGTCCAGCGCCGCGTGGTAGGCGCCGGCGCGCGCGCCGATCTGCTCGGCGTCGGCCAGGCTCGCCTCCATCGTCGCCGCGACCAGCGCCTCGAGGTTGCGCCGCCCGAGCTCCGGATCCGAGTACTTGCTCGCGATGATCTCGCCCTGCTCGGTGACGCGCAGCCCGCCGGTCACGCTGCCCGCCGGCTGCGCGAGGATCGCCTCGTAGCGACGGACCGCCGCCGCGGCCGACGGTGCCGCCGCGACCGTGGAACAGCCGCAGCTTGACGCCGTGCGCGGCGAACGCCTCGACCAGCGCGCATCTCGGCGCGGTAGAGCGCCCAGTTCGCCGTCAGGTAGCCGCCGTCCTTGTTGCTGTCCGAGTAGCCGAGCATCACCTCCTGCACGTCGCCCCGGCTCGCCGAGCCAGCGCCGGTACAGCGGCAGCGCGAACGCCGCACGCATCGTGTCCGCGCCGCGGGCGAGGTCGTCGATCGTCTCGAACAGCGGCACGATGTCGAGCGCGAGCGCGTCGCCGCGCAGCAGCCCCACTTCCTTCAGCAGCACGCCGACCTCGAGCAGGTCGCTGACACCGACTGGCACTTCGAGATCACGTAGTTCGGCAGCGCGGCCGCGCCGTAGTGGCGATGAATGCGCGCGGCGGCTTCGAGGATCGCGAGCTCCGAGCGCGTGCGCTCGCTGTAGTCGAGGTGCGGCGAATGCAGCAGCCGCAGCCTTGCCGAGGTCGCGCGCGAGCAGCGCGACGCGCTCGGCCTCGGGCAGCCCGACGTAGTCCGGCCGACTCCGGCGCGCGCGAGCAGCTCGCCGACGACCGCCTCGTGCACGTCGGCGTTCTGGCGCAGGTCGAGCGCCGCGAGGTGGAAGCCGAACAGCGTCGACCGCGCACTGCAGCGGCCGCAGCCACCCATCGGCGAGCGCGGCCGCGCCGTGCGCGGCCAGCGACTGCGCGATCACGTCGAGGTCCGCCGCGAACGCATCGGGCGTCGCGTACGGGTCGGCATCGCCAAGCGGCGCGCGCGCAGGCACGCAGCTGCGCGAGCGACTTCGCGGTCGCGGCGAGCCGCGCGTAGACGCCGATCAGCGCCTGCCGGTACGGTTCGTCCTCCCGATGCGGGTTGTCGTCGTGCGCCGCCGCCGCGAGCGCCATCAGCGCAGCCGTGGGCTGGACGAGCCGCGTCGACAGCGACAGCTCGCCGCCCAGCCGGTGCACCTCGTCGAGGTAGTGCGTCGAACGCGACCGCTGCCTGCGCGCGGATCGCGTAGTCGAGCGTGTCGGCCACGACGAACGGATTGCCGTCGCGGTCGCCGCCGATCCACGAACCCATGCGCAGGAACGGCGGCAGTCGCCAATTGCCCGGGAGCCCGAAGTCCGAACGCAGGCGCGCCTCGAGCGCCTCGTAGAGCCGCGGCACTTCCGACAGGAACGTGTAGCGGTAATAGGCGAGTCCGTTGTCGATCTCGTCGCGCACGCGCAGGCGGGACAGCCGCAGCATCGCCGTCTGCCAGAGCTCGAGCACGAGGCGATGGAGCGCCTCCTCGACCTCCGCCGCCTCGTCCGGCGTGAGCCGCATGCGATCGCGCCAGGCGAGGAGCCGCGCGATCTCGCGCTCGCAGTCGAGGATGCTCTTGCGCTGCACTTCGGTCGGGTGCGCGGTGAGCACCGGGCTCACCATCGCCTGTGCGAGCCAGGCAGCGATCCGGGGCCCGTCCACGCCCGCCTCGCGAGGCGTTCGAGCGCATCGGCCAGGCTGCCGCGCTGCGGCCGCGAACCGGCGAGCGCGTGCGCACGACGGCGCCGGTTCTGGTGCACGTCCTCGGCGATGTTGGCGAGATGCGAGAAGTAGCTGAACGCGCGCACCACGTCGAGGGTTTCGCGCGATCGACAGGCCATTCAACGCGGACGCGAATTCGTCGCGGATCGCATGCGCATCGTCGCCCTGGGCTCGGCGGAAACGGATCGCCGTCTGCCGGATCGCCTCGATGCGATCGAATCCGGTGCGGCCCGTCTGCGCCCGCAATACGTCACCCAGCAGGCGGCCCAGCAGGCGCGTGTCTTCCTTGAGCGGCAGGTCCTTGTCGGTGTGCGAATGCATCGTGCAGGCGTATCGCGTCGGCGCGCGCTCGCACCGGTACAATCTTCCATTCGGTCGACAGCGATCCCAGGCGGCGCCTCCGAGTATATGTCCTTGTCAGCACACCAGCCACTTGCCGATCATGCACGCACGGTCCGTGCGACGTCGCTGCGCGAACTGTTCGCGCGCGAGCCGGGTCGCGCAAATGCTCTTGCACTTCATTGGGGCGACTGGTACGTCGACTTCGCCAAGGAACGGCTCACGCCTGGCGCGCTGGAGGCGTTGCTGCACCATGCGGAGGCAACGGGTGTTTCGCGCTGGACGGAGGCGCTGTTCTCCGGTGAGCGCATCAATCTGTCGGAGCAGCGCCCGGTGCTGCACACCGCGCTGCGGCAGCAGGACGATGCAGGCGTGACGGTCGACAGCGTTGACGTGTTGCCCGCAATCCGCGCGACCCGGCAACGCATGCAGGAGATCTCGGACTCGATCCGCAGCGGCGCGCGCAAAGGTGCGACCGGTATGCCGATTCGCGCGGTCGTGAACATCGGCATCGGCGGATCCGATCTCGGCCCGCGGCTCGTTTGCGACGCGCTCGCCGATCCTGCGCGGTCCGGGCCGCACGTAGCGTTCGTCTCCAACGTCGACCCGGAGCACTTGACCCGCACGCTGGCACGACTTCGGCCAGAGACCACGCTGTTCATCGTGACGTCCAAGACGTTCACCACGCAGGAGACGCTGGCGAACGCGAAGGCGGCCCGCGCCTGGCTTGCGGCCGGTCTCGGGCCGAGTGCCGATCTGGCGCCTCACTTCATCGGCGTAACGGCCAACGTACCGGCGGCGCGAGCGTTCGGCATTGCCGAGCACGACGTGCTGCCGATGTGGGACTGGGTCGGTGGCCGCTATTCACTGTGGTCAGCCGTCGGGCTGCCCATCGCGATCGCCCAAGGCTACGACGACTTCGCGGCGCTCCTCGCCGGTGCGGCCGCGATGGACGTGCATTTCCGCACGGCGCCGGCGCGGGAGAACCTGCCGACCGTCCTCGGGTTGCTCGGCTGGTGGAATGCCGTCTGGCTCGGCTATTCGCAGCGCGTCGTCGTGCCCTACGCGCATGCGCTTGGACGCCTCCCTGCATTCCTGCAACAGCTTTCGCTCGAGAGCAACGGCAAGTCGGTGATGCGCGACGGCTCGGCGGTCGACGGCCCCGGCGCTCCTTCGCTGTGGGGCGAGGTCGGAACCGATGGCCAGCACGCGTTCTTCCAGTGGCTGCATCAGGGCACGCATCCGGTTCCCGTCGAGTTCGTGGTGCCGCTGCGCGCGCGCCATCCCCGGGCGAACCAGCAGACGCTGCTCGTCGCGAATGCGCTTGCTCAGGCTCAGGCACTGCTGCTCGGGCGCCCGGCCGACGCGCTGCGCGCACAGCTGGCCGGAACCGGGCTTGCGGGTCATGCGCTCGAGGCGGCGGTCGGCGCACGCGCGTGTCCCGGCAACCGGCCCTCGACGATGGTCCTGCTGCCGACGCTCGACGCGTGGAACCTGGGGGCATTGCTTGCGTTGTGGGAGCACCGGACGTTTGTCGAGGGACTGCTCCTCAACGTCAACTCGTTCGACCAGTGGGGCGTGGAACTCGGCAAGACGTTGGCCACGCCGCTCATCGCTGCGCTGCAGGACGGGAGCGCGCTCCCGGCGCAGACTGACTCCTCCACCGCCACCCTCGTGGCGCATGTGCGTAGGGTGATGGCGAAGGACCCTTGAGTCCTCCGCTCAGCGCACGGCGTTGCGCGCGTCGCGTAGCGCGTTCGCGAGCGACCAGACGGCTGCCGCGTACAGTCGGCTCTTGTTGTAGCGCGTGATCACGTAGAAATTGGAACACGCGAGCCAGTAGCTCGCCTGGCCGTCGTTCTCCTCCAGCATCAGGACGCCGATCGGGTCGGATGCGAGGTCGGCCGGGAGATCGTTGCCGCTGACTCCATCCTGCTGCCAGGCGGCGTATGCACGCCGCTCGCTGATACCGCCATCGAGTCGGCGCAGTATCGCCTCGCGCTGTTCCGCTTCGATCGTTGCCGGCAGCAGCACCGGCTGCCCGCGCTGCCAATCGTGCCGGGCAAGGTAATTGGCCACGCTGCCGATCACGTCGGCCGTGCTGCGGAAGAGGTCCACGCGCCCGTCACCGTCGAAGTCAACCGCGTAGCGCCGGTAGCTGCCCGGCATGAACTGCGGCTGACCCATCGCGCCGGCGAACGAGCCCTTGGGCACGAGCGGCGAGATCCCCTGCTCGCGCGCGAGGAGCAGGAACTCCTTCAGCTCGCCGCGGAAGAATGCTGCACGCCGCGGGTAGTCGAAGGCGAGCGTCGCGAGCGCGTCGATTACGCGGTGCGAACCCGTGTAGCGCCCGTAATAGGTCTCCACGCCGACGATCGCGACGACAATCTCCGCCGGTACACCGGTCTCGGCCTCCGCACGTTCGAGCGCGGCAGTGTTCCCGTTCCAGAACGCGACACCCGCGTCGACCCGCGCGGGGGCCAGGAACGGCGGCGAATACTCGAACCATTTCGGCGGCTCGAGAATCGGCCGCTGCATCAGGTCGACGATGCGTGGCTGGAAGCGCGCCGAGGCGAACCATCGCTCGAGGTCGCGTCGCTCGAAGCCCTGTTCCGCTTCAAGCTCGGCGATGAATGCGAGCACGTCCTCGCGTTGCGCATAACCTTGTCCGGCGGGCGTCGCCTTGCCCTTGGCTGCATGCACCCGTTCGGTGGCCCGCGCTTCCGGTGCGAATCCCGGCCCCAGGGAGGCGAGGCACGCAAAAGCGACAGCGAAGGCTTGCCACTGGAACAGGAAAGCGCGCGGTTCGCGCAGGCGTGGCCGAGACCGGAACATGCGGCGCGATGGTATCATCGCCGCGCATTTGCATTCCCTCGCTCTTTCGCGAGTGCGCGCCGATGTTCCCCCGCCCCGCGAGCCTCTACCCCCTGTTTCGCCCGCTGCTTTTCGCCCTCGACCCCGAGGCCGCGCACGACATCGCGTTCGGCGGCCTCGATGTTGCGGCGAAGTGCGGGATCGCGAGGCTCGCGTTGCCGCCCGTCCCCGAAGACCCCGTCGAAGTCATGGGCCTTCGATTTCCCAATCGCGTGGGCCTGGCCGCCGGCCTCGACAAGAACGCCGCACACATCGACGGGCTGGCCGCCTTCGGCTTCGGGCACATCGAATGCGGCACGGTGACGCCGCGCCCGCAACCGGGCAACCCGAAGCCGCGCCTGTTCCGTATCGTCGAGGCGGAGGCGCTCATCAACCGGATGGGCTTCAACAACGGAGGCCTCGATGCGTTCCTCGCCAACGCCGCGAAGGCGCGATTTCGCGGTGTGCTCGGCCTCAACATCGGCAAGAACTTCGATACGCCCAACGAGCGCGCAGTCGACGACTATCTCGCCTGCCTGCGCGGCTGCTACACGCGCGCCTCGTACATCGCGGTCAATGTCAGCTCGCCGAACACCAAGGGCCTGCGCGACCTGCAGCAGGAGGAGGCGCTCGGCAAGCTCGTCGGGCGACTGAAACGCGAGCAGCGCACGCTCGCCGACGAGCACGGCCGGTACGTCCCGCTCGCGCTCAAGATCGCACCCGACCTCGACAAGTCGGCAATCGAGGGCATCGCGGGGCTGCTGATCCGCCACAAGGTGGACGGCGTGATCGCCACCAACACGACCATCGGCCGCGAAGGTGTGGACGGCCTTCCGCATGCGAGCGAAGCCGGAGGGCTGTCGGGGCGGCCCCTGCGCGAGAAGTCGAATGCGGTGATCCGCGCGCTGGCGCGCGTGCTCGACGGAGCGCTGCCGATCATCGGCGTGGGCGGGATCCTGTCGGGTGCGGATGCCCGCGAGAAGATCGACGCCGGCGCTTCGTTGGTGCAGATCTACACCGGTCTCGTCTACCGCGGCCCGGATCTTGTCGTCGATTGCGTGCGCGCGACGATGGGCGGCCGCGCCACGACGGCCACGCTCAAGCGGTGATCGACGCGGCACCGCGGCGGGCGACCAGGATCTTGCCCACGCCTTCGGCGACAGGGACGCCCTCGTCGTTGCGGCATTCCCCTGCGAGCACGACGACGCCGCCATTGTGCTTCGGCTTGTCGAGAAGCTCGGTTACCGTCCATGTCGTGGTCAGCGTGTCGCCCGCGCGGACCGGCGCGAGAAAGCGGATGTTGTGCTCGAGGTACCCGATCGCCGTGCCGTGGAAGTGCATGCCGATCGCCGCACCCATGATCGAGCCCGTCAGCATCCCGTGCAGGATGCGCGTGCCGTAGCGGGAGCGGCGCGCGTAGATTTCGTCGGTGTGGTGCGGATTGAAATCGCCGATGAGCCCGGCGCCCAGCACGAGGTGCGTCTCGGTGATCGTCAGCGTGCGACGGAAGCGGTCCCCGATCCCTACGTCGTCGTACGGGACGCCGCTGCCGTCGTTGCCGTTCCCGATGGTCATTGCACGTACTCCTTGCGCTCGCCGCGCGCACGTTGCGCGTCGAGCTCGGCCAGACACAGCACGGTGAACGCGAGCCCCGCGTAGATCGGCGCGACGAGGTTCGCCAAAGGGATCAGCGCGAGCGGCGCGAGCAGCAGACCGAGACCGTACAGCCGCCACCGCGCACGGGCGAAGAGTTCGCGGCGCTCGGCGTGACTCGCGTGCTCGGCAAGCGCATCGTATCGGAAGAGCCGCTGGTTGAGCCACGCCGACAGCAGCAGCGAGAAGGCGACGCCCAGCAAGGGAACAAACCAAAGCGGCAGCACGACAATCCACGCGGGCAACCACACGCAGAGCGCGACGATGGCGTTTGCCACGCCGCCCGCAAACGTGCCGCCGCGCTTGCGCGCAAGCGTCGGGAAGTAGCGATCGCCCACGACCCGCACGAACACGGGACCCGCGAGCACCGCGACGGCCGCCAGCGCCAGCACGCCGACCGTCAGCGTGAGCAGCACGAACGCGAGGACCCCGGCACCGAACGCGGCGACACCGTCGAGCATGCCGCCGAAGCCAACGGCGGCGAGCCAGCGGGCGGCGAGGTCGGCCAGGGCATCCTGGATCGGCGACCATGCGGCGAGCAGCAGCGCGGACCACAGTACCGCGGCTGCGACGAGGGGCAGTAGCGTAAGAAGCAGCACGCGTCGGTCGAGAAGGAGCGGCAGCGCGCGGATGGCGGCGTCGAGGATTGCGCTCACGATGTCCGGTCGTCGTCCGGAACATCGAAGCGGAAGCCGGAAGCTTCCACGCCCGCCCGCAGGTGGGCGAACGCCGGCACGACCTCGGCGGCCGGCCCGCGCACGCCCAACTCGATCCGCCGCTTTCCGTCGGCGACGAACGATGGCAGGCTGAAGAGCTTGACGCGGGGAAAGCGCGCGACGTTCTCGTCCATCAGCGGCAGCAGCTGGCTTTCGCCGGCATCGTGCACGACGAGCACTCGCTCGATCGCCGGCTCGCGGCGAAGATCGGGATAGCGCGTCGCGAGCACCCAGTCGAGCATCGGCCACGCCATCTGCGGAAAGCCGGGCAGGAAATGATGGTCGCGGATCGAGAATGCCGCAACGCGATTGACCGGGTTGGGAATGGTGCTCGCTCCCTGCGGAAACTCGGCCATCAGCACTCGGTGCGGATAGGCTTCCGCACCGAAACGCGCCTCGATCTCCGCAACTGCTTCCGGATGGCGCTGCAGCGGCACGCCGAGTGCCGTGGCGGCGGCCTGCCGTGTGTGGTCGTCCGGAGTCGCTCCGATGCCGCCGAAGCTCACGAGCAGGTCGCCCCGCGCGAATGTGTCGCGCAGGAACGCCGTGAGTCCGCCCCGATCGTCACCGATATAGTGCGCGTAATCGAGCGTGAGGCCGCGACCGGCGAACGTGGCGATCACGTGCGCGAGATGGCGGTCGGCGCGCTTGCCCGTCAAAATCTCGTCACCGATGATCAGCGTGCCGATCTGCATGGTTCGGGCCAGCAACAAGCCGCAGGGACCGGGACCTGGAACCCGCGGCCGACGGCGGAGGTCGGGAAAAAGCTAGCGGACGGGCTCGGGGAACTTCTCTTCCATCTGGGCCATCATGCTGCTCACCGCACGGTCGATCAGCGGCTCGGCCTCGACCAGGCGGGCGCGGTCGGTGCGGAAGTGCTTGGCGAGCTCTTCCGCCGTGATCGACAGCGCCTTCTGACCCTGCCGGTTGGTGAACAGGTACGTGCCGCGCAGCGGGCTGATCCAGGCGAGCTTCGCGAACGCGAGCTGGCCGTCCTCGTTCTCGAATTCCACCCACATACCGCGCTCGAGGCTCCGCGCGATCTCGAGGTACTCGTCGTCGAGGATTTCGACAACGGGCTCCTCCGGCGCAGGAGGCGCGGGCGCCATCGCCTCGGCCAGCGCCTCGGCCTGCTTCGCCATCGCCTCGTCGCCCGACGCCTTCGCGATTTTCCGCCTGTGCCTTCGCTTTGTTCGGCGACCGCAGCGGTCAGGCAACTCGACGTGCGCGAGCGAAGGCTTGACCGCGGCCGCGTCGACCTCGACCAGGTTGGTCATGAACCGCTCGCGATCCTCCGTCGACCAGGTCGGCGCCTGCATGCCCGACGCAATGCGCTTCAGGAGCGAGGGCAGCAACGCAACGAGATGCCGGCGGTCTTCCTGGGAGCGCTTCGGCTGCACACTCCACACGAGATCCTCGAGCGTGGTGACGCCCGAGTTCCACGACTCGCTGTCCTCGCCCTGCGCGGCATAGACATGCGCGAGCGCACGCTGCCAGTGCTGCCGCAGGAACGCTGCGAGGAACGTCGGGATGGGATGCGACTCGATCCGCTTTTCGACTTCCGAGCGCGCTACGGCACTCGCGACCTCCATCCGGTCGTGCTGGTTGATCTCCTCGGCCGACGACGCGATGTTCGTCTCGGCGGCCTTCTCCTCGTCGGCGAGGAACGCCTCGAGCTCCTCGCGCAGCGTGTCGAACAGCGCCAGGTCGTCGCTGAAGTCGTCCAGCACACGGTGGACGATCCGGTTCATCTCGCCGTAAAGCGGATCCTCGGGCCCCATGACCGGCGACCAGCCGAGACCCGCTTCGGCGAGCCGGTTGACGAGCAGGCGCGCCGGGTGCGTCTTCTTCGCGAAGAACGCGCCATCGAGCATCGCCGCCTTGAGCACGGGGATCTGCAGGCGCGCGAGCAGCGCCTTGATGCCGTCGGGGAGATCCTTCGTCTCGAAGATGAAGTCGAACAGCATCGCGACCATCTCGATCGTCATCGATTCGAGCTGGTTTGCCCTCGCGCCGAGCGGGGATTCCTGCAGGTCGCGCAGAACGTTGTGCATCCCCGCCGGGATGCCGGAGAACTGGACGGCTGCGCCGCCGACGTCGAAGTTGGTCTGCCCCGCCTGCAACCGCACGAGGCCTTCGTGCAGGTCCGACGACTCGATGATCGGCATCCCCGGGACGTATCCCGATGGCGTGGGCGCGAGCGGCGCAAACACGCGCGTCGGGCCCGGCGACTGGACGCCAGGGAATTCGCCGCCACCGCCGCCCGGCATTCCGGCGGGCGGCACGTTGACGTTGGGCATTGGTCCGCGGCGGGGATTCGCAAACATGCGCTGGAACACCGCCATCACGTCCACTTCGGCGTCGGATTGGGCCTCGTCCTTGTCGCGGCGGGCGTGCTCGCCGGGGCTGCCGCGGCCGGTACCGGTGCGCTTCATTCCGGCGGGAATGACCTTGAGCTTCGCGAGATGCTGGTTCAGATCGGCGTAGATCGCGTGGATGTCCGCCAGCGGCGCCTGGTTCAGCTCGCGCAGCACCTGGAACTTGATGCGCTCCTCGGTGCGCAACGTGCCGAGCGCATCGCTGAACGCATCGACGATGGTCGCCGGCGCCAGCGGATTGGCATCGGTCTCGAGATCGGGCCTACCCATCAGATAACCGATCGTGCGGTTCAGGCCGACGAGCTCGTCGTGGCAGGTGTTCTCGACGATGCGCTTGATGTTCCCGGTTATCACCGACTTGTCCATCGCGCTCGTGTCCACGAGCGTGAGCGACGAGGCGTCGACCATGGAGAAGTCCGGCTTGACCTCGGCGTGTCCCGCGATCCCATCGTCTACCCGCGTGCGAAGCCTTTGTTCGAACTCGGCGAGCAGCGTCGCGCGATCGGCCTTCAGCATGTCCCGCGTGTCGAGGTAGAGCTGCTGCTCATCGCGGATGTCCGACTTGTTTGCGCGGTCGACCAGCGTGTTGCCGACGGTTTCCAGGATGCCCGCGAAGGCTTCCGTCAAGCGGCGGATGGCCAGATCCCGGCACTCGCCCAGCAGGCGCGAAAGCTCCGGCGAGGGTTTGCCCCTGGGCTTCTCTGCGGGAGTGGAGATGGCGTTCACGCTGTCGGCGGTTCGTGCAACACACACAAGAAGGCCGGTCGCGGCTCCGCAAGCGGCCCTGTGCTCAGTCGGTTAGCGTCGAATCTACGCAAGTTACTGTAGCACGGGCGTTTTTCTTCTGCACGTCGAGATCCACGACCGTTCAGCGGGCAAGCTCCGCCCAGGCTCTTTCAAGTCGTTTGTACGACACCGGGAAGGGGGTCCTGAGCTCCTGCGCGAACAGCGACACCTTGAGCTCCTCAAGCAGCCAGCGGAAGGCCTCCAGCGCGGGCTCATCGCGTCCGGTCTGCCGGTTTCGCTCGGACCGCTCCCGATAGCGCTGGGCCAGGGCGGCCACCTGGGCGGCGTGGCGCTGGTCGCGGGCCGGGTTCTCCAGGTACTTTGCGAGGCGCCGCTCCAACCCCTTGAGGTAGCGGGGAACGTGCTGCAACTGGCCCCAGGGCGTCGAACCGAAGAAGCCGGGTTGGACGAGCGCGTCGCGCTGTGCGCGCAGGTCGGAAACGAACCGCGCATGCGCCGGCGGCAGCGTGGCAATGCGCTGGGAGATCGCCTGATATTCGGTAGCGATCGTTCCGAGCAGACGGAATGCGCCCTCGGCGACCGCCGGCAAGCGGGTGCGGGCACGGCGCACCTGCTCGGCAAAAGCCGGTTCGGTGCGCGGCAACGGGTCGTCCCCGATGAAGGCGCGGTCGCAGACCGCGGCCATGACGTCCCCGAGCAACCGGTCGGCGGACATCGCCGGCTTGAGCGCGAGCGCGGCCTGGGCGGATCCCTGACCGCCCGCGCCCTTGCCTTGCTCCAGCGCGCCAGCGCATCCTTGAGCGCAAAACGGATGAGCCGCACGACGCCCGACCGATGCGAGGCGACTGCTGCCTGCTCGGTGTCGAGCAGCGCCAGCGACACACTGTCGCCGTCGTCCACCAGCGCGGGATAGCCAATCAGACGCTGTCCCTTTCGGGCAACGGTCAGCGTGGGCGGCAAGTCCCCGAAGTCCCAGGCCCGCAGGCCCTTCTTCTCGAACGCCGGCCCGGTCGCAGCGAATGTCATTTGCGCGGCTTCCCCGAGCTGCGCTCGCAAACGCGCGAGGTCGCGGTCCGCCGCCAGCTCGGTGCCTGCGGCGTCGACCACGCGGACCAGCATCAACAGATGCGGCGGGAGCGGCTGGCCGTCCGATGCGTCGGCCGCGGTGCCTCGCCCAGCCGGATCTTCAGATATGCACGAATCGCTTCGGGCAACGAGGCGTCCGCCGGGGGCGTTGCGGTCAGGAATGCGGTCACCACCTCGGGCAGCGGGATCAGCCGGTTGCGATACGCCTTCGGCAGCGCCTTCAAGTACCAGGTGACCTTGTCCCGGATCATCCCGGGCACGAGCCAGGTGAGCCTCGCGGCATCGAGCTGGTTCAACAGCGCGAGCGGGACGGCGAGCGAGAGTCCGTCGAGCGGATGCCCGGGCGCGAACCGATACTCGAGCGGCAAGCGCGTGCCGGACAGCGGCAGCGACTCGGGGAACTGCGCCTCGGTCGGCAGCAGCGCGCCATGGCGCAGCAATGCATCTCGCGTCAGGTGAAGGATCTTAGGGTCGCGATGCTCGGCCGCCTCGCGCCAGCGCTCGAACTCGGCGAGCGTGCAGACGTCCTGTGGGATGCGACCGGCATAGAAGGCCTCGATCGACTCCTCGTCCACGAGCACGTCCTGTCGCCGTGCCTTGTGCTCGAGCTTCGCGATGTCCGCGATCAGATTGCGATTGTGGGCGAGAAACGCACCGCGGGTGGCAAGCGCGCCGGGCACGAGCGCCTCACGGATGAAGATCTCGCGTGCGACGACGGGGTCGACGCGGCCATACGAGACGGGCCGACGCGGCACCAGTGTCAGGCCGTACAGCTGGACGCGTTCGCTCGCGACCACTTCGCCACGGCCCTCCTCCCAGTGCGGCTCGAACCAATCGCGAGTGACGAGATCCCCGGCCACCGCCTCGATCCACTCGGGCTCCACCCGTGCCGCGCAGCGTGCGAACAGGCGCGTCGTCTCGACGAGCTCGGCCGCCAGCACCCAGCGCGGACCCTTCTTCGCAAGTCCGGACCCGGGATGCAGGAAGAAACGGATGCCGCGCGTGCCGAGGTACCCGTCGCCAGGCTCGTCCCTGGCGCCGACATTTCCGACCAGACCGGCGAGCAGCGCCATATGGATCAGCGTGTAGCGTGGCGCGTCGATCGCCTTGGGCAAGGCGGGCTCCCATTTCCAGCCGGCTTCCGCGAGCTCGCTTGCGAGCTGCCCGTGCACGTCGCGCCATTCGCGCAAGCGCAGGAAGTTGACGAACTGCATGCGGCACACATCCACCTGGCGCCGATGGCCGAGCTTCTGTGCGAGCAGGTCGTCGAAGAATTCCCAGAGCGCGACGAGCGAGAGGAAATCCGAGCGCTCGTCGCGAAAGCGCAGGTGCGCCTGGTCGGCGGACTGCTGCCTGTCGAGCGGTCGCTCGCGCGGATCAGGCACGGCGAGCGCGCTCGCGATGACGAGCGCTTCCGCGAGGCAGCCGTTCTCGCGCGCGGCCAGCACGATACGGCCGATCCGCGGATCGAGGGGCAGATGCGCAAGCTCGCGACCGAGCGGCGTCAGTGTCCGGCTGGCATCGACCGCGGAGAGTTCCTGCAGCAACTGGTAACCGTCGGCGATCGCGCGTGGCGGCGGAGGCTCGACGAACGGGAATTCGTCGACCGCGCCCAGGTCGAGCGCGGCCATACGCAGGATCACGCTCGCGAGCGAACTGCGCAGGATCTGGGTTCGGTGTACTTCGCTCGCGTCGCGAAGTCGTCCTCGCCGTAGAGCCGCACGCAGATGCCGTCCTGGACGCGGCCGCAGCGGCCCGCGCGCTGGTTGGCAGCAGCCTGCGACACCTTCTCGATTTGCAGCAACGTCGTCTTGTTGCGCATGCTGTAGCGCTTGACGCGCGCCAGCCCGGGGTCGATGACGTAGCGGATGCCCGGGACGGTGAGCGAGGTCTCGGCGACGTTGGTCGCGAGCACGATGCGCCGGCCGCTTGACGGAGCGAATACGCGCTGCTGGTCCTGCACCGAAAGCCGGGCGTAGAGCGGCAGGATTTCGACCGCGCTCGCGTAAGGACGACGGACGAGGCCCTTGCGCAACAGGTCGCCCGTCTCGCGGATCTCGCGTTCGCCGGGCAGGAAGACGAGGATGTCGCCCGGACCTTCGCGCCAGAGATCCTCGGCGGCCGACACGATCGCCTCCTCGAGATCCTCTTCATCGTCGGCGTCCTCCGCGTCGACCGTGCCGAGCGGACGATAGCGGACCTGCACAGGATAGAGACGACCGGACACCTCAATCACCGGCGCCGGTTTGCCGGGCGATCCGAAATGCGAGGCGAAACGCTGCGCGTCCAGCGTCGCGGAGGTGATGATGACCTTGAGTTCGGGCCGGCGCACGAGCAGGCGGCGGAGATAGCCAAGCAGAAAGTCGATGTTGAGGCTGCGCTCATGCGCCTCGTCGACGATGATCGTGTCGTAGGCGGTGAGATTGCGATCGCCCTGCGTTTCCGCCAACAGGATGCCGTCCGTCATCAGCTTGACGTATGCGTCGGGCCGCGTGTGGTCGGTGAAGCGCACCTTGTAGCCGACCGCCGTGCCAAGCGGTGTGCCGAGCTCCTGCGCGATGCGGGTCGCCACCGCGCGCGCGGCGATCCGCCGCGGCTGCGTGTGGCCGATCAAACCCCGCTCGCCACGCCCCGCTGCGAGGCGGATCTTGGGCAGCTGCGTCGTCTTGCCGGAGACCGTTTCGCCACTCACGATCACGACCGGATGCGCACGGATCGCCGCGGCGATCTCGTCCGCTCGCTGCGCCACCGGCAACTCCGCAGGAAAATGGAGGGCGGGCTTGCCGGCAGCGCGCGCCGCGCGCCGCTCGATCGACCGCGCCAGATCGGAAGCGAGCTTCTCCCACTCGGCCGGAGGGGCGTGCCGCGCGCGCGCGCGATCGATGCGCGCTTGCAGCCGGTATGCATCGGCGGCAAGCGCGAGATCGAGGCGACCGATGAGGGCGGAAGCGGCGGACGACATGGCGGCACGAGCGGGCGACGCCGGCCGGCATGCCCCGAGCCGGGGCCGCGCGTGAAGGCCATGGGCGACGCCGCGAATTCTACCGTGCGCAGTTTGCGCGCTATGATCCGCGCGTCAGAGTCGCACGCACGCCGATCCGGCGGAGTCGTCATGTCGCGCTTCCCGCGCCGTCCCGTCCGCCTGCTCGCGCTGGCCGCGTGCCTCGCCTCCATCGCCGCCGCGGCCGATGCCGCGACGCTGCGCTCGGCCGGCCGCGGTGATCCGCAGACGATCGACCGTTTCGCGGACGAGAACCTGACGATCAGCGTCAACGCACTGATCTACGACACGCTGGTGGTGCGCGACCAGGACCTGGAGTGAACACGGCCTTGCCACGTCTCGGAACAGGTCGTGCCGACGACGTCTGGCTGCGCGTTGCGCTCGGGTCTCGGATTTCCACGACGGCACGCCGCTCAGCGCCAGAGGACATCGTGGGCTGGTCCAGCGTTGCGCCGAGGACGTCTCGCAGCTACGGCCTACTCCGACGCTTGGCAAGCCGCGGATCAACGGCGCGACGGTGGACCTTCACCAGCAGCGGCCCCAACCCGATCGGGCTGGGAGCACGTCGGCCAACGTGTGCATCATCGACCAAGGCGTCCTGCGAGAAGAGCAAGCGGCCAAGCCGCTCGACTTCGAGAACAGGCGGTTGGTCACCTACAGCCAGGCGAAGCGGAACGGGCACCCGTCCTGCACCGACACACCGAACGGACATGCGCACCCTGGTCGAGGAATCCGGATGGTCGGGCTCGAAGGACAAGCGGGTCGACGGCGGCGTCGACGAGGTGATCTGCACGCGCCCATCGCGAACGACGCGACCCGCCTCGCGGCGCCTGGCAGCGTTCGACCTGATGACGATCCGGCGCCGCAGGACGTGCCGCGCCTCCAACGGTACCCCCGTGCGCATGATCAAGGGCTCAAGCGGCGCATCGTGTTCCTCGGCATCGACGGGAGCCGCGACGAACTGCTGAGCATCTTGGGCGGGCGCGCTTGCGAGGACAGCGCGTGCGTGGGGCCTCTTCTAAGCGATCAACATCGACACGATCCAGAAATCCCTGATGCGCGGCTGTCGAAACCCTTGGGCGCGCTGCTCCCTTCGTGCGTCCGGTCGGATATCGCCCTCGAAGCGGACCGCATCCGTGCGGCGGCGGCAGAGGAAGCTTGTGGCGGAGGCCGGGTACCCGAACGGATTCGAGGTGACACTCGACTGCCCGAACAACCGATACGTGAACGACGAAAAGATCTGCCAGGCCGTGTCGGCGATGTGGTCGAAGATCGGCATCGACACCAAGCTCGTCACGCTCCCGCGCGCGCAGTACTTCCCGAAGCTCGAAAAGCTCGACACCAGCGTCTACATGCTGGGCTGGGGCGGTGCCTCGACGGATGCGATCTTCACGCTGCAGCCCGTCCTGTCGACCTACAACGGAAAGGGCGATGGCGACTACAACTACGGCCGCTATACCAACCCGAAGCTGGATGCGCTGGTCGCGGAAGTGAAGATCGAGATGAACCCC
>CAVVRH010000037.1:0-72300 GCA_963750585.1 uncultured beta proteobacterium
TCTGCAGCGATGGCGTGAACCACCGGTTGCGCAGGAAATCGCGCGTGGTGCGTCCGCTCACGCCCATGGCGAGAAGCCGCGACTTCGTTCTGCCGGGCGAGGTCGACCGCGGGCTGGTTCCACACGGCATCGCGGACGTCCGTGTCGAATCCGACGACCAGGTTCGCGCCCATCGAGACCGCGCCGATGGCCGTGTTGATCGCGAAGCTTCCGGCGAAACTGGCCGCCGACGCGTTGTCGAGCAGCGGCCGCAGCACCGGGTTGGACGTGTAGGGGTCGATGTTGAGTTGCCTCGCCCAATCGCGGCGCGCCTTGTTGTAGCCGAACGGATCGCCGGTGAACGCGGACGGCATCGCTTCCCCCGCCGGGGCCGGCGGGAGCCCGGACGACGCCGGCGCGGCGCTGCTCGTGCTGTCCGCCACCGATTGGGCGCCCGACCGGGCGAGGAAGCCGATGCGACCGAGCACGTGCCGAGGCCCTGCCCGACGTTCTCGACGGTCCCGACCGGATTGGTCACCGCGCTTTGCACGAGCTGGATCGGCGCCGACGCCGCCCTCACCAGCGAATCCTGGAACGCCTGGCTCTTCTGCACCTCCTGCAGCGCTTCGATCGCCTGCAGCTCGTTCACGCGCACGCCCAGCATGTTCACGCCCACGACGGAGAACTTGCCGAACTTCGACTCGATCACGAAGCGCCCGAAGAAGCCGTCCAGCGCCACCGGCTCGGCCACGGTGTGCAGCGGTCCTTTCAACAGCGCGGCCGGCGCGAGCTCGGCTCCCGCGAGCACGGGCGCGGTCTCGAAGCTTCCCTTGGGTTGAGCGGCCGCCGGCCCGGTTGCGGCAACAGCGCCCACCGCAAGCAGGCAGCACAGCACAACGGCGATTCGGCGGGCACTGCGTTTGCAATTCATCGTGGCCATCCAGGCAGGTTGACTCATGGACGCAGAGTATCAGGTGAACGCATGCGGGAGACCGGCGAACCCGGCGAAAGCGGTCCGACTCGCCGGTCCGGCGGTCAGAACTTCCAGTTGAGGTTGGCGGCGAAGAAAAGAAGATCGACCGTGTTGAACGAACCGACCACGTCGCCGCGGCCGCCCAGTGCGACGGGCGCACTGCCAGTAACGTTCGTGTGCAGACTTCCGCCGTACAGGTATTCAAAGCTCCACCCCCAGTTGAACGTCTGCGATTCTTCCTTCTGGCCGCCGATGCCGAAGCGCCAGGCCGCGTTTGCCGGCAATGCCAGCGCAACGCTGTTGTTGTCCTGGAATCCCGAGTCGTAGGCGATGCCGCCGTTGAGCAGCCACGTATCGGACAACTTGTACTGCGCCCCGCCGGCGACGTGCCAGGTGTCCTTGAAATTGAGACGCGTGGTGAGACCGATGGGATTGTTCGAGTCGACCCCGACGTCGACCTGCGCCGAACTTCGACCATTGCTGCCAGCCGACGCTGCCCAGGATGGCCCAGCGCGGATCGATCTCACGGTAGAAGCTCGCGTTCACGCCCTGCGGGACCGTGACGCCGAGATCGACATTGGCGTCGAGCAGACCCCGCGACGCAAGCAGCGTCCGGATTCCCGGCGCCAGACCGTTCCACTCGGTCTGTGCGCGGAAATCGAGCTTGACGGGCGAGTTGTAGGTGATGCCGAAGCGCGTGCCGCGATCCATTTCGTAGAGCAGCCCCACGTTGGCGCCGAAGCCCCACGCGTTGTCGTCGAGCGAAAGGCTGCCATCGGGACCGATGATGTTGTTGACGGCCACTTTGTTCTTGAGCTTGCCGTACATCGCGTTGAGGCTTGCGCCCACCGAGAAGTTCTCGTTGACGCGCCACGCGGCCGAGGGAAGGATCGATACGACCGAGCAGCGTTCCCTCCTGCGCGCGGTACCGGCCGACCCAGCCGGAGTCGTACTTCACCGCCGATCCGAAGTTGCCGGTGACCGCAAGGCCGACCTTGATGTCGGCCGACACGCTGTGGGAATAGAACATGCCGCCGCCCGGGAACCATCCGACCGGATTGCCGCCGGCGTTGCTGCCGAGCGCCGGCGTCGTTCCCTGCCCGATCGAAAACCCCAGGTCGGCGTAGAGCACCTGCGCGCCGAGCGTGAGCTGGTCGCCGGCGAGCCGCGTCATGCCCGCAGGATTGGTGAAGACGGTCGACGCGTCCTGCGCGCGCGCCGAATAGCCGGCCGATGCGAGTCCGACGTCCGCGGTGCCGACCTCGTAGAGGCTGATGCCGCCGGCGACCGCTGCATTCCAGGCCAGCGTACCGGCACCGAATGCGGCAACGGCGAGCGCGCGTTTCAGGTTGCTTGCGTCCACTGTCTCGAGGATTCCTGTGCAGGAAGGCCGCAGCGAACTTCCGTGGCAGGAAGTCCGGCATGCAGCCCTTGTTGCCGTGACGCCGTCAGTCGCCAGCCGAATTCGGCGGCAGCAGGTCGGGCACCTCGAACGGCTTCAGCGCCCTGTCGTCGGCTGTCTTCGCAGCCGTTCCCGGCAGGATCTCGAAATTCGGCGCGAACGCGACCAGGATGCCCCTCAGCTGATCGAAGCCCTTGCGATCGCCGTCGAACTTCGCCTTGCCGGCCTTGATCAGGTCGTCGAACGAGCTCGCGCCCATCATCACCTGGTTGAGGTCGGCGCGGTTGAGCGGTGATGGTGAGGTCGGGCTTGCTTCGCCTGCTCGCCCTTGATGTTGGTCAGCGTCGCGTTGCTCATCTCCACCAGATACTTCTCGCCGTTGTCCGGCGTGACCAGGTTGATGGTGAAGCGCATGCCATCGGCCTTGCGCGGGTCGATGCTGATGCCGATGAAGTCGAGCCAGTTCTCGGTCGACATCGCCCGGATCATGTCCGGCCCGGACGATCTGACGGGCGTGCCGCCCGGAAGTCCGTTGCGCAGCTCGTAGGCGCCCTGCAGAAAGATGTTGCGCAGCGTCGGGCTTTCCTTCTGGTAGCCGAGTTGCTCGAAGGCGTCCGCCAGCAGGTTCTTGGCCGCCTGGTTCCCCGGCTGCGCGAACACCAGCTTGTTCAGGATCTCCGACGCCTCGATGTACTTGCCCTGGCCATTCAGTTCCTTGCCCTTGGCCATGATCTTGTCCGAGCCGCCCATCATCTCGACGTAGAGCGGCGCCGAGTCCTTGGGCGACAGCGGCGCGATGTTCACCGGATTGCCGTCCCAGTAGCCGAGGAAACGGTTGATGACGCCGCGGCTGTTGTGCTGTTCCGACCCGTGGTAGCTGTGCGCGGACCATTGCTTCCACAGGCTCGGCGGCAGCTGATAGACGTTCTGGATCTCGTTGATCGTCACGCCGAGGTTGGCGTAGTGCAGCGACTGGTTGTTGAGGTTGGCATAGGTGTCGCGCTGCGTGCGCATCACTTCCTGGATGCGGGCGTTGCCCCAGCGCGGCCAGCTGTGCGAGGCGAACATCACCTCGGCTTCCTGGCCGAACCTGTACAGCGCGACGTTGATCTGCTTGGACCAGTTCAGCGCATTGCGCACCGGCGCGCCGCGCGGCGTGTAGATGTTGTGGATGGTGCCGGTGATGTTCTCCGCCGCCCAGAAGGCCTTGAACTGCGGGAAGTAGGTGTTCATCTCGACCGGCGCTTCGGTGTCCGGCGTGTTCTGGAACACCATCTTCACGCCGTCGATCGTCACTTCCTCGAAGTCCTTCTTGATGATGAGGTTCGGTGCGATCAGGCCGACGTTGCCGCTCGCCACGTTCTTGCCGATCGACTGGTCGGCGTGACCGTACGGGTCGCGCGGCAGCAGCACGGCGTAGGAGTACTGCGTGCGCCGCGACATGGCGTTGCCGGAGAACACGTTCTCCTCGATCGCGGCCTGCATGAAGCCCTCGGGCGCGATGATCTTGACCTTGCCGCTGACGACGTCGGCCTCGTCCACCACGCCGCGCACGCCGCCGAAGTGGTCGACGTGGGAGTGGGAGTAGACGACGCCCAGCACCGGCCGCTTGCCGAGCTTCTCGTTGATGAACTCGAGCGCCGCGCGTGCGGTTTCCTTGGCCGTCAGCGGGTCGAAGACGATCCAGCCGGTGTCGCCCTTGATGAAGCTGATGTTGGCGAGGTCGAAGCCGCGCACCTGGTAGATCTTGCCCGGCAGGACTTCGTAGAGGCCGTAGGCCATGTTCAGCACGGCCTGGCGCTGCAGCGACGCGTGCATGCTCGGGAAGTCCTTGCCCTGCAGCAGCCACTGGTAGCTGCCCATGTCCCAGGCCACGTTGCCGGCATCGGCCATGATCTTCATGAAAGGGCGGCTCGGCGATGAAGCCCTTCTTGGCCTCGTCGAAGTCCCGCTTGTCCTCGAACGGCAGCGTGGCGGAGATGCCCTTGCGCAGCTCGATCGTGTACTTCGACGGCAGGCTGCCCTTCGGATCGAAGTGCCCTGTTGCAGGGGCAGACGCCTGAGCGTGCGCCGCGCCTCCATCAGAGACCAAAGGACCGCAGAATGCGATGGCCGCAGCGGCAGCGGTGGCGGCAAGCAAATCCATGGGACGTCTTCCAGTCTTCATTGCGTTTTCCTGATGTGCGACACGCACCAGCATGTCGACTTTGGTGATATTCGAGTGAATGGTGGGAGAATTCTTCGCAACTCCCCGTGACGCCCGTGGCAACAGCGTGACCGAAGCTACCACGGGGGACGGGTGTCAGGCCGAACGGCCTGACATCTTCTTTCTATTGGGAACTCGCTGGTCGCATGTTGACCAGAGTCAAACCATCCGAATTGGCCCCGCATTCCGGCGACACCGGTTCATGTCACGATGCGCCCGCCGAATCGGATTCCCGCGGGAGACCGATTGCCTACTCTTCAGCGAGAGCCTTGACCCGGCCGGAACGTATCGCCTTCACCAGCGCCGCGTGGTCCTCTTGCGTCTGGTCCGCATAGGCGAGCGCGAATCGACCCATCGCCTGGTCGAAGCTGTCCCCCTTCCCCAGATAGCCGCTGACCGTCGCGGCGTCCCCCGACTTGGCATGGGCGCGGGCCAGCGTCCATCCGCACATCCGGGCGTAGCGCTCGAGCTGCACGGCGCTCAGTCCTTCCACGGGTATCGACATCTTCATGTCCCGCAACTGGCGAACGTAGAAATCGTACCCGCGCGCGCCCGCGCGCCCAGCCCAGGAAGATGTCGCTCGAGGATTGCATCAGCCGCTGTCCCTACGACGACACGCTGGCCCTGGTTGTCGTAGACGCTCTTGCCCGGCATAGGGTTCGAGCACGGAGCGGACCGCTTCCTTGAACTGGAGGATCAGCGGATGGCCGTCCTCGGAGAAGAGCAGACCGATATAGCAGCGCGTCCCGACGCTGCCGATGCCCACCACCTTCAGCGCAACATCCTCCAGGCGATAGCGGTCCAGCAGAACGCGACGCTCATCGGACAGCGAGTCGCGGTAGTCGGCCACCGCCTCGTGGACGCGCTCTTCGAAGCTCGGCTCGGCGACGTGAAACAGGATCGGCGGCTGATCGACCAGGCGGTGGCGCCCGCCGACCTGCGTCGTGATCTTGGGAAAGAGATTCTCGATGACGCGCTCGCGCGCCCGCTCCGCGATCCGGCGCCGGAACCTTCGTTCTTCGGCATCGGGCGCGGCCTCGATCAGGGTCTCTGCATCCAGGCTCTCGTACCAGACCTCCAGCGGTCTCCTTCGGGAGCACTTGCGCAGATGCTCTCGATAGGCGCGCACGCACGCCAGGACCGCAGCGACGACCGTCGCCGTCCGGACATGCGATTGTCGCGCGCAGCGACCAGGAAGCTGGCGACGAGGCGCTTCACGTCCCATTCCCAGGGCGCAGGGAGCGTCTCGTCGAAATCGTTGAGGTCGAAGACGAGGCGCCGCTCGGGGGTGGCAAACGCGCCGAAGTTCAGTAGATGGCAGTCGCCGCATGCCTGCACCGTGATGCCGGTCGTCGGCGGTCGTGGCCAGGTCGAAGCGCCATGAGCGCGGCCGAGCCGCGCAGGAAAGTGAACGGACTGCGCGCCATCCGTCCGTAGCGGATGGGCACCAGGTCCGGCAGTCGCCCGCGATTCGACGCCTTCGAGGATCTCGATGGGGTCCCGGCCGTTGCGAGGAAGTTTCCATTCCGCATGGCTCTCGCGCGGAATGACCTCTCGAAGGGCTTTTCCAGCCGCAAGCCGCTCTGAACGGACGTGAAAGCCCGCAACGACTTCCGCAATCGGCAGCGTAGTTCTTACCTTCTTCGGTTGCTTCAGAGTCGCCATCAGAAGCGCATTGTCGACTCGGGATGGCGGTGACGCAATCGGCTCATGGATTCCGCGCTAAACGGCACGCCGGGAATCGAGCTCGCGCGGCGATTTCAGGGCGAGCGGCAGCAGAGCGCGTGCGCGCCGCCGACCTGGCTGATGCCGATCAGCGGCGCGTCTTGTCGTTCCGACACCGGGCCTGCGTACCGAGCCGCAGCCTTGCGGCGGACCGGGCTCCCCTTTATCCACCAGTCCTACGATCACTACCTATTCGATAGCTCAATGTGGTGCCGGTAGGCGCGTGTCGATCGTGGTGACGGTTCTAGAGGCCACCGGCATCTGGCCCGGGTCCGGAAATCCGTCTCCGTCAGCATCTGCGCCGGGAAGGTAGAACGCCAAGTTCGACGTGCCCACCGCCTCGCCTTGTCCCACATACTTGATCTCGCCGCTGTTCATGCCGATGTAAACGACTTGAGTGGTGACGATAGGGCCTGAAGGCGTCTTCTTGAGCCCGTACCACACCGAATTGAACCTCGCGGTATCGTGACCCGTCATGACGACTTCCCCGATGAACGGGCTGGTGGAATCGTCGCCAAAGGGCGTCAAGAAACCCACATCGATCGATCCGTGGAACGCTGCGCGTCTGCCTGACGAATCGGGAGACACGACGTAAGACCACTGCGCCGGGGCTCCCTGCACCTTGGCGATCCACGCACCTTCCAGTTTCACAGCTCCCTTATTGTCGTTCATCGCCCCATCACCGTCGTTCCCCGCACCAACCTGCGTGGCGGCCAATAACCCAACCGCGGCAGCTACTAACGCCACTGTGAAGACTTTCAATATTGCTGGTAAGCATGATGCGCTCCTCCATTGCTTTCCACGAGCCGCGTGGGCGCGCCGCGCCTCGGGGAGAACACCTTTCGGGCTTGCTTGTCTCGCGGCGACGCCCGGCGCCCGCTCGGAACATCGTCTGTTCGTCTATCCGCCCGCCATCTGCTCTCTCATTGGAACAGATGCGTCCCAGTCCGACTCGACCGCGACGCATCATTCATCCGAGAGATCAGCAGTAGACGCCGCACTTGCAGCGCCCGTCGCGAGGACCGCGACAGCGAGGGATGCAATCACCAATTCGCGAAGCGCCTTCATGGCGGCCCCCCAACTGTGATTACCGTTTCAATCTACGGCCGTTTCTGCGGTGTGCGCTTGCCCTCAATCAACAGTGCATGCAATAAACTCATTGGTAACCGGATTGCCCAATGGAATTCCGGCTACCCCAATGCGATGCCCGTTCGACCGTCGATCGCTCGAGCACGCAGCATTCGCGCATATTCGTGCAGACAGTGATCTTGTGCACGGACACACGTCAGCCCTCGGTTAGTTGCTCGTCCACTCCAGTCGACGCCCATTGCGATCGCGACGGCAATGACGGGTCTCCTCGCCGCCTGTTCTACGCCGTTGCTCTCACCTGACGATCGGAAGCAAGTTTGCCCCGCGCCAGATGCAGCTACGCCGGGACGGATAATCCGGCCAATGCAACGCTTGACACTGTTGTCGAAATCGACAAGATCGACGCTGGAATGGGTTGCCTGCCGGAGGATGGCAGCGGAATTGCTCGCCGAAGAAAAGTTGCCTGAGTGCAGGCTACAGTCGCGCGAAACCGGCGAAGTTGAAGAAAGGTGAGCGGAATGCAACCTCCGATCGAGGCCGGAGGATTGACGAGAGATCCGCGGCGCGAGCGATCGGCAGTGGCCGCAAACTGATCTCCCGATGAAAGTCGCGACACTGCGGCCGAGGCGACCAGGAGAGCCTGGAAGCCGTATCCTTGACAGCCACTTCACCTCCAGGCCCGGCGCAACCGTCACCGACACCCACGATGAACCCTTCAGCGATTCCCATGCCTCCGGGCGTCGAACTGCAACCAGGCCACGGCGACCTCGAACGCCTGTCGATTGACACTCCGGCGTGCACCGGCGAGATCTATCTCCACGGTGCGCACGTCACCGCCTGGAAGCCGCGGGGCTGCGCACCCGTGATCTGGATGAGCGGCTTCAGCGGGTTCGAACCCGGACGACCGATCCGCGGCGGCGTACCGCTCTGCTTTCCTTGGTTCGGGCCCCATCCGTCAGATTCCAGCCGGGCGCCACACGGTTTCGTGCGGCTGGTGCCGTGGATGCTCGACAGCGTCGTTCGCAGTGGTGACAACGTGAAGGTGACGCTTTCGCTCGTGACCGGCGCCGAGCACCACGACCAGTGGCCACATCGTTGCGCGCTTACGTACACGGCCGGTTTCGGCGACGAACTGGCGCTGGAACTGGCAGTACGCAATGTGGGCGACTCGGCCTGCACGGTCCAGGAAGCACTGCATACCTACTTCGCCGTCGGCGACATTCGCCAGGTTGCGATCGAAGGCCTTGCCGGAGCGACGTATATCGACAAGGTGCGAGGCGGCGAGCGTCGCATTCAGGACGCCACACCGATCCGCTTCACCGGCGAGACCGATCGACCGTATCTCGACACCGGTGCCGCGACGACCATTGTCGACGCCGCCTGGAAGCGACGCATCGTCGTCGAGAAGCAGGGTTCGGCCACGACGGTGGTTTGGAATCCGTGGATCGCCAAGGCGAAGGCGATGTCCGATTTCGGCGACGACGAATGGCCGTCGATGGTCTGCGTCGAGACCGCGAACGCGCTCGACAATGCGATCGCGCTGCCCCCGGGCGGCCAGCATCGCTTGCGCGCGCTGATCCGCGTCGAATGACCGGAACGAATTCCATCGACGCGATCATTGCCCTCATTCCGGAACTGCGACGACCGCGCAGATGGACTCGACTCACATTGATGATTCGAACACGTGGCAGCTCCGTCGGCGTCGAAGTTCGGCACGCGGCAAGCGCGCCACTTGCCAATAATCGCGCGTTGCCCCTGAGCAAGTTGTCGAACTTGGCTGGGCCGAAAACCCAGGCCCCAGGCAATATCGTACTGGCCGTATCTCGATCGAAACCACGCATTGCGCGTGATTGATCTACCGCGTGTTCTTGGTCGGGGTGAGAGGATTTGAACCTCCGACATCTTGCTCCCAAAGCAAGCGCGCTACCAGGCTGCGCTACACCCCGAAGGGTCCGCATTATCGCATCGGGCGATAGCGCGGACAAATAGGGCTGCCGGGACGCCCCGGCGGCGGCGCGAGGCACCTATTCGTCAGCGACGGTTCCACATTCCCCGATTCGTCACCAGGTCCTCGCGCCTGCGTGGGCACCCCCATCGGTTGGTGGTGCGCCGTCGCGCAAAGCTCGGTCTCTCAAAGCGAGCCGGCTACGCTTCGCGTGCTTCGAAGCCGGCGCCTTCGATCGCCGCGACGATCGCGCGCGGCGTCGTGGCAGCTGGGTCGAATTCCACGGTCGCCGACTTGCCGGCAAGCGAGACGTCCGCCTTGCGTACGCCGGCGACTCGTGCCAGCGCGTTGGTGACGCTATTGACGCAGCCATTACAGGTCATGCCGTTGACGACGATCTTGGCGGTGGTGGTCATGGGCTTTCCTCGAGCGGAGAGTGGAACGCGTTCGCGCGTGCAGGTGGAACAGTGCTGCGCGGCGGACGCCAGCGCTTGAGCAGCAGCGCGTTCGACACGACCGACACCGACGACGCGGCCATCGCGGCGCCGGCCACCACGGGTGAAAGCAGTCCGAGTGCTGCCAGCGGGATGCCGAGCACGTTGTAGACGAACGCGAAGAACAGGTTCTGGCGGATCTTGGCGAGCGTCGCCCGCGACAGCGAGACCGCCGCGGCGACCGCGCCGAGCTCGTTGCGCAACAGCGTGACGTCGGCGGCCGACAACGCGCTTCCGGAACCGGCGCCCATCGCGAACGAGACATTCGCCTGCGCCAGCGCCGGCGCGTCGTTGACGCCGTCGCCCACCATGCCGACAACCTCGCCGGCATCCTGCATCGCGACGATCGCCGCGCGCTTATCGGCAGGCGTCTGCGCCGCGCGCCAATCGTCCACACCGGCCTCGCGGCCGACGGCCGCCGCAGTCGCCTCGTGGTCGCCGGTCAGCATCGTCACCCGGATGCCCCAGCGCGCGCAATTCGCCGATCGCGGCCGGAACGCCCGGGCGCAGCGGATCGCTCAACGTCATCCACGCGACGATGCGATCGTTCTCGGCGATGCCGACCACGGTTCGTCCGCGCGCCTGCCACCCCGCGATGGTTGCGGGATCGAAGCGGATGCCCTCGCCTGCGAGGAACACCGGCGATCCGACGCGGATCTGCCTGCCGCCGCTTTCGCCCGCGACGCCCCGTCCCGGATGGACCTTGATGTTCTCGATCGGGACGAGGACGTTTCCGTGCATTCAGAGCCGCCGCACGGATCGCCTTCGCGAGCGGGTGCGACGCCCCGCTCTCCACGCTTGCCGCCAGGAGAACCGCATCGGCCTCGGTGACGCCGGCCGGGATGGATGCCGTCGACGGTCGGCGAACCGGCCGTCAGCGTGCCGGTCTTGTCGACGACGAGCGTCGTGATCCTCTGCGCGTGCTCCAGCGCTTCGGCGTTCTTGATCAGGATGCCCGCCTGCGCGCCACGACCCACGCCGACCATCAGCGCGGTCGGCGTCGCGAGGCCAAGCGCGCAGGGACACGCGATCACCAGCACCGCGGTCGCCCGCAGCAGCGCCTGCGCCCAATCGCCGACTCCACAGTCCATTGCCGACCAGCGTGCCGAGCGCAATGACGAGCACGGCCGGCACGAACACTCCGGCGACCCTGTCGACGAGGCGCTGCACCGGCGCCTTGGAGCCCTGCGCGGCCGCTACCTGGCGCACGATGCCGGCGAGCAGCGTCGCGTGGCCGACGGCGATGGCTTCGCATGTCAGCGGGCCGTCGTCGTTGACCGTGCCGGCAAAGACGTGCGCTCGTTCGGCCTTCGCAACCGGCCGGCTCTCGCCCGTGAGCATCGCTTCGTTGACCGCCGATTCCCCGTCGAGCACGCGGCCGTCCACCGGCACGGCGTCGCCGCGCGCGAACGAGAAACACGATCACCGAGTCGCACCGCCGCCAGCGCGACGTCGTCGAAGCGCTCGCCCGTCCACTGTGCACGATCGGCGGCTGCAGGTGCAGCAGGTTGCGGATCGCGGACGCGGTGCGCGCCCGCGCGCGCGCCCTCCAGCAGCTTGCCGAGCAGCACCAGCGTGATGATCATCGCGCCGGCCTCGAAGTAGACGTGCTGCGCCGGGGATCGGCAGCAGCCAGACGGCAAGCGATAGTACGTAGCGCGACGCCGGTGCCAAGCGCCACCAGCACGTCCATGTTGGCGGCGCCACCGCGCAGCGCATTGAAGGCGCCGCGGTAGAAACGCGCGCCCGCGACGAATTGCACCGGCGTCGCGAGCGCGAACTGCAGCCAGACGGGCAACTCGGCTGTCGTGCCGGCCGGTCGCGAACATGTAGCCCATCTGCGCGACGAGCGGCGCGGTCAACAGCGCCGCGAACGCGAAGAACGCGAGATCACGCCGGTAGCGCCGCGCTTCGAGGCAGGCGGCCTCGCTCGGGCTGCGGCGAACGGGTCCGACGGCGGGCGCGGCGTCGTAGCCCGCACGCCGCACGGCTTCGATCAGGCCGTCCGGCGTCGTCTGCGCCGGATCGTACTCGACGTGGGCGGTCTCGGTCGCGAAGTTGACCTCGGCGTCTGACGCCGGTGCGCGGTTCAGCACCTTCTCGATCCGCGCCGCGCAGGCGGCGCAGGTCATGCCGGTGAGCGGAGGTCGACGGCCGGACGGTCATGGTCGTGCGCTCGGGATCTGCGCTTCACCCTCGGTATCGCGACCGGCAATCCGCGCCGATCGTGCCGTCAGGGCTGCGGCCCGGCCACGCCCGCACCCGGTCGGAGGCGCTCATTCAGCCCTCGCGTTCATCGTCAAACCGGCGCCGGGACTGCGCCTTCGCTGGTCAAAGGTTCCTGAGCTGCGGGAACAGGATCACGTCGCGGATCGACGCGCTGTCGGTCAGCAGCATGACCAGCCGGTCGATGCCGATGCCTTCGCCGGCGGTCGGCGGCAAGCCCGTACTCCAGCGCGCGGATGTAGTCGGCGTCGTAGTACATCGCCTCCTCGTCGCCGGCTTCCTGCGCCTCGACCTGCGCCTCGAAGCGCGCCGCCTGGTCCTCGGGGTCGTTCAGCTCGGAGAAGCCGTTGGCCAGCTCGCGCCCGGTGATGAAGAGCTCGAAGCGGTCGGTGACCGCCGGGATTGGCGTCGTTGGCGCGCGCGAGCGGCGACGACGTCGGTCGGGTGCGCGACGATGAACGTCGGCTGCACGAGCTTCTCCTCGGTGGTCGCCTCGAAGAGCTTGAGCTGCAGCAGGCCGACGCCGTCGGTCGGGAACACCTCGACGTCGAACGGCGCCAGCGCGACGCGCAGGTACTCGGGCTTCGCGAGCTCGGCCAGCGGATAGCGCGGGTTGTACTTGTGGATCGCCTCGGCCATCGTCAGCCGGTCGAAGGGCCGGCCGAGGTCGATCGTCTCGCCCTGGTAGGTGAGCGTCGTCGTGCCGAGCACCTTCTGCGCGACCTCGCGGAGGAGCGTCCTCGGTGAGGTCCATCAGGTAGTGGTAGTCGCGGTACGCCTCGTAGAACTCGAGCATCGTGAACTCGGGGTTGTGCCGGGTCGAGATGCCCTCGTTCCGGAAGTTGCGGTTGATCTCGAACACCTTCTCGAGCCCGCCGACGACCAGCCGCTTGAGGTAGAGCTCCGGCGCGATGCGCAGGAAGAGCTGCATGTCGAGCGCGTTGTGGTGGGTGACGAAGGGTCGGCCGCCGCGCCGCCCGGGATCGGGTGCATCATCGGCGTCTCGACCTCGAGGTAGCCGCGCGCGACGAAGAACTCGCGGATCGCCTGCACGATCTGCGAGCGCTTGACGAAGACCTCGCGCGACTCCGGGTTCGTGATCAGGTCGACGTAGCGCTGGCGGTAGCGCTGCTCCGGTCGGTCAGGCCGTGGAACTTCTCCGGCAGCGGCCGCAGCGACTTCGACAGCAGGCGCACGCGGTCGCACTTGACCGACAGCTCGCCGGTCTTGGTCCGGAACAGCGTGCCTTCGCGCCGACGATGTCGCCGAGGTCCCAGCGCTTGAAGCCTCGAGCGCCTCGGCGCCCACGCCGTCGAGCGTGACGTAGAGCTGGATGCGGCCGCTCATGTCCTGCAGCGTCGCGAAGCAGGCCTTGCCCATCACGCGCTTCAGCATCATCCGGCCGGCGACCGCCACGCGGATGCCTTGGGCTCGAGCGTCGCGTTGTCCTCGCCGCCATGCGCCGCGTGCAGGTCGGCGGCCAGCGCGTCGCGGCGGAAGTCGTTGGGAAGGCTGCCCGCCTCGCGCAGCGCCGCGAGCTTTGCGCGCCGCTCGGCGATGATCTGGTTCTCGTCGACCGGCGGCGCGTCGGCCGCGGCCGGGTCGGGGGTGCGTCTTCGTTCATGCTCGTCAGACGCCCTGCTTCAGGCTGGCGGCGATGAAATCGTCCAGGTCGCCGTCGAGCACGGCCTGGGTGTTGCCGACTTCGTAGTTGGTGCGCAGGTCCTTGATGCGCGACTGGTCGAGCACGTAGGAGCGGATCTGGTGTCCCCAGCCGATGTCGGTCTTGCTGTCTTCGAGCTTCTGCTGCTCGTCCTGGCGCTTGCGCAGTTCGTGCTCGTAGAGCTTGCGACTTCAGCATCGCCATCGCTTCGGCGCGGTTGCGGTGCTGCGAGCGGTCGTTCTGGCACTGCACGACGATGTTGGTCGGCAGGTGGGTGATGCGCACCGCCGAGTCGGTCTTGTTGATGTGCTGGCCGCCCGCGCCGGAGGCGCGGTAGGTGTCGATGCGCAGGTCGGCGGGGTTGATCTCGACCTCGATGGAGTCGTCCACTTCGGGGTAGACGAACACGCTGGCGAACGAGGTGTGGCGGCGGTTGCGAATCGAACGGGAACTTGCGCACCAGGCGGTGCACGCCGGTTTCGGTGCGCAGGTGGCCGTAGGCGTAGTCGCCGCTCGACCTTGATCGACGCGCTCTTGATGCCCGCGACTTCGCCGTCGGATTCCTCCAGCACTTCGACCTGGAAGCCCTTGCGCTCGCAGTAGCGCAGGTACATGCGCAGCAGCATCGCCGCCCAGTCCTGCGCCTCGGTGCCGCCGGAGCCGGCCTGGATGTCGACGAAGCAGTTGTTCGGGTCCATCGGATGGGAGAACATGCGGCGGAACTCCAGGTCGGCGACGCGCTTCTCGAGTCCGGCGATGTCGTCGCGCGACCGCGACGAGCGTCGCGTCGTCGTTTTCCGCGCGCGCCATCTCGAACAGCTCGCCGCGTCGGCGAGGCCCGCGTCGAGCGTCGTCAGCGTGCCGACGACGCCGTCGAGCATCTTCTTCTCCTGGCCGAGTTCCTGCGCGCGCTGCGGGATCGCTGCCAGATCGTTCGGGTCTTCGAGCTCGCGCGCTTCGGTCGCAGGCGCGCAGCCTTCTGCATCGAAGTCAAAGATACCTCCGCATCGCAGCCGCCCGTTCCTTCAGGTCCGGCAAGCGTGTTGGCGATCTGGTTCAGCTGTTCGGCTTCCATGGGTGTCCCGCGAAGGCGTGCGTGGCGAACCGGCGATTATACGCGCACCGTTCCAAGTCCTTGTGGCGTCGCGGGTTTTTCGCTCGCCCCGGCGCCATTGGCAGCGCGTCCTGCGATCGCCTACTATTTGTCGTCCCTCACGTTCGCATTGCGCCCCGCCATGCCCACCATCTACGTCAACAAGGAGCGCGTCGACATCGCCGCGTCCGTTCCCGGCGACACGCCGCTGCTCTGGATCCTGCGCGACCAGCTCGAACCTCACCGGCACCAAGTACGGCTGCGGCATGGCGCTGTGCGGCGCCTGCACCGTGTATCTCGACGGCCAGCCGGCGCGTTCGTGCAGCACGCCACTGTCGTCGCTCAAGCCGGGCGTCGAGATCACGACCATCGAGGGGCTGCGCACGAAGCGAGGCACAGGCGGTCCAGGCCGCGTGGCAAAAGCTCGACGTGCCGCAGTGCGGATACTGCCAATCCGGGCAGGTGATGGCGGCGGCTGCGCTGCTCGCGGCGAACAAGCGACCGACCGACGCCGACATCGATGCTGCGATGACCGGAAATCTGTGCCGCTGCGCAACCTACGTGCGCATCCGTGCGGCGATCAAGGAAGCCGCGAAGGCGCTGGCATGAACGAGGCAACTCCGATGAAATCCATCCGCATCCGGAACGTGTCGCGCCGCGCCTTCCTGCGCGCGGGCGGCGCAGCGACCGCAGGCCTCGTGCTCGGCGTCCATCTCCCGGTTCTGGCGCAGCAAGGCGGCCCGGGGATCGCCGGCTCGGCCACAGGCACGGTCGCGACCTTCTCGCCGAACGCGTTCGTGCGCATCGGCAAGGACAACACGGTCACGGTCATCAGCAAGCATCTCGAGATGGGCCAGGGCAGCTACACCGGGCTTGCCACGATCGTCGCCGACGAGCTCGACGCCGCGTGGGCGCAAATGCGCGTCGAAGGCGCGCCGGCGGACGCGAGTCGCTACAACAACCTGTTCTGGGGCCCCGCGCAGGGTACCGGCGGATCGACGGCGATCGCCAATTCGTGGGAACAGTTGCGCCAGGCGGGAGCGGCGGCGCGGGCGATGCTCGTGGCGGCCGCAGCGCAGAAGTGGAAGGTGCCGGCGGCGTCACTGAAGGTCAAGGACGGCGTGGTTTCGCATGCAGCGTCGGGCCGCAAGGCGACGTTCGGCGAGCTCGCGGACGCCGCGGCGACCCAGCCGGTGCCCAAGGAGGTGAAGCTCAAGGATCCGAAGGATTTCGTCTACATCGGCAAGCACGTGGCCGGGTCGACTCGCGCGCCAAGTCGAACGGCACGGCGATCTTCACGCAGGACGTCAAGCTGCCCGAGATGCTGGTCGCCGTCGTCGCGCATCCCCCACGCTTCGGCGCAAAGGTGAAGCGCTTCGACGCCGAAGGGCGTGCAGGGAATGCCCGGCGTGCGGACGGTGCTCGAAGATCCCGCAGGGCGTGGCCGTGCTCGCAACCAGCACCTGGGCCGCGATCAAGGGCCGCGACGCGCTGAAGGTCGAGTGGGACGAGACCGCCGCATTCCGTGGCTCGTCGGCCGACCTGATGGCGGAATACCGCAAACTCGCACAGCAGCCGGGCACCATTGCGCGCAACGACGGCGACGCCGCGAAGGCGTCTCTCCGGCGCGGCCAAGGTGCTCGAGGCATCCTTCGAGTTCCCGTATCTCGCGCACGCGGCGATGGAGCCGATGAACTGCGTCGTGAGGATCGACGACGGCGACCTGTGCGAGGTGTGGAACGGCGAGCAGTTCCAGACCGGCGACCAGTTCGCGCGTCGCGAAGCTCACGGGGTTCAAGCCGGAGAACGTGAAGCTCAACATGCTGTTCGCCGGCGGCAGCTTCGGCCGCCGCGCCAACCCCGCCTCCGACTATGTCGTCGAATGCGCGGAGATCGCCAAGGCGCTCGCCAGAGCGGCAAGCGCAACGTGCCGGTCAAGCTCGTCTGGACGCGCGAGGACGACATGAAGGCGCGGCTATTACCGCCCGATGTTCGTTCACGCGCTGAAGGCGGGCCTCGACGCGAACGGCAACGTCGTCGCGTGGCAGCATCGTCTCGTCGGGCAGTCGATCATGACGGGCACCGTCTTCGAAGCCGACATGGTCAAGAACGGCATCGACCCGACGTCCGTCGAGGGCGCGTCCACGCTGCCCTATGCGATCTCCGAACCTCGCGGTCGACCTGCATACGCCCAAGGGTCGCCGTGCCGTCCAATGGTGGCGCTCGGTCGGCTCGACGCACACCGCCTATTCGACCGAGACGTTCATCGACGAGCTCGCCGCCGCTGCGGGCAAGGATCCGGTCGCAGTTCCGCCGCGCGATGCTCGCAAAGCACCCGCGCCATCTCGCCGCGCTCGATCTGGCGGCCAAGCAGGCCGGCTGGGGCTCGCCGCTTGCGGCGGCAAGGCCGGCGAGAAGCGCGGCGTGGCGTCGCCGTGCACGAATCGTTCGGCAGCCGTGGTCGCCCAGGTCGCGGAGGTGACGCGTGCGCGGGGACAGCACGTTCCGCAGGTCGATCGGGTCGTGTGCGCGGTCGACTGCGGCATCGTCGTCAATCCGGACAACGTGCGCGCGCAGATGGAAGGCGGCATCGGCTTCGGCCTCTCGGCCGCGCTGTACGGCGCGATTACGCTGAAGGACGGCCTGGTCGAGCAGTCGAACTTCCACGACTATCCCGCTGCTGCGCATCAACGAGATGCCGGCGATCGACGTGCACATCGTGCCGTCGACCGCCAAGCCCAGCGGCGTCGGCGAACCGGGCACGCCGGTGATCGCCCCCGCGGTCGCCAACGCGCTGTTCGCGGCGAGCGGCAAGCGCGTGCGCAACCTGCCGATCAAGCTCGCGTAAGCGCACCGATTCGCCGCGCGGTGGATCGCCTGCGGCGCGCCGATTGCAGGTCGTCGCAGGCCGCGACCCGCCGGGCGCGATAATCGGCGGACTTTCCGCTGTTGCGTCCCTGTCCCCGATGCACACGCCCGCTGGTTTCAGTCCCGCTCATGCGATGCCCGCCGAATTGCCGACGTCCGCGCTCGCGTTCGCGTTCCGCGACGCGAAGCTGCTGGTCGGTGGCGAAGAGCGGCAGCCAACGATCCCTACGCTCGGCGAGATCCAGCATGCGGGAATCGCGGGGGCACGGCACTATCTCGGCGAACTTGCGGGTACACCGTGCGTCGCGATCGCGTTGGCCGACGACGCCCCCGAGTCCTCAGGGTATCGCTACGCCGGGCTGCGCTCGCTCTTCTTCCTGCTGCCGGAGCCGCTGCTCGCGATCGCCGCGCGCGCCTTCCAGATCGCGGACTGGGATCGCACGCACCGCTTCTGCGGGCGCTGCGGGACGCCGACGGTCGCGAGTGCGGACGAGCGCGCCAAGAAGTGCCCTGCCTGCGGCCTGACGGCCTACCCGCGCGTCGCGCCCGCGATGATGGCGCTGGTGACGCGAGGCCGCGAAGTGCTGCTCGCGCGAGCCCACCGCTTTCCGCCGGCGATGTTCAGCGCGCTTGCGGGTTTCGTCGAACCCGGCGAAACGATCGAGGACTGCGTACGGCGCGAAGTGCGCGAGGAAGTCGGTGTCGACGTGGGCCGCATCGAGTACTTCGCAAGCCAGTCGTGGGCGTTTCCGCACTCGCTGATGATCGCGTTCACCGCCGAATACACGGGTGGGGAATTGCGTGCCGACGACACGGAAATCGCGGAGGCGCGCTGGTTCGACGTCGATGCGATGCCGTCGCTTCCACCCAGCCTGTCGATCGCGCGGCGCCTGATCGAAGCGACGGCCGAACGGCTGCGCCGCGGACGATGACGATGCCGGCAACGGACGCGGGCCTCGACCTCGACGGCTACCTCGCGCGCATCGACTATCGAGCGCCGCTCGCGCGCGATCACGCGACGCTCGCGGGACTGCACCTCGCCCATGCGACGCACATCCCGTTCGAGAACCTCGACATCCTGCTCGGCCGCCCGATCCGTCTCGACATTGCGAGCCTGCAAGGCAAGCTCGTCGCGGCGAGGCGAGGCGGTTACTGCTACGAGCAGAATCTGCTGTTCGCCAGCGCGCTCGGCGCGATCGGCTTCCCGGTGACGATGCTCGCCGCGCGGGTTCGCTACCGCACCACGCGGGTGCTGCCACGCACGCACATGCTGCTGCTGGTCGAGGCAGATGGCGAGCGCTGGATCGCGGACGTCGGGTTCGGCGGCCAAGGGCTGCTGCTCCCGATCGCGCTGCGCCCGGGGGATCCGGCGCCGCAGTTCGTGTGGACGTACCGGCTTCAGCAGGACGGCACCGGGTTCGTGCTCCAGGCACAGGATCGCGAAGGCTTTCACGATCTGTACGCGTTCACGCTCGAGCCCCAGCTCGCCGTCGACTACGAGGTCGCGAGCCATTACGTCTCGACGCATCCCGAATCGCGTTTCGTGCGAACGCTTGCGGTACAGCTGCCCGGTCCGGACGTGCGCCGCAGCTTGCGCAATCGCACGCTCACGATCGAACGTGGTCCCGACGTCCAAACGCAGCGCCTTACCACCGACGAGGCGATCCTCGCGGAACTGGCGGATGGTTTCGGCCTGGCGTTCCGCGAGGGGACCCGTTTCCCCTTCGACGAGAGCTTCGCATAGGGCAGGTGCCGCGATGCCGCGCATCCACATGCGCCAGTTCGTCGTGCCGACCGACGCGATCGACGCGAATGCGCACGTCAACAACAAGGAATATCTGCGCTGGATGGAGGACGTCGCGATCGGCCATTCGGCCGCGCAGGGCTGGGCGATGGAGCGCTACCAGGCGCTCGGTGCGACGTGGTACGTGCGCTCGCACTTCGTCGAGTACCTGCGCCCGGCGTTCGCGGGGATGCCGCTCACCGTCGCCACGTGGGTCGCGACGATGGAGCGCAGGGCGTCGTTGCGACGCTACGTTTTCGTACGGACGGACGATCGCAAGCTCATCGCGCAAGCAGAGACGCTGTGGATCTTCGTCGACATCGGCACGGGTCGCGCAACCGAGATCGCACCGGCGGTGCGCGCGGCATTTCCCCTTGTCGCGGACGACGACCCCGAGGTCATGGCGCTGGCACGGCTGCCAACCCGACCGGTGGACGCGGCAGGCTGAAGTCCAGTCGGGTGCGTCTCGACCAGAGCCCCTTTGACAATTGTCCGCGGGATGACCACGCGGTCGGTCCTAATGTGACGGAGGACACCGACGCCGACGGTACCGGTCGATATCGTTGCGAGTCCCCACGACAGGAGCAGCGCAATGAGCCGCTACGCATTCGGAAAACCGGTAGGCCTCCCGTTCGATGAGGCCGTGAGCCGCATTACGGCAACGCTCGCCCAGGAAGGATTCGGCGTCCTGACCGAGATCGACGTCCAGGCGACGCTCAAGAAGAAACTGGGCCTCGAAATGCCGCCGTACCGCATCCTCGGGGCGTGCAACCCGCAGTTTGCGAGCAAGGCGATCGCTGCAGAGCCGCAGATCGGCGCGCTGCTTCCGTGCAACGTTGTCGTGCGCTGCGATGGCGATGGCGTAACGCACGTCGAGTTCATGGACCCGCAGGCGATCCTCGGACTTGTCGATCACCCGGACGTGCACGCATTGGCCGCGGAAATTCGCGCCCGGCTCGAGCGGGCGCTCGCGGCAGTCTGACCGGAGACATCGGCCTGCTAGAATGGCCGCCCGCACGCCGGCTCTATCGGCGTGCGCAAGCCCAGACTCCGATGCGCGTGCGTCACGCCCTTTTCGTCCTGCCGTTTGCGAGCCTGCTCGCGTTCGCGACAGCAGGCGTCGCGTTGGCGCAGGGAATCGGCAAAGGGGCGGACGACGCACCCGTCGTCGCGCCGCCGAGCGAATTCTCGGAAGACGCGCGGCGCGCCTATGGGCAGGGCCTGCGCGAGGCGAGAGACCTGATTGCGCAGAAGCACTACGACGAGGCGATCGCGCGCCTCGATGCACTGCTGAAGGAGCGCCCGCGCGAGCCGCAGGCGCGCTTCCTGCGCGCGGTCGCGCTCTCCGACTACGGCAAGGCCGACCTGGCGATCGTTGCGCTCCTCGATCTGGTCGCCGACTATCCCGAGTTGCCCGAGCCGCACAACAACCTCGCCGTGCTTTATGCCCAGAAGGGCGAGTACGAGATCGCGCGCTCCGAGCTCGCGCTCGCGATTGCGGCGCGGCCGGATTACGCGGTCGCCCACGAGAACCTGGGCGACGTGTACGTGCGTCTTGCGGCAAGCCAGTACGAGCGCGCCGGCAAGCTCGACGCCACCAACAAGACCGCGTCGGCCAAGCTCAAGCTGGCGCGCGAAATCGTCGCGTCCGGCGCGCCGGCACGTTAGCGCGACGCGCCGGCAGTTGCCGCCACCTTTCCCTTCGTCCCGAGGAGTTCGCCCATGTTTTCTCGCTTCGCTCATATTGCAGTCGTCGTGTTCGGCGTCGCCGCCGGCCCGGCGTTCGCCGCCAATCCGCAGGTCGAATTCGACACGACCGCCGGCGTCGTCCGCGTGGAGCTCTATCCCAACGCCGCACCCAAGACCGTGGAGAACTTCCTCCAGTACGTGAAGGACAAGCATTACGACGGTACGCAGTTCCACCGGGTGATCGACGGCTTCATGGTCCAGGGCGGTGGCTACACGGCCGACTACAAGCAGAAGCCGACTCGGCCGCCGATCGCAATCGAGGCGGAGCAGAGCAGCAAGGCGGGCGTGCTGAACGTGCCGGGCACGATCGCGATGGCGCGCACCGGCGACCCGAACTCCGCGACCTCGCAGTTCTTCATCAACGTCGCCGACAACCAGCGGCTCAACTTCCGCTCCGCCGATCCGCAGGGCTACGGCTACACGGCGTTCGGCAAGGTCGTGAGCGGCATGGACGTCGTGAACAAGATCGCGAAGACGCCGACGGGTTCCGGCGGGCCGTTCCGCACCGATGTCCCGCAGACCCCCGTGATCATCAACTCGGCGAAGATCGTCGGCGGCCAATAGCGCCCCGCCAGTCGCCAAACACGCCCCGAGGAGGCCCCGTGGCAAGCAAAGTCAGGCTCACCACCACCTACGGATCGATCGTGCTCGAGCTCGACGACGAGAACGCGCCCGCGACCGTCGCGAACTTCCTGCAATACGTGCGCGACGGTCATTACGACAACACGCTCTTCCATCGCGTGATCGACGGCTTCATGATCCAGGGTGGTGGCTTCTCGCCCGGGATGAACCAGAAGCCGACGCGGGGGCCGGTCGCCAACGAAGCGGGCAACGGCCTGAAGAACGCGCAGTACACGGTCGCGATGGCACGCACGTCCGAGCCACATTCGGCCACCGCGCAGTTCTTCATCAACGTCGGCGACAACGATTTCCTCGACTACAAGGGGCCAAGTCCGCAAGGGTGGGGCTACTGCGTGTTCGGCAAGGTCGTCGAGGGCACCGAAGTCGTCGATCGGATCAAGGGCGTTCCGACCGCCCGCAGCGGGTTTCACCAGGACGTGCCACGCGACGACGTGCTGATCAACCGCGCGGAAGAACTGCCCGCGTAGGGAGCCCCTGCATGCCCTGCTTCCGCTGCGCGCGTTGCGCAGCGCGGCGCCCGCGGCAGGGGTATCCCACCATGCCCCGTCGCGACGGCGCGCGGGTCATGCCGAGACTGCCTGGATCACGGAGTGCGCGGCCATGAAGCCGACGCTGTTCCTGTCGGATCTGCACCTGTCGCCCGATCGCCCGGGCACGGCGGCGTGCTTCCACCGGTTCTGCGCCGGCCCGGCGCGCTCGGCAGCGGCTGTCTACATCCTGGGTGATCTGTACGACTGGTGGGTGGGCGACGACCAGCTCACGGACACGTTCGCGGCATGCATTGCGGACAGCATCAGAGGAGTGTCAGCAAACGGGATCGCCGTGCACGTCGCCCGCGGCAACCGCGACTTCCTGCTCGGGGACCGGTTCGCGATGGCGACCGGCGCCACCCTTCTGCCCGAGCGCCAGCGGCTCGATCTCGCCGGCGTGCCGACTCTCGTCTCGCATGGCGACGAACTTTGCACGAGCGACGTGGACTACCAGCGCTTCCGAACCCGCATGCGCGATCCGGTGGCGCAGCGACGAATATTGCGTCTGCCGTACTTCGTCCGACGGCTGCTCGCACTCTGGCTGCGCCGCAGGAGCCGCGACGCGACGACGCGCAAGCCCGAGTCGATCCTCGATGTCGACGAGTCGGCCGTTGTTCAGGCGCTGCGCGAACACGGCGTGCGCCGCCTGATCCACGGGCACACGCATCGCCCCGCAACCCACCATCTGACGGTCGATGGCGTGCCATGCGAGCGCATTGTGCTGCCCGACTGGCACGACCGCGGACATTACCTCGCGATCGACGACGTCGGCGCGGTCGCGCACGAGATCGCCGATACGTAGCGTCCGCGCGTTGTCGCTCCCGGCACGGCGGCGCGGTGAACCCTTGGCCCGATCCTGGGCCGGGGCTGTGCTCTTGCACGGGAGGCGCTGCCCTCCGGTTCCGACGCGCTGCGCGAGCACTACCCGGCGCCGGAGTCAGGAGAGCGCCTGGGCGAAGTCGGCGAGCAGGTCCTCGGCATCCTCGATCCCGACGGAGACCCGGATCAGTGAATCGGCAATGCCCATCTCCGCGCGCCGCTGCGGGCCCATTTCCCAGAAGATCGTTTGCGCAACCGGAATCGCGAGCGTGCGGTTGTCACCGAGGTTCGAAGACAGCACGACAACCCGCAGTCGGTCGAGGAAGGCGAAGCAGTCGCGGTCCGCGTCTTCGCGCAGCTCGAAGGACAGGATCGCGCCGAAGTCGCGAAACAACGTGCGCGCCAATGCGTGCTGCGGGTGTGACGGAAGGCCCGGATAGTGGACGCTCGCCACCCTGGGGTGCGTGGCCAGGAAGCGCGCGATCGCCCCGGCATTCGCACACTGCCGCGCCATGCGCAGCGCCAGGGTCTCCGCGCCGACCGCAATGTGGTGTGCCTGTTCGGCGGCGAGGGTGCCGCCCCAGTCGCGAAGGCCTTTCTTGCGAATCTGCGTGATGCCCCACGACGCTGGCTTGCCGCCTTTGTACGCGTCCTGGATGTTGGGAAAGCGCGTCCAGTCGAAAAGGCCGGTATCGGTCAGGCTGCCGGCAAGCGCGTTGCCGTGCCCGCCGACGTACTTGGTGAGCGCATTGACGACCAGGCTTGCGCCGACTTCCTTCGGCCGGAACAGCCATGGCGAGGTCAGCGTGTTGTCGACGACGTAGACCAGGCCGCGCGCCCGGCACAACTCGCCGATGCGGGCGAGATCGGCAATCTGCGTGCGCGGGTTCGCGATCGTCTCGACGAACACGATGCGGGTGGCGGGCGTGATCGCCGCCTCGACCGAACGCACGTCGGTGGCGTCGACGAACGTCACCGGCGTGCCGTGCAGCTGCAGCGTGTTGAACAGGCTGTTGGTATTGCCGAAGAGAAAGTGGCTCGCCACGACGTGGTCGCCAGCCTTGGAGAGCGCGAGCATCACAGCACCGATTGCCGCCATGCCGGTGGCGAACACGATCGTCGCCACGCCGCCTTCCATCGCGTTGACCTTGGCCTCGAGCGCGCCGCTCGTGGGGTTGCCCTGCCGGCCGTACACGTACCCCGGCGACCTGCCCTGGAACACGTCGGCAAGGTCCCGCGCGGCGCGATAGCCATAGGCGACCGACAGATGCAGCGGCTTGTGCAGCGCGCCGTGCTCGATGGCGGCCTCGCGGTCCGAATGCAGGATCGCGGTGGTGAAGCCGCGGTAAGGCGTTTCTTTCGTCATCTTCCGCACCCAACAAAAAACCCGTCCGGCGCCGCCAAACGGGTCTTTGTGGCCCGGCCTCGCATCGGAAGCCGTGCAAACCTCGCTTTAGCGGAATTTCTTACGCGCCCGCAAGCTGAAGCTCAAATCGGCGCAGGTCAACTGTACCACATGTGCGAGCCCGGGACATGTCTGGCCGACCCGCGCCCGGTCAGGCGATCGCCTGCTCGCGCGCATCGTCCAGCAGGTCTCCCTCCTGCTGCCCGCGTCCCTCGTCGCGCTCCACCGCGAGGTTGTCGAGGTAGTCGCTGGTGATGTCGCCGGTCACGTACCTGCCGTCGAAGCAGGACGCCTCGAACGCCTCGAGGCCCGGATTCAGTTTGCGGATCGCATCCTTCAGCGCATCGAGCTCCTGGTAGATCAGCAGGTCGGCACCGATCTCGACGGCGATCTCGGCCTCCGTGCGGCCGGTCGCGACCAGCTCGCGCGGCGTCGGCATGTCGATACCGTACACGTTGGGGTAGCGCACCGGCGGGCTCGCCGAGGCAAAGTAGACCTTTCGCGCGCCGGCTTCGCGGGCCATCTGGACGATCTCGCGCGACGTCGTGCCGCGCACGATGGAATCGTCCACCAGCAGCACGACCTTGCCTGCGAACTCCATGCCGATCGGGTTCAGCTTCTGCCGCACGCTCTTCTGGCGGATAGCCTGCCCCGGCATGATGAACGTGCGACCGATGTAGCGGTTCTTGATGAAGCCTTCGCGGTACTTGAGGCCCAGCTCGTTGGCGAGCTGCAGTGCCGAGGGGCGACTCGAGTCCGGGATCGGAATGACGACATCGACATCCTGAGCTTCCGGCATCGCCCGGATCTTTTTCGCGAGCGCCGAGCCCATGTTGATCCGCGCCTCGTACACCGATGTCCCGTCGATCACCGAATCGGGCCGAGCCAGGTAGACGTACTCGAAGATGCACGGCACGAGCCGCGGGTTGTCCGCGCATTGCCTGGCGTATAGCTGGCCGGTCAGATCGATGAACACCGCCTCGCCCGGTGCGACGTCGCGCAGCGCCTTGAAGCCCAGCGCCTCGACCGCAACCGACTCGGAGGCGACCATGTGCTCGCTGCCGCCGAGTGCCTCGTTGTGCCCGACGATCAGCGGGCGAATCCCGAACGGATCGCGGAATGCCAGCAGGCCGTAGCCGGCAATCATCGCGACTACCGCGTATGCACCTCGGCACCGCTTGTGCACGCCGGCCACCGCGCGGAAGATCGCCTCCGGATCGAGCCTCGCGTGATGCGCCGCGCGCTCGAGCTCCAGCGCGAGCACGTTCAGCAGCACCTCGCTGTCGCTGTTCGTGTTGACGTGGCGGAAGTCGTGTTCCCACAGCTCGCGCTTCAGCGCTTCGCTGTTCGTGAGGTTGCCGTTGTGTCCGAGCGTGATGCCGAACGGCGAGTTCACGTAGAACGGCTGCGACTCGAGTTCCGAGAACGCGGAGCCCGCCGTCGGGTAGCGGCAGTGGCCGATGCCCGCGTTGCCGGTCAATTCGCGCATGTTCCTCGTGCGGAACACGTTCTGCACGAGCCCGGGCCCCTTGAACATGTGAAAGCTCGAACCCTCGCCCGTCACGATGCCGGCCGCATCCTGCCCCCGGTGCTGCAGCAGGAGCAGCCCGTCGTAGAGCAGCTGGTTGACCGGCGTGTGGGCAACGACGCCGACGATTCCGCACATGTTGGCTATGGCCTTGTTCGTGCTATGTTCGCAAACGCGAACGGGTGGCCGGGGCGTCCGGCGCCGAAGTTGACCGGCGTCCCGAGTAGTCCAGCCGTTCCGCCCACTGGGGCGGCAGCCACGGCCGAAAGTCCAGCGCCAACTCGGACAGCCGCCGCGCAAGCCATGAATTCTGCCACCAATCGGTGGCCGGCAGCGTCGTCAGACCCGCCGCGAGCACGAACGCCATCACCAGCACGACGCCGCGCGCCACACCGAACAGTGCGCCGAGCGACCGGTCCACGAAACCCAGGCCGGCGCCGTGGATCACCGCCCGAAGCGGCCAGGCGATGAGCGCCCCGACAACGAGCGCGGCGATGAAGATGAGCACGAACGCGATCAGGTAAGGAACGAGCGGGTACTCGGGCAATTGCGGCAGCATGCCACCGACGGCCGGCGACCAGGCAACCGCCGCGACGAGCCCGACCACCCACGCGACGAGCGCCATCATCGAGCGCACGATGCCGCGCGCATACGCCGCAAGCGCGGAAAGCACGATCACGCCCGGTACTAGCCAGTCGAATGCGGTCATCGGGAATTGTGGCGGCGAACGCTGCCCGGCCGCGCCACGCAAACAAGTGCCAGGGCTCTGCAGACGTGCAGAGGCTTCCCTAGCGGCTCGCGGTGACGATGCCGTTCTGCCCGTCTGCCTTGAGCTTGTCGCGCGCGGCGTCTGCGGCCTCGCGCGTCGGGTAGGGCCCCACGCGGACGCGCCAGAGCGTTCCGCGCGAGGTCGAGACCGGTTCGGTATATGCGGCGTATCCCGATTTCTTCAGTCTTGCTGCCAATGCGTTTGCGCCCTTGTCGTCCGCAAACGCGGCGAGCTGAACCGCATATGCACTTGACCTGCCCGCATCCGCGGCGGCCGCATCCTTCGGCTTCGCATCGCTCGGCGCAGCTTTTGTCTCAGCCGGATTTACATCGGCCACGACCGGCTTCGTCTCCGGTGACGGCGCCTGTTCCGTTGCGACGGGTGACGTGGCCGGTGACAAGCCCGCCGCCTTCGGTGCGGCAGTCGATTCGCTCTTCGCTCCTCCTGCGCCCGCCTTGTTCGCAGGCGCAAGCACGCGCTGCTCGGCTTCTGCAACCGAGCGCCTGGGCGCACCATCCTTGCTTGGCGATCCGACTGCCGGCGCCGCGGGTGCCGCCGCGTCCGTGCCTGCCTGCGTGGCCGATGCGGCCGGTGGCGCAGCGGGAGTGGTCACGATGGGCGAAGGCTTCGGTTCGGTCGTCCTGGCATCGCGTGACTTGGTCTCGGAGGCTCCGGGCGCGTTGAGTCGATTGACGAACTTGCCGTCGTCGACCGGCGGGATCTTGACCGAGACGTCCTCGCCCAGCGGCTTGGGGTCGCTTTCCAGCAGCATCGGCACGATGACCGCAGCGGCGAGCGCAAGAACGATGGCACCGACCAGACGACGACGGGCACGGCGTCGCAGTTCATCGACGGCCGGTTCGACGGCAACTTCGGGGATTGTCACTTCGCGCTCCGGGGTGCAGGAACGGATCGCGGCGCAGCCATCGCGGCGGCCACTGTCAGGAACGATCCGAACACGACAATTCTATCAGCCTCGTCCGCAGTCGCTTGCGCCTCTCGCCACGCCGTCTCGACGTTGTCGAACGTGCGGATGTCGGCGCCGGCTACACCGGCTGCGACCAGCCTGTCACGCAGCATGGACGCAGAGCCGCCGCGCGATGTGGGCAGCGATGCGACGAGCCAGCGGTCGATGCGCGGGCGCATCGCGGCGATCACGCCATCGACATCCTTGTCGCTCAGCATGCCGAACACGGCGATTGTCCGCGCATGGAAACCCATCGTGCCCAGCGTCTCGGAAAGCATGCGTGCGGCGTGTGGATTGTGCGCAACATCGAGCACGACAACGGGCCGACCCGGCAGTACCGTGAACCGGCCCGGAAGCTCGACACGCAGCAGGCCGTCCCGGATCGCGCCCGCGGAAGCTGGCAGGCGTTCGCGGAGCACGCCGAGCGCGGCAAGCACCGTCGCGGCGTTCCCCAACTGATAGGCACCTCGCAGCGCCGGAAACGGAAGTCCGAACCGCGGCCCTCCCGGCCCCCAGTAGCGCCATTGCGCACCCTCCGGGACGAATCCGTAGTCTCGTCCGATGGCAACGAGCTGTGCGCCGACAGTCGCCGCATGCGCGAGCAGCGCAGCAGGCGGCGCGGGGTCCCCGCAGACCGCCGGGCGGCCTGCGCGCATGATGCCCGCTTTTTCGCGGCCGATTTCCTCGCGCGTAGCGCCCAGATAGTCCACGTGATCGAGATCGACGCTCGTCACCACCGCGACGTCGGCGTCCACCGCGTTCACCGCGTCGAGCCGACCGCCCAGCCCCACCTCCAGCACGGCCACATCGAGGCCTGCACGGGCAAAGCTCCACAACGCAGCGAGCGTGCCGAACTCGAAATAGGTGAGCGGGACGGTCGGCTCGCCAACGATGCGCGCGTCCTCGACCGCATTGAACGCAGCGATGATCGCCGCATCGTCGAGCGCGACGCCGTCGATCACGACGCGTTCGTTGTAGCGCAACAGGTGCGGCGACGTGTAGAGCCCGACGCTGTAGCCGGCGCAGCGAAGGATCGCCGCGAGCATCGCGCATGTCGATCCCTTGCCGTTGGTGCCGGTCACCGTGACCACCGGACAGGCGAGCGTGGCCGGGAGACGGGCGAGCACCGTGCGCACCCGGTCGAGGCCCATCGCGATCGACTTGGGGTGCAGCGTCTCGAGGTAGGCGAGCCAGTGGGCGAGCGTCGCGGGTCGTTCCATCAGGCTCGAGGCGGCGAGGTCAGTGGGAGTGCGTGGCGCGCGACTGCACGGTGCAGCGCCGCGGCCGCCAGCGAAGCCTGCCTGCGTCAGCCTGCGGGTGCCGGCTCGCGCATGAGCAGCGCGAGCAGCCGCGCAAGCTCGTCGCGCAGTCGACGGCGATCGATGATCAGATCGAGCGCGCCTTTCTCGAGCAGGAATTCCGCGCGCTGGAAGCCCTCCGGCAGCTTCTCGCGCACCGTCTGTTCGATCACGCGCGGGCCGGCAAATCCGATCAGCGCGTTCGGCTCGGCGATGACGAGGTCCGCAACGAAGGCGAAGCTCGCCGAGACGCCCCCCATCGTCGGGTCCGTCAGTATGGAGACGAAAGGCAACCGCGCTTTCGCGAGTTCCTGCAGCACCGCCGTCGTCTTCGCCATCTGGAACAGCGAGCTCACGCCTTCCTGCATGCGCGCCCCGCCGGAGGCCGAAACGCACACGAACGGGAAGCGGTTCTCGTAGGCGACGCGCACGCCGCGCACGAAGCGCTCGCCGACTACCGAGCCCATCGAGCCCCCCATGAATTCGAACTCGAATGCGGCCAGCACGAGCGGAACGCTCCTGACGCTGCCCTGCATGACAACCAGCGCGTCGGTCTCGCCGGTTTCCTCGAGCGCTGCGGCGAGCCGGTCCGGGTACTTCTTCTGATCCTTGAACTTGAGGCTGTCGATCGGGACGACTTCCGAGCCGATCTCGAAGCGTCCCTCGGGATCCAGCAGCTGCTCGAGCCGCTCACGAGCGGATACGCGTCCGTGGTAGTTGCACTTGGGACAGACGTGCAGGTTCTTCTCGAGGTCGGTCCGATAGAGCACCGCCTCGCACGCGAGGCACTTGATCCACAACCCCTCGGGCACGGCCTGCTTCTTGACGCCGGGCGTGCTCTTGATGCGCGGCGGAAGCAGCTTCTGAAGCCAGCTCATAGCGGTCGAACCTGGAATCTGTCCGAGCGTACGGCGTCGCCACGCCCTGCGCCGGAATCGGGAACCGACCTCGTTCCGGCATCCAGCGCCCCCCGGATGCCGGCGAGCCAGCGTCCGGCCCGGGCGGGCGCATCGTCTGCGGGCCCGCTCTCGATTTCCTGAATGATCCTGCTGCCGATTACGACGGCATCGGCATGCGCTGCAATCGCCGTCGCACTCGCGGCGTCGCGTATGCCGAAGCCGACGCCGACCGGAATCGTCATGTGGCGCCGGATCTCCTCGACCCTTTGCGCGACTTCCGCCGTATCGATGTGGCCAGCACCCGTAACGCCCTTGAGCGATACGTAGTAGACATAGCCCCGCGCAATCCGCGCGACGATATCCATGCGCGCGGGCGGCGTGTTCGGCGAGATCAGGAAGATCGGCGCAATTCCGCGCGCGTCCATCTGCGCCGCGAAATCGCCGGCCTCCTCGGGAGGATAGTCGACGATCAACACGCCATCCACGCCCGCCGCACTTGCCCGGTCGGCGAACACCGAAACGCCCATCGCTTCGACCGGATTCGCGTAGCCCATCAGCACCACCGGCGTCCTGGTGTCGACCGCGCGGAACGCGTGCACGATCGCGAGCACGTCCTTCAGGCCGACGTGCTGCACGAGCGCGCGTTCGGAAGCGCGCTGGATGACGGGACCGTCGGCCATCGGGTCCGAGAACGGCACGCCGAGTTCGATCACGTCCGCGCCCGCGCTCACGAGCGCGCGCATGATCGGCAGCGTCAGCGCGGGCGACGGGTCGCCGGCCGTGACGTACGGGATCAGCGCGGCGCGGCCTTTGGCGCGCAGTGCGGCGAACGTGACGTCGATGCGGTTCATGTTCAGGAGACGGAGGTCAGTGGACAGACGACAGTTGCGCAACGTTTCCCGTGGCGCGCCTTCGCCGTTCACGGTTCTCGCACGGCGGGACGAATCCGGCCCTCCGACGCGCCGCGTCGTCAGTCGCGACGCCCCTTTCCTCTGTCATCTGTTTCCTGCCCTCTGACCCGGGTCGCACTCGGGTCGACAGTAGAACTTGAGGCCAGTGCGTTCCGCCACCGTATTCATGTCCTTGTCGCCGCGTCCTGAAAGGTTGACGAGCAGGATCGTGTCCTTCGGCAGCGTCGGTGCGAGCTTTGCCGCGTACGCGAGCGCGTGCGCCGACTCGAGCGCGGGAATGATGCCCTCGATCCGGCAGCAGTCGCCGAAAGCCCCGAGCGCCTCGTCGTCGGTGACGGACACGTACTCGGCACGATGCGTGTCCTTGAGGTACGCGTGCTCCGGACCGACCCCTGGATAGTCGAGTCCTGCCGACACCGAATGCGTTTCGACGATCTGGCCGTTTTCGTCTTGCAACAGGTAGGTGCGGTTGCCGTGCAGCACCCCCGGACGGCCCGCCGACAGCGAGGCCGAGTGCCGTCCCGTTGCGATGCCCTCGCCCGCCGCCTCGACACCGACCAGCTTGACACCCTCGTGGCCGATGTAGGGATGGAAGATGCCCATCGCATTGCTGCCGCCACCGACGCAGGCGATCACGTAGTCCGGCTGACGGCCCGCGGCCTCCGGCATCTGCCACAGGCACTCGCGGCCGATGACGCTCTGGAAGTCGCGCACCATCATCGGGTACGGATGCGGACCGGCGACCGTGCCGATGATATAGAACGTGTTCTCGACATTGGTCACCCAATCGCGCATCGCCTCGTTCAGCGCGTCCTTCAACGTCCTGCTGCCCGACTCGACCGGCACGACGGTGGCGCCCAGGAGCTTCATGCGGAAGACGTTCTGCGCCTGCCGCCGCACGTCCTCCGAACCCATGTAGACGACGCATTCCATGCCATAGCGCGCGGCAACCGTCGCGGTCGCCACTCCGTGCTGCCCCGCGCCGGTTTCGGCGATCACGCGCGGCTTGCCGAGCCTGCGCGCGAGCAACGCCTGCCCGATGCAGTTGTTCACCTTGTGCGCGCCGGTGTGATTCAGGTCCTCGCGCTTCAGCCAGATCTGCGCGCCACCCAGCAGCGTCGACCAGCGCTCGGCGTGGTACACGGGCGACGGCCGGCCGACGTAATGCTTCAGCTCGCGCTCGAACTCCGCGACGAATTCGGGATCGTGCTGATAACGCGCATACTGATCGCGCAACTCGTCGAGCGCACGTATCAGCGTTTCCGCGACGAATACGCCCCCGTAGGGACCGAAATGGCCGCGTGCGTCGGGAAGGTTGTAGGGAATGTCACCCATCTGCATGGCGAACCTCGGAGACGAACGCGGCGATCTTCGCAGCGTCCTTGATGCCCTTCACCGGCGCGCCGTCGGAACCGGTCACCTCGACCCCGCTCGAGACATCCACCGCCCACGGGCGCAAGCGGCGAACGGCAGCAGCAACGTTCTCCGGCGACAGCCCCCCCGACAGCACAAGCGGACGCGGCAACACTCCGGGAAGGCGATCCCAGTCGAACGTGCGGCCGGTACCACCCGGAAGACCACCCGTCGGCGGCGCGTCGAACAGCAGGCCGGCAGCATCCGGATAACGTGAGGCGGATTCTAGCAAATCACCCTGCTCGCCCACGGCGAGCGCCTTGAGGTATGGACGTGCAAACTGCCCACAAAACGACGCCGGCTCGGAACCATGGAACTGCAGGAGATCAAGTCGCACCGCGGCAAGCGCAGCCCTGACTCGATCGGCCGTGGGATCGACGAAAAGCCCCACCACCCCCACGAAAGGCGGCAGCGCGGTGACGATGGCGCGCGCGCGGTCGAACTCGACGACACGGGGCGTGCCGCTCCAGAACACGATACCAATCGCATCGGCCCCCGCCCGCGCGGCGGCAAGCCCGTCCTCGACGCGCGTAATGCCGCAGATCTTGATCCGGGTACGCATCGAAAGCTCTATCCGAGCGGCAACGCTACGGGCCGGCGCGTGGCGGGCAGCCCGAAGTCTGCGTCGTAGTCCGCACCCGTGAAATAAAGCCCGTCGGGGGCGAACGTCGGCGCCCCGCTCGATCGCTCGCGCGACGCGAGCACGGCGGAAATCCATTCGGGCCGCTGCTTGCCGGCGCCGACCACGACCAACGCCCCTACGATGTTGCGGATCATGTGATGGAGGAAAGCGTTCGCGGAGAAGTCGAACCGCAGCAATGGGCCAGCGAGGTCGATCAAGATCGGTTGAAGTGTCTTGACCGGCGTTTTCGCCTGGCACTCCGCCGCCCGGAACGCCGAGAAATCATGCGTACCGCCGAGGTACGAAGCGCCTTCGCGCATCGCCTCCACATCCAGCGATCGATGGTACCAGCCCACGCGCCCGGCACCCAAGCCCGGCCGCGCGGCGCGACTCAACAGGAGATACGTGTAATGCCGGGCGGATGCGGCGAAACGGGCGTGGAACTCGTCACTCACAGGCTGCGCCCAGACGACCGCCGAAGCCTGCGGAAGCAGTGCATTGACACCCCGCGTCCATGCGCTGTCGGGCCGCTCCGCGTCGGCATCGAAATGCACGATCTGCGAAGTCGCGTGCACCCCCGCATCGGTCCGTCCCGCTGCATCGACCCTCACCGGCGCGCCCGCGATGCCGGTCAACGCCTGTTCGAGCGCGTCCTGCACGCCACATGCCGAGGGCTGCGACTGGAATCCGCAGAACGAGCGGCCGTCGTATTCGAGCGCCAGGGCATACCGCATGTCAGGAAGTGGGGATCAAGGATTCGTCTTCAGGCATCCGCTACGGCTCGGGAGCACGCCGACGGAAACGGTGCGATCGCAATGCAGCGATCCGGGGTGCGCCCATCGGATGTCCACTATCCCCGAACCTGATTTCCGAAACGCAAACGGCGGATCGCACGCGATCCGCCGTTGCCAATCTGCCGCCCGGTGTCAGGCGAGCTTCGTGAGCAGCGATTGCGCCTCGGACTTCTGCTGGTCGTCACCCTCATGCAGCACTTCCTGCAGGATCTCGCGGGCACCTTCGACGTCGCCCATCTCCTGATACGCCTTGGCGAGATCGAGCTTGGTCGCAGCATCGTGCCACTGGCCATCCAGCACCGAGGGCGTCGGGTCCTCGAACGTCGAGCGATCCGGATCGAACGAAAGATCGAGCTTGTCCAGTTCGAGCGCAGCCGCAGGCCGCGCGAGCGACGGCGCGGTGTCCGCGAGTGCGGGCTCGCCACGCGGCTTGGCCATCGGCGCAGGCTTCTCGGCCTCGTCGAGCTTGAAGTCGAGATCGAAGCGCGGCGCACCTTCCCGCTTGGCCGTGTCGAACGTCTCGCCCACGGCACGCAATGTCGGCTCCGCCGCGGCCTTGCCGGCCGCCAACGTACCTGCCAGCGCGGCCACCGCACCGGCCGCGGCCGCATGCGTCTTGTCTGCTGTGGCGTCCGCCACCGCTTCCGCCGTGCGCGTACTCTTTTCCAGCGCCTGCTCGGCACCGGCCAGGATGTCGGCCGGCGTCTTGGGCTTCGCGCCGACGTCGGCGAGATCGAAATGTCCTCGTCCAACTGGAAGTCGAGGGCCTTGTCCTTGCCGGTGCCGTGCGCAGCCTCGGCGCGCAGTTCCGGCCCGGTTGGGGGCGTCGATGGTCCCTCCGACAACTTCACGACCGGCGCGGCGGCAGGCGGAGCGCCGCCCTCGGCAAACATCGGGTTGTTGGGGTCGAGCTGGCGGCCGAGCGCAACGGCCTTCTGCCACACATCGCCCTGCCCGTTGGTCACCGAGTACAACTCCGAGGCGACGGTTTCGAATGCCGACGGCTTGTTGTGCTGCGCGTGGATCTCCAGCAGTTTGAGATAGATCTCCTGCCGCTGCGGATCCTTTTTCAGCGCGTCCTTCAGGATCTCCTCCGCCTGCGCATCGCGCCCGTAGGCGAGATACACCTCGGCTTCGGCGATCGGGTCGACCTCATCGGTGTCGATGTTGCCGAGCCCTTCCCGGCTGAAGTCGCTCGCGAGCGAATTGTCGCCGGTGTTCACCACACCGCCACCCGTTGAACCGAACACCGTGTTCGTCTTGATGTCGGTGCCCGAGATGATGCTGTCCTCGAATTTGGTCGTCTTGCGCCGGCGGGCGGCAACGATTGCGGCGATTCCGCCCAGCACTGCAAGTGCACCCGCGCCGATCGCCCATCCCGGCGTATTTGCGGTCAGGTCTTCCAGGAACGAGGGCTCGGGTGCCGGGGCCTTTGGCGCAGCCTTCGGCGGTGCCTTCGGCGCGACAGCAGGCGTGGTGGGCTCCTTCGGAGGCTCCACGGCCTTGGGTTCCGGCACAGGTGTCGGAGCAATTGCCACTGGCGGCGTCGGCTCAGGAGCCTTCGGGGGTTCTGCCGCCTTCGGGGGTTCAGCCACCTTGGGCGGTTCGGCGGCCTTCGGTGGTTCCACGGCCTTCACAGGCTCTGCAGCCTTCGGAGGTTCGACAGCCTTCGGCGGCTCCGCTCCGGTCGTCTCCGGGGCCTTCGCCACCGTGACGGGCGGGACCGTCGCCACGCCCTTGCCCTTCACGGTCTCGGCCTGCTGCTGTGCCTGCGCAAGCGTCTGGTTGCGCAATTCGAGCGCGCGCTGCATGTCCTTCAGCGACCTCTCGAGTTCCGCGATACGCGACTGGGCGTCCCGCAGCGCCTTGTCGCGCGCAACGGAGTCCTCGGCAACGGCAGCGGCACCACCCTTGCCGACACCCGCTTCACGCGAGACACGCAATTGGTCGCGGCCTGCGACAGCCGGCGCAGCCTTGTCCTCGACAGCCGTTGAAATGCGGCCGCTCGCGCCTTGCCGAGCCTCGCCGCCTTCGCCCATCGGGGCGGACGCGGCGACACGGTCGCGATAGGAGCGCCAATCGGATGCCTGCGCGCGCACGACCTTCGTGGCTTCCGGCTCCGGCGTTGCCGCAGCCTGTTCCGCAGTGGGCACGGAAACAATTGCGCCCGACCGCAATCGGTTCATGTTGTTGCCATCGAACGCGTTGGCGTTCGCATTGAACAATGCGACCAGCATCTGGTCGAGCGAAACCGTCGGCGGCTTGTATTGCTGCGCGATCTTCGACAGTGTATCCCCGCGCTTGACCGCGTAGCCGTCCGCCGGCGCCGCCTGCGCGGGTTGTGCGGCGGCAGGAGCACGCGCCGCAGCCGCAACACGACCTTCGGGTGCTGGCGCACGTGCCGCGGGCTGGGTTTGGGCTGCGCCGCGGGCCGGCGCCAGCGGCTCGGCCTGCTGCGCGATCATCGTACCCGGCGGATCGAGCAGGAACGTGTATTCGCGAACAACGCGTCCCGACGCCCAGCTCGCATCGACGAGCAGATCGAGGAACGGCTCGGCCGTCGCCACCGGCGAGGTGACGCGCAGCACCGAGGTGCCGTCCGGCAGCCGTTCCACACTGATGCGCGCCCGCGCAAGAACCGCCTGGTAGGTCCGGTTGTTCTGGCGATAAAGCGCCGGATCGGCAATACGCGCCGTGAGCGAATCGAGTTCCTCGCGGGTCGCCGATGTGAGCTCGATCTGGGCCGACAGCGGTTCGCCAAGTGCGGATGTCACCGTGAGCTTCCCCAGCCCAAGTGCATACGCTGACCCGGGAAGCGCCAAAGCGCCTGCAATCAGGCCGTAGGTCAAAATCGGTTTTGCTCGCATGCCGACCCCTTCGGGATTTTCGGTGAGGCTCAAGCTAACATAACATCATGGGCTTAGCGGTGCAAGCTAAAGCACGGTATTAGCTCAGCTTTTCGCAGTTTTGGACACACGCCATATGCAAGGTTCGTGCCGTTGCCCTAACCAGTTCCGCTATCGGTTGGGCCGCAGTTTAGCGACAACCCAAGATCTTGTGGGTATTGCCCCTGCCGAACGCGACCGCTGGCGTGTTGCACTCGTGCCGGCAGCCGCGCCAACCCGCGGTGGCCACGCTGTCACGCTGTATTAAAGTTGGCGAAATGCGCCGCAGCGCGCGCATGGCGAACCAAACAGCCGGGAAGCGCTCACGGGGTGCCGCGATGTCGCGCTGGCAGCGGCGTCCCCGAAGGCGTCGATTGTACGCTCCAGTGGAGGAAGTTGTTGGGCGCAACCGGATGCCTTGCGGATTGCCTGGCGCCTTCCGTGCGCAGAGCGCGCGCGATCCCAGACCTGGACCGGTTAGCTCCCGAGCACGATGCGCAGCATGCGACGAAGCGGCTCGGCAGCGCCCCAAAGCAATTGGTCGCCCACGGTGAATGCGCCCAGGAATTCCGGTCCCATCGCGAGCTTGCGCAGCCGTCCCACGGGGATTTCCAGCTTGCCGGTGACGGCGGCGGGCGTCAGCTCGCGGATGCTGGGGTCGCGGACGTTGGGAACGACCCGCACCCACTCGTTCGCGCCGGCGACCAGCCGCTCGATCTCGGCGAGCGGCACGTCCTTGCGGAGCTTGACCGTGAGCGCCTGCGAATGGCAGCGCATCGCGCCAACGCGCACGCATATGGACTCGATGACGAGCGGACGACCCTCGCGCCCGAGGATCTTGTTCGTTTCGGCGCCGCCCTTCCACTCCTCGCGAGACATGCCATTGCCCAGGTCCTTGTCGATCCAGGGAATGAGGCTGCCCGCGAGCGGCACGCCGAAATGCTCGGTCGGAAAACGCGGATCGCGCAGCACGCCCGCGACTTCCCGGTCGATGTCGAGGATCGAGCTCCCCGGGTCGTTCAACAGCGCCTGGGCAGCGAGGTGCGCCTCGCCCATCTGCAGCAACAGTTCGCGCATGTTCTGCGCGCCCGCTCCCGACGCCGCCTGGTAGGTCATGCAGGTCATCCACTCGACCAGATCCGCGCGGAAGAGCCCCGCCATGCCCATCAGCATCAGGCTGACCGTACAGTTGCCACCAATGTAGTTCTTGACGCCCTTCGCGAGCGCAGCGTCGATCACGTCGCGGTTGACCGGGTCGAGGATGATGACCGCGTCGTTCTTCATCCGCAGTGCCGAAGCCGCGTCGATCCAGTATCCCGAGAAGCCTGCCTCGCGCAGCTTCGGGTACATGTCGTTGGTCCAGTCGCCTCCCTGGCAGGTGACGATCGCATCGAGCCCTGCGAACGCCTTGGGATCGTTGGCGTCGCGCAGCGCCGGCGCCTGCTTGCCGATACTCGGCCCGGTGCCGCCCGCGGCAGACGTCGAATAGAAGACCGGATCGATGTGCTCGAAGTCGCGCTCCTCGACCATTCGTTGCATCAGCACCGAACCCACCATGCCGCGCCAACCCACGATACCTACACGCATCACATCACCTCAAGGGAGAATCCTGCCCGTCCGTCATTCACCGAAAACCCGGTCGATCCCGCGTACCGGCGCCGACGCGACTTCGACGCGGGGCGCAGCCCAACGCTCGGCACGCGCACGACGATCAGCGGCAGGCGGGACGCCGTCATCCACGCCGCATCGCAGCCACCACGGCGTCGCCCATCGCCGCCGTGCCGACGGTACGCTCGCCTGGCAGCGCGATGTCGCCGGTGCGCATGCCCTGCCCAAGCACCGTGCGCACCGCGGCCTCGATCCGGCCGGCGATTTCGGGCCGGTCAAACGTGTAACGGAACATCATGCCGAGCGAGAGGATCGTCGCGAGCGGGTTGGCCTTGTCCTTGCCCGCGATATCGGGCGCCGAGCCATGAATCGGTTCGTACAGGCCCTTGCGCCTTGCGTCGAGCGATGCCGACGGCAGCATCCCGATCGATCCAGCGAGCATCGACGCCTCGTCGGAAAGAATGTCGCCGAAGATGTTGCCGGTGACGATCACGTCGAACTGCTTGGGATTGCGCACCAGCTGCATCGCCGCGTTGTCGACATACATGTGCGACAGCACGACATCCGGGTATTCGGCTGCGACCGCAGTGACGACCTCACGCCAGAGGATGGACGTATCGAGCACATTCGCCTTGTCCACCGAGCAGAGGCGCTTGCCGCGTGCCCGTGCGGTCTCGAACCCGACCCTGGCGATGCGGCGGATCTCGCCCTCGCTGTAGAGCATCGTGTCGAAGCCCTCGGCTTCGCCTTCCGCGTTGGTGCGCCGGCCGCGCGGTTGACCGAAGTAGATGTCCCCGGTCAGCTCGCGGACGATCAGCAGGTCGAGCCCCGCAACCACCTCGGGCTTCAGCGTCGATGCGGCTGCGAGTTCCGGATAGAGAAGCGCGGGCCGCAGGTTCGCGAAAAGCCCAAGCGCCTTGCGGATGCCGAGAATGCCCTGCTCGGGCCGCAGTTCGCGCGGCAACGTGTCGTACTTCGGACCGCCCACCGCGCCGAGCAGCACAGCGTCTGCCGCCTGGGCGAGCGCGAGCGTCGGCTCGGGCAGTGGCTTGCCTGCGCCATCGTATCCTGCACCGCCAATCGGCGCGGTCGACGTCTCGAGGGGAACGCCCTCGCGCTTCAGCACGCCGAGCACCTTGACGGCTTCGGCAACGATCTCCGGCCCGATGCCGTCGCCCGGAAGGACCGCGATCTTCATTGCAGCCACGGGCACGCTTCCAGGCGTTTCGCTTCGAAGGCGCGAATCTCGTCGGCGTGAGCAAGCGTGAGGCCGATGTCGTCCAGCCCGTTAAGCAGGCAATGCTTGCGGAAGGGTTCGACGTCGAATGAGAACGCCAGGCTGGCATCGCGCGTGGCGACGCTCTGCCGCTCCAGGTCGATCGTGAGCGTGAAGCCCGGGAACGCCGCAACCGCGTGGAAAAGCGCATCGACGGCGCTTTCCGCAAGGACGATCGGCAACAGGCCGTTCTTGAAGCAGTTGTTGAAGAAGATGTCGGCGTACGAAGGCGCGATCAACGCACGGAAGCCGTAGTCGGCAAGCGCCCACGGGGCGTGCTCGCGCGAGCTGCCACAACCGAAATTGCGGCGCGCGAGAAGGATCGACGCGCCCTTGTAGCGTGCTTCGTTCAACACGAAGTTCGGGTTCGGCAGTCGTCTCGCATGGTCCATGCCGGGCTCACCGCGATCGAGGTATCGCCATTCGTCGAACAGGTTGGGGCCGAAGCCCGACCGCTTGATCGACTTCAGGAACTGCTTGGGAATGATCGCATCGGTATCGACGTTCGCGCGGTCGAGCGGCGCGACGATTCCGGTGTGGACGCGAAACGGCTGCATGGATCGTGGATCCCGGTTACTTGGGCTTCGCCGAATCGGCGGCCCTCTCGATCGCCGTGCCCGTAGCCTTGACGTCCTTGCCGACGCCCTGGATCGTATTGCACGCGGCAAGTCCGAGCGCAAGGCCGACAAGCACGACCAGCTCCGCGACGTTCTTCATCATGTTGCTCTCAGCAAGAACTAGACGAGTCGACGCACGTCGACGAAATGCCCTTCCACGGCGGCGGCGGCCGCCATCGCCGGGCTGACCAGGTGGGTGCGGCCGCCCGCACCTTGCCGTCCCTCGAAATTGCGATTGGACGTCGACGCGCATCGCTCGCCGGCCTCCAGCCGGTCGTCGTTCATCGCGAGGCACATCGAGCAGCCCGGTTCGCGCCATTCGAACCCGGCGTCGCGAAACACGCGATCGAGGCCCTCCGCTTCGGCCTGTGCCTTGACAAGCCCCGACCCCGGTACGACCAGCGCGAGCTTCACGTTCGGCGCCACACGGCGCCCGCGCGCGACGGCAGCCGCCTGGCGCAGATCCTCGATCCTCGAATTGGTGCACGAGCCGATGAACACCTTGTCGATGCGGATGTCGACGATCGGCGTGTTGGGTTCGAGCCCCATGTACGCGAGCGCCTTTTCGATGCCGGTTCGCCGCGCCCCATCACGCTCCTTGTCCGGATCCGGTACGCGCTCCTCGATCGAGACGACCATCTCGGGCGACGTGCCCCAGGTGACCTGCGGACGCACGCTCGCGGCGTCGAACACGTGCGTGGCATCGAAGCGGGCACCTTCGTCGCTCGTCAGGGTCCGCCAGGCAGCCACCGCACGATCCCACTGCGCACCACTCGGAGCGAATGGACGCCCGCGCAGATATTCGAACGTCGTGTCGTCGGCCGCGACCATGCCGGCACGGGCGCCCGCCTCGATCGCCATGTTGCAGACGGTCATGCGGCCTTCCATCGACAGCGCACGAATGGCGCTCCCCGCGAACTCGATCGCGTGACCTGTGCCGCCTGCGGTCCCGATGCGGCCGATGATCGCGAGGACGAGGTCCTTCGCGGTCACGCCCGGCGCAAGCCGCCCGTCGACGCGGATCAGCATCGACCTCGCCTTCTTCATCAGCAGGCACTGGGTCGCGAGCACGTGCTCGACTTCGGACGTGCCGATGCCGAACGCCAGTGCCGCAAACGCACCGTGCGTGCTGGTGTGCGAATCTCCGCACACCACCGTCATGCCGGGAAGCGTCGCGCCGTTTTCCGGCCCGATCACGTGCACGATGCCCTGCCTGCGGTCGCGGAACGGAAAATAGGCCTTCGCCCCGGTGCTGCGGATGTTGGCGTCGAGTGTCTCGACCTGCAGTCGCGATATCGGGTCGCGGATGCCCGCGTCCCAATCCTTCGTCGGCGTGTTGTGGTCTGCGGTCGCGACGATCGAGCCGACGCGCCAGGGGGCGCGTCCCGCGAGCTTCAATCCCTCGTATGCCTGCGGGCTCGTCACCTCATGGACGAGGTGGCGATCGATGTAGAGCAGCGCGGTTCCGTCCGTCTCGGTTCGGACGACGTGGCTGTCGAATAGCTTGTCGTAAAGCGTCGCGCCAGGCATGGCCGCTCAACATTCGAAAAATAGCCTTAGAGCGTACCACACGGACCGCTCCTCGATGGCCTCCGCGGCAGCGGACGAGCTAGCGATCGAGCACGCGCGCCGCAGCCGTCGTGACGCGCAGCGCGAGGTCGGGCGCAAGGCAGTCGAACCGCTCAGCCTCGAACTTGCGCAGCCACGTGAGTTGCCGCTTCGCGAGCTGCCGCGTGGCGTATATGCCACGCTCGCGCAGCTCGCGGGCGTCGTATTCGCCCTCGATGTGCGCCCACGCCTGGCGGTAGCCGACGCACCGCATCGAGGGCATGTCCGGCGAAAGCGCGTGGCGCTTGCGCAGCGACGCGAGCTCGTTGACCAGTCCGTGCGCTAGCATGCCTTCGAACCGGGTCGCGATGCGCGCATGAAGCCACCCACGGTCGGAGGGTGCAAGCGCGATGGCCGCAAGCTGCCAGCCCGGAATCGCCGAGCGCCGTCCGTGATGCGCCGAGAGCGGCACGCCGGTGAGACGCAGCACCTCGAGTGCCCGCTGGATGCGTTGCGCATCGGTCGGCGCGAGACGGGCAGCCGTTGCCGGATCGTCGCGCGCGAGTTCCGCGTGCAGCGCGGGCCAGCCTTCGGCTGCCGCGCGCGCGTCGATCTCCGAACGAATCGACGAATCCGCTGCCGGCAGCTCGTCCATCCCTGCGGTCAGCGCGTGAAAGTACAACATCGTGCCGCCGACGAGCAGCGGTGTCCCCCCGCGCAGGGCGATCGCTTCCATCGCCGCGAGCGCGTCCGCCCGGAAACGTCCGGCCGAGTACCGCTCCGTGGGCTCGACCAGATCGATCAGGTGATGCGGCGCACGCGCCAGCGTCGCGGCATCGGGTTTCGCCGTGCCGATGTCCATGCCGCGGTAGACCTGCGCGGAATCGACGCTGACGATCTCTACGGGAAGTCGCGCGGCGAGTGCGAGCGCAAGCTCGGTCTTGCCCGAGGCCGTGGGCCCCATGAGCAGGAGCGCATGGCGGGGCATGGCTGCGCCAGTCAGCGGCCGCGCATGAACAGCCGGTCGAGGTCGGCGAGCGTCAACTGATACCAGGTCGGCCGGCCGTGATTGCACTGGCCGGCGCGCTCGGTGGCCTCCATCTCGCGCAACAGTGCATTCATCTCGGGGATTGCGAGGCTTCGATTGGCGCGCACCGATCCATGGCACGCCATGGTCGCAAGGATTTCCTCCCGGTGCGCCGCAAGCACCTCGGTGCCGCCGAACTCGCGGAGGTCGGCCAGCACGGCCCGAGCGAGCGTCGTCGGATCCGCATCGGCGAGCGGAGCCGGGATGCCCCGTACCGCAAGCGTGCCGGGGCCGAGCGGCGAGATCGCGAATCCCAGCTCGGCGAGCGCGGCTTCGTACTCGGCCACGGCCGCGACGTCGAGCGCATCCGCCGCGAAGGCCGCGGGAACGAGCAGCGGCTGCACCGGCATGCAATTGGTACCTGCGTGTTTCAGCTTCTCGTAGACAATGCGCTCGTGCGCCGCATGCATGTCCACCAGTACGAGCCCGGCGCGATTCTGCGCCAGCACGTAGACGCCGTGCAACTGCGCCAGCGCAAAGCCCAGCGGATGATCGTCGCCTGTTTCCGGAAGCGCCGGCGCGCCGGAGACGCGCTCGCGCGGTCCGAAAAGCCGCGCGTAGAAGGCCGCGGGCTCGGCGGCAGTCAATTGAAGCCCGCCCTGACTTCCACCATGGATGCGCGCCGCCGCCCGAAAGTCCGCCGCCGCGCGTTCGCCGGGCGCCATCTCGGGCGCAAGCGGCGGCGTGCGCGCGCCCGCCACGCCGAGCCGGTCGGCAGCCGACACGGCCGGTTGCTCGGCCGCGGTCACTGCCAATGCGCGCTCGACCGCGTGACGCACGAGCGGATGCAGCGCACCGGCATCGCGAAAACGCACCTCGGTCTTCTGCGGATGCACGTTGACGTCGACCCGGCGGGGATCGATGTCGAGCCACAACGCATAGGATGGCTGGCGGTCGTGATGCAGCACGTCGCGATATGCCTCGCGCAATGCATGCGAAAGCATGCGGTCCCGCACGAACCGGCCGTTGACGAAGACGTACTGCGCCGTCGCGCCCTGCGTGGCGTAGGCCGGGCGCGCGGCGAAACCCGTGAGTCGCACGCCGGCCGCTTCCACATTGACGATGGCCGCGTTCGCGGCGAACGCTTCGCCCAGCAGCGCTTCGACGCGCGCGCGCCGGCCGCCGGTCAGCAGCCGCTGCTGCGCACGGGCGTTGTGCTGCAGCGTGAAGCCCGCCTCGGGATGCGCAAGCGCAAGGCGGCGAAGCGTTTCCTCGCAGTGTGCCCACTCGGTGGGCTCGGTGCGCAGGAACTTCCGCCGGGCCGGCGTATTGAAGAACAGCTCCTCGACCGTCACCGTGGTCCCGGTCGCGAGCGCTGCCGGCGCGACCGGCGCGACCGTCCCGCCTTCGACCTCGATGCGCCATGCGTGCGGCTTGCCCGCCGCACGCGACGCGAGCGCGAAGCGCGACACCGACGCGATCGATGCAAGCGCCTCACCGCGGAAGCCCAGCGTCGCTATCGCCTCGAGGTCCGAAGGCGTGGCGATCTTCGACGTCGCGTGGCGTGCGACGGCGAAATGCAGGTCCTCGCGCTCGATCCCCGCACCGTTGTCCGCGACACGAATGCGCCTTACGCCGCCGCCGGCGAGATCGATGTCGATTTGCGTGGCACCGGCGTCGAGGCTGTTCTCGATCAGCTCCTTGAGCGCCGCCGCCGGCCGCTCGACAACCTCGCCCGCGGCGATCTGGTTCACGAGGAGGTCCGGCAGCGGGCGGATCGCGGACACGGCGCGGCGTCGATGGTTTCGGTCAGTGCGCGAGCCCGCGCGCCCAGCGCGCGTACACGTCGTCCGCAACGGCATTGAGCGCGGTGACGCGCGCGTCGAGATCGCGCAGGATCTCTGCCGCGGTCTGCGTGGCAGCGGTCGACTGCGCCGGCAACTCGTCCCCGGAAACGTTCACCCAGTTCCGCGCGATGTCGCGGGTCATCTCGATGTGTCCCTGGAAACCGATGTGGCGATCGTTCAGCACGTAGGCCTGGTTGGCGTTGAAGCGATTGGTCAGCACGCGCGTCGCACCCGGCGGCATCTCGAAACCTTCGTAGTGCCATTCGAACGTTGTGAAGCGCGCACGGCCGCCGAACCACTCGGCACCCTGCGGCGCGCACCGCTCGACGTCGATCCAGCCGATCTCGGGCTGGCGCACGCGCGACACCGTGGCGCCGAGCGCCCTCGCGAGCAGCTGCCCGCCGAGGCAATGCCCGATCACCGGCACGTCGCGCGCCACCGCGTCGCGCAGCAGCCGCTCCATCGGGGCAACCCACGACAGCGCATCGTTGACGCTCATCGGGCCACCCATCATGCCGATGCCCGCGAACGAATCCGCATTGCGTGGCACGGGCGCGCCCTCGTGAAGCGCGACCAGTCGCCAGGGCCGGCCGGCGGCATCGAGCCACTCGGCGAAACGACCGGGCTCATCACCCGGGGAAAAACGGAAGACGACGACGGGACGCATGGGAAGCAACGTCGGCAACGGCGCAAGCGGTGCTGGATGTGCGATCTTAGCAGCAGCGACATGCCGAGCAGCGCAGCATGGCCGCCCATTGCGCCTCGAACGATCGGGCGAACCCGGAATCGAGGCTTCTAGGGAGCCTCTGCACAAGTGCGCGCGATTGCGACAGGCGGTTCGGGATGGGATGCGCGAAGCGAGGCGCAGCCAATGGCCGGCCCCCTTGGCAAGCCTCGCGACAAAGCAGACCGCCCGAACCGCCTGTCCCTCCGGGCTGCTGCCGAATGCGGCGCCTGCTTCGCCGCGCTCCTCGGCATCGTAGGCTCGGCTACGACCTTCGTCGCGCGTCTCGCATTCATCCGCATTCGGCCCTGCAGCGCATTCGTGTGCACTTGTGCAGAGGCTCCCTAGAGCCCTCGCGCAATCCGCGCGTAGGCACTGTGGTTATGGATCGACTCGAAGTTCTCGGCCTCGACGACGAACGCGCCGATCCGGGGATCGGCGGAAAGACGTGCCGCAACACCGCGCACGAGATCCTCGACGAAGCGCGGGTTGTTGTACGCGAGTTCGGTCACGTACTTCTCGTCGGCGCGCTTCAGGATTCCGTAGAGCTCCGCCGAGGCCTGCTCCTCGGCCAGGCGCAGCAACTCCGCGAGGAACACCGGCTCGCGCTCGCGCGCCGTGATCGTGATGAGCGAGCGCTGGTTGTGCGCGCCATAGTCCGAGATTTCCTTCGAGCAGGGACAGAGCGATGTCACCGGGACCGCGACGGTCACCGTCTGCTCATAGCCGTCCGGGCCCAGCTCGCCCTCCAGCTTGACTTCGTAATCGAGCAGGCTCGCCACACCGGAGATCGGCGCGATCTTGCGCACGAAGTACGGGAATGCGAGCTCGATGCGGCCGCCGGGCGCGTCGAGGCGCAGCACAAGCGCCTCCAGCAACGAGCGCAGGTTCGCGACGGTGAGCGGGTCGGCGCCGGGCGCGGCGCGCTCCTCGAGCAAGGCGACGAGCCGCGACATGTGCGTGCCCTTGCGATCCGCCGGCAACGCCACGTATACGTTGCACGTGGCAATCGTCGCGAGCGGTACGCCATCCCGGTCGGCGAACGGCAGCGGATAGCGCAGGCCACGGATGCCGACCTGATCGATCGACAGCTCACGGTCGTCCGGCCCCGCCTGCACGTCAGGGATCGGGATTAGCTGCGAAGGTCGCTCGGGACGGTTCATGGTGGATTGCGACGCGAGACAAGATTACCGCATCGACGGCACGTGCGGCCATCAGGCGGCCGCGGGCTTGTTCCACGCCTCCGGCGTGCGCGGCGCGAACCGCGCCGTGATCGCCGCTGCGATCCCCTTGGAGTCCAGACCGCATTGCGCGAGCAGCAGCGCCGGGTCTCCGTGATCGACGAACTGGTCGGGCAACCCCAGATGCAGGATCGGCACGCTCTCGCCGATCGCCGCAAGCGCTTCCGCAACACCGCTGCCCGCCCCACCGGCAACGACGTTCTCCTCGACGGTGACCAGCGCATCGTGCGAGCGCGCGAGCGTGCGAGCGAGGTCGACGTCCAGCGGCTTGACGAAGCGCATGTTGGCGACGGTGGCATCCAGCTCGTCGCCTGCTCCCAGCGCGGCGGACAACGGCGCCCCGAACGCGAGGATCGCGATGCGGTGATGCCGTCGCTTCGTTTCGCGCCGTATCTCGCCCTTGCCAAGCGGAAGCGTGGTGAGCGCCGGGTCGATCGCAACGCCCGGTCCGGTGCCACGCGGATAGCGCACCGCGGCGGGCGTGTCCATTCGAAATGCCGTGGTCAGCATCATGCGGCACTCGCGCTCGTCCGCGGGCGCCATCACCGTGGTGTTGGGCAGGCAGCGGAGGTAGGAGAGGTCGAATGCGCCGATGTGCGTCGCGCCGTCGGCGCCGACGATGCCTGCACGATCGATCGCGAAAACCACGGGGAGGTTCTGCAGCACGACGTCGTGGATCAGCTGGTCGTAGGCACGCTGCAGGAACGTCGAATAGATCGCGACGACCGGCTTGATGCCCTCGCAGGCGAGCCCGGCCGCGAACGTCACCGCGTGCTGCTCGGCGATACCGACGTCGAAATAGCGGTCGGAGTACTCCTGCGAGAAGCGCACCATGCCCGACCCTTCGCGCATCGCCGGCGTGATCCCCACCAGGCGCGAGTCGTGCGCCGCCATGTCACACAGCCAGTCACCGAACACCTGCGTGTAGGTCGGCTTGCCGGCGGCCTTCGGCACGATGCCGACCGCAGGGTCGAACTTGGCGACGCCATGGTAGAGGATCGGGTCCTCCTCGGCGCGCGCATATCCGCAGCCCTTGCGCGTCACCACGTGCAGCAGCTGCGGCCCCTTGAGCGCGCGCACGTTGGCGAGCGTGGGGACAAGCAGCTCGAGGTCGTGCCCGTCGATCGGTCCGATGTAGTTGAATCCGAATTCCTCGAACAGCGTGCCGGGCAGCACCATGCCCTTCATGTGCTCTTCCCAGCGCCTCGCGAGCTCCTTGACCGGCGGCAGCTTCGCCAGGACTTCCTTGCCGCCCTTGCGCATCGTGTTGTACAGGCGCGAGGAGAGCACGCGGGCGAGGTACTGGTTGAGCGCCCCCACCGGCTCCGAGATCGACATGTCGTTGTCGTTCAGGATGACCAGCAGGTCGGCGCCCGCGGTACCGGCGTTGTTCAGCGCCTCGAACGCCATGCCCGCGCTCATCGCGCCGTCGCCGATCACCGCGACGACGCGCCGCGGCTCGGCCTTCATGCGCGCGGCGAGCGCCATGCCGAGCGCCGCGGAAATCGACGTGGAAGAGTGCGCGGTGCCGAACGTGTCGAAGACGCTTTCGGCGCGCCGCGGGAAGCCGGACGGTCCTCCCAATTGCCGCAACCTGCACATTTCCGCACGCCTGCCCGTAAGGATCTTGTGCGCGTAGGTCTGGTGCCCCACGTCCCAAACGATTCGGTCGAACGGCGTGTCGAAGACGTAATGGAGTGCGAGCGTGAGTTCGACGGTGCCCAGGTTCGACGAGAGGTGCCCGCCCGTCTGCGCAACGCTCGCAAGCAGGAACGCGCGCAGCTCGCGCGCCACCTGCGGCAGATCGGTGCGCGCGAGCATGCGCAGGTCGGCGGGTTTGTCGATCGACTCGAGCAGTGGGTAGGGCATGGCCGATCCGTTGGCGTCAGTTCCTGCGCAGCGCAATCCAGTCGGCGAGTTCGGCCAGGCGACGCGCACCGCCGCCGAATGGCGCGAGCGCCGCGTGCGCCTCCAGCCGCAGCGCCTCGGCGCGCCGTCGCGCCTCCTCCAGTCCCAGCAGCGAGACGTAGGTCGGCTTGTTCCGGGCCGCGTCCTTGCCGGCCGTCTTGCCGAGCGAACCGGACGAGCCCTCCACGTCGAGCACGTCGTCGATCACCTGGAACGCGAGCCCCGCTGCGCGCGCATAGGCGTCGAGCGCCGCTTCCTCCGTCGCCGTCAGCGTCCGGCCGGCCATCGCGCCCAGCCGAACGGCCGCGCCGATCAGCGCGCCGGTCTTGAGCCGGTGCATCGTCTCGAGTTCGGGCATCGCCAGCGTCGTCCCCACCGCGTCGAGATCGATCGCCTGCCCACCCGCCATGCCGTCGCAACCGGCCGCGGCGGCGAGCCGCGCGCAAGCCAGGCCCGGGTCAGGCAAGCGCGAGCGCGCGAGCACCGCGAACGCCAGCGCCTGCAGTGCATCGCCAGCGAGGAGCGCAGTGGCTTCGCCGAACACGATGTGACAGGTGGGCTTGCCGCGACGCAGCGCGTCGTCATCCATGCTCGGCAGGTCGTCATGAACGAGCGAATAGGCGTGAATCAATTCGACGGCCGCCGCGGGCGCATCCACGACGTTCGCGTCGGCCCCGGTCAGCTCACCCGCAGCGTAGGCGAGCAGCGGCCGGATGCGTTTGCCGCCGCCCAGCGTCGCATGACGCATCGCCTCGGCCAGACGCGGCGCGGGCGGCGCGAGCGCCGGAAGCGCCTCATCCAGCACGTGCTCGACACGCCGCTGCCGCTCGCCAGACCAGACCGCCCAATCGAGATCAGGATGCATCGTCCGCGATTTCCGGTGCGAAGCCCTTCAATACACCCTTCTCGAGAATCTCGACCTGCTGCTGCGCGTCACGCAACGCCACTTGGCAATACTGCAGCAGGCGCGCGCCTCGCTCGTACGCGGCGAGGGACTCCTTGAGCGGCAGCTGGCCGCCTTCCATGCGCGCGACGATCGCTTCCAGCTCGGATAGGGCGCTTTCGAAACTTGTTGGCGTGTCGGCAGTCTTCGTCATAGGTGGGCGAGATGGGCAACCACGAGCCTACGGGGCAACGGAGCGACGCCGTTGTGGCGCGTCAATGCGCGCAATCTGGCTGGCGCGAGCCCGACACAATGTGTTGACGTGGGCTCGTGCGGCCTCATATACTAGCACGTTTTGGCGACGCGGCCTTGAACGAAGCTTTCGTGCGGCCGACTTAGCAAAGCGGTCCGGGGCACCATCGGAATCAACGCGATGGATGCAATCGTCCCGGGTTGTTGGGTTGGGTTGGTGTTGCAACCACCGGTGTGGCAACCACGAAAGGTCAGGGTCATGTCGAACCTCGCCACGGCCGCGCATCTCCAGCGCGCGGCCTCCCAGTTTCCTGCGTCCTGGTACTGCGATCCGCGCGTGTTCGAGGCGGAGCAGCGCCTGCTGCTGCCTCGCGGCCCGGGGTACGTGGGCCACGAGCTGATGGTTCCCGAACCCGGCGACTACTACGCGCTCGCCGGGCGCGACAACGCGCAGGCGCTGGTGCGCAATGTCCAGGGCATCGAGCTGCTCTCCAACATCTGCCGCCACCGGCAGGCGATCATGCTGAAGGGCAAGGGCAACGCGCAGAACATCGTCTGTCCGATCCACCGCTGGACCTACGATCTCAAGGGTGAACTGCTCGGTGCGCCGCATTTCGCGGACAAGCCGTGCCTCAACCTCGGCCGCACGCCGCTCCAGAACTGGAATGGGTTGCTGTTCGACGGGCCGCGTGACGTCGCCAGGGATCTCGCCTCGCTGACGACACGCGATTTCGATTTCTCGAGCCACGTGCTCGACCATGTCGACATGCACGAGTGCAACTACAACTGGAAGACCTTCATCGAGGTCTACCTCGAGGACTACCACGTCGCGCCCTTTCATCCGGGGCTGGGGCATTTCGTCACCTGCGCTGACCTGAAGTGGGAGTTCGCCCCGTGGGCGTCGCTGCAGACGGTCGGGATCAACAACGGTCTCGCGAAGCCCGGCACCAGGACCTACGCGAAGTGGCACGAGGCGGTGCTCAAGTACTACCAGGGCCAAGTGCCCGCGCACGGCGCGGTCTGGCTCACCTATTACCCGAACATCATGGTCGAGTGGTACCCGCACGTGCTCGTGATCAGCACACTGATCCCCAAGGCGGTCGACAAGACGCTCAACGTCGTCGAGTTCTACTACCCCGAGGACATCGCGTTGTTCGAGCCCGAATTCGTCGAGGCGGAGCAGGCCGCGTATCGGGAGACGGCCGTCGAGGACGATGAAATCGGCGAGCGCATGGACGCGGGTCGCAAGGCGCTGTTTGCGCAGGGCCGCAGCGAAGTCGGCCCCTACCAGTGCCCGATGGAAGACGGGATGCAGCATTTCCACGAGTTCTATCGGCGCGAAATGGAATCCCATATCGCGCAGCTCTGAAGCACGCGGCGCGGCGTTCCGTTCGCGCCGCTCGCGAGCGGCATCGCACTGTGGCAGCGCCGTGGGCCGCCCCATCGACTGCGCCTCACGCGAAAGAAGAACCCCGTGCGCCGCGAAGCGCACGGGGTTCTGTCGGTGGTGACCGTAATCCGGCGCGCCGCAAGCCGCAGTCGCTCGTCTACTCCTTGATGTCCACGCCGTAGAACGTGTGCCGGCCGAAGGGCGAGAGCTTGAAGTCGCTCACTTCCTTGCGCACCGGCTTCAACTGCACCGCGTGCGCGATCGTGAACCACGGTGCCTGCTCCTTGAAGATCAGCTGGGCCTTCATGTAGAGGTCGGTGCGCTGTTTCTGATCCGAAAGCAACTTGGCCTTCAGCACCAGTTCCTCGAACGGCTGGTAACAGAACTTGGCGACGTTGCTGCCGTTGGTCTTCGCGGCGTCACAGCCCAGCAGCGTATGCAGGAAGTTGTCCGGGTCCCCGTTGTCACCGGTCCACCCGAGCATGCCCATCTGGTGCTCGCCGTTCTGCATGCGTTTGCGATATTCGCCCCACTCGAAGCTCTTGATCTCGGCGGTGATGCCGACCTTCGCAAGGTCCGCCTGCATCAGCTCGGCGATCCGACGCGCATTCGGGTTGTAGGGCCTCTGCACGGGCATCGCCCAGAGGTCGGTCGAAAAGCCATTCGGATAGCCGGCATCGGCAAGGAGCTTCTTCGCGGCCGCGGGATCGTAAGGATCGTCCTTGACCGCATTGTTGTAGGACCACATGCTGGGCGGTATCGGGTTCTTGGCTGCGATGCCGGTGGTGAGGTAGACCGCGTCGATGATCGCCTTCTTGTCGATCGCCATGTTGACAGCCTTGCGCACGCGCACGTCGTCGAACGGCTTCTTGGCCGTGTTGTAGGCGAGATACCCGACGTTGAGGCCCGGCTGATCCAGCACCTGCACGTTCGGATCCTTGCGGATTGCGTCAAGGTCGGCCGGGTTTGGGTACGGCATCACATGGCATTCGCCCTTCTGCAGCTTCGCCCAGCGAACTGACGCGTCCGGCGTGATCGCGAACACCAGGTCGTCGATCGTCGCCTTGCCGCCCCAGAACTGGGGGAACGCCTTGTAGCGGATGATCGCGTCCTTCTGGTACTGAACGAGGTAGAACGGGCCGGTGCCGATCGGTTCCTGGTCGATCTTTTCCGGCGTGCCCGCCTTCAACATCGCGTCGGCGTATTCCTTCGACTGGATGCCCGCGTACTCCATTGCAAGGTTCGAAAGGAACGGCGCCTCGGGGCGCTCGAGCGTGATGCGTACCGTGTAGTCGTCGACCTTCTCGACCGACTTCAGGAGCTTCGGCATCCCCATGTCGTTGAAGTACGAGTGATTGGCGCTCGTCACCTTGAAGTAGGGGTTCGACTCCTTCCACTGCCGCTCGATCGCGAAGACGATGTCGTCGGCGTTGAAGTCGCGCGTCGGCTTCCACGCACGGTGGTTGTGCCACTTGACCCCCTTGCGGAGATAGAACGTGTAGACCTTGCCGTCGGGCGAGATGTCCCAGCGCTCGGCCAGTCCAGGCACGACCGTCGTTCCGCCGCGCTCGAAGTCGACGATGCGGCTGTAGATCTGGCTGTTTGCGTCGAACGACGTTCCGGTCGTGTTGATCGCGGGGTAGAAATTTTCGGGGCTGCCCTCCGAGCAGAACACGAGCGTCTTCGCCGCGAGCGGCGCCGCGGCGACGAGCGCCGGCACCGCCAGCGCGGTGATGAGCGCGCGCAGGCGCGGGCGCGAATGCGAATCGGGTTGCTTCATGGATTCCCTCCTGTCAAGTGAGGCTGCATCGGCGGCAGCCCGGTTCGGTCGGCCGTGGCGTGACCGGGTTCGAGAAAGCGTTCCGCATGATGGCAGGCGACTCGCCGCTCGTCGAGCGGGCGCGGCAGTGGACGCTCGGCGCGGCAGCGATCGGTCGCGTGCGGGCAGCGCGTCGAGAACACGCAACCCGGCGGCGGATCGAGCGGCGACGGCAGTTCGCCCTTCAGCATGGCCCGCGCCGGGTGGCCGCGCCCGCCGAGACCGGGGGCCGAGGCAAGCAGCGCCTGCGTGTAGGGATGCAGCGGCTGGGCGAATATCCGCGCCTTGGGTCCCTGCTCCATCGCCAGGCCAAGGTACATGACCAGCACTTCGTGCGCGATGTGCCGCACCACGCCGAGGTCATGCGAGATGAAGAGGTAGGCCAGCCCGAGCTCATCCTGGAGGTCGGCCATCAGGTTCAGAACCTGCGCCTGCACCGAGACGTCGAGCGCCGATACGGGCTCGTCCGCAACGACCAGCGCCGGGTTCAGCATCAACGCCCGTGCAATGGCGATGCGCTGTCGCTGCCCGCCCGAGAACATGTGCGGGTAGCGCACGTACTGCTCCGGCCGCATGCCCACTTTCGCGAGCATCGCCCGCGCGCGGTCCGAGCGCTCGCCCGCAGGCATGGTGGTATTGATCTCGAGTGGTGCCTCGAGGATCGCCCCGATCTTCTTGCGCGGATTGAGCGAACCGTACGGATTCTGGAAGACCATCTGCACCGAGCGGCGCAGCTCGACGCGCCGCTCTGGCGGCGGATCGACCGCATCGACGCCGATCACGCGGAGCGCACCCGAGGTCGGGCGTTCGAGCAGCGCGACCATCCGTGCAAGTGTGGACTTGCCGCAGCCCGACTCGCCGACGACCGCCAGCGTGCGCCCCGGATCGACCGTGAACGAGACGCCTCCGACCGCAACGAGCCGCGCGGGCTCCCGCAACATGCCACGCCGGATCGAATAGACCTGCATCAGTTCCGTCGCCTCGACCGCGGGACCGGTCAGGCCTGGTGGTTCATCGATGCACGTCTCGGAATTTGCGATCGGATCGCTCATGCGCGCACCCCGGCCACCGGCGAGTCCTGCGCCATCGCCTCGGCCCGATGTGGATCGCCGAGCGGGAAGTGGCAGCGAACGAGGCCGCCATCGACGCGGTGGAGCTCCGGCCGCACCGCGCACGACCTCGCCGTTGCGTACTGGCAGCGCGGCGCGAACAGGCATCCTGCAGGACGGTCGTACAGTCCCGGCACGACGCCGGGAATTGTCGCGAGCCGCTTCTCCCCGGAGCCGCGTTCGGGCATCGCCGCGAGCAGCGCGGCCGTGTAGGGGTGCTGCGGGCGCGCGAAGAGCTCGTCGGCGAGGCGTTCTTCCAGCACCTGCCCCGCGTACATCACCGCCACACGGCGCGCCATCTCGGCGACCACGCCCATGTTGTGCGTGACCAGCACGAGCGACATGCCGCGCGCCTTCTGCAGCTCGCGCAGTAAGTCGAGGATCTGCGCCTGGATCGTCACGTCGAGCGCGGTCGTGGGCTCGTCGGCGATCAGGAGCTTCGGATTGCAGGCGATTGCCATCGCGATCATGACGCGCTGATTCATGCCCCCGGAAAGCTGGTGCGGGAAGTCGCCCAGCCGACGCTCCGCGGCGGGAATGCCGACCTGCTCCAGCAACTCGACCGAGCGAGTTCGCGCGGCCTTGCGATCCATCCCGAGGTGCAGCCGCAGCGACTCGACGAGCTGAAATCCGATCGTGAAGCACGGATTGAGGCTCGTCGTCGGCTCCTGGAAAATCATCGCGATGTCCTTGCCGACGATGCGCCGGCGCTCGGCATCCGATAGGCCGAGAAGGTCGCGCCCCCCGAACGCGAGGCGCCTGGCGCGCACCTGGCCCGGAAACGCGACGAGCCCCATCAGCGCAAGCATCGTGACGCTCTTGCCCGAGCCCGATTCGCCGACGATGCCCAGGACATCGCCCTCGTCGAGCGAGAGGCTCACGCCGTCGACGGCGTGCAGGACGCTGCCGCGCGACGGAAACGCGACGGAAAGGTCCTCGATCTCGAGCAGCGCCATGTCGCCCGGCCGCCTATTGCTTGAGCTTCGGATCGAGCGCGTCGCGCAGGCCGTCGCCCAGCAGGTTGAACGCGAGCACCGTGATCAGGATCATGAGGCCGGGAAACGTGACGACCCACCAAGCGCGCAATACGAACTCGCGCGCGTCGGCGAGCATCGTTCCCCACTCGGGCGCCGGCGGCTGCGCGCCGAGCCCCAGGAAACCCAGCGCCGCGGCGTCGAGGATCGCCGTGGAGACGCCGAGCGAAGCCTGCACGATCAGTGGTGCCGCACAGTTCGGCAACACCTCGTTGAACATGAGGCGCATTCGGCTCGCTCCGCTCGCCTTCGCCGCCATCACGTAGTCCTTGGCGGTCTCCGAGATCACCGCCGCACGCGTGATGCGGACATAGTGCGGCAGCACGACGACCGCCACGGCGAGCATCGCGTTCATGAGCCCCGGGCCGAGGATTGCGACGATCACGATCGCGAGCAGCAGGCTCGGCAGCGTCAGGATGATGTCCATCAGCCGCATGATGGCGATCTCGGTCATGCCGCGGAAGAAGCCTGCCACGAGGCCGAGCGCGATGCCGCAGACGATCGACAGCGCGACCACCGCGATCCCGATCAGCAGCGACAGCCGCGCGCCGAAGATCAGGCGCGAGAGGATGTCCCGTCCGATTGCGTCCGTGCCGAGCGGATATGCCCACGATCCGCCGGCCTGCCACGCCGGCGGCTTGAGGAACACCGCATTGTTCGTGAGGTCCGGCGGGTACGGCGCAAGCACGTTCGCGAATGCCGCAATGAGCAGAACGCCGACCACGATCACAAGGCCGGCGACCGCACCGCGATTGGCGCTGAAGTAGCCCCAGAACTCCCTCAGCGGGCTGGGGGGCGCGGCAACGTCGACCGCGACGGTAGTTGCGCCAGTGGTCATCACGAACGCCGGATGCGGGGATTGATCACGCCGTAGGTGACGTCCACCAGCAGGTTGACCGCCATCACGACGGTCCCGAGCAGCAGCAGGCCTCCCTGGAGCACCGGATAGTCGCGGCGGTTGATCGCCTCGATCATCCACTTGCCGACCCCGGGCCACGAAAAGATCGTCTCGGTCAGAATCGCTCCGGTGAACAGCACGCCAACCTGCAAGCCGATCACCGTGATGACCGGAATCAGCGCATTGCGAAACGCATGCAGGCCGATGACCCGGAACTTCGACAGGCCCTTCGCGCGGGCCGTGCGGATGTAGTCCTCTCCCAGCACTTCGAGCATCGACGAGCGCGTCATCCGCGCGATGATCGCGAGCGGGACCGTCCCGAGCACGATCATCGGCAGGACGAGGTGCGAAAGCGCCGAGCGGAATGCGCCCCATTCGCCCGAAAGAAGCGAATCGACGGTGAGGAACCCGGTCACCGGCTCGATGTAGTACTTGACATCGATGCGGCCTGACACGGGCGTCCAGCCGAGCTGCACCGAGAACAGCAGGATCAGCAGCAGCCCCCACCAGAAGATCGGCATCGAATAGCCGGTGAGCGACGCACCCATCACGCCGTGGTCGAAGAACGAGTTCCTCCGCACGGCGGCGATCATTCCCGCCGGAATGCCGGTGACGAGCGCGAACACGATTGCGGACAGCGAGAGCTCGATCGTCGCGGGAAAGAGCGAGGCGAACTCCCGCACGACCGGCTCCTGCGTGATCATCGACTTTCCGAGGTCCCCGTGCAGCACCCGGCCGACGTAGATCGCGTACTGCGCGAGCACCGGTCGGTCGAGCCCGTATTCCTTGCGCAACGCCTCGTGCCGAACCGGGTCGATCCCGCGCTCACCGGCCATCGTCTCGATCGGGTCACCCGGGACAAGGCGGATCAGGAAGAACGCGAGCAGTGTCATCCCGACGAACGTGGGAATGACGAGCGAGAGGCGGGTCAGGACGAAACGCAGCATGGCGCCTTCGGTTAGGTCCGTCGAGCGGACCGAATCATGTTACCGCAAGGGGATACTGCCATCCTCGTCGCGATCGCATTCGTCGTTGCGTGGGTCGGCATTGCGCTCATCGTCGCTGCCGGTATCATGGCCCTGCGTGTTGGCCCGCACCGTTCCGGACCCGATCCGCCCGTGACCAACGACCGACCTCGAGCCCCGCATCATGCACAAGACGCTGGTTTCAACGGCCGTGCTCGCTGCGCACCTCGCCGACCACGCATGGCGAATCATCGACCTGCGCCACGACCTCTCGCAACCGGAGCGCTGGGGCGAGGATCAGTACAATGCGGCGCACGTTCCCGGCGCCGTGTTCGCGCATCTCGACCGCGACCTCTCGGCGGCGAAGACCGGGCGCAACGGCCGCCATCCGCTTCCGTCGCCGGAGGCGGCTGCGGAACTCTTCGCGCGGCTCGGCATCGCTGCGGACACACAGGTCGTCGCCTATGACCAGGGGCCGGGAATGTACGCATCGCGGCTGTGGTGGATGCTGCGCTGGCTCGGGCATGAGGCGGTCGCGGTGCTCGACGGCGGCTTCGACAAGTGGCGTCGCGAAGGCCGGCCGGTGACCGCCGAGATCCGTACGCCGCCACGCGCCGGCATTGCGCAACGACCGTTGGCGCCGATCGTCAACGCGAACGAGATCCTCGCGAGTCTCGGCAATGCTTCGCTCACCGTCGTCGATGCGCGGACCCCGGAACGCTTTCGCGGCGAGACGGAGCCGCTCGATCCGGTCGCCGGCCACATCCCCGGCGCGCGCAATCGCCCGTTCGGACTGAACGTCGACCCCGACGGAACCTTCAAGCCGGGCAACGTGCTGCGCGATGAGTTTGCGCAGCTGCTCGGCACGACGCCGCTCGCAAGTGTCGTTCACCAGTGCGGCAGCGGCGTGACCGCGTGCCACAACATCCTCGCAATGGAAGTCGCTGGATTGCCAGGCACACGGCTCTATCCCGGCTCGTGGAGCGAATGGTGCGCCGACCCGTCGCGTCCGGTCGCCACCGGATCGACCTGACATTGCGATGGCGATCCTCCAGATGGCCATCAAGGTCATCGTCTTCGACGTCTTCGGCACCTGCGTCGACTGGCGCGGCAGCCTGATCGCGATGTTCGAGCGCTTCGGCGCGCAGCGTGGGCTCGTGGCCGATTGGGCAGGACTGGTCGACGCCTGGCGCGGCCGCTACCAGCCGCAGATGCAGGAATGCCGGGCGGGCAGGCGACCTTGGACGCCACTCGACACGCTGCATCGCGAATCGCTCGACCTGCTGCTGGCAGAGTTCGGGCTCGGCGATCTCCCCGAGGAAGTCCACGCCGAACTGAATCTCGGCTGGCACCGCCTGCAGCCATGGCGCGACGTCGTGGCGGGACTCGCCGCGCTCAAACCACGCTTTGTGATCGGCCCTTTGTCGAACGGCAACTTCGCGCTGCTCGCGAATCTCGCGAAGTTCGGCGGCCTGCCGTGGGATGCGATCTTCTCGGTCGAGTTGTTCCAGGCCTACAAGCCGCAGCCGGCGACCTATCTCGGCGTCGCGAAGCTGATGCACGTTGCACCCTACGAGGTGATGCTGTGTGCCGCACACAACGACGATCTGAAGGCCGCGCGGGCGTGCGGGCTCGCCACCGCCTTCGTGCCGCGCCCGACGGAATACGGACCGCACCAGGCGAAGGACAAGACGCCCGACGCCGACTGGGACATCGTCGCGCGCGACTTCGTCGACCTTGGGTCGCAGATGCAATGACGCGCCCGTGCCGGAGCCTGCCTTGAATGCACCTTCGCGCCTTGCCAACCGCGTCGCCATCGTCACCGGCGCCGCCCGCGGCATCGGATTCGCCTGTGCGCAGCGCCTCGCGGCCGAGGGTGCGCGCGTCGTGCTCGGCGACAGCGATGCCAAGGCCGGTGCGGAAGCCGCGACACGCATCGCAGGTGCGGCATTCGTCGCCGCCGACGTATCCCGCAAGGCCGACGTCGACGCGCTCGTCAATCACGTGCTCGACGACACCGACCGGATCGACATCCTGATCAACAACGCCGGCATCACGCATGCCTGCGACTTCCTCGAACTCGCCGAGGAGGACTTCGACCGCGTGCTGCGGGTGAATCTGAAGTCGATGTTCCTTTGCGGGCAGGCTGTCGCCCGCACGATGGTCGCGCGCGGCGTCCGTGGCGCGATCGTCAACATGTCGTCGGTCAATGCGGTGCTCGCGATCCCGAACCAGGTGCCCTACGTGGTAAGCAAGGGCGGCGTGAACCAGCTCACCAGGGTGATGGCGATCGCGCTCGCACCGCACGGCATCCGTGTCAACGCGATCGGCCCCGGCACGATCGCGACGGAAATGGCGCGGAAGGCGGTTCTGGGGAGCGACGAAGCCAAGCGAAAGATCCTTTCCCGCACGCCGCTCGGGCGGCTGGGCGAACCCGACGAGGTCGCTGCGGTCGCCGCGTTCCTCGCGAGCGACGATGCGTCCTACCTGACCGGCCAGACGATCTATCCGGACGGCGGAAGGCTCGGGCTCAACTACACCATGCCGGTCGACTGATCGGCGGGCACGCACAACGGCCACGCGGCAATCGTCTCGTACCGCGACCCGCCCGGTTGCGGCGTGGACTCGACCAGCGCGAGCCGATCCACGGTCCACGCGACGGGCGTCGATTCGCGTCGCTCGACCGGATGCGAACAGCGCCGCGCGAGCGTCGCGTGCGGCCGGAACAACCGACGTTCGATCGGGAATCCTGCGCGCGCGAGCTCGGCATCGAGTTCCTCGTGCAACGTCGTGAGCGCGGGTGGGAGCGTCGCCGGCGCGAGCCAAGCGAGGCCACCTCGGGTGGCGCCGCCGACCCGGTCCAGGACGAGCGTGAAGGACGGCGTGGCAGAGGCCGCGCGATGACCCGCCGTGCGCAGTCCCTGCAGGCGCCCCTGCGCGATCTCGCCGATGAACGCCACCGTCACATGCAGGCTGTCCGTGCGGGTGGCGCGTCCACCGCGCTCGCGCGTGACCTGCTGCGCGAGATCGGCGATCAACCGCACCGCGTCCGGGTCCGGCCAGAGCGCGAAAAAGACTCGCATTCGGTCGGGCCGTTCGGTCGTGGGCAATCTCACGCCGCAAAACTAACGCCGGGGAGCCGCCACGGCAAGAAGGTTGCCCACCCTGGAGCCGTCTCGCCGAATGTGCAGCGTCGGCCGGCCGCCACGGGCGCCGCAAGTCGCGACGAAAGGGGGCCATGCGGCGGGTGCAGGGGTCAACCGAACGCGTGTCCGGGCCGTTCAGGAACCTCCGATCGAGGCCCGCGCGGCCGCGACCCGCACACTCAGTCGCGGCGCGGCATGCTTAGCCTCGCGACCGTACTGCGATGTACCGCCTGGCCATTATCGCTTTGTTACTACTGCGCGCGTTTGTGTCGGACGCGCATTCGACGGCGTTCGCGTTTCGTACCCTATCGGCCGAACTTGGCGGCGAAACCGTCGAGGTGGACGTGTACACCCCCTCGCTCGTGCAGTCGGAAGGCGTTGCCATGCTCGCGCACGGATTCTCGCGCGATCGCTCGCGACATCGCGACCTCGGCCGTGCCCTCGCCGAAGCCGGAGTCACCGCGGTCGTTCCCGACCTTCCGAGCGTTGCCGACCACTGGGGCAACGGCGATGCGCTCGCCGGGTTCGTGCGCAAGATCGAGCGCGGCGCCGTCGGGTTGCCGCCGATCCCGCGGTCGAGTGTCGTCCTGATCGGTACTTCCGCCGGCGGGCTCGCCACGATCGTCGCTGCATCCGAGCTGCCGGGGCTGGCCGGCTGGATCGGACTCGATCCGGTGGACCGCACGGGCAGCGGCGCCAGGGCCGCTGCGCGCATGCACTCGGCGGCCGTCGTGCTGCTCGCCGAGCCGTCGATCTGCAACCTGTTCGGCAGCGGCCGGCGATTCGCCGATGCGGCGCCGGCACTGCTACGTTCCGACCAGATCCACGGTGCGTCGCATTGCGATTTCGAGGGACCGACGACCAAGTTCTGCCGCGCGGTCTGCGGCCATTCGTCGCCGGAGCTGGCAGATCTCGCGCGCGCTCAGGCGGTCGACGCGACGCTCGAACTCCTTCGCCGTTCGCGTTACACCCGCTCGAAGGATCCGGCGCAAGTCACGCATTGAGCAAGCGCATGCGTGCCGCCGCCCGCGCGCCGCCGGGCGCGCAGCATCACGCGGATTGAGGCACCTTCTCGAGCGGCTCGCGCACCAACGCGTCGATCTGCCGATCCTTCTGCTGCCAGATATCCGCAAGCCAGTGCTGGATCGTCTTGCGGAACTTCGGGTCGCCTTCGTAGTTCCCCGTGCGGAATTCCGGCGGAATCACGACCTCTCGCGCGCGGATCGTGATCTGCGGGACACATCCGCACAGGAACTGCCAGAAGGTCGGCGCGCCCGCAGGATAGACGATCGTGATGTCGAGGAGCGAGCCGAACCGGTCGCCCAGGACGCTCATGGCCAGCGCAAGCGCACCTGCCTTCGGTTTCAGCAGATGCCGATAGGGCGAGCGCTGGGACCGATGCTTGGCGCGCGTGAAACGCGTGCCCTCGGCGAAGTTCATCACGCTGGTCGGTATCAATGCGAACTTCGCGCAGGCCTTGCGCGTGGCCTCGAGGTCCTGGAGCCGCTTCGCCGGATGCGCCCTGAGATATGCGTCGGAATGCCTCCGCATGAAGGGAAAATCGAGTGCCCACCACGCAATCCCGATGACGGGTACATAGATCAGCTGCCGCTTGAGGAAGAACTTGAGCATCGGGATGCGCCGGTTAAGCAAATGCTGGAGCACGAGGATGTCGACCCACGACTGGTGATTGCAGTTCACCAGGTACCAGCCGCGGGACCGCAGAGTCTCGAAGCCGGCGACATCCCATTGCGTACGCTGAGTGAGTCGCATCCAGGCGCTGTTGCACGCGACCCACGCCGTTGCGATCGCATTCAGGATCCGGTCGACCCGGGCCCGCACGTACTTGAATGGCAGAACGAGCTTCACGACGGCGAATACGAACAGCAGGCTGCACCAGGCGAGCGTGTTGATCCCGAGCAGCAGCGCCGCGATCGCGCCCCGGATGACCGGCGGAAGGAGGGTCAGCATTGTCGGCAGCCCATCTCTGTCAAGTCGCGCGCCGGCGCGTCCGTCCGGCCGGCCGGCATGAGCGCCTCGCAGACCGGCGCCGTCACTGCGCCCGGGCGCTGCCATGGGCGTCCGGCTGGCCGCCAGCGAGCGCCGCCTTCCAGCTCCGGAACAGGTCGAGGACGATCAACTCCTACCTGACCTGGACCGGCCTGCCATGCGGCTGCGGGGCTTTGCTTGCTGCCGAACCCGCAGCTCATGCATCGCCAGACGACGTGACGGGGACTGTGGCCAACGCCGTTCGTGCCACAGCATACGCAGGATGATTCCGCCGCATGGTCTCCGATTCCCGGTCCTTTCAACGGGCCAACGCTACGCCGCGTGCGGCGGCGGTGATACGACGCAGATCAAGGCGAGGCCACTTCCGCGGACGCGGCGATCCGGTCAGCGACTCGCCTTGCGTCGTTGGAACGCCCGCGCTTGCACAACGGTGGGCCGAGCATACCGACAACTACCGCGCGCGGGGCGGCAGCGCCAACGACAAAAAAGCCGCGCCCGCTCGCGCGGACACGGCTTCCGTCATGGGCAACTCGCAGGCGTTATGCCGCAGCTGCGGCCTTCTTCTTGTCGAAGAACTGTTCGTCCTCGGTCGAGTGCGACAGCGCGGTCGTGGACGCGTTGCTGCCCTGGACCGTCGTCGTCACCGCATCGAAGTAGCCCGTGCCGACTTCGCGCTGATGGCGAACGGCGGTGAAGCCCTTCTCGGCCGCGGCGAACTCGGCCTCCTGCAACTCGACGAACGCGCTCATCTGGCGGCGGGCGTAGCCGTGCGCCAGGTTGAACATCGAGTAGTTGAGGCTGTGGAAGCCGGCGAGCGTGATGAACTGGAACTTGTAGCCCATCGCGCCAAGCTCGCGCTGGAACTTGGCGATCGTCGCGTCGTCGAGATTCTTCTTCCAGTTGAACGAGGGCGAGCAGTTGTACGCGAGCATCTTGCCCGGGAACTTCGCCTGGATCGCCTCGGCGAACGCCTTCGCGAACTCGAGGTCCGGCTTGCCCGTCTCGCACCAGATCAGATCCGCATACGGAGCGTACGCGAGGCCACGGGATATCGCCTGATCGAGGCCGTTGTTCGTCTTGTAGAAGCCTTCGACCGTGCGCTCGCCGGTGCAGAACGGCTTGTCGTTCGCGTCGACATCGGACGTGAGCAAGTCGGCCGCTTCCGCGTCGGTGCGCGCAAGCAGGATCGTCGGAACGCCCATGCAATCGGCGGCGAGTCGCGCGGCGACCAGCTTCTCGACGGCTTCGCGTGTCGGCACGAGCACCTTGCCGCCCATGTGGCCGCACTTCTTCACCGATGCGAGCTGGTCCTCGAAGTGCACACCCGCGGCACCGGCCTCGACCATCGCCTTCATCAGCTCGAAGGCATTCAGCACCCCGCCGAAACCGGCTTCCGCGTCGGCGACGATCGGGGCGAAGAAGTCGATGTCGCCCTTGCCTTCCATGTGCTGGATCTGGTCGGCGCGCATCAGCGCGTTGTTGATCCGACGCACGACGTGCGGCACCGAATTGGCGGGATAGAGCGACTGGTCGGGGTACATCTCGCCGGCGATGTTCGCATCGGCGGCCACCTGCCAGCCGGACAGATAGATCGCCTTGAGACCTGCCTTCACCTGCTGCATCGCCTGGTTGCCCGTCATCGCGCCGAGCGAATTGACGAACGGCTCCTCGCTGATGAGCTTCCAGAGCTTTTCCGCGCCGCGGCGCGCGAGCGTGTGCTCGATGTGGATCGAGCCGCGCAGGCGCACGACGTCCTCCGCCGTGTAGCCGCGCTTGATGCCCTTCCACCGCGGGTTTTCCGCCCAGTCCTTCTTGAGCCGTGCTGCTTCGAGATCGTAGTTCATTGCAACCGCTCCCAATCAATGCTCGTTGGCCACGCCGGCGCATGGCGCAGCCACGCGCCCGGCACGTTGGTCAGCGGCCGGCGACGCGCTCGTGAAGCGCGACGTCGGCCACGTTGCGAAGAGGACGGCAAACCCAGTTGCCGGCACCTCGCGGCACGGACCGGCGAGGATCGCTCGACCGGTCGGGCGGGCATGGATCGGGTGGAAAACCCAAGCCCTGCTTGGCGTGCTTCCTCCGATGCCGGATGCACGCTCGTGACGACCCCGACGTTAGCAAAGCCCGGATAAGCTTTCAAGCGAAATTCGTGCAGCGCACGATGAAAATGTCGCATACAAATCAAAAGCTTAAAAAGCGATTCCGCATCGTGGAAATTGCGCGGCGCAATTGCCCGCAAAAGCTGCTGCATTGCGCTCGGGGAGTGTCAGCCGGCGCGCTCCAACCGCATTTGCCGCAGGCGCGAGTGCGGTCAGTACCGTCAATGCAGTCAATGAGATAGGCGCCCAGCGCGCCCTGGACCGCCTCGCGGAGCGACCGTTGGTCGATCGGAAAGCGATTCTGGGGGTGGCTAGAGTCGTGTGGGCGACAACACCAAGCCGTCCTCGTCCGCGTATACCCATTCGCCCGCGCGAAAGGTAAGGCCTGCGAAATGGAGGGCAACACCCGGCTCCCCCACGTTGCGCTTCTGACTGCGCCTCGGATGCGCCGCCAACGCAAAGATGCCGATGTCGCATTGCAGAAGCGCCGCGGTGTCGCGCACACAACCGCTGACGACGATCCCGGACCAGCGGTTCCTTGCGCCGAGTGCCGCGAGCTGGTCGCCCACGAGCGCACAGCGCAGACTGCCGCCACCGTCGACCACGAGCACCTGGCCATCACCATCCTGCTCGAGCAGCGAGCGGACGAAGGAGTTGTCCTCGAAGCAGCGCAACGTTGCTACCGGGCCGCTGAAACGACGTCGGCCTCCGAAGGAACGGAACATGGGCGCGGCAACAGCGACTGCGTCACCGTGCTGGTCGCACAGGTCGGTGGTGGCGAATTCGGTGGTCATGGCGGGCGTTGTCGGGGAACCACGCGGATTGTAGCGTCAGGGCACCATGTAGGTCGTCTCGGGCGATGGAACGGCGACGTTGTTCCAGTGCAGCCGATCGCGCACAAGCTGCGCGAAGCCGTCGGAGATCTCCGACTCGCCGTGCACGACGAATGTTCGCGCCGGCGCAGCGCCGAAGCCGCCGAGCCACCCGAGCAGCGCGGCCTGGTCCGCGTGCGCCGACAGTCCGCCGATCGTGTGCACGGATGCACGGACCGGGACGTCCTCGCGAAACAGCCGGACGCTCGGCGCGCCGTCCACGATTGCGCGGCCGAGCGTCCCCCTTGCCTGGAAACCGGTGAACACCACCGCCGAGCTCGCATGCGGCAGGTTGTGCCGCAGGTGATGCCTGATGCGCCCGCCCTCGCACATGCCGCTCGCCGCGATGATCACCGCGCCGGATCGGATGCGGTTGAGCGACATCGAATCCTCGGGCGTCTCGGTAAAGCGCACGGACATGCGCTCGGGGTGGCCGCGCTGCCATGCCGTGAGCTCGCGCGTCTCGCGGTCGAGCATGTCGGCGTAACGCGCGTGGATTCGCGTTGCGGCGGTGGCGAGCGGCGAGTCCACGAACACATTGAGCGGCGGCACGGCACCCTGCTGCGCAAGATGGGCGAGGACATGCAGGATCTCCTGCGTGCGGCCGACCGCGAACGCCGGGATCACGATGTTTCCGTGCCGGAGCGTCGCCCCCAGGACCGCGGTCAGTTCCTCCATGGTCTGCGCGAGGGTCTTGTGCAGCCGGTTGCCATAAGTCGATTCGACGACCAGCACGTCGGCGTGTGCGATCGGCGTGGGATCGGGCAGCACGGGCCGCCCGGGCTGCCCGAGGTCGCCGGAAAAGACGAGCGTAAGCGCCGCGTCTCCACTGCCGCATGAAACCTGGGCGATCGCCGAGCCCAGAATGTGGCCGGCATCGTGAAACTGCACGCGGAGACCGGGGGCCGGCTCGAACGGCGTGCGATAGCGCCGCGGCTGCAGGAGCGCAAGGCTCTTCTTCGCGTCCTCGATCGTATAGAGCGGCCCGTCGTTGCCGGCGCGCCCCCGCTCGCCGGAACGTGCCGGCGCAGCTGCACGCTCCCGGCGCCACTGCGCTTCCTTTTCCTGGATGTGCGCGGAGTCCTGCAGCATCACTTCCAGCAGGTCGCAGGTTGCGGGCGTCGCGTAGACCGGGCCATGAAAGCCGCGCGCCGCGAGCAGCGGCAAGAGTCCCGAGTGATCGATGTGCGCATGCGTCAGCACGACAAACGCCGGCATGCCGGAGACGAAATGGAGCGCGCGTTCGTTGCGCGCATCGGCCTCCCGGCCACCCTGGAACATGCCGCAGTCGACGAGGAAGCGGGCGCGCTGCCATGTGACTTCGCAACACGATCCGGTCACTTCGCCGGCGGCGCCGTGGAAGCGGAGCTGCGGCCGTGCGGCGGGCGAACTCGTATCGGATGAGGAAGGCATGGCGTGCTTCGGGGCGGTTATCGTAGCGGCGCGGGCATCCCCGGGTTGCTTGCGCCGCCAAACATCTTGCACGTCGCCGGAAAAGCATGACAGACGCCGGCGCGCACGATTATGCTACGGCTGCGCCGCACCCCGGGCGGCAGACCTTCAGGAGAATTCTCGTGCGCAATCCCGTTTCCGCCGCCACGGCAATGGCCGCGCTCGGCGCGGCCTTGAGCCTTCCTGCATTCGCCCAGGCAGATCCCAACCTTGCGCGGAATCTCGCCGCGACCTGTGCGAACTGCCACGGTACCGGCGGCGTCTCTCAGGGCGTCGTCGCCTCGCTCGCCGGACAATCGAAAGACGAACTGGTGCGCAAGCTCACCGAGTACAAGGGGGGCAAGTTGCAAGGGACGATCATGCCGCAGCTCGCCAAGGGCTATACCGATGCGCAGATCGACCTCGTTGCCGGCTGGTTCGCCGCGCAGAAGACGCGCTGAGGGAGACGACGATGAGCATGCAGCGACGCGATTTCCTGAAGGCGCTCTCGGCAGCCGGCGCGACGGCGGCGGTCAGCGGCTGCGCGACCACCCCCGGCGGGCCGCCAGCGGGCAAGGTCGTGGTCATCGGCGGCGGCTACGGCGGCGCGACGGCGGCCAAGTACATCCGGATGTGGAGCGAAGGGCGCGTGGACGTCACGCTGGTCGAGGCAAACCCGGCCTTCGTCTCGTGTCCCATGTCGAATCTGGTTCTGGGCGGCAGCAAGCAGATCGCCGACCTCACCGTGAGCTACGACGGTCTCGCCAAGAACCACGGCGTCAAGGTTGTGCGGGACACCGCGACCGCGGTCGATCCCGAAAAGCGCGAGGTGCGCCTGGCGAGCGGGACGGTGCTGCCGTACGATCGGCTCGTACTGTCGCCTGGCATCGACTTCATCTACGAGGCGGTGCCGGGGCTCAACAACACGGCCGCGCAGGAGCAGATATTCCATGCATGGAAGGCCGGGCCGCAGACGGTCGCACTGCGCCGGCAACTCGAGGCGATGCCCGACGGCGGCGTGTACGCGATCACGATTCCTGTCGCGCCTTATCGCTGCCCGCCGGGTCCCTACGAGCGCGCCTGCCAGGTCGCGTGGTACTTCAAACGCGCGAAGCCACGAAGCAAGGTTCTGATTCTCGACGGCAATCCGGACGTCACGTCGAAGGGAGCGCTGTTCAAGCGGGCGTGGGCCGAGGAATTCAAGGGCATCGTCGAGTACCGCAACAACCACGTGATGACCGATGTCGACCCGCGGACGAAGACGGCGAAATTCGAGACCGCGGACGACGTGAAGGCCGATGTGCTGAACGCACTCCCGCCGCAGCGCGCGGGCAACATCGCCCGGCAGGCTGGCGTGGTCACCGCGAACAATCGTTGGTGCGAGGTGGACTTCCTGACTTTCGAATCGGTCAAGGTCAAGAACATCCACGTGCTGGGCGATGCGATCCAGATCGCACCGGCCATGCCGAAGTCCGGCCACATGGCGAACCAGCACGCCAAGGTGTGTGCGGCGGCGATCGTCGCGATACTGACGGGTCGAGCGGTCAACGACGCTCCGGTGGTGACGAACACCTGCTACAGCTTCGTCACCGACAAGGACGTGATGCACGTGGCGTCGGTGCACCAGTACGACAGGGACAAGAAGACGTTCATCGCCGTGCAGGGTGCGGGCGGGCTCTCGCCCGGATGGACGCCGCTCGAGGGCGAGTACGCATTCTCGTGGGCGAAGAACATCTGGGCGGACAGCCTCGCGTAGCGCGCTGGAGAACGGCGCTGCGGGTCACGAAAAACGGGCGCCTGGGGCGCCCGTTTTTCCTGTGGAGCCGAGCCCCGTTCCGCGGCCGATCTCACGCGACGGGGGCTGCCTCCTCCGGCGCCTCCTCGAACGACAGCTTGATCTTCTCGTCCTCGTCCAGGTCGATCGTCACCTTGCCGCCGTTTACCAGCCGGCCGAACAGCAGCTCGTCGGCGAGCCCCTTGCGGATCGTGTCCTGAATCAGGCGCGCCATCGGCCGCGCGCCCATCTGCGGATCGAAGCCCTTCTTCGCGAGATGGGCCTTGAGCTTCGGCGTGAACGAAGGCTCGACCTTCTTCTCGTGCAGCTGGGCTTCCAGCTCGAGCAGGAACTTGTCGACGACCTTCAGGATGACCTCGCTGTCGAGCGACGCGAATGATACGGTGGCGTCGAGGCGATTGCGGAACTCCGGCGTGAAGAGTCGCCTGATCTCGGCCATTTCGTCACCGGCCTCGTGCTCGGTCGCAAAGCCGATCGTCGAGCGCGCGAGCTCGCTCGCCCCCGCGTTGGTCGTCATGATGATCGTGACGTTGCGGAAGTCCGCCTTTCGCCCGTTGTTGTCGGTCAGCGTTCCGTGGTCCATCACCTGCAGGAGGATGTTGAAGATTTCCGGATGTGCCTTCTCGATCTCGTCCAGCAGCAGCACGCTGTAAGGATGCTTGGTGACCGCTTCCGTGAGCTGCCCGCCCTGGTCGAAGCCGACGTAGCCCGGCGGCGCGCCGATCAGTCGCGACACGGCATGGCGTTCCATGTATTCGGACATGTCGAAGCGGATCAGCTCGACACCCAGGCAGTAAGCGAGTTGCCGCGCGACTTCCGTCTTGCCCACGCCGGTCGGGCCGGAGAAGAGAAAGTTGCCGATCGGCTTCTGCGGATTGCCAAGACCCGAGCGAGCCATGCGGATCGCGCTGACCAGCGCGTCGATCGCCTTGTCCTGCCCGAACACGACGTTCTTCAGGTCACGGTCGAGCGTCCTCAACGCATTGCGGTCGTCCGAGCTCACGTTCTTCGCCGGGATGCGGGCGATCTTCGCGACGATCTCCTCGACTTCCGTCTTGCCGATCACTTTCTTCTGCTTCGACTTCGGCAGGATCTTCTGCGCAGCACCGGCTTCGTCGATCACGTCGATCGCCTTGTCGGGCAGGTGCCGGTCGTTGATGAACCGCGCCGCGAGCTCGGCCGCGCTGGTGAGCGCCGCCGGCGCGTACTTGACGCCGTGGTGCTCCTCGAAGCGCGACTTCAGTCCCTTCAGGATCTCGACCGTTTCGGCGACCGATGGCTCCGGCACCTCGACCTTCTGGAACCGCCTCGACAGCGCGTGATCCTTCTCGAAGATCTGGCGGTACTCGTTGTAGGTCGTCGCACCGATGCACTTCATCGCACCGGTGGAAAGCGCGGGCTTCAGCAGATTGGACGCATCGAGCGTTCCGCCCGACGCAGCCCCTGCACCGATGATCGTGTGGATCTCGTCGATGAACAGGATCGACTTCGGATTCTCGGTCAGCTGCTTCAGCACCGCCTTCAAGCGCTGCTCGAAGTCGCCGCGGTACTTGGTGCCCGCGAGCAACGCGCCCATGTCGAGCGAATACACCTGGTATTCGCGCAGCAGGTCGGGCACGTCGCCTTCGTTGATGCGGCGCGCGAGCCCTTCGGCGATCGCCGTCTTGCCCACGCCGGCCTCGCCGACCAGCAACGGATTGTTCTTGCGGCGACGGCAGAGCACCTGCACGACGCGCTCCAGCTCGTGCTCGCGACCGATCAGCGGATCCGTCTTGCCCGCCTTCGCCAGAGCGTTCAGGTTGACCGTATAAGCGTCGAGAGCGCCCTGCGATTCGCTGCCGCCTTCGCCTTCGTCCTTCGCGGCATCCGGCTTGTCGGGCTTCGACTGCGGCGTCTTGGTGATGCCATGCGCGATGTAGTTCACAACGTCGAGCCGCGTGACCCCGCGCTGATTGAGGAAATAGACGGCGTGCGATTCCTTCTCGCCGAAGATGGCGACGAGCACGTTGGCGCCTGTCACTTCCTTCTTGCCGGACGACTGGACGTGGAGGATCGCGCGCTGGATCACGCGCTGGAAACCCTGGGTCGGTTGCGTGTCGGCGTCGGAATGGGGGGGCAGCCGCGGTGTGTGCTCGTTGATGAAGTCGGTCAGCACGCCCCGCAGCTCCTCGAGATCCACGCCGCAAGCCTTCAGCACTTCCGCAGCCGAGGGATTGTCGAGCATCGCCAGCAGCAGGTGCTCGACGGTGATGAACTCATGCTGCTTCTGCCGAGCCTCGACAAAAGCCATGTGGAGGGAGACTTCCAGTTCCTGCGCGATCATCGTCCTGCTCCGTCGTGCGGGGATGGACGGCGCGATGCCGCCGGAATCCCGTTAACGCTCAAGTCTCCTCCATCGTGCACTGCAGCGGGTGCTGATGCTGCCGCGCGATGCCGATCACCTGATCCACCTTCGCGGCTGCGACTTCCCGGGTGAAGGTGCCGCAGACGCCCATGCCTTCGCGATGAACCTGAAGCATTACCTGCGTGGCCTTCTCCCGGCTCATCCCGAATACAGTCTGCAGGACCACGACCACAAAGTCCATTGGCGTGTAGTCGTCGTTCAGCAACAGCACCTTGTACAAGGGAGGCGGTTTGACCTTGGCTTTCTGGGCCTCGAGGAGACCGCCTTGCTGCTCGTGTACCGCCATGCTGGGACGCCGGAGACCGCCTTTAGATGGGGGTATGTTTTATGATTGCAACAGAATTATCAAGGGGAAACCCGACGGGAGGCCGGGTGCTTGACGCCCGGACAAAATTACGCGTACAAGGATGGCGTTTGGACCCAGGTCGCTGCCGTTCCGGTTTGCCGCTGTACCACGCCGCACCGCGCAGTACCGATGTGCTTGCCGCCCGTAGTCCTGGACCGCCGAACGACATTTCGACAGTTTCGAAGGAACACGCTGTATGGCAACCGGAACCGTCAAGTGGTTCAACGACGCGAAGGGGTACGGGTTCATCACGCCGGACGACGGCGGGGAGGACCTGTTCGCGCACTTCTCGGCGATCAACATGCAGGGTTTCAAGACGCCTCAAGGAAGGCCAGAAGGTCAGCTTCGAAGTGACCCAGGGGCCGAAGGGCAAGCAGGCATCGAATATCCAGTCGGCCTGACGACGTGACGTCACCGCACCGATGAGGTGCGGTGACACGAATGGCCTGCGGCGACGCAGGCCTTTTTTTCGCCACGGCGCCGACGGTCGGGCCGCAGTGGCGGGTGCCGCCGCGCGTTGGAAAAGCGACAGCCCGCCACGCGGGCGGGCTGCCGGAACGGAACGAGCGGGCGGAGCGCCCGCTGGCGTCACATCTGCTTGATCATCGCCTCGCCGAAGCCCGAGCACGAGACCTGCGTGGCGCCCGGCAGGAGGCGCGCGAAGTCATAGGTGACGGTCTTCGCGAGGATCGCCTTTTCCATCGACTTGACGATCAGCGCGGCGGCCTCCTTCCAGCCCATGTGGACCAGCATCATTTCGGCGGAAAGGATTTCCGGAGCCCGGATTCACGTAGTCCTTGCCCGCGTACTTCGGCGCGGTGCCATGCGTCGCCTCGAACATCGCGACCGAGTCGGACAGGTTAGCGCCCGGGGCGATGCCGATCCCGCCGACCTGCGCCGCGAGCGCATCGCTGATGTAGTCGCCGTTGAGGTTCAGCGTGGAGATACGCTGTACTCGGCGGGCCGCAGCAGGATCTGCTGAAGGAACGCGTCGGCGATCACGTCCTTGACGACGATGTCGCGGCCGGTCTTGGGATTCTTGAAGGTCATCCACGGGCCGCCATCGAGCGACTTCGCGCCGAACTCCTTCTCGGCGAGCGCATAGCCCCAGTCGCGGAATGCGCCCTCGGTGAACTTCATGATGTTGCCCTTGTGCACGAGCGTCATCGACGGCTTGTCGTTGTCGATCGTGTACTGGATGGCCTTGCGCACCAGCCGCTCAGCCCCTCGCGCGAGACCGGCTTGATGCCGATACCCGAGGTCGCCGGGAAGCGAATCTTCTTGACGCCAAGCTCCTTGATCAGGAAATCGATCACCTTCTTCGCCCCGTCGGATTCCGCCGCCCATTCGATGCCGGCGTAGATGTCCTCCGAC
>CAVVRH010000038.1:0-46664 GCA_963750585.1 uncultured beta proteobacterium
GTCGGTTCTGGCGGCAGATTGCCGATCTCGATCAGCCGTGCGTCGGAATCGAGCTTCTGCAACGCGGCGACCCAAGCAACGGAAGCTTCCGGTACGAGTGGCTCTCCGGCGAAACTCGCGTGCAGGCGATCGACGCGCAGATAGGGGAAATCCTCGACACGCGCGGCCATCGCATCGCGCACTCCGGCCGCCCCGGCCGCGGCGTCGAGCGCGCGATAGGCACGCCGGCAGCGCGATGCGAGATCGCTGGATGCAATCGCGTCGGCCGGGTCCTGCGGCGGCAGGCTCGTGCAGCCCGCGAGGACGATCGCCAGGGCACCGACACTCTGCGAGCCGAGCGACGCGAACAAGGGCCGACGCGGCGGGGGCACCGGACTTCAGGCTGCGATGAACGCCGCTATCACCGGGTCTCCACGCAAGCGAGCGAGCGTCCGCTCGTCGGGAAGCTCGGGCCGATCGCGGGTGGAATTCACCATGCAGAGGAAGCCGAGCGCCTGGTGGGTGTCGCGCGGAACTGATGCCGGTCGAGGCCGGGACGTACACGAGGTCGAGCGGCGCGACGTCGAACACCTGATCGCCAACGGTCGGCCGCGGCCTTACTGGATCACGACCGCATGCGCGTGCACGTGCCGTTCAGTGTCGTGTCGCCACCCGGGGCAATCTCGAAATAACGCAGCTGGCAGCGCAACGACGGCGTCGTCGAACAGGACCTGCCGCGTGACGTCGCGAGACGGCGCGCGCCGCCGCGCTTGTACTCCGGACATCCACGCCGCGCCAGCGCAGCGATCCGGATTGCGGACGGTGAACCTCGGGGGGCGTGCGTGCGCTCCTCGCGGTTTCCTGTTCGACACCACGGCGCGCGGCGAGGCATCGGCTGCGCGGCAACCCGCGCTCGCCGCGACGAACGCGCGCGTGCGGGCGGGCCTCGGTCGCCCGCCGCCAGCAGCGAGCCGCCGATCAGCAGCATGACGTCGACTCCGTAAAACGCGACGAGTTCCTCGACGCGCTCGACCGCGAGTCCGCCCGCGGGGACCGGCAGCGACGGCCGATACGCTCCCCACGATGCGCCGGTGCCGGCCGCGATGCGGCGCATCGTCGCTCGTGTACGCGAAGCGCCCGCCGAAATTCGGGAAGATGACGGCGTCGGCGCCGAGCCAGCGGAAGATCTTGCCGATCAACAGCGGCGGGGCGACCCGCGCGGCGCCGCCATACGCGGGATGCGCGAGCACCGGCACGTCGAGTCGCGCTCGACCAGCTCGTCGAACGCCGGCATGCCGACCAGCGCGGGCGCTATCAGCACGCACCCGCGCCCTCGTCGCGCGCGATGCGCGCCTGGCGGGCGAGCGCGCGCGGCGACCCGACGAGGCTCGGCGCGTAGAGGCACGCTCGACCCTGTCTCGCGGACGCACGCTCGACCGCGCGCTGGCACGCTGCACGCGCTCGGCGAACGGCGCGTAGGCCTGGTCCGCCAGGCCGTGATCGTCCTTGATCGACGTCGACGCCGTTCGCGGCGAGCGTGTGGCACAGCGCCGCGAGCGCGTCGCTGGACAAGCCCTGGGGCTTCAGCGCGGCGCAGGTCGAGCGGGCGGCCGTGCACGTCGAGCGCTTGCGCGAATGCCGGCGATGCCGAAGCGCGGGCCCGGGAAGCGCGCGAGGAAATCGGGCGGGAAAGTCGACGTCGACGAGCTCGACGTGCGCGTGCAGCGAGCTGTTGCCGAACAGCATGTTGATCGTCTGCGCGACGTCGCAGCCGGTGGTCGCGGTGGCGAGCTGGAGTGTCGACCGTGCGGACGTCACCCTCGCCCTGCGGACAGATCATCTCGACCCGTCCCATCACCTCGGCGGCGACGAACGGGTCGGTCACCACACGGGCGGCGACCTCGACGCTCTGTTCAAGCGCAAGGTTGTCGGCGATCGACGCGACCTCGGAGGCGGGGGCGCGGATGCGATAGGTGGCGCGCAGACGGCTCATTGTCCGGATGTTCTCGCCATGCAGTTCGGTGCATGGCGGGGAAAAGACTGCATCTTACTGCGCGGGGCAATGCAGTCCGCCCGGCCCGACGTTGCGGTGCGACAATCTGCCGCAACCTCGCCGAAAAGTGACTTAGCGCAACACCGGGCGGGTTGCCGGCACGCGATCATTGGGACGACAGGCGCGATCGCGCCGGAACGCATCGAGGACCTGGCCATGACCGTCAAGCGAAAAACCGCCTCCGCGACCCGCAGGACCCCCGTCGCCGCGCCGGAGCGCCGCCCGAGCGGTGTTCGACCCGTGACCGCCGGCGACATCGGACCCCTCGGCAGTCCGGCGGTCATCGAGGGTTTCGCCGTCGACGAGAACGTCGATTCCGCGCAGGAGGCGCAGGTCGCGGCATTGCAGGACATCCTTTCCGGCCGTTCGCCCACGGAGGCGATGGCGTTGATGAGGCGCCTTCTGGACCAGCAGCGCCGCCGCGTCGAGGATCTCGCCGGGCGGGCCGACGAGGAACTGGCCGACGACTGGCGCGAGGGGGGCTATCCGTACCGGAACCTGATGTCGCGCAAGAGCTACGAGAGGCAGAAGTACCGGCTGCAGGTCGAGCTGCTCAAGCTGCAGGCGTGGGTGAAGGAGACCGGGCAGAAGGTCGTGATCCTGTTCGAGGGTCGCGACGCGGCCGGCAAGGGCGGCACGATCAAGCGCTTCATGGAGCACCTGAATCCGCGCGGCGCGCGCGTGGTCGCGCTGGAGAAGCCGTCCGAAGTCGAGCGCGGCCAGTGGTACTTCCAGCGCTACGTGCAGCACCTGCCCACCGCGGGCGAGATCGTGCTGTTCGACCGCTCCTGGTACAACCGCGCCGGCGTCGAGCGCGTCATGGGCTTCTGCACGCAGCGACGAGTATGTCGAGTTCATGCGCCAGGCGCCGGAGTTCGAGCGCAACCTTGCGCGCAGCGGCGTGCATCTGATCAAGTTCTGGTTCTCGGTGAGCCGCGAGGAGCAGCGCCGGCGCTTCAACGAGCGCGAGCGCCACCCGCTGAAGCAGTGGAAGCTCTCGCCGATCGACCTGGCCTCGCTCGACAAGTGGGACGACTACACGAAGGCCAAGGAGGCGATGTTCTTCTACACCGACACGGCGGATGCGCCGTGGACCGTCATCAAGTCCGACTGCAAGAAGCGCGCGCGGCTGAACGCGATGCGCTACGTGCTGCACAAGCTGCCTTACACGAACAAGGACATCGACCACATCGGGCCGCTCGACCCGCTGCTGGTCGGCCGCGCGCACGTCGTGTACGAGAACGGCGAGCGGATCACCACGCCGCTGCTCTGATCGGTCGTCGATCACGGCGGCGCTGCCGGCACGTGCCCGCCCGCATGGCGCGGGTGCGCAGATGCTGGCGGCAGTCGAAGAGGGCATGGAGATGCTGGTCGAGGCGTACGGCGACCTGTTTCACGAAGCGCTCGCGCTCGTGCGCGCCAACATGGAGTCCGTCTGGAATGTGGGCTCGCCGATTGCTGCCGCCCGAGCGCTGCCGGAAGTGGGCCGACGCAGCTACGAATTCGCCGGGCGATGCTTCAGCCATCCCGCGCGGGTCACGCTGCAACTCGGCGCGCGGATGGCGCAACCATGGAAGCCGGCCAAGGCGCCGCGCCGCGGGCGCTCGCCCTGAGGTCCCGCTAAATTAGCGCCCCGCCGGCGCGCTACGCCGCGGCCGGCTGCGAACCGAGGATGCGCAGCGCCGCGTGCGCGGCGCCGAACCCGTTGTCGATGTTCAGCACCGACAGTCCCGACGCACAGCTCGCAAGGGCCGCGTACAGCGCCGTGCGGCCGCCATCGGCCACGCCGTAGCCCGTCGACGTCGGCACGGCAAGCACCGGACATGGAACGAGGCCGGCGAGGACGCTGAACAGCGCGCCCTCCATTCCCGCGACCGCGATGACGACGTGGTGGGTGCGGATTTCGGGGAGCCGCTCCATCAGCCGCCACAGCCCGGCGACACCGACGTCGACGACGATGGTCGGAACCTCTCCCGCGAACGCGAGGGTGCGCGCGGCTTCGCGTGCGACGCCGGCATCCGACGTGCCGCCGGCGACGATCGCGACCCGCCGCTCGGCACGCGGCGGTGGCATGCCGCCGAGCACCGCCGTGCGCGAGATTTCGTCGTAGTCGATCGCCTCCCGCGTCGCGGGCGCGAGCCGGTCGCGCTTGCGCCGGCCGAGCCTCGTCAGCAGCAGCCGCTCGCCGATCTCCCGCGCATGGGCGGCGATCGCGTCGATCTGCGTTGCCGTCTTCGCTTCGCACAGCACCGCTTCGCTCGTGCCCGTGCGCGCCTTGCGTTCCCAGTCGAGGCGGAACTCGGTCACGGCACGGCCTCACGCAGGAACGCGGCACCGCGCAGGTACGGGCGCACACCCGCGAAGGAGCGTCGTTCGGTCGCGCATGCCGACTCTCCTATCGCACGCGCGATCGCCTCGGCCTCGGCGTCTGCAGCGGTGCCGAGCTCGATCACGATGCCGCGGTGGGTCACGCGGCAGCGCAGGACGGCCTCGCGCCCCAGCCGCTGGGCGAGGCGCGCCTCGACGCGATCGATGAACGCGAGATCGGCCGGTGCGATGGGGATGCCCGTTTCCACGCGGCTCGACAGGCATGGCTGGGCGGGCAGCCGCTCGAGATCGGAGAGACCCAGACTCGCCGCGATCGCGTAGACCGTCGCCTTGTCGATGCCGGCTTCGACGTAGGGGTGCACGACGTTGCGCTCGGCCGCTGCGCGAAGGCCGGGACGGAAGTCCGCGAGGTCGTCGCAATTGGTGCCGGACGCGATCGGATCCGTCGTGGCCTGCCGGATCCGGTCGTACAGGTTGGTCTTGCAGAAATAGCAACGATCGACGGGGTTGGCGCGATAGCGCTCGTCGTGGATCTCTCCCGCGTCGATCAGCACGAGTTCCCAGCCGTGCGCCAGACCGTGCGCCTCGACCCGCGCGCGCGCCGCGGCGGGCACGGCCGGTCCGCAGGCGTGGTACATCGTCGCGGCGGTACGCGAGAAGCGCTGCGCGACATGGGCGAGCGTCATCGAGTCGACGCCGCCGCTGACCGCGAGTGCGAGCCGCGGCTGCGCATCGAGACGCGCGACGAGCCGTGCGAGCGGTCCCCCGGCGATCGTTGCGGCCTTCATTCGTCGCTGCCTTCGAGCGTCTGCCGCTCGGCGCGTGCGCGGATGGCGCGGCGCGCGTGCAGGCCGTCGCCCGTCTTCGCATCGTCGTGTGCGGCCTTTGCCGTGCGCTCGCCGCCGGGACGCAGCGCGAGCTTGACGCGCACATCCGCGTCGCCAACGGATGCCGCGACTTCGGAGCGGCCAAGCACGCGCCGCTCCTCCTCCCGCATCCGCAACCCCAGCGTCGAGGTTTCGCGGAAGCAGGCGCGCGTGACCGCCTCGATCGCGGGCAGCTTCGCGAGCACGCGGAACTCGGTCGAGGGGCGTCCCTTCTTGCCCTGCCGCGTTGCAATCGACACGTCGATCACGCCGTCGAGGCAACGCAGGCGCTCGCTCGCGAGTGCGATCTCCTCGCCGGTCATGTCGTCGACGTCGAACTCGAGCACGGCGATACGGTCCGCATCGGCGTTGGCCACGCGCTCGAAGACCAGGGCTCGCAGCACGTTCGGTGTCCCCGGCAGTTCGCGCGTGCCGGCGCCGTAACCCGCGGCGGCAAGCTGCCCCGCGTTGCGCGCTCCACCGCAGTTCTCCGGCTTGACCAGATGGCGAAGGATGGCGGCGCCGGTGGGTGTGACGCGCTCGCCTGCGATGCCGTCGTCGCGCCACGGGTATCCGGTCAGCAGCGCCGCGGTCGCGGGGGTCGGAACCGGCAACAGCCCGTGGGTCGTGCGCACCGTCCCGCCGCCGACCGGGAGCGTGGAGGCGGTCCATGCCGCGCCCTGCAGGCGGGCGGCGATGCAGCCGGCCGCGACGATGTCGAGGAGCGAGTCCCAGTCCGCCAGTTCGTGGAAATGGACCTCGTCGGGAGGTATGCCGTGCACGCGTCCCTCGGCTTCGCCCAGCAGCGCGAGCAGCGCCAGCGCGTGCGCCCGTGTCGCTGGTGCGAGTGGCGCCTGCGCGAGCGCTGCACGCAGCGTCGCGTACGACGTTCCGTGCGACGCGTCGGCGCGATCCGCGTGTTCGTGCTCCGCGTCGCCGCGCGGACTGCGCGATGCGAGGCCGAAGCGGCGTGCGCGCAGGCCGCCGCTCGTCGCCTCGACGAACACCGGTGCCGAGGCCCCGTGCGGCCGGATGGCGGCGAGCTCGGCCTGCACGGGCGCAGCAAGCTCGGGCAGCGCATCGACCATCGCTGCAACGAACATGTCGCCTGCGATGCCACCGACAAGGTCCAGGTGGATCGCGAGCACGTGCGGCGTGCGCACCGCTGGAGTGTCAGGCGACGACAGGGACGACATACGGTCCTTCAGGGATCACCGCCACGGCAGCATCACCCGCGCGCGCCAGCGCCGCGTGCACGGCGGCCCGACGTCGTCGATCGTCTCGACGCCGGTCAGCCGGCGGTCGTCGCCGGCGAGCCCGGTCGTGTAGAGCTGCACGCGTCCCGCGCGCAGCGCCTTCAGCTCCATTTCCGTCTGCCATTCGTCGACATCGGCGAGCCGCTTGCCGAGCAGCGTCTGCAGGAACGCTTCCGGGCCGAGCTCCGTGAGTCGCTGCTGCGACGCACGGAATTCGTGCGAGCCGAATCCCTCGGAGCACGCCGAGGCCACGATCAGCGTGCCGCCGGGCTCGAGGATGTCGAGCGGAGTCACCATGCCCTTGACGGTCTGGTAGTAGGTCTTGTCGAGCGGATGGCCGGCGGCCGACGTCAGGACGGTCGCGAAGCGCCGCCCCACCGGTACGCGCGTGCTTTCCGCGACGAATGCCACGGCGGCGAGGTGGCTTTCGATCACTTCGCCGAAGTTGACGTGGACGAGATCGCGGTCCTCGTCGATCACCGTGTTCACCGCGTAGACTTCGCCCAGCATCCGCACGATCGCGAGCTGCTCGTCGTGCAGCGGGTTGCCGGCGAGATTGCACTGGATCGCCGCCGGGTCCTCCATGAAGCGCGCGCTGTGGAATGTGCGGATCGTGTCGGCGTGCGCGACGCCGGGCGCGATGACCTTGCGCCCGCCGGAGTAGCCCGCCATGAAGTGCGGCTCGACCAGGCCCGTCGCGACGCGCAGGTCGGCTTCGACGAAGCGGCGGTCGAGCCTGACCGGCGTTCGGCGCACCGGCGTGAAGCCCAGATCGACGTGCGCGGCATCGTCGCGCGCGAAGTGGTTTTCGACGCGAGCGTTGGCGAGCACCCACGGGTCGCCCACCAGCTCCTCGAGCTCGGCGCCCTCGTTCGGTCGGTGCAGGCCGGTCGCGACCAGCACGGTGATGCGCTCGCGCGGCATGCCCGCCGCCAGCAGCCCTTCGATCAGCGGCCGCAGGAACAGGTGATTGGGCACCGGCCGCGTGATGTCGCAGATCAGGATGCACGCGCTCCGCCTGCCCTGCGCGAGCCGCGGGAAGGGTGGCGCCGCGATCGGCCGCGCCAGCGCTTCGCGAACCGCGGCCGCGGCGTCGGGCAGCTTGGGCAGCGGCCGCTTGCCGATGACCGTCGCACGCGCACCTTGGGGAAGCGCAACGCGCAAGCCGCTGCGACCGTAGAGAATGTCGACCGCCGTTCCCGATTGCGTGTTCATCATCGCTTGACTCGCTTTCCGGGGGCGGAGACGGACTCCTCCGTCGCCCTGACCCCGGCGCCTTCGCTCGCCGGGAACGGCGTCTCCGATCCCGCTGCAAGTTTACCCGCCTCTTCGGAGCGCCGGACGCGCGCCGCGGCCGGAGCGTGTACGATGGAAACCATGCTGGGCACGGGACACGCGGACCGTTTCCTCACGCCGGACGAGACGCGCGGGATCGTCCGCGCGGGCCTCGACTCGCTTGCGCTCCAAGGCAAGCGCGTGCTGTTCATCATCCCGGACGGCACGCGCACGATGCCGATGCCGCAGTTCTTCGCGCTGTTCCGCGAGATGCTGGTCGGGAAGGTCGCGGCGCTCGATTGCCTGGTCGCGCTCGGCACCCACCAGCCGATGGACGATGCGCAGCTGACGCGGCTCGTCGGCACGCCGGTCGTCGCGGGACGCGTGGGCGATTCGCGCATCCTCAACCACGAGTGGAGCGATCCCGCAGCGTTCGCAACGATCGGCGTGATTCCGGCTGCGGAAATCGGCCAGCTCACCGGCGGTCGGCTTGCCCAGCCCGTCACCGTCTCGCTCAACCGCCGCATCTTCGATTACGACCAGCTCGTCATCTGCGGGCCGGTCTTCCCCCACGAGGTCGTCGGCTTCTCCGGCGGCAACAAGTATTTCTTCCCGGGGATCGCCGGCCCCGAGGTGATCAACTTCACGCATTGGCTCGGCGCGCTCATCACCAACTACGAGGTGATCGGGTCGGGCTACACGCCGGTGCGCGCAGTGATCGACCGCGCAGCATCGATGGTGACGGTTCCCACGGCCTGTTTCGCCCTCGTGGTCACTCCGGAAGGCCTGGCCGGCCTCTATTTCGGACCGGCGCGCGAGGCATGGGAGCACGCGGCGAAGCTCTCGGCAGCACGCCATATCGTCTGGCTCGAAGCGCCGGTCAAGCAGGTGCTGTCCGTGATGCCGCCGATGTACGCCGACGTGTGGACCGCCGGCAAGGGCATGTACAAGATCGAGCCGGTCGTCGCAGACGGCGGCGAGGTGATCATCTACGCGCCGCACATCCGCGAGGTGAGCTACACGCACGGCAAGCTTCTGGACGAAATCGGCTATCACTGCCGCGATTACTTTCTCGCGCAACCGGAACTGCTCGCCAGGTATCCGGGCGGCGTCGTCGCCCACTCGACGCACGTCAAGGGGCTCGGGACCTACGATTCCGCCACGGGCATCGAGAAGCCGCGCGTGCAGGTGACGCTGGCAACGGGCATTCCGGAGGCACGCTGCCGTCGCATCAACCTCGGCTATCGCGACCCCGCGACGATCGACGTCGCCGCATGGTCGGGACGCGAGCGCGAAGGCATCCTGGTCGTCCCGCGCGCGGGCGAGATGCTGTATCGCCTGAAGCCGCGCTGATTGGCTGATTGCGCGAAAGCCGGCCTGCCGACCCTCCGCAAGCAGAGCACCACCAGGCGCCTCCGCCTTGTCGGGCGGACCTCAGATCGCGGCGAGACGCGCGCGCAGCTTGCGCACCGCGCTTCCCGGTGTGGTCAGCACCGGAAGCCGCACTGCGTCGCTGCACCGTCGGCAGCGCACGCGCGAGACTGAACTGCGCAAGCGCAATCAGGTCGCAACCTTCGGACTCCGCCCTGCGTGCCGCATCGGCCGCTAGGCGGTCGTGCTCCGCGATGTCGCCGGCGTCGAGCGCGGCGAGCGCCCCTTCCGCCAGCACGGGCACGATCGTCACGCCGGCCGGGAACTCGGCAGGCATCGACGCGAGCGTCGGCGCGAAGCTCGCCACCAGGCCGATCCGCCGGCCGCGACCCGCGGCTTCCTCGACCATCGCCTCGTTCGGCTTGAGGACCGGAATCGCAGGCCAGCGCCGGGCGACGGCGTCGATGCACGGGCCGAATGCCGAGCAGGTGAACAGGATGCCGCGCGCGCCGGTCCCGATCGCATAGCCTGCGAGCGCCAGGAAGCGCTCGGTCATCGCGTCGTCGAGCGTGCCGGTGCGCGCCAGGTCGGCCGACAGGCTGTCGTCGAGCAGGTTCATGCGCGAGCACTCCGGCCACGCCCGGGCAAACTCCGCGTTGATCGGCGCGACCGAGTGCGCGAGCGCGTGGATCAGCGCGATCCGCGGGTGTGACTCCTCCATCGCTTGACCGAGCTGCGCCGCTTCACGCTCGCGCCGCGGCAGGCACCGGATGCATCCGCCGTCCCTGGCTCCACCAGACCAGCCCGACCAGCACGAGCGCGGGCAGGTAGAACCAGTGCGGCGTGGGCCGGCCGGACGGCACTTCGATGCGGGCGATGTCCCAGCCGGTCTCGAAGCCGGATTTCTTCGCGCGCGAGCCGAATTTCACGCTGCCGATCTGCATCGCGTCGCCGAGCCCGGTCAGCGTGAGGCCTGCCTCGGCAAGCCGCTTGCGCCCGTCCTCGCCGGCGGGACCAAGCCGCACGGCAACCGTCTTGGTGACGTCCTCGCCTTCGATCGTCGTGCCCTTGATCGCCATCACCAGGCGGCCGCCTTCGGGCATGTCCTTCGCGACCTCGTAGATCTTCGTCGGCGGCATATGGGTGTATTCGGGCGCGAGCTGATCCATGAAGTAGTCGGGACGGAACAGCAGCACGCACGCCGCGGCCAGCAGCAGCACTTCCCACCAGCGGCACTTCACCCGGAACCAGTTCATCGTCACCGCCGCAAAGACCAGCATCGCAATCGTGGATGCGACGATCACGGACGACCAGGCTGAACCAGCTGTCGATGTCGAGCAGCAGCAGCTGCGGGTTGAAGATCCAGATGAACGGCAGGATCACCGTGCGCAGTGCATAGACGGACCCCTGGATGCCGGTGGCGATCGCATCCTCGCCCGAGATCGCGGCGGCCGCGAATGTCGCAAGCCCGACGGGCGGCGTGATGTCGCCCATGATCCCGTAGTAGAAGACGAACAGGTGCACGGCGATCAGCGGGATCACCAGGCCCGCCTGCGCGCCGAGCTCGACGACGACCGGCGCCATCAGTGTTGCCACCAGCACGTAGTTGGCGGTGGTCGGCACACCCAGGCCCAGCACGAGGCAGACGAAGGCGATGAACAGCAGCATCGCGATCACGTTGCCCTGCGAAACGAACTCGACGAACTCGGTCATGCGCAGGCCCAGCCCGGTCAGCGTGATCGCGCCGACGATCACGCCCGCGGTGGCCGTGGCGACGCCGATGCCGATCATGTTGCGCGAGCCGTCGTTCATGCCCTGCACGAGTCGTTCATTCCGCTGGTCCAGGCATTCGGCGTGCGCGTCTTGCGGACGAAATCGATCAGCGGCCGCTGCGTGACCATCAGCACCGATCAGCATGACGATCGCCCAGAACGCCGAAAGCGAGGGCGACATCTCCTCGACCATCAGGCACCAGATCAGCATGCCGATCGGCAGCAGGAAATGCAGCCCGGCCTTGACCGCGGGCCAGGTGTCGAGCGCCTTGGGATTGTCGATGTCGATGTCGGGTGGCAGGTCCGGGCTCTTCGCCGCCATGAAGACCGAGAACAGGTAGAGCGCGAGCACGAGCGCCCCGACGACCCACGGCGCCGCGTTGCCGAGGAAGCGATTCGCCGCGTCGAGGACGTAGTAGATGACCCCCATCACGATGATCATGCCGGAGATGCCGAGCCCGAACCGGATCAAGGCATCCTTCCACGACCGCGGGTGGCGGTCGAGGATCGGCATCATGCCGAGCTTCAGCGCCTCGAGGTGGACGATGTAGAAGAGACCGATGTAGGACAGCGTCGCCGGCAGGATCGCGTTCTTGACGATCTCCGAGTACGGGATGCCCACGTACTCGACCATCAGGAACGCCGCTGCGCCCATCACCGGCGGCATGATCTGGCCGTTGACCGACGACATGGTCTCGATCGCGCCGGCCTTGACGCCGCCGTAGCCCGACTTCTTCATCAGCGGGATCGTGAAGATGCCGCCCGACACGACGTTGGATACCGACGATCCCGAGATGAGCCCGTTCAGCGCCGACGACACCACCGCGACCTTGGCCGGTCCGCCGCGCAGGTGGCCCAGCGCGGCGAAGCTGACCTGCATCATGTAGTTGCCGCCGCCCGCGCGGTCGAGCAGCGTTCCGAACAGCACGTAGACGAAGATCGTGCCGGTGGACACGCCGAGCGCGATGCCGAACACGCCCTCGGTGGTGAGCCACATGTGCGACATCAGCCGGTTGAGCGACGCGCCCTTGTGCGACAGCACTTCCGGCAGCCAGGGCCCGCCCATGCTGTACGCGATGAAGAGCACCGCCAGCAGCGCCATCGGCCAGCCGACCGCACGCCGCGTCGCCTCGAGCAGCAGCACGACCCCTGTCACGGCGACGACGATGTCCATCGTCGTTGGTTGTCCCGGGCGCAGCGCGAGCTCGCGGTAGAAGAGCAGCAGATAGGCCGCGGCGAAGGCGCCGGCCAGCGCGAACACCCAGTCGAGGAGCGGCACGCGATCGCGCGGCGACGACTTGAATGCCGGCCACGCGGTGAACGCGAGGAACAGCGCGAAGGCGAGGTGCAGCGAGCGCGCCTCGGTGTCGTTCAGAATCCCGAAGCCGAAGGTGAACGGCAGCGGCGAGGCGTACCAGAGCTGGAAGAGCGCCCATGCGAGCGCGACGCGTGAAGATCAGCTTCGCGGTCAGGCCGACGGGCTTGCGCGCGCCGGTGTCGGCCTTGGCGACCAGTTCCTGCAGCGCTTCGGGGGCCTTCTCGATATCGGTCGCCATGCTCGCTCCCAGTTACGGCCAAACAAGAGGGGCGAAGTCGCCTTCGCCCCTCGCGTGCTTCCGGGTCAGGGCCGCGTCACGCAGCCTCCCCGATCCTCACTTGATCCAGCCCTTTTCCTTGTAGTAGCGGGCCGCACCTTCGTGCAGCGGCGCCGAGCAGGCCGTTCTTCACCATGTCCTCCGGCTTGAGGTTGCGCCAGCGCCGGATGCAGCTTCTTGAACTCCTCGAAGTTGTCGAACACGGCCTTGACGACCTCGTATACGGTATCCGCCGGGACCTTCGACGACGCGACCACCGTCGCGAGCACGCCGTAGGTCTGCGTCGCTTCCGGGTTGTTCGGATACAGGCCCGCCGGAATCGTCGCCTTGGCGTAGTACGGCTTGTCGGCGACCAGCTTGTCGACCGCCGGGCCGGTGAGCGATACGAGCTTCGCGCCGCAGGAGGTCGTCGGATCCTGGATGTTCGCCGACGGGTGACCCACGCGTAGAAGAAGCCGTCGATCTTGCCGTCGCACAGCGCCGGGCCGTGCTCGTCGGCCTTGAGCTCGGAGGCGAGCGAGAAGTCGCTCATCTTCCAGTTCATCGCGCGCCAGCAGCTCTTCCATCGACGCGCGCGTGCCCGAGCCGGGGTTGCCGACGTTGAAGCGCTTGCCCTTGAAGTCGGTGAACTGCTTGACGCCGGATTCCTTGCGCGCGACGACGGTGAACGGTTCCGGATGCACCGAGAACACGGCGCGCAGGTCGCCGTAGGCGCCGGCTTCCTTGAACTGGCCCAGGCCCTTGAGGGCGTTGAACTGCACGTCCGACTGGGCGAAGCCCGATGTCGAGCTCGCCGGCCTTGATCGTGTTGACGTTGAACACCGAGCCGCCGGTCGACTCGACCGAGCAGCGGATGTTGTGCTTGGCGCGGTCCTTGTTGACCAGGCGGCAGATCGCTCCGCCGGCGGCGTAGTAGACGCCGGTGACGCCGCCCGTGCCGATGGTGATGAATTTCTGCTGCGCGGCAGCTGGCGTGCTGAATGCGCCCGCGGCGAGCGCAACGGCGGCGGCAAGGCTCGCCGCTCCAGTGAGGCGAAGGCTTTTCACGATTTCCTCCAGGGTCGTTGGGGCCGCCCGGATTTGGCCCCGGGTCGGAACTACGGCATCGTAACCTAAACGCCCGCGAGCGCGGCGTCGATGGCCTCGGCGAGCCGCTCGACTATGGTCGCGAGCTCGGCCTCGGTCACGATAAACGGCGGTGCCAGCAGGATGTGGTCGCCCTGCCGCCCGTCCAGCGTCCCGCCCATCGGATAAGTCATCAGGCCGCGCGCCATGCCGGCCCGCTTGACCTTCGCGTGCAACTGCCGGACCGGGTCGAACGGCGCCTTGGTGCCTCGGTCGGCCACCAGTTCGATGCCGTAAAACAAGCCGCGCCCACGGATGTCGCCGACGTTGGGGTGCGTGCCGAGCCGTCCGCGCAGGAGTTGCTCGAAACGCGCGCCGCGGGTTTGCACCTGGGCCAGCAGGTCGTCGCGCTCGATCACGCGCTGCACCGCGAGCGCGGCCGCGCAGGCGACCGGGTGACCGAGGTAGGTGTGGCCGTGCTGGAAGAAGCCGCTGCCCGCGCTCATCGCGTCGACGATCTTCTTCTGCGCGAGCACGGCGCCGATCGGCTGGAAGCCGCCGCCCAGGCCCTTGGCGATCGTGACCAGATCCGGGACGACGCCTTCCTGCGCGCACGCGTACAGCGCCCCCGTGCGACCCATCCCGCACATCACCTCGTCGAGGATGAGCAGCACGCCGTGCCGGTCGCAGACCTCCCGCACCGCCTGGAAGTAACCGGGCACCGGTACCAGCACGCCGGCCGTCGCCCCGCCGATGGTCTCGGCGACGAAGGCGAGCACGGTGTCCGGGCCTGCCGCGACGATCGCCTGCTCGAGCTCGGTGGCGAGCCTCCGACCGTAGTCCTGCGGCGTCTCGTCGTCCCGCTGGTCGCGGTAGGGATAGCACGGTGCGACGTGGGTGACGTCGACCAGCAGCGGTCCGAACTGCGCCCGTCGCCATGCATTGCCGCCGACCGCGAGTGCCCCCAGCGTATTGCCGTGGTAACTCTGCCGGCGGGCGATGAAGCGCGCTCGCCCTGGCTGCCCGATCTCGACGAAGTATTGCCGCGCCATCTTGAGTGCCGCCTCGACGGCCTCCGAGCCGCCCGACACGAGGTACACGTGGCTCATCCCTGTCGGAGCGGTGCGGATCAGGCGATCGGCCAGTTCCTCGGCGACCTCGGTGGTGAAGAAGCTCGTGTGCGCGTAGGCGAGCTTGTCGATCTGTGCGTGCATCGCCGCCTGCACGTCGGGGTGGTTGTGTCCGAGGCATGACACGGCCGCACCGCCGCAGGCATCCAAGTATTCCTTGCCGCTCGCGTCACGCAGCCACACGCCATGGCCGCCGACGGCGACCGGCGGCGTGACCTTGAGGTGGCGGTGGAAGACGTGGGTCATGGCGGGCCCTTGCTTGGACCCGGAATATGTTACGCCGACCGGGTATCCCGCTCCCTGTCGGAATCCGCGCCGCATCGGGCGCGACGGCGTGCCGCGCCGTCGGGGTCGATTTCCGGACCGATGCGGAGGCTGATCCGAATTGCGGCTCTGACCCCGTCAATGCCGCCACCGGTTCACGCACCTGCATCGCTGAAACGCAGCGCGAGAATGCTCTAATTGCTTGTTTTTGAAAGACCGACCGTCGGTGCGCGACGTCGGCACGACTATTGCTGAGTCAAGCCGTGCCTCCCGCAAGTTCGTGGGCCACGAGCCGTTGTCGCGGAAACGCATGCTCGAATCCGCGCACCGACTTCGATGAATACCCATCCTCCCCTCGACAACTTCGCGAAGCCCGGTGCTTCCGGGTGGCCGGTGGTCTCCATGGGGATATGCGCACACGCGCCGCGATGTTTCCTTGCGGCCTGGATGTTCGCGTTTGCGATCCTGGTGCTGTTGCCCTTTCCGGCGCTCGCGAACGATCCGTTGTCCGGGCGCTTGCTGGAAATCGAAGGCCGCCTTCCCGGATTCCCGCGGCAGGTCGCGAGCGAGCTTGAGGCCATCCCGCTGCCGGCAGACCCGGCACTCAACCGGCAGCTGCGGAGGTTGCAGGGCGAGGCCCTGGTGCTTTCCAACCGCACGGCCGAGGCGCTGCAGGTTGCGGATCGACTGGAGTCGGACGGTGTCGCGGGAAACGACGACGCCATGCGAGCGGCCGCGCTGCTGATCCGCAGCAACGTCCAGGCCTGGGCGAACGATTCGGCCAGGGCGCACGCGCTTGCGATCGAAGCGCGCGAGGTCGCGGCGAAGTCGGGCGATTTCTTCATCCGTCATGCGGCGGCGCTCGCAGCCGGCGCAACGGCGCGCACGATGGGCCGCGTCGAAGCGGCGTTCGCGAGCCTCGAAGAGGCGCTGACGTTCGCCGAATGGGTGGAAAGCCCCTATCGACGCTCGTGCGCGCTCTACCAGCTGTCCGTGCTGGACATGATGCTGAAGCAACCGGAGAAGGCCTACGAGAAGGCGCTCGAGGCCTACAAGCTCGGCAAGGCAGCGAACAGCGCATATGCCATGGCGCGCGCCAAGATGGCCGAGTCGGCGGCGCTCGATGCGCTGAAGAGGCCACGCCAGGAGCTCGCGGCGATGCAGGAGGCGGTCGCGATTTCGCGCAGCTCCGGTTCGCACGTCGTGGAGAATCTCGCGCTCGTCAACCTTGCCGACATTCAACTCCGCCGCAAGGACTTCCGGCAGGCGCACGAGCTGTCGCGTCGTGCGCTCGAGCTCGCGCGGGAATCGGACGATGGCGCGCTGATCGCGGTCTCCAAGCTCAACATGGGCCTGGCACTCCTCGGCATGGGCCGCATCGACGCCGGAAAGCGCCTGGCCGACGAGGCGGTGCAGGAATACGAGCGCAGCGGCGCAACCGCAGAGATCGCCGAGACGCTGCGCGAGTACGGCGGCTATCTCGAGAGCGCCGGCGACCACAGGTCCGCGCTCGCGCTGTTCCACCGCGAACAGGGGTTGCACGGCGAGATTGCGCTCGCCGCGCGAGAAAAGGCGGTGCTGGAATTGCAGGGCAAGTACGAGTCCGACAAGCGCAATCGCGAGATCGAGCTTCTCAATCGAGACAAGGATCTCCAGGCGGCCGAGCTTCGCAACCGGGAGCTCGAGCAGCGGGTCTGGTGGATGCTTGCCGCGGTCTTCGGGATCTCGTTCGGCGTGATCGCGGTGCTGCACCACAAGCTTCGCGTCACCAACCGGCTGCTGGCGCAGAAGAACGTCGCGCTCTCCCAGCAAAGCAGCCGGGATCCGCTGACTGCGCTCTACAACCGCCGGCATTTCCAGGAATTCATCAGCGAGCGCCCGGCGCCGACCGAGCGCCGGCGCGGTGCGGCGGAGAGCCCGGTGCAGGCGTTGCTGCTGATCGACATCGACCACTTCAAGCAGATCAACGACCAGCACGGCCACGCCGCAGGCGACGCCGTACTCGTGGCCGTCGCGCGGCGCCTTCGCGAGGCCTTGCGCGAGACCGACATGATCGTGCGCTGGGGCGGCGAGGAGTTCCTCGTGTTCGTTCCCGTCGCGCCGATCGAGCGCATGGACGAGATCGTGCTGCGGATCATGCACGCGCTGAATTCCGAGCCGATCGACTACATGGGCCATTCGATCCGCATCACCGCATCGATCGGGTTTTCCCCGATGCCGCTGCCACCGGAAAACGTGACGCTCGATTGGGATGGAGCAATCGGCCTCGTCGACAAGGCGCTCTATCTTGCGAAATCGAATGGCCGTAACCGCGCCTACGGCGTGAGCGGCCTGCATCCGCGCGAGGGGGCGCTGTTGAACGGCATCGACGGCGACCTCGAGAGCGCGTGGCGCGACGGCCTGGTCGATCTTCGGGTGCTGCTTGGCGCGCAGGCCATCGTGCCGCAGCACGCGCTGCAACCCACGCTGCAACCCACGCTGCAACCCACGCTGCAACCCACGCTGCAACCCACGCTGCAACCCACGCTGCAACCCACGCTGCAACCCACGCTGCAACCCACGCTGCAACCCACGCTGCAACCCACGCTGCAACACCTGCCTGCGCAGCCGCCACTCTCCGCCGCGGCGATTTCGCACTGACCCGTCGGGCGTCCGCCCGACCCAATCGTCCGGCCGGCCCGGTCACGCCGAACGGCGACGCGCCGTTTCCACGCCTCGTTCTCGAGGCTCGAATCCTGTTTCCCGGACAATCGGATCGACGCTTATCGAGATGTTTTGTTGCATTGCGTCAATAGTTTAGCGTCGTCATAAGGCAGATGGATGTTGCTGATCCAAAACACTGATTTGACGTCATCTTCGCGGAGACTCCATGTTGCGTTTGTGCGCCGCAGCATATTTGTGTGGCGCACGTTTGTTATCAGCCAATCGGATGACAGGAGTGCCCAATGCGAAGCAATCACTCGTCACTGAACACCCCGGATCGCCTTGCCATCTTCGACCTGATGGCGCGAGCGCTGGCGCTGCCGCAACCGGCAGCCGAACCTCGCCAGGGGCGGGACGCGAGCCGCGGCGAAGTCACGGCCAAGCCTTCCGCGAGCCGGCGCGGACTGCTCGAACGGGGAGTTCCCCATCCGTACTACTAGTCACGCGCCACGCGCGTTCCGCGTCGCGCGGCGTCAGAACGAGGCCAACTTGAAAGGTGAAACCATGGAACCGCAAACGATGAACATGCGTAAAGCGATTGAAATGCGAACAAAGGGCGGCCGCGCGGTCGTCGCTTTCGGCCTGTGGCTGCGCGCCGGCATCATTGGCGCGAGCGGGCTCGTGGGCGGATTGATCCAGCTGCTCGGCGGAGAGGCGAAGCCGCTTTCCGCGCTCGCGCTCGCTGTCGGAGGGGGTGTGCTGGCGGCAGTCAGCTGGCGCCGTGTCCGGGCCGCGCTCGACACGGCAGGCGGCGAAGCGGCCGCGTCGGCTGCTGCGCCATCGCGGGCCACGCCCACGCTGCGGACAGCGCGTGAGGGGGCGCATTGAGCTCGGCGCGGCTTCGCGGGACGGCGATGATGAATGCGGCCGCGTTTCCTTGCGGCCAACCAATCGGAAACGCCATGACGACCATTGCCGTGCAACGCGTTGACGCGGGCGCGCGCGCCGCGCTCGCGGCGCACTTTCTTGCATTGCCCCCCGAGGATCGACGACTGCGGTTCGGCTCGTCGATTTCTTCGGAAGGCATTGTCGCCTACGTCGACCAGATCGATTTCGATCGCGATGCGGTATTCGCTGTTCACGATGACGGCCTCGCGCTCGTCGGCGTGGCCCACTTGGCCATCGGGAACGATCTTGCCGAACTCGGGCTCTCGGTGCTGCCGACGGAGCGTGGCCGCGGCATTGGCGGCGCGCTGTTCGAACGCGCCGCCACGCACGCACGCAATCGGCTCATACCCAGGCTCTTCATGCACTGCCTGCAGGAAAACGCGCCGATCATGCGAATCGCTCGGAGATTCGGCATGGAAATCGTCACGGACGCCGGCGACGCCGATGCACATCTCGGGCTGCCACCGGCCTCCCCCGCATCGATCACCGGGGAATTCGTGACGGACGGGTTCGCGTTGTACGACCACGCGCTCAAGGCTCATGCCGCGGCTTGGCGAAGCATCAATGCCAACCTCGACGGGCGGCACTTGCGCCGGAGCCCGGCAAGGCATGGGCGGCGTCGTTCCGCAAGAGCGAAGGCGCACCAATCGAGCGTGCTGTTTCGCCCGGCAAGCTCGGCGTGACTCTGCCGGCGCGCCCGGCGCGCAGTCCCACCTGTGCGGATGGTCGCTCAGCCCGTTTCCGACCAAAGGAATGACGTCATGGATGCTCCTGTTGCCGAAGTTACCCCTCGGAAACGCATCGCTCTCGTGGCCCACGACAACAAGAAGGTGGATCTGCTCGAATGGGCTCAATACAATCGTGACCTGCTGGCCCACCATGAACTGCTGGCCACCGGGACGACGGGACTGCTGCTCGAAGAAGCCCTGCAAATTCCCGTGGTCAAGCTGCAGAGCGGTCCTCTGGGCGGCGACCAGCAAGTCGGCGCTCGCATTGCCGAGGGAACCGTCGACCTGGTGATCTTCTTCTGGGATCCGCTGCAGCCGCAGCCGCACGACCCCGATGTCAAGGCGCTGCTGCGCATTGCGGTCGTCTGGAACATCCCGGTGGCTTGCAACCGGGCGTCGGCGGACTTCATGATCTCATCGCCATTGCTGGCGTCCGCCTACGAGCGGCAGCTGCCGGAGTACGAGGCCTATCGGAACCGGATGGGCAAGGCCAGGGACACTGCTGATGCCGTTGAACTGGCCACGGAAGTCTCGCCGGATTGAGGGGCGGTGTCGCGAATCGCGCAGCGGCCACGCTGTACGTCCGAGGAAGTAGGATGTGCACGTCGTTTCACCGTGACTTCGGCGCGTAGCGAGCCGCCGAAATGACGACCAGGGAGGTTGCATGGGCGAGAATCGCTTGCTCACACCGCGCGAGGCGGAGGCGGTCGTCGAGAACCGCATCGAGCAATTTGGCCTGGGCGCGCTGCCGCGAGTGAGCGTTACCGAGCTCGCCGACGGTTCGTGGCGGGTGTGCTGGGAGCACCTCGAGCGCACCGTCGCACCGATGACGCAGGACGCGTGGCACGCGTGGCTCGAGGAGAATGTCGGGTCCCTGGACGCAGGCGACCTGGAAACGACGGAGAGCTGAACGAGCAGACGTGGTGTGAAAGATGTCGCATCACTGACCCACCTCGGCGCGCATCGTGCCGTGCCTTGCGAACCCACGTCCGACCGCGGCGAGTTCGCGCTGACCTGCTCACCAGCCGTGGACAACGTTCGCTCATGTTTGTAGGCTCTCGGCCATGAGCGAAGCACTCGCGTATCTCGTCAAGAGCCGTCCCGAGGCAATGCAGGCGTACTTCAGGTTCCTGAAGGACGCCGGCAGCCGCCTCGACCCGAAGACCCGCAATCTCATCTCGGTCATCACCAAGGTGCACGCGCAGACCGAGAACGGCTTGCGGCAGTACCTGAAGCGGGCGCTGCGCGAAGGTGCCACGGCCGACGAGGTGATCGATGCATTGCTGATGGCGTTTCCGGCACTCGGCCTCGCCAAGATCGTCTGGGCGATCGACGTGATCCTGCGGATGGATCTGCCGCGAGTTTCGCCCGAGCCGCGGCTGCGGCGCCGGTCGCCACCGAACCCGTCGTGGCACGACGTCGTCGCCTCGCGCGATCTCGCGGAGCGGCAAGACGGTGCGCCTGGATTGTGACGGGCGCGGACTGTTCGTCTACCGGAAGGGCAGGATGGTCAAGGTGTACGACAGCCGCTGCCCGCATGAGTCGACGAACATTCCAGCATCTCGCGCTGAAGGGCCGAAAGCTCACCTGCCCGAAGCACGAGCTGGGTGTTCGACATCGCGACCGGCCGTTGCCTGGCCAACGGCGACCGGCCGCTCAACGAGTTTCCGCACAAGGTCGTGAAGGGGCGTGTCCGCGCACTCTGGTAGCGCTTTTGCGCGCAGAGGCCAGCGGGGGGCTGACCACATTCTTGCGCGCGGTGGATAGTCCCTTCAGGCGTCGCCGAATCGACGCCACCACGGGTCCCCGCATTCCGCGCCTGTTGAGGCAAGTCAACGCTGAGCGTTCCGTCAAGGGACGAAAGTGGGCGCTGAGGCGCCCGCGTGGAGTCGACGTGGTGCCGGCGAGCAATTGATTCGGGGTCCCCATGAAGAACATCGTGATCCTGGGCGCCGGCACCGGCGGTGCACTGACGGCCAACCTGCTCGCCCATCGGCTCGATCTCCGAAGGAGTGGTCGATCACGGTCATCGACCGCGGGACCTCACAGCACGTCTACCAACCGGGTCTTCTGTTCCTCCCGTTCGGCATGTACGGCTACGACGGGAGGTCGACGTCGTGCGGCCAATCGCGTCACCGCTGCCGCGCAGCGTCGAGCCTCGTCGCTGCCGACATCCATCTGATCGACCACGTGAAGCGCGAGGTTGAGACGGACGCGGGAACGTATCCGTACGATTTCCTCGTCTCGGCGCTCGGCTGCCGCACGGCGCCCGAAGAGATCGAGGGAATGGCCGACGAGATGGGGAAGGGCGTGCACACGTTCTATACGCTCGAGGGCGCGTTGGCGATGCGCGCGGCGCTCGACGCAATGACCGAAGGCCGGCTCGTAATCGACATCGCCGAGATGCCGATCAAGTGCCCGGTCGCGCCGCTCGAGTTCGCGTTCCTCGCCGACTACTTTTCCGTGCAGAAGGGAATTCGCGACCGGATCGAGATCTACGCTGGTCACGCCCTATACAGGCGCGTTCACCAAGCCGAATGCCAACCGGATCCTGTCGAAGGTCGCCGACCGAGAAGGGCATCAAGGTCGTGCCGAACTTCGCGATCCAGTCGGTCGACGTCGGCGAGGAAGTCGATCCGCACGTTCGACGGCCGGACCGTCGACTACGACCTGCTCTGTGCGATTCCGCCCAACCTCGGCCCGGCGGTGCTCGACGACTCGGAACTGGGCGACGGCGCCGGCTACGGGGTGACGGATCCGCGGACGCTGAAGAGCCGCAAGGCGGAGCGGATCTACCTGCTCGGCGACAACAGCAACGTCGCCACGTCGAAGGCGGGGTCGGTCGCGCACTTCGAGGCCGAGACCGTCGTCGAGAATCTGCTGCGCGAGATCGACGGCAAGGCGCCGCTGCCGAGCTTCGACGGCCACGCCAACTGCTTCGTGGAGACCGGCCACAACAAGGCGATGTTGCTCGACTTCAACTACGACATCGAGCCGCTCGAGGGCTCGTTCCCGCTGCCGTACGCCGGCCCGTTCTCGCTGCTCGAGGAGAGCTACATGAACCACGTGGGCAAGCTCGCGTTCAAGTGGGTCTACTGGAACATGCTGCTGCCCGGCCACCTGCCGATACGTGCCACTGCTGCCGTCCCACATGAGCTTCATGGGCAAGGACGTGTCGACGGCGCCGCACGTCCGCCACGCGCGCCTGCTGCACGTGCAAGGACGTGATGACGAAGGCCGTGGTGACGGCGCGGCAGGGGACGTCGCTACCGGCTGCCGCCGAGCTGATCGTCGCGAAGAAGATCAGCGGGCTGCCGGTCGTCGACGTCGACGACCGGCTCGTCGGCATCGTCACCGAGGCCGACTTCCTGTCGGCGATGAACCTCTCCGGCGGCGCCTTCGCCGACGTGCTGGAGACAGTCGTCCGCAAGCGCCGTGCGCGCAAGGGGATGGGGACGATCGTCGACGACATCATGACGCGGTCGCCGATCGTCATCGGCGAGGACGAAACGCTCGAGCGCGCCGTCGCGCTGATGGACCGCAACAAGGTCAAGCGGCTGGTCGTTACGGACCCCGAGCACCGCGTTCGCGGCATCGTCTCCCGCACCGATCTCGTCAAGCTGTTCGCGATGAAATAGCGCTACGGCGTTGCGCCGATGCGGCCTGGACCCGGGCGCCGCTGGGTAGGGCAGCACATTGGGAGCGAGAACGCGGTCCGCGGCGTCGGCGTCCACGGCGTGCCCCTCACCGTCGACCAGCGGTTGCTCGAAGTCGTGCCAGCCGCGCACGCCGGTCTTGAGCGAGACCACGTCGGCAAAGCCCATCTGCTGCATCACGTCAGCGGCGAGTATGGAGCGGTTACCCGAACGGCACACGACCACGATCGGCGCATTGCACCGGCTCGCCAGTTCCGGGACGGTCTCCTCGTAGTCCCACTCGCACGCTTGCTCGAGCACGCCGCGCGGGACGTTGATCGATCCCGGAATCCGCGCCAGGGCGAACTCCGCCGGCTCGCGGACATCGAGCACCAGTGGCGGCCGATCGCGAGCGAGCTGCTTGCACAGATCCCAGGGCTGAATTTCGCGCACGCGCTGCAACGCGTCGGCAAGCAGGTCGGCATAACGTCTCATGGTGCCATCGAGTGAATGGATTGCGGCGGACGGGCCGGACGATCAGGTCCTGACGACGAGCACGGGACAGTTTGCGAGCCCGACGACCTTCTGCGCCGTCGATCCGATGAGGCGCCGGTGCAGCGCGCCGGAGGCGCCGCGCCGCCCGACGACGACAAGGTCTGCAGCGCACTCGGTCATGGCCGCGACGATCTCCTCGTGCGGCTTGCCGAACCGCACGGTGCCCTCGGCAGGAACCTCGTCGCGCGCCAGCGCCTCGATTGCATGACGAAGCGACTCCTCGGCGCGCGCGACCGCGGGGTCGGATCCGTCGGTGGCGACGCAGACCAGTCGCAGGGGCAACGCGAATGCGTGCGCCACGCGGGCCGCGGCAGAGGCCACGCGCATCGCGGTCGCCGACATGTCGATGGCGGCGAGCACGGCGCTTTTCCACGGCTCACCGGCGCGGGGAACCATCAGGACGTCGCAGGGGGCTTGCGAGGCGACCGTGCCGGCCATTTCGCCGACCATGAGACGCGCGAGGAAACCACGGCGGCCGCGACGACGGATCACGACGAGATCCGCCTGGGTGTCGCGCGCGCACTCGACGATCGCCCGCCAGGCTTCGGCGTCCTCGCGAACCCGCACCTCGACGCGGACTCCCGCGGTTGCGGCAACATCCAGGAGTTCGCTGCGGCGCTCGGCAGCCTCGGCGCCAGCCCGCGCAGCGAGTGCCGGCACTTCGGCCAGGAGCTCGGAATTGCCCACCAGCGGCACGACGATCGCGAGCGGATGTCCGCCCTGTTGCGCGAGGGCGATCGCGAGCCGCTCGGCGCCGACGTCGAATTCGGTGCGCTCGGTTGCCAGCAGGATGCGCTGCCAGGGAGGATTCGGGGCGGGCATGCGGGGGCTCGACCTCAGTGCGTGACGACCAGGACGCCGGAGGCGGCGAGCGCCAGCACGGCAAGTTCCAACACGCACAGGGTGACATAGACACGATCGGAGCGCCGCGCGTAGATCGGCAGCACGGCCATCAGGCACGGCACCGAGCAGGTGGCGAGCAGCGCGATGCCGGCGAGACTCGCGAAATCGCCGTAGTTCGCCAGCTCGAGCCAGCGCCAGCCCACCGGCGTGGCGGTGCGGTGGAGGTAGTCGGCGAGCGGCAGCGCCCAGAGGCTCGAAAGCTCTTCGAGCGGCACGCGACCCGGCAGTACACCGCTTACGTAGAGCGCGAATGCGATGACGACGGCAACGAGGCCGCTCCGCGCGCCCCATTCGAGCACGCGCGCGTAGCGCAGCTGGTCCGCACCGACGCCGGAGTACCCGCGCACGTTCATCGCAAGCTCACAACCAAATCCCGAGTCCTTTGAGCAAAGCGCGCAGACCGGCCGCGAGCAGCAGCGCGAGCACCAGCCGGCGCACGACCGACGCCTTGAGCACGGTGAGCAGGCGCGCACCAATCCTCGCGCCGAGCATCATGCCGACGACCGACGGCACCGCCACGATCGCCAGCACCGCGCCCTGGTTCAGGTAGACCCACGCGGCCGACGAATCGACCAGCGACAGGATGAAGCTGGACGTCCCGGCCGATACTTTGAGCGGCGCGCCCATCACGAGGTTCAGTACCGGGACGTTCGCCCATCCGGCTCCCATGCCGAACATGCCGGCGAGGAGGCCGATGCCGGTGAAAAGAACCAGGCCCAGGGGGGTGCGCCAGACGTGCCAGCGAATGTCTTCGCCGCGTGCGACATCGCGGAACACGCCGTGGATCGAGAGGGCTGCTGCGAGCCGGTCGGGCGCGGGAACTTCCGGAAGCTCGGACTTCTTCGCCGTCGCCATCAGCGCGACGATCGCGAGGATCGTGATGCCGAGCGCGGTCTGCACGATTGCCGCGGGCAGCGCGAGTCCGACGAGTGCGCCCACGATCGAGCTCGCGGAGGCGAGGAGCGCGAGCGGCAGCGCGAGCCGCAGGTCGGCGAGTCCGACGCGCAGCAGGTTCGGACCGGCGGCGAGCGCGCTCGCGAGCGCCACGAGCAGGCCGGCGCCGCGCACGAAATCGAGGTGAAACGGAAAGAAGCCGCCGACGATCGGCACGAACAGTACGCCGCCTCCCACGCCCGCCGGCACTGCGACGATGCCGAGCGCGAAACAGACGACGAACAGCGCGACCGGCCAGACCCACCAGGCGGCGTTCGTCTCCGCGCCGCCCGCCGCGAAGGCTGGATCGGCGCCGCCCAGCAATGCGAGCAGGAGAATCGCGGCGGAAAGCCGCGCCGGTGGTGATGCCCTCACGAAATCGCTTGGTAGTAGAGGTTCTGCGGGTGATTGGCGTCGGCGAAGAAATACCAGCGTTCGGCGAGGAGACCGACGTACTGGAGTACGAACGCTGCGATGAGGACGGGCGTCGAGTCGCGCCCGAGAGCCAGCAGCACCGCAGGCACCGCGAACGCCAGCGTCAGGAAGGTCCACCGGACCGCCCGCATCGTCTGCCGCGTTGCGCCGTGGAAGAACTCGCGGGTGTTGAACGAGCCGCCCATGAATCCCTGTGCCGTCTGCGCGATTCGCGGGTGCGGAACGCCGATCGCCGTCTGCAGTGTCGTCCTGGGCCGCAGCGCCTTGTTGCGGGCGAGCGCTGCGGCGCGTGTCGCCGCGCCGGCCAGCGTCAAGATCAGTGCCGCCGTCGCGTACGGCGCTGCGAGTGGTGAAGCGAGCGAGGCGGCATAGGCCGCGGCGAGCGCGGTGCCGGATGCGCAGCCGAGCAGCAGGTAGTTGACCGGCGTGAGAGGTGTCGCCCACTCCTGCAGCAGCCGCAGGCATGCGTAGATCATCCCTGTGCAGACGAACAGGGCGATGGCGAGCACCGCGGTCGTCCCGCCGATTGCCCCGGTGGCGCCGATGCCCGCGTAGTGCGCAACGGTCCACGCGAAGGTGCCGGCCATGAACAGCGGCAGCACGATGATCTCGCGCGACAGCCACGACGTTCGCCATCGGGCTGCGGCGCGCCAGCCGCGTTCCGGATGTCCGAGGTGGAAGACCGAGGCGATGAGTCCCGCACCGGTCAATGCGAGCGCGAGCGCGCCGCCGCCGACGAGAAACGAGGAGGGCGGCATCGGAACGAGGCGCGCGTGCGCGGCAACCTCTGCCGCGAAGAGCGCAAGGAACAATCCCTGCCCGGCGCCGATCAGCGTGGTGAGCAGGAGGACCGAGAGGGCGGGGTGCATGGTTGCCGGGAACGCTTCGGACGATAGTGTCGGGCCGCGCGCTCAGGTCGCGAAGTCCTCGGTGGCGCCGAACGGAAACGCTGACGCCGGCTGGGCGCCGTCGACGCGCAGCGGATTCTCCGCCCGCGTGAGGTCGTCCGGATGCAGGGGCAACTCCGTCTTGCGCCGCGGCAGGTAGCGGTTCGCGGGCCGCGTGCCCTGCTCGGGCATCAGCACGTACCCGGCCTGCTCGCGGATCGCCTTCGAGACGATCGAGCCCGGATCGTGGATGTCGCCGAAGAGCCGCGCTTCGGTGGGACAGGCGAGCACGCACGATGGCTTTCGGTCGCGTTCCGGCAGGCTCCTGTCGTGGATCCGGTCGACGCAGAGCGTGCACTTGGTCATCACCTTGCGCTTCTCGTCGAGCTCGCGCACGCCATAGGGACACGCCCACGCGCAATACTTGCAGCCGATGCACTTGTCGTAGTCGACGAGCACGATGCCGTCCTCGACACGCTTGTAACTCGCGCCCGTCGGGCAGACCGGCACGCAGGGCGGATCCTCGCAGTGGAGGCACGATTTCGGGAAGTGGACCGTCTGCGTATCCGGGTACTCGCCGATCTCGAAGGTCTGCACGCGGTTGAAGAACGTGCCGGTCGGGTCGGCTCCGTAGGGGGCGAAGTCTGCGAGCGGCCCCGCCGAACCCGATGTGTTCCATTCCTTGCAGCTCGTCACGCACGCGTGACAGCCGACGCAGACGTTGAGGTCGATGACGAGCGCGAGCTGTGTCATCGCGGGGCCTTCCGCCCGGCGAAGAACGCGAGGACGTCGCGCCGCTCGCGATCCGTCCCGGGCAGCGGCGACATCGGCGCGAACTGCGGCCAGGTTTCCGCCGGTTCGTCGGCGCCGGCCGGGTAGATGCGCACGCGGACGTCGTACCACGCGGCCTGCCCGGTGACCGGATCGGAATTGGAGATTCGGCCGTCGCCGTCGGGGCCGGGCAACTCTTCGCTGATCAGGTGATTGAGCAGAAAGCCCTTCCGCGATTCGTTCGCGTCGGGGGCGAGGTGCCAGGCGCCCGACGCCTTGCCGATCGCGTTCCACGTCCACACGGTGCCCGGCTCGACCGCTTCGCTGTAGCGGCACATCGCCCGCACCTTGCCCCATTGCGATTCGACCCAGAGCCAGCCGCCATCCGCGATGCCCGCATCACCGGCGGTGCGCGGGTTCACCATCAGGTAGTTGTGCGCATGGATCTGCCGCAGCCAGGCGTTCTGCGAATCCCACGAGTGGTACATCGCCATCGGGCGCTGTGTCACGGCGCGCAGCGGGTAGCGCTCGGCGTCCGACTGCTGCCCCTCGAGCGACTCGTACCAGAACGGCAACGGGTCGAAGAATTGCTCCACGCGCCTGCGCAGCCGCTCGGGCGGCTGCTTGCCCGCTCGCCGCCCCTGGGCTGCGAGGCGAAAGCGCTGCAGGAATTCCGAGTAGATGTGGATGACGATCGGATCGAAATCGCGGCGCAGTCCCATCTGCTGCGCCCATTGCAGGTAATCGCGGTTCCAGTTCCGCATGTAGCGCAGCTGCGGCGGCAGATGGTGCTGGAAGACGCAATTGTTCTTCGCGTACATTTCCCACTGTCGTGGATTGGGCTCGCCACGAAGCGACCGCTCGCCGTCCTTGCCTCGCCACCCGGCGAGGAAGCCGATGCCCGACCCCGGGGCGGTCTCGTAGCGAACGATGAAGTCCGGGTAGTCGCGGTACTTGCGGGTTCCATCGGGATTGGTGAACGCCGGCAAACCCAGACGGCTGGCGAGCTCGATCAGCACTTCCTGGAACGGCCTGCAATCGCCGGTGGGCGGCACCACCGGAATGCGCACCGAATCGACCGGGCCCTCGAACTCGGAGATGGGGCGGTCGAGCAACGACATCACGTCGTGCCGTTCGAGGTACGTCGTGTCGGGCAGGATCAGATCGGCGAATGCCGTCGTCTCGGACTCGAAGGCGTCGCAGACGACGAGGAACGGGATCCGATATTCCCCGTCATCGCCACGGTCGGTCAGCATCGCACGCACCGCCGTCGTGTTCATGCTGGAATTCCACGCCATGTTGGCCATGAACAGCAGCAACGTATCGATCGGGTAAGGATCGCCGCGCCACGCGTTGGTGATCACGTTGTGCATCAGGCCGTGCGCGGAAAGGGGGTGCTCCCACGAGAAGCCCTTGTCGATGCGCACGGGCGCGCCAAGCTCGTCGACGAAGAGGTCGTCCGGGCTTTCGGGCCAGCCGAGCGGCGCCCCGTCGAGCGGCGTATCGGGTCTGACCGCTTGCGGTCCCTTGGGTGGCCGCGCATTGGGCGGCACCGCGCGCGGGTAGGGTGCGCGGTGGCGGAACCCGCCGGGCCGGTCGATCGTCCCCAGCAGCGACATCAGGATCGCGAGCGCGCGGATCGTCTGGAAGCCGTTCGAGTGGGCGGCGAGCCCGCGCATCGCGTGAAAGGCCACCGGGTTTCCGGTCACGGTCTCGTGCCTCGTTCCCCACCAGTCGGTCCACGCAATGGGCAGTTCGACCTTCTGGTCACGCGCGGTTACGCCGAGCTCGTGCGCCAGCCGCCGAATCGTCGTCGCCGGAATCCCGGTGATGTCCGCTGCCCATTCGGGGGTGTTGTCCCTCACCCGATCGAAGAGCAGCTGGAACGCGGGCGTCACGGGCGTGCCGTCCGGGAGCCTGAAGTTGCCGAGCAACGCGGGATCGGCCCCATCGGTGTGATCCGCGACGGGGGATCCTGTGAGGCGGTCCCACCACAGGAAATTGTGGGGGCGCAGCGGATTGACGGCATCGCCGTCCGGGTTGCGCGCCATCAGGCCGAAGTCGTCGCGCTCCGCGGCCTGGTTCACCAGCTGCCCGGCGTTGGTGTAGCGAGCGAGGAAGCCGCGGTCGTAGAGGCCGAGCGCCACGATCTCATGGATCAGCGCGAGAAGCAGCGCTCCGTCCGTCCCCGGCCGGATCGGAATCCATTCGTCCGCGATCGCTGCGTAGCCCGTGCGGATCGGGTTGATCGCGACGAAACGACCGCCGCTTCGCTTGAAGCGCGAGATCGCGGTCTTCATCGGGTTGGAGTGATGATCTTCGGCCGTTCCGATCATCACGAAGAGCTTTGCGCGTTCGAGATCCGGCCCTCCGAATTCCCAGAACGACCCGCCGATCGTGTAGATCATCCCCGCGGCCATGTTGACGGAGCAGAAGCCGCCGTGGGCCGCGTAGTTGGGCGTGCCGAACTGCCGCGCGAAAAGTCCCGTCAGCGCCTGCATCTGATCGCGCCCGGTGAAGAGCGCGAACCGCTTCGGGTCCGTCGTGCGTATCCTTCGAAGGCGCTCCTCGAGCATCGCGAACGCCTTGTCCCAGCCGATCTCGACGAACTCGCCGGCACCGCGCTCGGTTCCGGGCTTGCGGAGCAGCGGCCGGGTGATTCGTGCCGGCGAGTACTGCTTCATGATTCCCGACGAGCCCTTGGCGCAGATCACGCCCTTGTTGAGCGGGTGGTCGGGATTGCCGTCGATGTAGCGGATCTCGCCGTCGCGCAGGTGCACGCGGATGCCGCACCGGCAGGCGCACATGTAGCAGGTCGTGGTGCGGATCTCGGTCGTTGCGCCGGGCACGGGCGGCGCGAGCGGGTCGTGGACGGGGGGCATGGAAGAGGTCGGGTCGAGATGAACCGAAGGCGGGCGAGACGAGGCGAATGCGCGCGACAATCCCCGGCCCCCCTGCCATCGGCAGCCGCCATTAACGCCAACTCGCACGCTCGCTGTCTATAGCCGGAACGGGGGGGAAACGGATACCCCGGATGGGTGATGGGTCGGCGCGGAAAATGCGTGACCGCCGACGGCCTCCGATCGAATTGGCGGCGCAGGGCTTCCTTCCTTGTGTCACCATGGGGGAGCAGGGATAATTTCCAGTCTGCCGGTTGACGGGAACCGATGAGTTCCGGCGACCGGAACACGGGTCAGGCGCCACCCTCGGCGTCGTCCCTAGGAGGAGCGGGTCGATGTTGCAGTACAACACCCTGCCTCGCGCAGGCGAGGCCGATTTCCCCGATGCGCAGTTGCAGGACGCGCCGTGCGCTGCGCTGCCCGCATCGGGCGTGGTCGGAATGTCGCCAGCAGATTGCCGGGACGCCGAGTTGAGACAGGTGCTCGAGCCGATGCTCGAGGCAGTCGTTCGGCTCGCCGGGGCTACGGCCGCCACGCTGCGGCTGGTTGGCGCCGATGGCGCGGCCGGGGCGCCTGTGGCCGCCGTCGGCCATCGGAGGAGCCCGCCATCGGCCCCATGGTGCGCCGTGTGCGACGAAGCGGTGGATCCGGAAAGCGAATGCATGCTGCGGCACGTTTGCGGCAGCGCCGAGCAGCTGGTGGCGAGCACGGTGACCCAGGTGTGCCGGCATATCGCCGTCTTGCCGCTGGAGCACAGGGGCCAGCCCGGTCGGGACGCTGAGCCTGCTGTTCGCCGGACCGTGCGACCTGCCGCCGGAGACGATCCCGGTGCTCAAGGCGGTCGGCGACCTGCTGGGCGTCACGCTCGAGAACGCCCGGCTCGCGCGCGAGAACCTGCGCATGACGCTGACGAACGAGCGCCAGATGATGGCCAACGAGGTTCACGACTCGCTCGCGCAGGCGCTGACCTACATGCGCATGCGCATGAGCCTTCTGTCCGACGCGATCCGCCAGCGCGACGAGCTGCACGCGTTCAAGTACTGGGCCGACGTCGACGACTCGCTCACCAATGCGCACGGCCGCCTGCGCGACCTGATCACCTATTTCAGGAGCCGCATGGATCCGCAGGGACTCGTCCACGCGCTCTCCGAGACCGCCGACAGCTTCTTCGATCGAACGGGCGTGGTGCTTTCCTTCGAGAACCGGGCTTCCGACTTCTGCCTGCCGGCGGACCGGGAGGTCGAGATCTTCCACATCGTGCAGGAAGCGCTCGCCAATGTCTGTCGACACGCCTGCGCGCGGCACGTCGAGGTGAGTTTGAGTCGCGGCCACGCCGGCTACGAAATTGCGGTTATCGACGACGGTGTCGGCCTGGGGGCGTATCCTGAGGCTGGCGAGCGGGACGATCCCGGCCACTACGGCATCGCGATCATGCGCGAGCGAGCGCGACGGCTGGGCGGCAGCCTGACGCTGGAAAAGGCGCCTGGGGCCGGGACCTGCGTTCGCCTGTCGTTTCCGGCGTTTCAGACGCCAAGCGAGAACAGGTCATGAGTGAACCGATTCGGGTCGTATTGATCGACGACCACGGGCTGTGCCGGCGCGGGCTGGCCGAATTGCTGGAACGCCGTGCGGGCATTCAGGTACTTGGCGCGACGGGCAATCCTGACGAGGCCGTCCGGCTCCTGAGCGAGACTCGCCCCGACCTCGTGATCATGGACCTGCGGATGGTACCGACCGACGGGTTCAGTTTGCTCACCCGGCTACGCGCCGAGGGCTGCACGACGCCGGTCGTCGTGCTCACGATGAGCGACGCGCAGGAGGATCTGGCGCGCGCCTTCCGGATGGGCGTGCGCGGCTATCTGCTGAAGGACATGGACCCGGACGACGTCATCGACGCCATTCGTCGCACCGCGCGCGGCGAGGTGGTGGTCGCGCCGATCATGGCGGTCAAGCTCGTCGACCTGCTGATGCCGGGCGAGCCCAAGAAGACGCGCGAAAGCTACATGAAGCAGCTGACCGAGCGCGAGCGCGAGATCCTGCAGCACCTTTCGAGCGGCAAGAGCAACAAGGCGATCGCGCAGGCGCTCGACATCAGCCACGACACCGTGAAGTTGCACGTGCGGCACATCCTGTCCAAGCTCGGCCTGACGTCGCGCGTCGAGGCGGCGGTGTTCGCGGTCGAGCACCGCGCGGCGATGGCGAACGAGGCGCACCAGAAAGCGTCGGGTCTCTAGGACCTGTCTCAAATTGGCTGCGCGGCCCGATAGCTTTGTCGTGTCCTCGCTCGCCCCTCGCTGTACCTCTCTGTACGATCTCGAGGCTCGCTGCGGGACTTCGCGCTCTCGAGCCGCTCGACGGGAATTTGAGACGTGTCCTGGCAATGATGGCCGCGTCGCGCAGAGCGGCCCAAGCGTCTAGAGCCTAGGTTGCGGGGTCCCGGATTTCGCCGCAGCGTCAGCCGGCCGAGCGCCGACGCGCCGGCGCGACCGCGTCGCTCGCGGCGTCCCCCGGCGAGAACCAGTTGAGCCGTTCGCGCAGGCGCACCACCTCGCCCACGATGATGAGCGTCGGCGCATGGAGCCGAGCGCTCGCAACCAGGTCCGGCAGCGTCGCAAGCGTCCCGGAGACGACCCTCTGCGTGCGCGTCGTTCCCTGCTGGACGACGGCGGCCGGCATGTCGGCGGGCAGGCCGTGCTGGACGAGTCTTGCGCAGAGGATCGGCAATCCCAGCAGGCCCATGTAGACGACGATCGTCTGGCGCGGCCTGGCGAGCGCGAGCCAATCGAGGTCCATCGTGCCGTCCTTGAGGTGACCGGTCGCGAACACGCAGGACTGCGCGTAGTCGCGGTGCGTGAGCGGAATCCCGGCGTATGCGGCGACCCCGAGCGCCGCGGTGATTCCCGGGACGACCTCGAACCGGATGCCTTCGGCGGACAGCGTGTCGATCTCCTCGCCGCCGCGTCCGAAGACGAACGGGTCGCCGCCCTTGAGGCGCAGCACCCGCTTGCCGGCGCGCGCGAGGCGCACCAGCAGTTCGTTGATCTCCTCTTGGCGCAGCGTGTGGTTGGCGCGCCGCTTGCCGACGTAGACGCGCTCGATCATGGGCGGCAGCAGCGCCAGGACTTCCGCAGACACTAGATTGTCGTACAGCACGACGTCGGAACGCTGCATGAGCTTCAGCGCGCGCAGCGTGAGGAGATCGGCGTCGCCCGGTCCGGCACCGACGAGGTAGACCTCGCCGCTCGGCGGGACACCGCGCCGGCTTGCCTCGCGACCGCGACCGTTGTGAATATGCAGAACTGGCGTCTTGGCCAACTCGGTTCTCCTAGCGGTCGCCGCAACCGCAGCTTCCGCTGCCGCACGCACCGGGCATCGGTCAGTGCCGCCGGCGCATCGTTGGGGTTGATGAAGATGAAGCGGAAATCCCCCGCCTCGAGCTCGACGTAGTCGAGCGTCATCCCGTCCAGCAGGTCGCGATGCTCCGGCGAGACGACGAGCGCGATGCCTTCGGAGGTGAGCACCAGGTCGTCACCGCGCGCCTCGTCGAATCCCATCGCGTAGTGGAGCGAGCCGCGCTCGTCGCGCCGCGCGGCGATGCGCAGGCCGAGCTCGTCGGCTTCGGCCCGGGTGGCTGCGATGCGGATCTGCTGTGCGGCGCTCGAGGTGACGGTGATCATTTGTGGTCCGATGGTCGTGGTTCAGTGCTCGCCCTTGGTGCGCAAGAGGCCGGCGAGCCGGTTGCCCTGCTTCTGCGGCCCGCCGCGGGGGAAGAGGTCGTGAAGATGGTGATTCGAACCGCGCTCCGGCCCCCACAGCGCGGTGAAGCGGCGGATCATCGCCCGCACCTGCGCCTGGACGCCGTGCTCGAATTCGTAGCTGCGCAGGTAATGGATCACCTCCCAATGCTCGGGCGTGAGTTCGAGCCCCTCCTTCTTCGCGAGCGCGCGCGCGAAGTCTTCCGACCATTCGCTGCGATCGACCAGATAGCCCTCGCTGTCGGTCTCGATCTTCCTGCCGCCGACGTCGATCCAATGCGGCGATTCGCGTAGTGTGCTGTTGAGCATGGCGGCGCGGGAGGACGATCAGAGGACCGCCGCTTCGCGGTTGCGGGGCGGCGCGAGATAGACGATGTTGCCGTCGCGGCGGCGGCGGTAATCGCTGCGGCGGATGAACTCGACGAAACGGGATGCCCAGTCGCGGTCGCGCGTCGAGCGCAGATGCGAGAACGAAGCGAGCACGTTGCCGATGACGATGCCGTCGTGCTCGCCGTCGATCCCGTAGCCGCGCCGGACCTCGTAGGCGAAGCGGACGTCGGGGGCCAGGTTCTCGATCGCAGCGTGGTGGAACTCGTGCGCGCGGATCGGTCCTGGCGCGTGCGGCGCTTCGGGCCACGGAAAGGCACCCGTTTCCTCGAGGTGGACGTAGCCACGCCCAACCGGGCGCTCCCGCATCACGACGTCCCCGGGTATCGCGCCGACCATCCGGTAGGTGCGTCCGACGCAGGTCAGCGTGCGCGCGAGGTACATGAGCCCGCCGCATTCGGCGTAGACGGGGAGGCCGGCTTCGATCAGGCTCCGAATGCGGGCGCGAAGCGCCGCATTCGCCTCGAGCTCGGCCGCGTGCATCTCGGGAAACCCGCCTCCGATGAAGAGCGCGTCGACGTTGGGCAGTTGCGCGTCGGACAGCGCGTCGAAGCGGACCAGCGTGGCGCCGGCTGCGCGCAGCGCGTCCAGATCGTCCGGATAGTAGAAGCCGAACGCGCGGTCCTGCGCGACACCGATCCGGATGTCGGACTCCTGGTGGCGCGGTTCGGAAGTGGCGACGACAACCGGCGCCTGCAGCGGCGCCACGCGGGCGGAAAGCCGCAGCAACTGGTCGACGTCGACCTGCCGCTCGATCGCCGCACTGATATTGCCGACGAGTCGCTCCGCATCCGCGGTTTCATTGCTCGGCATGAGGCCCAGGTGCCGCTCGACGATTTCGAGGCGCGGGTCGTGCTGGATCGCGCCCAGCACCGGTACGTCCGTGTATTGCTCGAGGACCATGCGCAGCTTCGCTTCGTGCCGCGCGCCTCCGACCTGATTGAAGATGACACCGGCGATTTCGAGGTCGCGGTCGAACGCCTGGTAGCCCAGGACGAGCGGCGCGACGCCGCGCGTCATGCCGCGCGCGTCGATGACGAGCACCACGGGCAGCCCGAGCAACTTGGCGAGCGCAGCATTGCTGTTGCTTCCGTCGATCGCGACGCCGTCGTAGAGCCCCTTGTTGCCCTCGACGAATGCGACGTCGGCACCCGCGGCGTGGCGATGAAATGTCGTGCGGATCTCGTCGTCGTCCGAGAGGTACGAGTCGAGATTGCGGCAGCGGCGGCCGGTCGCCGCGGTAAGCCACATGGGGTCGATGAAATCCGGTCCCTTCTTGAACGGCTGGACGGCAAGGCCGCGACGCGTGAGCGCCGCAGCGAGCCCGATCGCGACGGTCGTCTTTCCGGACGACTTGTGCGTCGCCGAAACGAGGAAGCGGCGCGGCGCGATCGCGGTCATTGCGCACCTGCTTCGGCTGGCTGCCGGAGGTCGTCCTGCGGCAGGAAGCTCAGTACGCGGACCCCGACCACGGTCATGAGGAACGCGACGCCGAGCCCGCCCACGCCGAGCAGCATTTCGGGAACGCTCGGCGCATAGGTCTCGACCCGCCCGTCGCCGAAGCTGCTGCTCGCCTGGTAGCCGGGGAAGAGATCGAGCGGCCACGCCTGCCCACCGATGACGAACACGTATAGCAGCGCGAGTGCGCCGACGACGACGAGCAGCGATGCCGCGAGCATCGACCGCGCGCTGCCGAAGTGCGGGTGATAGATGAGCAGCAGCGGCACGAGGCTTCCGACGAGCACGTAGCCGACCCAGAAGAGCAGCGGGTAGACGCCTCCGCCGACGAGGACGAAATGCACGAATGCCGCCTGCTTCGCGAAGTAGAGGTTGGTGAGGTGATAGACGGCGGTCAGGTACAGCACGCTGACGATGAAGAGTCCGAGGAGGTTGCGCATCCGCCGCGCGATCGCTGCGGGCAGCGCGCGGTCGTTCCAGACGTACATTGCCGATTGCACGATCAGGAACACCGCGAGACCCCAGGCGAACGACATCACGATGAAGAGCGGCGGCAGCAACGCCGAGCCGTACGCCTGTCGGGCGACAAGGAACGCGAAGATGGCGCCGGTGCCGGTCGTCAGCACGATGCGCCACACGAACGCGGCGAGGCCGGCCGCCTTGGAGAGCCGGCCGAGTCGCGGCTCCATCAGCGTCCACAGGTAGATGCCGACGATCGCGAACATCCCCGAATAGAGGAACACGTTCCAGGCGAATACCGACGTGAAGTTGTAGTGCGTCGCGGCGACGACCATCCGCTCGGGCCGGCCGAGGTCGAGCATCAGCACGAACAGGCCGCCGACGAGGAGCGCGAGGCAGAGCAGCCCCGACAGCGGTGCCCGCGCCTTGTAAACCGATTGCCCGAACACCGAGCCGATCGACGCGACGTTGAGCACGCCTGACGCGGCGACGATCATGAAGATCGCGAAAACGTGCGGGATTCCCCAGACGATCTGGTTGTTCATCCCGGTGACGACGTGACCGCGCTCCTCCATGAAGTGCGCGGCGAGAAGCCCGGCGAGCACGATGGCGGCGCCCGTGGCGGCGAGCATCCAGAACCAGCGGGCTTCGCGACGTGCGAAAGCGGCGCGGTTCATGGCGCACCCTCCGGTCCGCCCCGAGGCGCGTACCCCCCGTGGGGGAGCGAGCGAGCGAGCGTGGGGGTTCATGGCGCACCCGCCGGGCCCCCCAAGGGTGCGAGCGCCCCGTGGGGCAGCGAGCGCAGCGAGCGTGGGGGTTCATTTCCCTACAGTCCCTGGTAGCGCACACCGGTGTCGAGCTTGAGGTCGGCCCGCACCTGCCGCGTGGCGACCGCCGCGATCCGTTGCGAGATCTCGCTGCCCGGGTCGTTCAGGTCGCCGAACAGGATCGCCTTGTGACCGGTCGCCGCGCACGCCTCGACGCAGGCGGGAATCTGGTCGCGGTCGATCCGGTGGACGCACAGCGTGCACGACTCCACGCACCCCTTGCCACGCGGCACGTCGGGCTTCTGGCCGGTCACCGGCTCGTGGACGAACGAGCGCGCCTTGTACGGGCAGGCCATCATGCAGTAGCGGCAGCCGATGCAGGTATGGCGGTCGACGAGCACGATGCCGTCGGCGCGCTTGAACGATGCCCCGGTGGGGCAGACGTCGACGCAGGGGGGCTCGGCGCAGTGCTGGCACATCATCGGCAGCGACTTCGTCTGTCCGCGCGCGTCCTTCAACTCGATCTTTCGGATCCATTGCGCGGAGGTCGACGTCTTTGCAGCCGGCAGCCCGTTTTCCTTGTCGCAGGCAGTGACGCACGCGTTGCAGTCGGCTGCGCAGCGATTGACGTCGACCAGCATCCCCCACCGCTTGCTCCGTGACGCCGGTTCGCCCGGTGGGCGGCCGTGCGCCAGGTCGAAGAGGCTGATGCCGGGGGCGATCGTGACGCCGGCCATCGCTGCACCCCAGGCAAGAACTTGCCGCCGCGCGTGGTCGATACCTTTTGCATGACCCTCCAGCGCGAGCGGCGTGCGCGGCTGCGCTGGCCCCCAGGGTGCAGAGTTCGCGTCTCGAGGCGGCTTGGCGACGCTCATCGCAGCGCTCCCGCAGACGCGGAGGTCGTTGAGACGTTCGGCCCGTCGGCGTGGCACTCGAAGCAATCGAGCTTGACGGCCGCGTAGGTGTGGCAGCCCTCGCAGAATGCGTCCTTGCTTCCCGTGACGCGGCCCGTCTTCGGGTCGGCGTGGCAGGTCACACAGTTGGCGAGGCTGTGCTTCGTCGTGCGGATGCCCTCGTGCACCGTCAGGTCGCGCTGGTGCTTGATGAGCTCCATGTGGTTGCGCCGCATGAACGCGGTGTCCTCGACGCAGCTGCCGGTGGCCGTCGCCGCGACCCGCCGGCTTCGGCACTCGCGACGCCTTCGCGGCGTCGGACGCGTCGGCGAGTGCCGGACCGGCCAGGACGAAGAACAGCCCGGCCATCGCCGCACCCCCTCGCCATGCCCTGCCGATCGCGGCGCCGCGCTTCATCGCGCTACTCGCCCAACCCCATCTGGATGTATCCCGTCGGGCACACATCCTTGCAGATGTGGCAGCCGATGCACTTGTCGTAGTCGGTGTAGACGTAGCGACCCGTCGTCGCCTCCTTCTTCGGCACGCGCGCCACGGCCGTCTGCGGACAGTAGACGACGCAGTTGTCGCACTCGAAGCACTGGCCGCAGCTCATGCAGCGCTTCGCCTCGGCGACCGCCTCGGCTTCCGACAGCGGCTCGAGCCGCTCCTCGAAGTTGCCGAGCGCGGACTCCTTCGTCAGCGTGATGATCTTGCGCTTGACGCGCGGCGTGAAGCCGAAGTGCCCGAGGAACAGCTCGTCGTGCGGGATCACGTAGCGGTCGGAGCGGTTGTCGTAGTTGTGGATGCCCGCGTTCGAGCGGTCGGTGCCGTGGATGGGCTCGTGGATCTCGGTGAACGAGCGGCCGGCTTCGACCATCTTGCGCATCAGGTCGAACGCGTGGACATCCACCTTGGGTCGCTTCTCCTGGTCCTCGCCGCGCAGCGACCGGTCCATGCCCTCGGCGGCGATCGCGCCGTGGCCGATCGCCGTCGTCAGCAGGTGCGGCTTCAGCACGTCGCCGGCGAACGCTGCCCGGCTTGCCCGGAACCTGGTAGTTCTCGTCGGCGACTGACACCTGCCCTTGCCGCGTCGAACTCCTCGAGGCCGGTGAAGTCGACCGCCTGGCCGATCGCGGAGACGACGAGATCGGCGGGGATGTCCTCTTCGGTGCCTTCGATCACCTTGATCTCGAGCTTCGGCCCGACGAACTTCGCCTCGCAGCGCGCGACCTTGAGCGCGATGGCACGGCCCGCGCCGTCCTTGACCACGCTGACCGGGGCGAGACCGCCGCGGATCGTGATGCCTTCCGCCTGCGCCTGCTCGATCTCGTGCTTGTTCGCCTGCATCTTGTCGATGCCGAACACCGAGGTCAGCACGACCTCGGCGCCGTGCTTGACCGACACCTCGGCGACGTCGTGCGCCATGTGGCCGGCGATCGCGAACTCGGGGAAGTCGGTCGGCTTCGCGTGGCCGATGTGGCCGAGCCGACGGGCGACTGTCGCCACGTCGATCGACGTGTCGCCGCCGCCGATGACGACGACGCGCTTGCCGACGTGGCGCAGCCGGCCGTCGTTGAACGCCTTGAGGAACGCTGTCGCGGTGACGACGTTCGGCGCGTCGCCGCCCGGCGCCGGCAGCGGCCGGCCCGACTGCGCTCCCATGCCGAGGAACACCGCGTCGAAATCCTTGCGGATCGGCTCCATCGTGACGTCGGTGCCGATCCGGCACTTCATCCGCGTCGTCGACGCCCAGGTCGACGATGCGCTGGATCTCGGCGTCCAGCACCTCGCGCGGCGTGCGGAAGCCCGGAATGCCGTAGCGCATCATCCCGCCCAGGTGCTCGTGCTCGTCGAACACGGTGACCGCGTGGCCCATCTTCGCGAGCTGGTACGCGCAGGAAAGCCCGGCGGGGCCGCCGCCGATCACCGCGACCTTCTTGCCCGTCTTCGCTTGCGGCGGCGTGAACTTCAGGTTGTTCGTGATCGCGTACTCGCCGAGGAAATGCTCGACCGAATTGATGCCGACGTGGTCCTCGACCTCGTTGCGGTTGCAGCCGGTCTCGCACGGCGCCGGGCAGACGCGGCCCATCACCGACGGGAACGGGTTGGCCTCGGTCAGCCGGCGCCACGCGTATTCCTGCCAGCTCATGCCTGCCGGCGGCTTCTCGATGCCGCGGACGATGTTGAGGTAGCCGCGGATGTCCTCGCCGGACGGGCAGCTGCCCTGACACGGCGGCGTCGACTGGATGTACGTCGGGCACTTGTGCGTCCAGCTCGCCTGGAAGATCTGGTCGCGCCAGGACTCCCACTTCACGTCGCCGTCGTGGTAGCGGCGGAACGTGAGCTTCGTTTCCTGCGGTCCGGGTGTGGTCGCCATTGCCAGATCTCCGAAGAATCGTTCCTTGCTACTGTTTCGCGCCGAGCCGGATGGCCGTGCTCACGAGCTGGTGCACGCCGCCGACCATTCCCATCTTGAAGCCGTAGTACGGCAGCACCTTGGTGAACTGCGCCTTGCAGATCGCGCAGATCGTCGCCATGAAGTTGACGCCGTCCCGGTCGGCGACCTGCCGCAGCGATTCCATGCGCGGCAGCGCACCCTTGACGCGCAGGTCGAGAAGCTCGTCGGTGAGCAGCCCGCCGCCGCCGCCGCAGCAGAACGTCGCATCGTGCGTCGTCCCCGGCGCCATCTCGACATACCGGTTGACCGTCGCGCGGATGATCGCCCGCGGGATTTCGAACTGCCCGCCCGGCATGTCGCCCATCCGGGACGCGCGGGCGACGTTGCACGAGTCGTGGAACGTGACGACGCGATGGTCGTTCGCCTCCTTGTCGAGCGTCAGCGCGCCACGCACGATCAGTTCGTGTGTGACCTCGCAGATGTGCATCGGCTGCTTGTAGCGCGGGTCGAGCTGCTGCTGCAGCTGCAGCGCGAAACGGTCGGTGCCGCCGGCACCGATGCCGGCCAGCGTGTTCCACATGCTGTACGCGACGCGCCAGGCGTGGCCGCATTCGCCGACCACGATCCTTTTGACGCCGAGGTCCAGCGCCGCTTCACGGATGCGCAGCGCGATCGTCCGCAACTGGTCGTAGCTGCCGATGAACAGACCGAAGTTGCCTGCCTCCGACGCGTGCGAGGAGAGCGTCCAGCGGATGCCCGCGGCATGGAACACCTTCGCGTAGCCGATCAGGCTGTCGACATGCGGCTCGGCGAAGAAATCTGCCGACGGCGTGACGAGCAGCACCTCGGCGCCCTTTTCGTCGAGCGGGAAGCGCACGTCGGCGCCGGTCTCTTCCTTGACGTCCTCCTCGAGCCCTTCGAGCGTGTCGGCGAGCGCCGGTCCCGGCAGGCCGAGGTTGTTGCCGATCCGGTGGACCTTGCCGATGATCTCGTTGCTGTACTTCTGCCCGAGGCCGGCGGCGTCCATGATCTCCTTGCCGGCCATCGTGATCTCGGCCGTGTCGATGCCGTAGGGACAGAACACCGAGCAGCGGCGGCATTCGGAGCACTGGTTGTAGTAGCTGTACCACTGGTCCAGCACCTCCCGCGTCAGGTCGCGCGCGCCGACGAGCTTGGGGAAGAGCTTGCCGGGAAGCGTAAAATGCCGGCGGTAGACGCTGCGCATCAGGTCCTGGCGCGCGACGGGCATGTTGAGCGGGTCGCCGGTGCCGAGGAAGTAATGGCACTTGTCGGTGCACGCGCCGCAGTGCACGCAGGTATCGAGGTAGACCTTGAGCGAGCGGTACTTGCCGAGCAACTCGCCCATCTTGTCGAGCGCCCGTTTCTGCCAGCCTTCGCCCAGCTCGCCGGGGAAGCCGATCGCCTGCTGCATCTTGTCGGTCGCGACGTAGGGCTTCGACCCAGCCATCGAGCCCGGCGCGAGCGGTGGCGGCGTGCCGGGAAATGCACGCAGCGCAGGGGCCTTGATGTCGGCGGCCATGTCAGTGGTCCCGCCGGGCCGTCCCAAGGGACTGACCCGCCCCCTCGGGGGGCAGCGAGCGAAGCGAGCGTGGGGGCTGTTTCATCTCAGTCCCGCCGGGCCGTCCCAAGGGACTGACCCGCCCCCTCGGGGGGCAGCGAGCGAAGCGAGCGTGGGGGCTGTCATCCTAGGCCTCCGGGTCGAGCCGCGCCGCCCATGGCGCGACGTGACGGCGCTCGCGGGGGTCGTCGACCTGGTTGCGCGTGGGCGAGAAGAACACGCCGGGCGCATGCAGGAGCTTGCTGAACGGGAAGACGAGCATCAGGAGCGCAACCAGCGCGAAGTGTGCGTAGACGAGTCCATCGGCGGGCAGCGGCTGCCAGTCGAAGTACACGAGGCCAAGCGCAAACGCCTTCACCGCGACGATGTCGGTGTGCGCGACGTACTTCATGGCGAGCCCAGTCATGGCGATCGCGAGCAGGAGCGCGATCATCAGATGGTCGGAGGGGGTCGAGATATAGCGAACACGGGGAACGAAGAAGCGCCGGGCCCAGAGCCCGGCGAGCCCCGCGGCCATGGCGAAGCCGCCATAGACGCCGAACGGCTGCAGGAAGGCGAGCCACGACCACACCGGCTCGACGAAGTAGCGCAGGTGCCTGACGAGCACGAGAGCGAGTCCGGCGTGGAACATCCAGCCGAACGCCCATGTCCAGAGGTTGCTGCGGAACAGGCTCTCGAACAGCGTAACCTCGCGCAGGAGCCGCAGCGCGACGCCACCTCGCGTCGTCGGCGCCGGGGTCGTCGGGATCTTGAGCGGCGCGGGAGTACGCCAGTAGTCGCGGATCCGGTAGGCGAGCCCACCCACGAGCACCGCGGTCGCGAGATACAGGAGCGCGGCGAAGAAGATGGTCATCGGCGGATGGCGCGGCGTGCCGTGAGGGAACGACCCTGGGTCCCCGCGTGCGCGGGGACGACGGGGTTCGCTACACGCACCCCGTCGGCTTGGGCAGGCCCGCGATCTTGCATGCCTGCTTCGCCGGGCCGTAGGGGAACAGCTCGTAGAGGTACTGGCTGTTGCCCTTGTCCGGCCCGAGCTGCTTGCCGATCGCCTTCGTCAGCACGCGCACGGCCGGCGCGATCTGGTATTCGTCGTAGTACTTGCGCAGGAAGTTGACGACTTCCCAATGGTTGGTGGACATATCGACGTTTTCGGTCTTGGCGATGAAATTCGCGACGTCCTCGTTCCAGTCGGCGAGGTTGACGAGATAGCCTTCTTCGTCGGTCTCGTAGGTCTTGCTGTTGACTTCGATCGTGGGCATGGATTCTCCTTGGTGGGCGAGATTGTGTTGGCGAGTCAGAGCCAGGACTGGCAGTTCCGGTGATTGGCAACGAGGTCGACGAAACCGTCGTAGCCGACGGCGGCGACGCCCTCGACGAGACGATCGGCGATCGCGCGCGCTTCGGCGTCGGGCAGCAGCACATAGACCTTGAAGCGGTCCATCGCGGCTTGGATCCGCTCCGCACCGGCCGTGCCGCGCGCGGCCGCGTAGACCGCGTCCTCGATCAAGAGCAGGCTTCCCGGCGCGGCGATGCGCAGGCACGCGTCGAGCGACGGGCGCTCGAGCGGGGACTTGTTGAGGATGTGCAGCATTCTGGCTCCGCGGTTTTCTGATCGGTCAGAACGAAAGGACGACGTCCTGCTCTTCCATCAGCTTGCCGAGCTCGGCAGCGGGAAGCACGGTGACGTCCACGATGAGGTCTTCCTCGGAAAGGCCGCGCGCGGCGAGCGACTCCTGCTCGACGTAGAGCTTCTCGACGTCGTAGCCTTCGAGCGCACGATACGTGGGCGAGAAATTCTTGGTCTCGATGCCCTTCGTCTGCTGGCCCTTCTTGAGCTGCCAGACGCCGTCCTCGATGAACACGAGCGACACGTCCTGTTCGAATGCCGCCGAGATCAGCACGACCTCGAGCGACTCGAGCGCGTAGACCGTGCCGTAGGGCGCGCTGCGGTTGACGAACATGAACTTCTTCGCGGTGCCTTCCGACATGCTGCCGTCCCCGGTTGCCTTCGGTTGTCCTCAGTCGCCGAACACGACCAGCCGTTCGGCCTGGATGCCCGACTCGACCAGCTGGCCCAGGCCCGAGATGCGGAATCCCGGCGCGAGGTTCTCTTCCTTGATCCCGCGGCGCAGTGCCGCGGCGACACAGACGACGAGGTCGAGGCCGTGCTCGGCGGCGAGCTTCGACCAGCGGGTCGACGACATTGCGGTCGTCCTGCGGCGGCTCGGTCAGGCGCGTCGAGTTGTTGACGCCGTCGTGGTAGAAGAACACGCGGTGGATCTCGTGCCCCTTCGCCAGCGCCGCCTTGCAGAACAGGTAGGCGGAGTCGCTCGCCTGGTGCTGGTACGGGCCTTCGTTGACCAGGATGCCGAACTTCATACTAGAACCGGATGTGCGTCGACGCGTTCAGGTTCACGCGCGCGCCTCGCCAGTCGTCGACCAGGTACTTGGTGAACGGCAGGTCGGTCCTCTCGAAGAAGCGCGGCCAGCCGATGCGCTCGACCCAGTCGGACAGCCGCTCCCACGGTCGCGCGTCGGCTTTGTAGACGTGCAGGATCCGCTTCACCACCTCGGCCACCTCGGGCCAGCGCGGCGGATTGTTGGGCAGCCCCGCCGCGACCATCTTCATGAACGTCGGCTTCGCGCGGGCGTTGGAGTTCTTGCCGCCCACCCAGATCGCGAGCTTGCTGTGCTCGGGGTCGTTGATCTGCATCGGCGGGCACGGCGGATAGCATGCGCCGCAGCAGATGCATTTCTTCTCGTCGACCTCGAGCGACGGCTTGCCGTTGACGAGCGCCGGGCGTATCGCCGCGACCGGGCAGCGCGCGACGACCGCGGGACGCTCGCAGACGTTGGCGACCAGGTCGTGGTTGATCTTGGGCGGTTTCGTGTGCTGGACGATGATCGCGATGTCGGCCTGTCCGCCACAGTTGATCTCGCAGCACGACGTCGAGAGATGGACACGGTTGGGCATCTCCTCGCGCCGGAACTCGTCGACGAGCTCGTCCATCAGCGCCTTCACCACGCCCGACGCGTCGGTGCCGGGGATGTCGCAGTGGAGCCAGCCCTGCGTGTGCGCGATCATCGATATCGAATTGCCGGTGCCGCCGACCGGGAAGCCGTTCTTCTCGAGCTCGGCGATCAGCGGCGCGACCTTCGCGGCGCTGGACACCATGAACTCGATGTTCGAGCGGATCGTGAAGCGGACATGGCCCTCGGCATATCGGTCCGCGATGTCGCACAGCCGGCGGATCGTGTAGACGTCCATCTGCCGCTGCGTGCCCGCGCGCACCGTCCACACCTCGTCGCCGCCGTGCGCGACGTGGTGCAGCACGCCCGGACGCGGGCGGTCGTGGTACTTCCAGTCGCCGTAGTTCTTCTTGAGCAGCGGATGAAGGAACTGCTGGTTGTCCGGGACCCCGCTCTCGACTGCCCGGCGCATCTGCGGTTGTGCCATGCCCTGTTCCCTCCGTCGTCTCAGGCGACCTGCTTGGCGGCTTTGATCTTCGCCACTTCCTCGTCCCAGCCGTCCATGCGGACGTAGGGGTTCGTGCGCGGCGCCGAGACCATGTTCGCGTCGATCGGGATCTCGAGCGCCTCGAGGAAGTTGACGATGCCGATGCGCTCGATCATCTCGCCGGTGCGCTCGTGCTCGAGCGCGTTCTCGGCGAAGAAGTCGATGACCTTCTGACCGAGCTCGACCAGCTTCTCGCGGTCCTCGTCGGTCTCGAGCTTCATGAACGGGATGACGACCGTGCCCATCAGGTCGCCGATCTTCAGCGTCCGCTTGCCGCCGACTAGCACCGTCGCGCCCTTGTCCTTGCCGGGGGCGAGCGCACCGGTCATCACGTTGATGCAGTGCATGCAGCGCACGCAGTCGCGGTTCTCGATCTCGATGCCGTGCGTGTCGCTCACGGCGACCGTCGATACCGAGGCGCCGGGCTTCAGGTCCTTCACTTCCTTCAACTGGATCGCCTTGGTCGGGCAGCGGGCGACGACGTCGTTGACGAGCTCGTTCATGCCGTGCTTCGCGAACCACTTCTTCGCGAGCGCCTCGTCGGTGCGGATGTTGTCGCGCCAGGTGCCGATCACCGCCATGTCGGCGCGCTGGATCGAGTTCATGCAGTCGTTCGGGCAGCCCGAGAACTTGAACTTGAACTTGTAGGGCAGCGAGGGGCGGTGAATGTCGTCGAGGAAGCTGTTGATGACGACGCGGTGCGCGCGCGCCTCGTCGTAGCACGACTGTTCGCAGCGTGCCGCGCCGACGCAGGACATCGACGTGCGCACCGCCGGGCCCGCTCCGCCCAGATCGAATCCGAGCTCGTTGATCGCGTCGAAGGCGGGCTGCACGTTCTCGCTGGTTACGCCCTGGAACATGATGTCGCCGGACTGGCCGTGGAACGCGATGAGTCCCGAGCCGTGCCTTTCCCAGATGTCGGCCATCTTGCGCAGCACGTCGGTGGTGTAATGCATGCCCGCGGGCGGCATCACGCGCAGTGTGTGGAACTCGGCGGCAGCGGGGAACAGCGGCTTGCCGTTCTCGTCCTTGGCCTCGGTGAAGCGCGGGATCACGCCGCCGCCGTAGCCGAACACGCCGACAGTGCCGCCCTTCCAGTAGCCCTTGCGCGTCTCGTACGAGTGCTCGAGCTGGCCGAGCAGGTCGACGACGTAGTCCT
>CAVVRH010000039.1:0-18874 GCA_963750585.1 uncultured beta proteobacterium
GTGGCCGGCTGCTCGTGTTTCCGCTTGCTGATGTGCGCGAAGTCCCGCGCGGTCGCGGCGTGATCATTATCGGACTTGACGTCGAGGAGAAGCTCGTCGCGGTCGGTCTCGCAACGGCGAGCAAGGTCATCCTGCAAGGCACTAACCGCCTGGGTCGAGCCGTTACGGTGGCGCTCGAGGGCGAGGCGCTCGCGAAGCACCTGCATCGCCGCGCTCGCAAGGGCTCACTGGTCGCATCGAAGATCAACGTCACCGGTTTCGTGCGCGATGCTTGAGATGGATCTTACGGCCCCGCCGTAGGATCCTCGCTATCGAACCGGAGCCGGGATTCCGGTCGCCAGTGACCCCGGGCATGATGTTACGTTCGCCTGCAGCACGTCGAGGACTGCGCGCGCGACTTCCTCGCCCCACTCGTGAAGAAAGTGGCCACCCTCCGCAGGGGTGAGCCGCGGGCGAGCAGCTCGCCTACCGCCAGGTCTGGATTCCTGTTGTTGTAGGCGCGCCAGTCGAGAAAACCCTGCCCCAGGGAAACGTCGCCGGTGGCGAATGCGGTTTTCGCGTCGCGCCGACGTTCGCCATTCGAAGCGGCTCAACGCTCGCACTAGCGGGGCCGGCCGCCCCTGACGAACGCTACCGACGCCTGGAACAAGGGGAGATCATCGGCGTAGTCGGCCGCATCGGCGCGGTCGATCTGTATCCACTCCCTCGTGCTTGCCATGCCGCCCGGCTGAAACGGAACGACGTTGTCCCGCGAAAACTGCAGCTCCGTCGCGGTCGTGACCGGCAAGCGCAGTCCAACGCCGTTGCCACTGATGCATGCAAACATCTTGTCGGCGACGAAGTACGCGTCGAGTCCGTTGATCCTTCTCGCGCTTACGCCGGGGAGCGGAAGAAGCAATGCGTCAAGCTGCACCTTTCGGCGAGACTTGGGTAGGTCGGCAGTCACGTGGCAGCGCCTTGTTTCCATCAATTGAAATCGCGCAACTGGATCGACCAGTCGCAATTCGGCCGCGGAGGCTCGGCGTTGCATATACGATGCGCGACACCAATGTGCCTGGGCGGTACGTATCGTAACCGCGTCGATTGGTTTACGCGATAGCTTCGGCCAGCCGACTGTCGAGAGGCGGCTGGACTGAGTCCGTCATCCGCCAGGCGCCATGCGACTCTGAGCAGACGGTCGGATCGCGACAGCCGGGCGTGGGGAGATTGACAAGTCGGGCAAGAACGACCCGCAGGCCCCGAAAGTCCCGGCCCGGGTGGTTGAACCGCGCATCGGCGATTCCGGCGCATTCGTCGCACCGGTGGGCAGCATGCCCGTCACGCGAAGGTAGTTGAATCGCCAAGATCCACGTCTGTACACTTGTCTTCCCGACGACCGCAACCACGACCCATCAGCAGGCACACGAAGGGTTAACCGGCCAGAGAAAGTCGTTGGTGCCATGACGGTTGATTGGAGTCTGCCGTGACGAAAGCGCTGAACATCGTGCCCGACAAGTGCACGGGCTGCATGCAATGCGAGCTGGCCTGTTCGTGGGTCCAGACGGGCACGTTTGCACCGTCGAAGAGCCTGATCCGCGTCCACGTGTTCGACGAAGAAGCGAGCTACGCCCCATACACCTGCGTGCAATGCGACGAGGCGTGGTGCATGAATGCCTGTCCGGTGAATGCGATCGCGCTTGATCCGCAGACGGGTGCCAAGGTGGTCATCGACTCGCTGTGCATCGGCTGCCACTTGTGCACGATCGCCTGTCCGTTCGGCACCGTGTTCACGCTGCCCCGGTCCGACAAAGCCGGGAAGTGCAATCTCTGCGGCGGGCAGCCGGCATGCGCAGCAGCGTGCCCGACACAGGCGATCGTATACGGCGAGTCGTCGCAGGCAGGGCAGTGGTTCGAGCCATGGGGTGCGAAAGTCCATCGCAACCATGTCGAAGCTTTCGGCGCGTAGCGGACACGTCACGGCGAGCGCGGGTTCGGCCCACGCGACACGGTAGGAGCGAACGATGCCGGAACCCATGGGCAAGCTGCTGCGAGTAGACCTCACGACCGGCCGCATCACGATCGAGGCCATCCGGTCCGATTGGCTGCGCGACTATGTCGGCGGCCGCGGTCTCGCGGCCCGCTATCTCTACGAAGAGCTCGACCCGCGCGTGGACCCGCTGTCGCCCGCCAACAAGCTGATCTTCGCCACCGGACCGCTGACGGGCACGCCGGTGCCTTGTGGCGCCCGCTACATGGTGGTGACCAAGGGCGCGCTGACCAACGCCATCACTACGTCGAACTCGGGCGGCCATTGGGGTCCGGAGCTCAAGTTCGCGGGCTACGACATGGTGATCCTCGAAGGGCGGGCGCCAAGCCCGGTCTACCTCTTCATCCGCGACGATCACATCGAACTGCGGGACGCGGCGCCCTACTGGGGTCGGCGAGTCGGGGAGACCGAGGACGGATTGCGGAAGGAACTGGGGATTCCGGGGCTGCGGGTGGCGTGCATCGGGCCCGGCGGCGAGAAGCTGGTGCGGTTCGCGTGCATCATGAACGACAAGCATCGCGCCGCAGGGCGCAGCGGCGTCGGCGCGGTGATGGGCTCGAAGAACCTCAAGGCCATCGCCGTCCGCGGCACCGGCGGCGTCCGCGTGGCGGACCCCGCCGCGTTCATGAAGGCGGTCTGGGCAATGCGGGCCGCCATGCAGGACAACCCAGGCCGCATGGCATTCACGGACCTTGGAACGGCCGCCACGATCGACATGACGCAGGCCATGGGCGGCCTGCCCACGCGCAACTTCCTCGAGGGACAGTTCGAGCACTACGAGAACCTGAACGGCAACACGATCAAGGAAACTCGGATGGTCGCCAACAAGGCTTGCTTCGCCTGCACCATTGCGTGTGGACGGGTGACGCGCCTGGGCGAGCACTCGGGCAAGTTCCTGGTGAACACGCACCCGCGCAACTGGAAGCCCGCGGGCGAGGGCCCCGAGTACGAAAACGCGTGGGCACTCGGTCCCGATTGCGGCGTAGGCGATCTGGACGCCGTCCTCAAGGCGAACTGGTTGTGCAACGACTTGGGGCTCGACCCGATCTCGATGGGCGCTTCGCTGGCGGCCGCCATGGAGCTCTACGAACGTGGGTTGATCAAGGATGATGAGGTCGAGTTGCCGTTGCGGTTCGGCTCGGCCGAAGCGCTCGTGCGGATGGTCGAGGCGACCGGCTATCGCGAGGGGTTCGGCGACGAAATCGCGGAGGGCTCGAAGCGGATGGGCGAGAAATTCCGCCATCCGGAAGTGTTCATGGGCGTGAAAGGTCAGGAGTTTCCGGCATACGACCCGCGTGGCTTCCAGGGGATGGGCATCGCCTACGCCACCTGCAACCGCGGCGCATGCCACCTTCGCGCCTGGACGCCAGGTGTCGAGACCTCGGGCGCCATGGACCCCCACACGCCGGTTGGGAAGAGCGAGTGGGTGGTCCATGAGCAAGACCGCACCACGGCGCACGACAACACGGGCACCTGCATGTTCATCGCCGCCTCGGGCGCACCGCTTGAATCGCTCGTCCCCTGCACTGCCGCAGTGCGTGGCGTCCCCTATGCGGCGGACGACTTCGTGCGCGTCGGCGAGCGTACCTGGAACATCGAGCGCCTGTTCAACCTGAAAGCGGGGCTCACCAAAGCCGACGACACGCTGCCGGAGCGGCTCCTGAAGGACGCGCACAAAGGCGGCCCGTCGGCCGGGGTCGTTGTCGACCTGGATGCCATGCTCCCGGTGTACTACCGCGAGCGGGGTTGGTCGGAGGACGGCGTGCCCACGCGCGAGAAGCTGGTCGAGCTCGGCTTGGCGTCCGCCTGATCGGGAGTGGTCACCGGCATACGCGGCCGCGCACAACTCATCGGGACCGAAGACATGCATCACGTCATCATCGGCGGTGGACCCGCCGCCACCAACGCCGTCGAGACCATCCGGCAATTCGACGGAGGCCGATCGCTCATCACGTTGGTATGCGACGAGCCCGCGCATTCCCGCATGGCCCTACCCTACTGGCTCGCCGGGCACATCCCGGAAGCGCAGACGCACACCGGGGACGCGGCCTATTTCACGCAGCTCAAGGTCACGACCCGCTTCGGCGTCCGTGTCGTGGCCGTCGATCCCCAACACAAGACCGTGACGTTGAGCGATGGCGACACGTTGGACTTCGACAACCTGCTCATCGCCACCGGTTCTTCGCCGCTCCGCCCGCCAATTCCCGGCGTCGATCTGCCAGGCGTGGAGCCGCTCTGGACACTCGCGCATACCGGACGCGTTCTCAATCACGCAGAAGCGCTGCAGGCGGCGGGACGCACTCCGCGCGTGGCGCTCGTCGGTGCCGGCTTCATCGGCTTCATCGTGCTCAATGCGATGTACAAACGGAAGTGGCAACTCGCAGTGGTCGAACGCGAAGGGCGCGTCCTGCCGCGGATGCTCGACGCGACGGCGGCGGATCACGCACAGCGCTGGCTGGCGACACGGAACGTTCCGATCCACTGCGGCGTGACGGTTCGACAAATCCGACAACAGGCCGACGGCGCGAAGGCAATTGACCTGTCCGACGGTCGATCGCTCGCTGCGGACATCGTGATCCTGGCGACCGGCATCCATCCGAACCTCGATCTGCTCCAGGGGTCGGGCATCGCCACGGGCGAGGGGATCCTGGTGAACGACCGGATGCAGTCCAACTTCCCGCACATCTACGCGGGCGGCGACGTGGCGCAGGGCCCGGTCCTGTTCGGCGCAGGGAACGCGATTCATCCGATCCAGCCGACGGCGGTGGACCACGGCCGCGTCGCCGGGGCGAACATGGCGGGCCACGAGGTGCACTATCCGGGCAGCCTGTCGATGAACGTGGTGGACATTTGCGGCCTCCAAGGAGCGAGCTTCGGTCGCTGGAACGACACGGCGGCGGAGGCGATGACGATCGACAATCCGGCCGGATTCATCCATCGCAAGCTGCTCTGGAGCGGCGACCAGATCACCGGTGCCGTCTTCATGGGCAAGGCAGACGACCTGGGGATGCTCACGGACATCGGCATGGTCAAGGGCCTGATGCAGACAGGAACTCGGCTTGGACCGTGGAAGAAGTATTTGCGCGACCACCCGTTCGACATCCGCCGTGCGTACGTCGCAAGTGGCGTGGCGGCGAAGCTCGTCGGTGCGACCTTGCTGGACCGGCCGTCCACCGCGCGCCAGTTCCGTTTCGGATCGGCCGATACGAAGACTCCGGCCAACTCGGCGCACGCCGTGTTCGTCGCCAGCACCTGACGGCAGCGCGTTACGAATTGCGCGCGTTCGCACCCCGTTCCATGCGGATCCGACTGAAGCTGATGGGAATGTTGAAGTCCAGGACGCCCGAGGGCGGCGCGCTCGAAGTGGCCGATGGCGCCACGATCGAGGATGTGCTGCGTGCCTTGGCGATAGCGCCGCAGACGACGCGAGTCTTCACGGTCAACGGCCAGTTCGAACGTGATTGCGGGCGCGCGCTGGCGCCGAACGACGAGTTGACTGTCATCCCGCCCGTTGGCGGCGGTTGAAAACAAATCGCGCGCTGCAAGACCCGGTCAGGTCGAAAGTTTGCGCCCCAGCCTTTGCTGCACGGAATCGATCTTGGACTTCAGCCTTCCACCAGGTCCGGCCCGGTAGTCAATCTTAATCTGAGTGCTGATGCGATCACAGTCCGCGCGCATCGCCTCGAAGCAGGCGGTCACGACCGCCATCAGCTCCGGCCATTCGCCTTCGATGATCGTGCCCATTGGGGTGAGCTGATAAGGCAATCCACTCTTGTCGACAATGTCGATGGAACGCGCGACATAGGAGCTGACGCTTTCGCCTGAGGTCATCGGCGTCATCGAGAATTCGAGCAGAACCATGGCAACCTTCCTCGCTCCACGAACGGCCGGTGCGAATCTCGGCCGCTCCCCGGCGGCCTATTTCTGGAATGACACGTCTTCGACCAGCACCTTATAGGCGTAGCCCGAGCCCAGGTTTACGTCTGTCCTGACCACGCCCTTGGCGATGACGACGTCGCCAACCTTCGGCTCATCCTTGCTCGTCACCAGGATGTCGTTGCTGTTGTCTGCCGCCGACCCCGATCCGTCGCGCAGATGGACCCAGTTCTTGTCCATCACGTTCGCGGTGACCTTCACGACCTTGGCGCGAATCGTGACCGGCTTGTCCTTGAGCGCAAGCCGATCGGAGTTGACCTCGGCGACCGTCCGGCTGTTTGCGCCCTCGGCCTTCGCAACCTTCACGACGCCGACATCGGGTGTCTTGGCCAGGCTACCGTGAATCTGGTTTAGGTCGGTGCCGGCGGTCGGCGCGCCCGGCACCATGGATGGACCCGCTGCACCCGCGTTGGCGGTTCCAGCGAGGGTGCCGAAGACGATGGTGTCGAAGGTCCGTTTGAGCGACTTGCTTTCAAATTTCTGCATCACCATCGGATTGTCGATGGTCACCTCCGCCCCTTTCTTCACCGCGGCCTTGTTCACCGCCGCCCAGATCTCCCCCTTGGGGGTCTTCAGGCGCAGGTAGGTGTAGGTTTCGACATCCTTCACCTCGAGCACTTCCCCCTTCAAGGGGGCCATGGGCGCTGGAGGGGCGTCACCCGCCGCCCAGGCAAAGTGGGCGGCGATCGTTGCGACAAGGGCGATGAGCAGCTTCTTCATGATTGGACCTCTTCGAGCGTTCTCGGCGGCGGAATCGCCGCCGTCGCAGACGCAACTATTCCACGGAATGCCGGATTCACATTGATTCAGATCGAAGGGACGTCGGGCGCTCGCCCTACTGGGACGACCGGACAATCGCCGCGGCTCTCGCTTGCGGATTCGTCGGCAACCCGAACACGTCCGGAACCGGGTGGTTGTGCCGCCTGCAGGGAAGGACCCAGGCTTCGTGACGTTGCTGCACAAGTCGCAAGAATTGCTCGAGAGGTCCCTGCCGCGTCGGCACTGCCCTATCGGTTCGCCCGATTGCGACGTATCCTTTGCGGGAAGGTCCCGCTCGCCCCGGGCGAGACAGCTACGTCGCTACACGCCGCGCAGAGCGGCCATGAGCGATCGAATCGGGACGATCGTCGCAGCGATGTGTCTCCCAATTTCGCGCGGGGCCTTTCACCGCTCATTGAAAGGAGTCTTGCCATGACTGTCGCTCGCATTACGGAGATCAGCAGCATCAGTTCGAAAAGCTTCGAAGATGCCATCGTCCAAGGCGTCGCACGCGCCAATCAGACACTGAAGAACGTAAAGGGTGCGTGGGTCAAGGACCAGGAGGTAACGATCGAAAACGGCCAGGTGACCGGTTACAAAGTCATCTTGAAGGTCACCTTCGTGCTTGCGTGACGTAGCGACACGACGGAACGGTGGGTCGGCACCGCAGCGCTTGGCGGCGTAACGGCTGATTGGAAGGCGGCCATTAAAGCCACTGACAGACCCCCGGACAACCATGTTTGCAGACGGGATGGCGGCAAGTCCGGGTGACATCTTCGACCACGAGGACGCCATGTGACCTGCTTCACCGTTTCCGGAAAATGAACCGCAATAAGGACAACACACCTGCGTGGCCGTGTGCCGCAATGCGGGCACGGGGATAATTTGCGAAGGAGAACCGGCATGGAGATGATCGTCGAGCGCGTGGACGTCTGGGCGGCGAATATCGAAGACAAACCCGGCGGGCTTGCTGGGGTGCTGGCTGCGCTGCGGGATGCTGGATCTGACCTGCAGTCCATCATCGCGCGGCGTGCCCCGCAAGAACCTGGCAGGGGCGTCGTGTTCGTTACGCCATTGCAGGGCGATCGGGAAATCGCTGCCGCCGCACAGGTCGGTTTCAACGTCACCCAGACCCTGCACTCGGTTCGAGTCATGGGCCGGGACCGACCGGGTGTTGCCGCCGAACTGACGCAGAAGCTCGCTGATGGTGGTATCAATCTCCGCGGATTCTCGGCCTCGGTGATCGGCAGCCAGTTTGTCGCATATATTGCGGTGGACTCACTGGACGAAGCCACTAAGGCGATGGAGATCCTGAATAGCGACTGAAATACCGCAGTGGCAAATTGACGCCTTGCCCTGATGGATGTCGTCCCGGTTCACCATCCAGTGGGATCCTTTCCGGGCGCCGAGATCATGCACCTGTTGGTGCGCTGTGCGGAGGCGCGGCAAGCCATTGTGCAAGCCGACGATCTGGAATCTTCGCTCATGCGGGCATGCGATTGCGCCATCGATCGGCGGAGCAGTTTCGGCAGGCTGCACGGTATGATCGCTGCGGACGTCTTGATCAACGCTACCTTCCTGCACGGATATCCGTCATATGAAGCGCAGACATGCACTGGCTATGCTGCTGGCCGGCCTGGCGGCTCCCGCCGGCGCTTGGGCGCAGAGCTATCCGACGAAGCCGATCCGCGTGATCGTCGGCTACACGGCGGGCGGCGCCGTCGATATCATCGCGCGCGCCGTGTCGCAGCAGCTGCAGGCGAGCCTCGGCCAGCCGGTCGTCGTGGAGAACAAGCCCGGCGCGGGGACCAACATCGCGCTTCGGGCACTGATCGACAGCCCGCCCGACGGCTACACCGTGATGCTCACGGCCAACGCGGTGGCGGCCAACGTCTCTCTCTATCAACCGCCCCCCTACGACCTCGCGCGCGACCTCACGCCGATCGCGCTGGTCGGCCGCGTGCCGGTCGTGCTGGCGGTGAGCGCGCAGTCGGAGTACACGACCATCCAGGCGTTTATCGCCGCGGCCAGGGCAAAGCCCAACGCGGTCAATTACGCAACGCCCGGCAACGGCTCGACCCCGCATCTCGCAGTGGAGTTGTTCACCCGCACCGCCGGCATCGTGCTGACCCACGTGCCGTACAAGGGCGGGTCGCAGGCCATCACCGACGTCCTTGGCGGGCACGTCCAGGCAGTGGCGGTCAACGCGCTCGAGGTGCAGCCGCACGTGCGCGCCGGCAAGCTGCGCGTGCTGGCGGTGATGTCGCCGGCACGCTCCGGCATCTTTCCCGACGTGCCGACCGTCGCTGAGTCAGGCTTCCCCGGATTCGAGGCGTCGGTCTGGTACGGCTTTATCGGCCCGGCGGCGCTCCCGGCGCCCGTGGTAGCCAGGCTGCACGCGGAAATCGATCGCGCGCTCGCGTCCGACGATGTGAAAGGGCGACTGGCGGCGGCCGGCGGCGAGGTGCTGCCGGGCACCACCAACCGGTTCACCGCATTGCTCGACGCCGAGCGAATCCGCTACGAAAAGCTCATCCGTGACGCGAGGATCCTGCCCGACTGAGCATGCTGTCCGGTTACTGGATATGGAGAAGCGCCCGAGGATGAACGCGCGTCACTCGATCCTGGCTTTCCTGGCCGCGGTCTGCCTCGCCGCCCTGCGCGAGCCTGTCCGCCGCACCCGGCCCGCAGAAAGCGCAGATCCTGGCGCCCACCCGAAAGCTGCGCGTTGGCGTGTACCCCGGCAGCCCGACATCGCTGCTGGTGAGGGACAGAGCTGCCGGCGAGGCGCTCGGCACAGGCTTGGGCGGCATCGGCAAGGAGTTCGTACGGTGTCTTGATGCCCCAAGGAGTCCCGCATGCACTCCAAGGAATTGTAATGAGCAGTCACCGGCTGCGGCCGCCGCAGGAACTCGCGTTCGGCGCGTCGCGACGCCGAGCGCTGACGATGACGGCCGCACTGTTGGCGCTGGCGGCGGGCGGCGCGCGCGCGGCGACAGATTGGCCCGTGCGGCCGGTGCGCCTCGTGGTCCCGTTTCCGCCGGGCGGGTCGACCGACATCCTTGGTCGCTCTATCGCGCAAAAGCTGCAGGAGTCGCTCGGGCAGCCGTTCGTCGTCGAGAACAAGCCCGGCGCCGGCGGCTCGATCGGCGCGACCGAGGTCGCCCGCGCGGCGCCCGACGGTTACACGCTGCTGATGGGCCACATCGGGACGCTCGCGATCAACCCGTCGCTCTATCCGGACCTCGCCTACGATCCGGTCAGGAGCTTCGCGCCGGTGGCGCTGATCGCGCGCGTGCCCAACGTGCTGGTCGTGAATCCGGCGGTGCCTGCTCGTGACGTGCAGCAATTGATCGCGCTGGCGAAGGCGAAGCCCGGCGCCCTGCGTTACGCGTCCGGGGGCAATGGCAGCGCCGCGCACATCGCAATGGAGTACTTCAAGCTGCGCACGCAGACGGATATCAGCCACATCCCGTACCGCGGCACGTCGCCCGCGGTGACCGACGTCATGGGCGGGCAGGTCGAGATCATCATGACCGGCGTGCCCGCGGTGCTGCAGCAGGTGAACGCCGGCAAGCTGCGCGCACTGGCTGTGTCGAGCCGGTTGCCGGTCGCCAGCATGCCCGACGTGCCGACGATCGCCGCAAGCGGCGTGCCCGATTTCGAGGCAATCCAGTGGTACGGCCTCGTCGCGCCGGCGCGCACGCCGGCAGCGGTGATCGCACTTCTCAACGCCGAGGTCGGTCGCGCGCTGCAGACGCCAGCGCTCAGGGCACGGCTCGATGCCGAAGGCGCGGACGCCGCGCCGACGACGCCTGACGGGTTCGGCGCGCTGATCGTAAGCGAGATCGCGCGCTGGAAGCCGGTGGTCGAGCAATCGCGTATGCGCCCGGACTAGGCGTCCTCCGTTTCCGGACGCGGCATGGCGGGCGCCCTGCTCCCAGATGGCAATGCCGCAGCCGGTAAGTCGCCCGAGACGCGCTCATCGCGGCTCGCTGGCACGTTGGTGCTGGCCGGTGCGCCCGCGCCCTTCCGACTAGGGCCTGTTCGCACCTCGCGACTGTCCGCTATGGGGCGCAACGGTCAACGATCGGAACTGGCCGCGAGCCGACGGAGCGTTCTCGGGGCGCCGCGCGGCCCGGTCGCAGCAGGCCCGTGCATTGCCCCGTAAGGCCGGTACCATTGGCAATAGTCGGATCGACAACTCCGGCAGACCAAACTGGCGCGTAACCATGCCCACCGTCATTCCTTCCTACCATCAGCTTGTGGAAGCCCTGACCCCGGTCATGCGCGGGCTTCCAGGAGTGATCGTCACGATCGATGGCCGTGAGGGCGTTGGCAAGACCACGCTCGGGCGCTACCTCGCCTGGACGTTCAATGTCACGTTGATTGAGACCGATTTGTTTCTGATTCCCACGCGGGATTACCACATTCATCTCGACGACCAGATCAATCGCATTGTCGAGCGACGAATCACCACGCCCCTTCCAGTCATCGTCGAAGGGATCGCGATGCTCCAGCTGATGAAGCGGATCCACCGTTCTCCCGATTTCTCGATCTATCTCACGAGACGTGGGCATGCAAGTACCCAATTGCTGGAGCGACGGCTTTCAGTCTACGAGGCGGAATTTTCGCCATCCGCGAATGCCAGCATTGCCCTCGAGCTTGAGTTGCAGGTTCCCTGACGGCGCGCAGCCGTGACTCCCGGATGCATCTTGGCCACGTCGACGTGAACCAAGGCGATTCAGGGTTCTGATCCGCACGCAGTTGCACTTGCGATGCTGCCTCGCCCGCGCGCCGGAAACGCCACGCTGGGGCGCGAGGTGTGCGTATCGGTTGCGACGATCCCGCGCCGCCGCCAGAATGCGCCGTGGAGAGTCCGCACACGTCTGCGATCGGTGTGGACGTCGTGCTCTTCCGGGCTCCCACGTTTCTCGACGTTCCCAGTCCAACGGAGGCAGCCATGTCCGATAGCGCAGCCAGCCATGATAAGCGCGTGCGGCACTTCCGGCAGATCCTGCTCTGGCCGCTGCAGTTGATGCCGATCCGGGAAGGCAGCCAGATCCAGCGCCATTGGGAAGTCCTCGAGCAAGGGGGCGACGACAACCCGTGGCACGAGGTCGTCGACGAGTTCACCGGCGACCCCGAGCAGTTCCAGATGCGCCACTACAACGAATTCGTCACGTTCCTGCCGTATGTGCAACGGTTTCTTTATGGTGAGGCGCGAAGCCGGCACACGAGCCGAAGGGGCGAGGACCCGGGCGCATCGTCGATGCGCGTTTTCCGCCGAGACGACGTCGCCGCCGTACGCCTGTTCTCACGCGAAGGCGACGTCCCCCTTCTTCTGTCGATCCAGCATGTCGACCTGTATTTCTTCTTCGACATTGACGTCGTGCTTCTCAACGTCGAGGTCTTCGCCGACGACATCGCGCTCGTCCGGGTGGAGGACACGCTCTACCGGTTCGGCCGCGCCTATCCGGCCGGATGGGACGAGCAGGGCCAGGGCCTGCACTGCATGCACAGGGTCGAATGGCTTGGCCACGACGGCGCCGTGCTTGCCGCCTCCGATGCCGAGCAGCGGGAGAAATTTCTGTCCTTCGTGTGCCGCCACCGCGCACCCCGGATCAGTGCGCACTGGGCGTTCCTGCTCGCCCCGCTGGTGCTCGATCACGCCGAGGACAAGGGACCGATACGCTACCGCCAGATCGAGTATTACCGTATGCCGGTGATGGGGTACCTGGCGCTCGACAACCCGCGCGCGCTGACGCGCAATGATTTCATTCGCCTCGGGCTCGTCACCGCGGCTGGTGGCGACGAGACGCTGCCCTACTCCGATCGCCATGTCGCGAACTTCGAGGAGCGCTATTGCTACGACCGCTTCTGGTGCGACAGCGTCGAAAGTCTGAATACACGCTACATGTGCAGCGGGCACGCGCTGGTCGTCATCGGCGACGCCCGCTCACCGTTCTTCACCGACCGTGAAACCGGCATCCTGGCGCAGTTCCGTCATCAGCATTTCCTTCTGTTCCTGATTCCGCATTTCCAGAAGGCGGCATTGCTGATGTTTGCCTCGCGGCTGGTCAATGCCCTGAAAGCGCTTGAAGTCGGCGATCCGGAATCGGTGAAGCGGTTCAAGCGCGCGATCCGCGAGAACTTCGAGATCTTCCTGCGGTTCACGCATCGCTACTGGTTCCACGAGGTGGCCGATCAGGCGCAGGCCAAGGCGCTGTATCACCTCGTAACCGGGCATCTCGGCGTCGACCCGCTCTACCAGGAGGTGAAGGAGCGCATGTACGACATGAACGAATACCTCGACAGCGACAGCCTGCGCCGGCAAGCCAATACCGTGGTCCGGCTCACCGTGGTGACGACATTCGGCATGATCGGCACAATCACCACCGGCTACTTCGGGATGAACATTCTGTCCGCGGACCTGCTGGGCGACTGACGGTTTCGCGCTTCTCTACAAGCTGCTGTTCTTCGTGCTCGTCCTGGCCGGCACGATCCTGTTGCTCGTGTTCACGGTATCGCGGTCGAAACGGTTGTCGGATTTCCTCGACGCGCTATCTGACGACAGGCTTTCGGTGAAGGCGAAGATCGGCGCGTTCTGGCGGGTATGGATCAGCGAAAAGGCAACTTAAAGACTGCCGCGTGCGCAGCCAGCGCTGGCACGTTTGCCAAGTGTGCAGAAAGCGGACGGCACAACGTGATCCGGCAACCCAATTCAATTTGCGTGGATGTGTCCCTCAGCCGCCTGCCTTCACCATCCGGAAGCCACGCAGTGCCGCCCATCCAAGCCACACAAAAAGAAAGAACACGAGAGCCTGCGTCACCGCGAACGGGGCCTCCTGCTGCGTGGGCGCCAATTGCGCGAGCGGAGGCGTCTTGGCGAAGAGTTGCACGACCAGCACGAAAACGTTGAGATAGAGCGCCGTCACAGCGGTCGTCACATACGTCGCCCGCCACCCGCCTTCGAGTTGCTTCCAGTATCGCGCCGCAAGACAGACGGCCAGCACCACGAGCGAGAGAGCCCCCACGACGTGCGGCGGCGAGACCTTCGTGAGCGGGAAGCCGAATCCGGTCACACTGGTGAGAATCGTCGTTGCGAGGAAGAACGCGGTCCAGCCGTCCAGCCGCGCGCCGGCCATGAGCCCACCGACGACAACGAGTCCCGCGATGATTCCCAGGACGCTGATGACGACATGGATCAAGGTAAACATGGGCAGATCGAAAAGCATGACATCCTCCGCTTGATGGCCCGCGAGCGCGAACGCCCGGGCACACTTTACCAAGGCTGTCGGGGCCCGGAATCGCGCGAGCTGGCCCAACGATCAAGGTGAGCGGCCCGCGGCCACGACGCATGCAACGTGGAAGTCACGTGCCCGCGGGTCCGCTCGACCGCTGGTTAGCCCCCGCCATGCAACGCGCTGCCACTACTTCCAGTTGAGATTGAGCTTGCGATGCGAAGCGGCGCAATCGCGCAGATAAAGATTGATGAGGCTTTGATACGGAATCCCGACATCCTCGGACACCGCCTTGAAATAGGTGATGGCGTCTTCATCGAGCCGAATGGTGATTTGCTTCTTCAACTGTGAAGCGTAGGGATTCTTCCGGGACTTCGAGAAATCGTACTCCTTGCGCATGGGACACCTTTACGGATAAGCCTTCGATTCACGGGTCGTTGCTCTTCGAGCGGAAATGATGCGTATGACGTTACCTGCGCTCCGATAGCAATGACAGACCAGGAGCAGCCGAAGTGAACTACTCACGCCAAGCAAAATGAAGCGCTCTTCGGCTTCTGAATGGTCGGGATCATCGATCAAGCGGGCGCGTTCGTCGAAAAAGACCGACCGCGCTTCGTCGAAGGAAACGCCATGCTTCTTCGCATTCGCCGCCGCCTTGCGTTCGTCCCATTCGAAACGAAGCGTGCTCATGCCCAGATTATAACTACATTGTAGTTATAACGCAATACGGACTCGCGACAGACGCGACCCGTGGGGGCTGACGCGATTGTGGCTCGAATGCGCCGCGTGGGAACGGGGCGCTTCGGCCGGGACTTCTGCCCGGATTCGGCCAAATGACATTCGCTCGGCCGCAGCCGACCAATTGACCCCGCCGCGCCGGCAGCGGATAGTTGCAGCTGGAATTCGCCCGAAGGCACAAACAGGCATACTGCCCTCCGGCGAGGCGAAGCACCTGCGATCCAGGCGGGAGCGGCGCCGATCAGCTTCGCACTTCCCGCCCACTAGCGCGAGGAGGGATCCATGAATCCCGTTGCAGGCCGGTCCTTCTGCCCGCGACTTTCGGAAGCTTGCTTTCTTCTTCCGCTTGTTCGGGGCCACCTCGTCGCTGCAGCTCCTCGTTCGCTTGCAGCCACGCTCGAGCTGGTGCCCATTGTCGAAGACGGGCTGTTTGGCTATGAGCTCGTGCCTGACTGCGAAATGCACACTTACCCGATCATTGGGTGCAACGCGCAGGGCGAGCCGGTGTTGCGCACGAATACCTACGGCGTCGGCGCACCCGGCGCCTTGCGCTTGGTGGCAGTGAATGGCCGCCTCCTATCGCGGAGTGGGCGCGCAGAGCGCCACAGTCTCCAACGAAGTGACGCCCTGTTTCCCAGCTGGCCCGCTGCTGCGGAGTCGGCCTGGGCGCGCCTTCTCCCACTGTTTCCGGACCGGCCACGGCAAGCCCCGGTCCTGCGTGAGAGCGCGCACCGGTCGCTCGACAAGGCGCTCCTTGTCGCTCGATCGCATCTAGACCAATGGGACCCGTTCATCGAGTTCTTTGGCCTCCCTAACGAAGCGCATCTCGGCTTTGCACTAAGCGGTGCTGGGGGGGAACACGGCGAACTGATATTCCAGCAGCCCGACACCTGGACGCTTCGTTGGAGCGCACCACCGGAGGCCGTATGTGAATCATGGTTACTGCCGTTGGAAGACTCGGGGGCGGGAAACGAAGGTGTGGATGGCGACCTCCGTTCTCCGGATCGTCGCGCGCGTTGTCGTCGCGCGAGGGACCGTGGCAGGTTCCCGGATTCCTGGGCAGGACAAGAACGGCGCAAGGGAAGCGGACGGCGCGCGGTGGATCGGCACACCTGGTAGATCACGAGTTCGGCCGGCGCGAATCAGCACCGATTGCAGGACCTTTAGACCGAGAGCCCTGGCGGTCTTGAGGTTGATCACCAGTTCCTAGTTGTCCGGTCGCTTGACCGGCATGTCTGCGGGACGGGCTCCGCGGAAGATGCGATCGATGTACTCGGCACCGCTCGCGATCTCGGCGGCAAACAGGCCTGCAGCATTGTCGGAACGCAGGCCGCCCACTTCGGCGAACGCAATCATCGCGGAAGCGCTCGGCAGGCGGTTGCGCAAGGCAAGATCCGCGCTGCGCTCGCGCGCCGCAAAGGTCACGGCGCTGCCCGCCACCGCGATGGCCTTTGCGCGCCAGGCAAGAATGTCCGCGAAAACCGGATCGATGTCACTTCCGCCACGCATCCAGCCGACGTTTACGCCGGCCGCCACTCGGTGTTGATCTTGCCGTCGACGAGACCGATCTTTTGGTCGGCAGCGGATGCGAAGTTGCCGTCGTGCGTGACTGCCACGACGGTCTTGCCAGTCTCGTGGGCGAGATTGCGCAGGATCTGCTGCACATTGGCGCTCGACACCGAATCGAGATTTCCCGTCGGCTCGTCGGCAAGGATTATCAGCGGATCGTTGGCGAGGGCGCGTGCGATCGCGACGCGCTGGCGCTGGCCGCCGGAAAGCTGGTGCGGACGCTTGGCGCTTTGCTCGGCGACGCCCAGTCGTCCCAGCAGCTCCATCCCGCGTGCATTGGCCGCAGCATCGTCGAGCTCGCCAAGCCGACGCATCGGCAGCGTGACATTGTCGAGCACGGAGAATTCCGCGAGCAGGAAGTGGAACTGGAACACGAAGCCGAGCTTGCGGAGCCGGCGGTTGGCGAGTTCGTCCTCGCCGTAGACCGAAGCGTCCTCGCCATCGAGCCACACACGCCCTTCGGTCGGCACGTCGAGCAGACCGAGCAGGTAGAGCAGCGACGACTTGCCCGAGCCGGACGGCCCCATGATTGCGATGAACTGGCCGCGCTCGATCTCGAGGCTGACGCCGTCGACCAGCGTCACCGGCACCTCCCCTTCGAGCCTGCGGACGACGTTCTCGGCGCGCAGCACGGCGGTCATTTGGTATGTCGCCACGCTCGCGGCTCGCGCCGCGGAAGTATCCCCACGAGGACGCGAAATTCGCCGCGACCTCGGCGCAATCGGAGTGTCCCCAACGCGCCATCTGGCGTCGACCGCCACCCGCGCGCGCAGGCCCGCTCTTCTGCCGTCGGCGTCGCGGTGCTGGCGCAGAGGTCCCCGGCTCCGCCCGGCAGACTCATGTCATGCCCCGCAGGATATCGACAGGATGCACGCGGCCGGCACGCCGGGCCGGCAGGTAGGCGGCCGCAATGCACGAGCCGAGCGCGAACGCCGCAGCGAGCGCGTACTGCTCCGCACCCCACCACACCGGCAGATTGATGACCTCCGTACCCCCTGGCGGCTTCAAGGAAATGTCGGAGAGAATCTTCATCAGTCCCACGCCGAAGGCGACGCCAAACACGCTTCCGACCGCCCCGACGATGAGCCCTTCGAGGAGGAAGATCATTCGGACGTCCCGCGCGTGGAAGCCCATCGACTTCATGATGGCGATGTCGCGTATCTTCTCCATCACGATGGTCGACAGCGTGTTGTAGATGCCGAAGGACGCGACGACGAGTATGGCGGAGACCACGCTGTACATGATGATGTTGCGGATGATCAGGACGCTGACGATGTCCTCGGATGCTTCGACCCAGGACACGGACTTGTAACCGATCGCGTTCTCGATTTGCCGGGCGACATCGCGAGCCGCATAGGCGTCGTCGAGTTGAATGATGAACCGGTTGACGCGGTTGGGGCGGTCGAGCATGACCTGCGCGCGCTTCAGCAGCACGAACGTCTGCGTCTCGTCGTAGTTCGCGTTGCCAGTGCGGAAGACGCCCACGACCTTCATCGGCCGGCTGGCGCCGCTAGCCGCCGCCACACCAAGCGTGCTTCCGACGTTGAGGTTGAACTTGTCGGCGAGGCCCTTGCCGATCACGATGCCGTTGGGGTTGGCGGCAAGCGCGTCGATCGACCCGTCGATGATCTTTTCGTCGATCGTCGATACGGACTTGATCGTGGCCGGAACGATGCCTGAGAGCGTCACCCCTTCCAGGCGGCCGGCGAAGGTCAGCACCGCCGAGCCGACCAGGACCGGCGCGACCCGCAGGCCCGGCAGCGATTCCACGAACTCGAGCTTCTGGCGATGGCCGCGAATGCCACGCGTCTCGGTCTGCGGCTTCACATTGCTGATCCGGACCGCACCGTCGCTCCAGCGCAGCGCCGCGGGCTGCGGGCGCGGCAGGCGATACTCGTCAGAAACGGTGATGTGCGGGCTGTTGTCGACGAGGCGCTTGAGGAAGTCCTTCTCGGAGCCGCGCATCAGCGATGACACCGCGAGGAAGAAGGCGACGCCGAGCACGACGCCGGAAAGCGATACGAACGTCTGACGCTTGCGGTTGGTCAGGTGCGCGAGCGCAACGTCGAGACGGAGCATCACTTCTTCGCAGTGTCGGACGATGGACCAGGCCGCACCGCGCGGCCTTCGCGCAAGTCTGGCGCGGGCGACTCGACGATGCGCGATTCCGGCGCGAGCCCCTCGACGATCTCGGTGCGGCCGGCGCCTGTCACGCCAATGCGCACCGGCTGCCGATGCAGCCGACCTTCGTTGATCGTCCACACAACATTGTTCTGGATGGCCGTGGTCGGTATCAACAGCGCGTTCTCGCGCGCGGCGACGATCAGGTTGGCATCGACGGTCATGCCCACTTTCAGCTGACTCGGATCATCCAGCTTGACGCGCACGCGATAGCTGCGCGCGATGGGGTCACCCTTTGGCGTGATTTCACTGACCCTGCCCTCCAGAATCGCACCTGGCAATGCATCGGCGCGCAGCAAGACCTTCTGGCCGACATGCACGCGCGAAATGTCCTCCTCGTCGACTTCCGCGGTGACGCGGAGCGGTGCGCAGCACGACAGATAGAACACGGCCTGCCCCGCCGGAATGAACTGTCCGATCT
>CAVVRH010000040.1:0-101210 GCA_963750585.1 uncultured beta proteobacterium
CGCACCAATTTTGTGCGCACTTCCGGCGTCCGCCCCGCTTTTGAGCGGAGGCAACGAGGGGTGGGAAGTCGGCCGATTGGACGACGCTCGCGCAGGGCGACGGTTTGCTATACTTGTTCGAAATCACCAATGCCCGGCTGCCGGGCTGGAGCCCCGCCCATGCTGAACATCAAACCCGGCTCCCTCTACTGAGCCGCCTCCCGCATCGGGAAGGCGATCGAGGCGAGCCCCGCCCGCGATATCGAGAAGAATGTCCGGGCATTGTTGGCAAGCGGCTTTGCCCGACTCGATCTCGTCGCCCGTCAGGACTTCGACGTGCAGGCGCAGGTACTGCTGCGTACGCGCGAGAAGCTCGAACGGCTGGAAGCGCGTGTCGCAGAGCTGGAAGCCCGCTTTCCGCCGTCCTCGCCGCTGAGCTTACCGCTGTCCGCAGCGGAGCGAATCCGCATCCTGCAGACGGGAGTACGCAGTGCCCGTTGCCGTCGTTCATTCCCGCGCGCTCGCGGGGCTCGCGGCGCCACGCGTCGATGTCGAGGTGCATCTCGCCGGTGGGTTGCCGGCGTTCAACCTCGTCGGCTTGCCGGAGCGGAAGTTCGCGAGGCGCGCGACCGCGTGCGTGCGGCGCTGCAGAACGCCCAGTTCGAATTCCCGGCGCGCAAGATCACCGTCAACCTGGCGCCTGCGGATCTACCGAAGGAGTCTCTGCCGTTCGCCACCTTCCGATTGCTGATCGGCATTCTGGTTGCCACGGGCCAGCTTCCCGCGGATTCGCTCGAAGGGCACGAATTCGCCGGCGAGCTCGCGCTTGGTGGCGAGTTGCGCAACATCCGCGGTGCGCTGGCGATGGTGCTGTCGGCGCGGCGCGACGGGCGGGCGTTCGTGCTGCCTGTCGCAGCCGCCGCCGAGGCGGCGCTCGGCACCCGCGCGCGCGTGCATCCCGCGCGATCATTGCTCGAGGTGTGCGCGCATCTGAGCGGGCGAGCGCTGCTGCCTGCGCTCGCACCCGTCGAAGCCGCGCCTGCGCGGTCGGCTGCCGACGTCGCGGACGTACGGGGCCAGACTCACGCGAAGCGGGCGCTGGAGATCGCCGCGGCAGGTGGCCACTCGCTGCTGATGATCGGGCCGCCCGGAACGGGCAAGACGATGCTCGCGCAGCGCCTCCCCGGCCTGCTGCCGCCGCTTGCAGAGGAATTTGCGCTGGAGACCGCGGCGATCGCCTCGCTTGCCGGCCGCTTCGCACCGGATCGCTGGCGCGAGCGGCCATACCGCGCGCCGCATCACACCGCGAGCGCGGTAGCACTCGTCGGCGGCGGGAGCAACCCACGTCCCGGCGAAATATCGCTCGCGCATCATGGCGTGCTGTTCCTCGACGAACTTCCGGAATGGGACCGGCGCGTGCTCGAGGTGCTGCGCGAGCCGCTCGAGTCGGGCGTCGTGCACATTTCGCGTGCCGCGCGGCAATGCACGTATCCTGCAGCGTTCCAGCTCGTCGCGGCGATGAATCCTTGCCCCTGCGGGTGGCTCGGCGACGAGAGCGGCCGCTGCCGCTGCACTCCTGACCGGATCGCGCGTCACCGCTCACGGGTATCGGGACCGCTGATCGATCGCATCGACCTGTGGCTCGAAGTCCCTGCGCTGCCTCCCGACGCGCTGACCCGCGCGGCACCGCCGGTCGCGGTCGAGTCGAGCGACGCGTTGCGGGCGCGGGTAACTGCTGCGAGCACGCTGCAACAACGGCGGCAGGGCAAGCCCAATGCGCGCCTGCAGGCGGGCGAAACCGTACGGTTCTGTGCCGCGGAAACGCCGGCGGAGCAATTGCTCGTGCGCGCGATGCGCAAACTCGCCGTCGGCACGCTCCTACCACCGCGTGCTCAAAGTCGCGCGCACGATCGCCGATCTCGCCGGGGCCGACCGCATCTCCGCCGTCCACATGGCGGAAGCGATCAATCGCGCCCTCGAGGCCGCCGGGCCGCCACCTCGACGCGCCACTGCTGCTCGATCGTCGAACAGCGTGGCTTTTGCTTGTGCAACGCGCGCGGCTGGATGCGGTTCGAGTCCCGGCAATTGCCTCGGTGCGATGCCCAGACCATTGAATGGAAATGGTCATCCGCGGCTTCGCAGGACTTGACCGGAGATGCGTTGCGGAAACGCAGAATGACTCTGTCAGGTGTTCCCACCGCATGGACCGTTGATCTTTGTCAAACGGCTTTGGCGCGAGCGCACTAGGCTAGTGCCACCCGATGGACCCGTGGGCGGATTCCCTCGTCCGGCCATCGCGAAAGGCGCCGGCAGCGTGGCTTCAACGACGACGAGGAGCGACCCTACGCCAGGGGCCAGTCCGGGTGCCGCCCGCCCGGGCGGCACCGGCAACGTTCCGACGCCCTACTCATCGCCACGCCCGCGCACCTACGGGCACGAAGAACCGCGATGAGTCCGTACGTCGTCTTCCTGCCTCATCTGCTCGCGATCCTCGGGTTCGTCGCGATCACGCTGCTGCTCAACAAGCTGCTCGGCCCGAAGCCCGAAAACTCGGCGGTCAAGCTCGAGGCGTTCGAATGTGGCGCCACCCCGGTGGACCTGACGAACGTCAAGGCCGTGCCGATCAAGTATTACGCGGTCGCGATCGTCTTCATCCTGTTCGATCTCGAGACCGTCTTCCTGTTCATCTGGGCGCTGGGGGCGCAGCCGCTCAACACGTTCATGCTCGCGACCTTCGCAATCTTCATGTTCCTGCTGGTGCTGATCCTTCTCTACGTCTACAAGGAACGGCTGCTGGAGAGCGTGACCGAGTAGCGCATGACCAGAACGATCGACATCAAGCCGGCCGATGCGGGTTCGCGCAGCGCGGCGTTCGAGTACCTGACGACCAAGAAGGACGAGCTGGTCGGCTGGGCGCGCAAGTTCTCCGTGGACTTCTTCCTACCCGTTCGTTACCGCGTGCTGCGCAATGGAGTTCATGGCGGTCAGCTCGACGCCGTACGATACCGACCGCTTCGGCGCGGCGCTGCCGCGTTTCTCGCCGCGCCAGTCCGACCTGCTGATGGTCGTCGGAACCGTGAACCACAAGCAGGCCCCGGTCCTGCGCAAGGTCTACGAGCAGATGTGCGAGCCGGAAGCGGGCGACGGCCTTCGGCGCGTGCGCGACTTCCGGGAGCTTCTACCAGAAAAACTCACGCCGCCGTGGCCGGGATCGACAAGATCGTCCCGGTGGACATCTATGTCCCCGGATGCCCGCCACGCCCGGAAATGGTGATCCATGGAATCATGCGGCTGCAGGACCTGATCGCGAAATCGAAGCATCCGATCCTCACCAGGGACTTCTGATCGTGGCGACGCTGTTCGAGAGGTGCAGCGGCATTTCGCGGCCATCGAGCGGAAGCGCCGGTCTCGCATGGGCCGGCTCGTGCTCGCGATTGTGCGCGGGCCAGGCTGCTCGAGGTCGGGCGCACGCTCAAGTCAGAGTTCGGCTTCGATCTTTTCCTCGACGTGACGGTGAGGACTGGATCGGACAGGCGCTGCGATCGAGGTCGCTGGTATTTCTACTCGACGGCGGACAGGTTCGCGTGCGCGATCAAGGCGCGCGCGCCGAATCCGTATCCGTGGTCGACATGCTGCGCCGTTATGGCTGGCCGGCTTCATGGAGCGCGCGAATACCACGATACGTACGGCATCGAGTTCCGCGGCAACGCCGACCTTCGGCCGATCCTGCTCTACGAAGGGTTCTCCGGCATCCGTTGCGCAAGGACTACCCGAAGGACAAGGAGCAGCCGCTGATTCCGTACCGCGATAGCGGGGCGCAGCCGTGAACGCGCCGCTTGCCAGGCCGCCCGTCCCGGGCTTGCCCAATCCGGTCCGCCCGGCGTTCGACCAGACGGGTCACGAAGACCACGTCATTGTCAACATCGGCCCGTCGCACCCGGCCACGCACGGCACGGTGCAGATCATCGCCGAGCTGGACGGCGAACGGATCGTGCGCACCGACATTCACTGCGGCTACCTGCACCGCGGGTTCGAGAAGGAGTGCGAGTCGCACACCTGGCACAACCTGATCCCCTACGTCGACCGCCTGAATTACGTGTCGGCGCTGATCAACGACTTCGCCTATTGCGAGGCCGTCGAGAAGCTGATGGGTATCGAGATCACCCCGCGCTGCAAGTACCTGCGCACGCTGCTTTCCGAGTATTCGCGCCTCGTCGACCACATCACCTGCATCGCCGCCGGTCTGATGGAGCTCGGAGCGATGACCGCGTTCCTGTACCTCGTGATGATCCGCGACTACATGTACGAGCATCTCGCCGACCTGACGGGTGCGCGCGTCACCTACACGTACGGCCGCATCGGCGGGCTTGCGCGTGACCTGCCCGACGGCTGGATCAAGCGGCTGGAAGAGATCCTCGACCAGTACGAGGACTTCGTCGGACGCGTGCATGGACTGGTCTGACCGCAACCGCATCTTCATCGACCGCATGCGTGATGTCGGCACCATCACAACGGCCGAAAGCGCTGAACTACGGCTACACGGGCGTGATCCTGCGATCGACCGGCGCCCCCCGCGATTTGCGCAGGGACACGCCCTACCTGGCCTACTCCGAACTCGATTTCGAGGTGCCGGTCGGCATCAAGGGCGACAACTACGACCGCTACTACGTGCGCATGTGCGAGATGGACGAGTCGGTGCACATGATCCGCCAGCTGATCGACATACTGCCCGAGGGACCGATCAGCGTCGACGACCGCCGGTGCACGCTGCCGCCGAAGGCGCTCGTCTACGGCGAGATCGAGTCGCTGATCAACCACTTCAAGCTGATCATCGACGGTCCGCGCGTGCCGGCCGGCGAGGTGTACAGCGCGCACGAGTCTCCCAACGGCGAGCTCGGCTTTTACCTGGTGAGCACCGGCGAAGGCGTCCCGTACAAGGTGCACGTCCGCGCGCCGAGCTTCGTGCACATGGGCGGTGCGCACAGGATGCTCGACGGCTTCCAGCTCGCGGACATCGTGCCCACGTTCGGCTCGATCAACATGATCGGCGGCGAGTGTGATCGCTGAGCTGCCGCGCGAACGACCGATGAAGCACCTGATCCCCGAGTTCGAGACGATGAAGGCGCGGTTCCCTGCCGGCTTCGAGTCGTCGCTCGTGCTGCCCTGTCTGCGTCGGATCCAGGAGGATCGCGGCTATGTCGCGGAAAGCGACATCGGGGAGCTGGCTGCCTATCTCGGCGTCCGCGCATCCAGATCGAGGAGGTGCTGGGCTACTACACGCAGTTCCGCCGCAAACCGGTCGGGCGCTGGCATCTGCAGGCGTGCCGAAACGTGACGTGCTCGATGCGCGGTTCGGAGGGCGTGCTCCTGCAACTCTCGAAGCGGCTTGGCATCAAGCCCGGCGAAACGACGCGGGACGGCCGCTTCACGCTTTCCACGGTCGAGTGCCTGGGCTCGTGCGGCACCGCGCCGGTAGTGATGGTCAACGACGCCTATCACGAGAACATGAGCGGCGAGAAACTCGACGCGCTGCTCGCATCGCTCGAGTAACGGACGAACGACGCGATGCCAGGCACACCGCTCATCATGACGTTCCCGGTCACGGCGACGTCGCATACGCTCGCCGACTACCGCGCGAGGGGCGGATACGCAACCATCGAGAAGGCGTTGCGGACGATGAGGCCCGAGGACGTGACGAAGGAAGTCACGGCCTCCGGCCTGCTCGGCCACGGCGGTGCGGCATTTCCCGTCGGGCGCAAGTGGGCGGTGGTGAAGCTGAACGACGGGCAGCCGCATCACCTCTGCTGCAACGCGGACGAAGGCGAGCCCGGCACGTTCAAGGATCGCTGGATCCTCGAGCACGCGCCGCACCTGCTGATCGAGTCGATGCTGCTCGCCTCCTATGCGTTGGGCGTGCGCAACGCGTTCGTCTACATTCGTGGCGAGTTCGACATGCCATGGCGCCGCATCCAGGGGGCGGTAGACGATGCGTACGCGGCGGGCTATCTCGGCAAGCCGCTGTTCGGCACGGATTTCACGCTCGACCTCGTCGTCTACCGCGGCGCCGGGTCGTACGTTTGCGGCGAGGCGTCGGGGCTTCTGACCTCCATCGAGGGCAAGAAGGGTTATCCGCGCAATCGCCCGCCGCGGCTCACCGTGCGCGGCCTCTATCAGCGCCCGACGGTCGTGAACAACGTCGAAACGCTCGCCAATGTCTGCGGCATCATCGCCAACGGCGCCGAAGCGTTCCGCAAGGTCGGCACGCCCAAGAGCCCGGGCACGCAGCTCGTCTCGATCTCGGGCCACGTCAACAAGCCCGGCGTGTACGAAGTCGAGTACGGCTATCCCCTCATGAAGTTCATCTTCGACGACTGCGGTGGCGTGACGGGCGACCGCGCGATCAAGTGCATCGTCCCAGGCGGCATCTCGACCAAGGTGCTGACGGGCGCCGAGATCGAGCCCCTCACCTACGATCATGCGTCGTTCGTGTCCGCAGGTTCGCAGGTCGGCTCGGGCGGCATGATCGTGATCGCCGAGGGCACCTGCATGGTCAAGCTCCTGCAGGTGATGCTCCGCTTCTACCACCACGAGTCGTGCGGCCAGTGCACGCCCTGCCGGGAAGGCATGGGCTGGATGCACAAGATCATCGACCGCATCGTCGACGGCAAGGGCGCGCCCGAGGACATCGATCGCCTCTATTCGATCTCGAAGGCCAACGACGGCACGACGATCTGCGGCATGGGCGACGCGGCCGGCTATGCGACGATCGGCATCCTCAACAAGTTCCGTGACGAGTTCGAGTTCGCGATCGCGAACCGCCGGCTGCGGTTCGGCGGCAACGTCGAGGTGACGGCACATGCCTGAGATCTTCATCAACGGGCAGCCGGTTCATGCGGACGCGAGCCAGACGGTGCTCGAAGTGGCGCTCGCGAACGGCTTCTTCATTCCGTACTTCTGCTGGCACAAGAACCTGTCCGTGGCCGGCAACTGCCGCATCTGCATGGTCGAGGTCGAGGGGAAGGGCGGCGACAACTGGATGGAAATCGCCTGCAACATGCCGGTCACCGATGGCATGCGGGTGCTGACGGATTCCGAAGGCGTGCTGGCGCGGCGCAAGTCGATCCTGCAGTTCATCACGCTCAACCACCCGGTCGACTGCGGCATATGCGACAAGGCCGGCGAGTGCATGCTCCAGGACTACCACTACGCCTACAACGGCGAGCCGTCGGTGTCGCGCGACGCCAAGGTTCAGGCAACCAAGTTCTATCCGCTGTCGGAGCGCATCACGCTCGACAACGAGCGCTGCATCTTCTGCTCGCGTTGCGTTCGCTTCACGCGTGAGGTGTCGAAGTCGAACGCGCTGGCGATCCAGGATCGCGGCGACCATTCGCTGGTGCGCCCGGTCGAGGATGGCAGCTTCGACAACGATCCGTACTCGGACAACGTCATCGACATCTGCCCGGTCGGCGCGCTGCTGTCGAAATCGTTCCTATACAAGTCCCGCGTCTGGTACCTCGAGCCCACGCGGTCCGTCTGCCCGGGCTGCGCGCGCGGCTGCAACGTCGACATCTGGCACCGCAAGCGCGACTGGAAGCTCATGGCGCTCGATCCACGGCAGAACACCTGCATCGAGCGCGTCACGCCGCACGAAAACGCGGCCGTCAACGGGCCGTGGATATGCAACAAAGGACGCGACCTCGCAAGGATCCTCGAAAGGGCGCGCGCCGATCATGCGATGCTCAAGGGCAAGACCGTCGACCTCGCGGGCGCAGTAGCGGTCGCCCGACGCCTGATCGCCGAAGCACGGCACCCGGTCGCACTCGTGTCCAGCTGGGGCAGCGACGAGGAGCTCGCCGCGTTCCGCCAGGCGCTCGGGGACCGGATGCGCTGCTTCGTCAAGGAAGATTGGGCGCCGCAGCCGGAGGAACGTGTCGAGGACGACATCCTGATCAAGGCCGACAAGAATCCGAATACGACGGCCGCGCGCAGGCTCTTCGGCAACGCCGAACCGGCGTTGGATGCAGCCACCGATCTGGTGCTGGTCTGGGGCGAGGGCTTTCCGTTCGCGAAGCTCCCGGCGGGAGCGAAGGTCATCTTCCTGAACGCGTTCCTCGCGCCGGAAAACGGCCATGCGGACGTATTTCTGCCGGTCAGCGTCCAGACCGAACGTGCCGGTCACTACACGAACTTCGCCGGCGTCGTGAGCGAGTTCCGCCAGTGCTTCCCGAAGAAGCCGGGCGTGGCCGATGCCGAGGCGCTGTTCGCGGCGCTCGCGGTGTCCGCGGGAGTGCCCGCATGAGGAGCGGATCGTACTTGCGCGGGGCGACGACATGATCCAGGACCTCGTCGTCTACGCGTTGTTCATCGGCTATGCGATTGCAGTGCTGATGGGCTTCGGCGTCATCCTCACGTGGGTCGAACGCAAGCAGGCGGCCGTGATGTCGGACCGCATCGGCGCCAACCGCGCATACCTGCGCATCCCGTTCACGCAGGTGAAGCTCGTCTGGCTCGGGCTTTTCCACGGCATGGCCGACGGCCTCAAGATGCTGTTGAAGGAAGACTGGAAGCCGAAGACCTACGACTGGTACGCGTACGCCGTCGCGCCGTGGGTCGTGTTCGCGCCGGTGCTTCTCGTGTTTGCGGTGATCCCGTTTGGCGGCAACCTCGTGCCCGCCAAGCTGTTCCCGGGCCTCGCCGACTGGTTCGGCGACCGCAGCTATGCGATGCAGATCGCGCGCCTGGACGCCGGGCTGCTCATGGTCTTCGCGTTCGGCGGCATGACGGTGATCGGTGCAATGCTCGCGGGCTGGGCCTCCTCCAACAAGTACTCGCTGCTGGGCGCATTGCGCGCCGGCTCGCAGATGATCTCCTACGAGCTCGTGATGGGACTTACGCTGCTCGGGCTGATCCTGATCTACGGAACGCTGGACCTGACCACCATCGTGCAGCGGCAGTCGGGCGTCGTGCTCGGCTTCCTGCCCGCCTGGGGCGTCATCTACCAGCCGTTCGCGGCCACGCTCTTCATGGCGGCTGCGATCGCCGAGAACAAGCGTATCCCGTTCGATCTGCCGGAAGCCGAGTCGGAACTGATTTCCGGCTACTTCACCGAGTACAGCGGCATGAAGATGGGCCTCTTCATGTTCGCCGAGTTCATCGAGATCGCGATCATCGCGGCACTGTTCGCCACGCTGTTCCTCGGCGGGTACAACCTGCCGTACATGAACGATGGCGGGTTCGCGTTCCCGGGCGGATACACGGTTGCGCTGCCGCACGCCGTGGTGGTGCTCACGCAGGTGGTCGTCTTCCTCGCGAAGGTATTCGTCCTGTGCAGCTTCCAGATCCTGATCCGCTGGTCGCTGCCGCGCTTCCGCTACGACCAGGTGCTGCGCTTCGCGTGGAAATTTATGTTCCCGCTGGCGCTCGCCAACCTGATCGTCACCGTCGTCTTCGTCTGGGCGTTACAGGCATGAGCGCCGCAGGGCCGTCCCAAGGCGCGAATTGCTCCCCCTGGGGGGCAGCGCAGCGGCGCACGCCGCAAGCGTGGGGGGGCCGTGCAATCGCCGCAGGGCCGTCCCAAGGCGCGAATTGCTCCCCCTGGGGGGCAGCGCAGCGGCGCACGCCGCAAGCGTGGGGGGGCCGTGCAATCGCCGCAGGGCCGTCCCGAGGACGTCCAAGCGAGCGGGGCGCAGCCCAGGCTCGAAGCGCGCGTTCGCGAGCTTGGACGGCGGCCGACGCGATGCTGCAGCGGATTGCGCGATCGTCCAATGAGACCGCGAATGGGTCCCGCTCCGGGGGCGGCGCAGCGGCGCGAGCCGCAAGCGTGGGGACACAATCGTGACCCGCAAGCCCCACGTGAGGAAGCGCTACTGGAACGAGCCCGAGATGGGCTGGTACGAGCGCGCCTACCTGTTCGAGATCCTGCGCGGGCTCGCGATCACCGGCGGCGTGTTCATGCGCAACATGGGCAAGTGGCTCACGGGGAAGAAGGGCGCGCTCACCACCTACTACCCGGAAGAAACACGCTGGGATTACGCCCGCAACAATCGCGGCAAGCACATCCTGACGCAGCGTCCGGACGGGCGGCCGCAGTGCATCGCATGCAACATGTGCGCCACGGTCTGCCCGGCGAAGGTGATCGAGATCGATGCCGCGTTCGATCCGGACGACCCGGCGCACCCCAAGTATCCGTCGCGCTTCGAGATCGACTACTCGCGCTGCATCTTCTGTGGGTTATGCGTGGAGGCCTGCCCCGAGGACGCGATTCGCATGGTCAAGGAAGTCCCGGACCTGCCGTCGATGGACCGGCAGAACATGTGGCTCGGCAAAGAAGAGCTTCTGAACTGGAACCCGCAGCGCGACGTCGCCAAGCCGTACCCGGCGGCGCCCGTCAAGCGTTGAGGACGACTCGATGAACGCGCTCCTCGCCAATCTCGACACGCTGCTGCTCTACGTGTTCGCGTTCTGCGCGCTGGTCGGCGCCGTGCTGATGATCGTGCTGCGCCAGCCGATGCGCGTCGCGCTGGCACTGATCTCGACGATGGTCTTCCTGGGCGGAATCTACGGCCTGCTGGGCGTGCATTTCATTGCGGCGTTCCAGGTGCTGATCTACGTCAGCGCGGTCATGGTGTTCATGGTCTACGTCATCATGCTGCTCGATGCGCGTGACCCCGCGTACATGCGACGTTTCTCGCGCATGCTGGTTCCGGGCGTCGTCGGCATCGCGGTGCTGCTCGCCATGCTCGGCTTCGCGCTGTCGCAGGTCGTGCGTCCGTCGGCCGGGGGCGCCGTGGCGGCCAGCAAGGGCATGTTCGACCTGCAGCAGTTCGCGACCGCGTTCCTGAACGAATACTGGCTTCACTTCGAGCTCACTTCGGTACTGCTGGTGGCCGCGGTGGTCGCCGCGATCGCGGTGATCAAGGTCAGCCGGAGAGACCATGGATAAGACCCAGATGCTGATCGGACTGTCGTTCGCGCTGTTCGGACTGGGGCTGCTCGGCGTGATCGTCCGCCGGCACCTGCTCGTCATGCTGATGTGCATGGAGCTCATGCTGAACGGTGTCAACCTGAGCCTCGTCGCGTTCGCGCAGCAACAGGGCTCCGCCGTGGGCGCGGTGCTCGTATTCCTGATCTTCGTCGTGGCGACCGCCGAAATCGCGATCGCGATCCCGATCGTGCTTCTGCTCGTGCGGAACAAGCGGACGCTGGACCTGGACGCGTACGCGGACCTCAAGGGATAGCGGGGATGCATCTGCTCACACTCATCGCGATCCTGCCGCTCGTCGGCTTCCTGCTGAACGGGCTCCTCGGCAACCGCCTCGGCAAGCGGTTCGTCTCGGTCGTCGGGTGCGGGCTCCCGATCGTGTCGTTCCTGCTCGCGATCCGCTGCGTGATGGAGCTGCTCTCCAGCGGCGTACCGCTGATCGAGACCGCCTACACGTGGGCGCAGATCGGCAGCAGCAACTTTGCGGTCTCGTTCTACTTCGACCGCCTGACGGCGGTGATGGCGCTGATCGTCACCGGCGTAGGCTCGGTGATTCACATCTACTCGACGGGCTACATGAAGGACGACTCGAGCTACGCGCGGTTCTTCGCGTACCTCAACCTGTTCCTGTTCTTCATGCTGCTGCTCGTGCTCGGGCGGTCGCTGCTCGTGCTGTTCGTCGGCTGGGAAGGCGTGGGTCTCGCGTCGTACCTGCTGATCGGCTTCTGGTTCGAGGATCACGTCAACGCTGCGGCGGGCAAGAAGGCGTTCATCGCCAACCGCGTCGGCGACGCCGGGTTCCTGATCGGCATGTTCCTGCTGTTCACCACGCTCGGCACGCTGGACATTGACCGGATCAACGCCGCGTTCAACGGTCCGGTGCTTCCGGCGGTATCGGCGAGTCTCGTCGGGTTCTTCCTGTTCGTGGGCGCGACCGGCAAGTCGGCACAGATCCCGCTGTACGTGTGGCTGCCGGACGCGATGGCCGGCCCGACTCCGGTGTCCGCGCTGATCCATGCGGCCACGATGGTGACGGCGGGCGTCTACATGATCGCGCGCCTGTCGGGCATCTACCTGCACGCGCCGGAAGCCTCGCAGATCGTCGCGACGATCGGAGTGCTCACCGCATTCTTCGCAGCGACGATCGCGATCGTGCAGACCGACATCAAGAAGGTGCTCGCCTACTCGACGGTATCGCAGCTCGGCTTCATGTTCGTGGCACTGGGGGTGGGCGCCTACGGCGTCGCGGTCTTCCACCTCTACACGCATGCGTTCTTCAAGGCATGCCTGTTCCTCGGTGCGGGCAGCGTGATCCACGCAATGTCCGGCGAACAGGACATCCGCAAGATGGGCGGCCTTGCGAGGCGCATCCCGATCACGTTCTGGACGTTCCTGATCGCCACGGCCGCCATCGCCGGCATCCCGCCGCTCGCGGGCTTCTGGTCGAAGGACGAGATCCTCTGGTACGCGTTCGCGAGCGAGCGCGGCGGCTCGACGTACCTCTGGGGCGCGGCCGCGGTGACGGCACTGATGACAGCGTTCTACATGTTCCGGCTCGTGTGGCTCACTTTCCTTGGCGAATCGCGCATCGCCCCGGAGGCCGATCACCACGTTCACGAGTCGCCGCCGTCGATGACCGGCGTGCTGATCGTGCTGGCGATCCTTTCGGCGATCGGCGGGTACTTCTCGATCCCGCACTTCCTCGAGCCGATGTTGCCGCTGCCGCCGACGCACGAATCGCTGCACCATCTCGAGAAGCCGCTCGTCTACCTGTCGGTCGCGATTGGCGTGGTCGGAATCCTCGCTGCGTGGTATCTCTTCCGCGACGGTGCGCGTCGGGCCACGCGCATCGCGGAGGCGTTTGCGCCGCTGCACCGGCTGCTGTCCGGCAAGTACTTCATTGACGAGCTCTACGACAACGTGTTCCAGAAGCCGCTGCTGTGGATCTCGGATCGCGTCTTCCTGCGCATTGGCGATCGCGCGCTGCTCGACGGCTCGCTGAACGGCATGGCGGCCGGCGCGGACCGCACATCGGGGCTGCTCGGCCGCGTGCAGACCGGCAACCTGCATCTTTACGCATTGTTCGTGCTGCTGGGCATCGTGGCCGCGCTCGCGTGGAGCTGGCGTCATGGGTGAAGCCGCCCTCCTCAACGTGCTGCTCTACATCCCGCTCGCCGGGATCGCGCTGATCGCGCTGACCGGCCCGCGGGACGAGGGACGGGTGCGCGCGATCACGCTGGCACTGATGCTCGTGCAGTTCGTCATCGCCGTGTGGCTCTATGCGCGTTTCGACTCCGCCTCGCCCGGCCTGCAGTTCGCGACACGGTTGCCGTGGATTCCGGATTGGGGCGTCTATTACCTGATCGGACTCGACGGCTACAACGTGCTGCTGGTGCTGTTGACCGCATTCCTGGGTCCGCTGGTCACGGCCGGCGCCTTCACCGCGATCCAGAAGGACGTGAAACTGTTCTACGCGATGGTGTTCCTGATCCAGTTCGCGATGCTCGGCACGTTCCTCGCCCAGGATCTGTTCCTGTTCTACCTGTTCTGGGAAGCGATGCTGATCCCGATGTTCCTGATCATCGGCATCTGGGGCGGCGAGCGGCGGATCTACGCGACGGTCAAGTTCGTGCTCTATACCGCGTTCGGCAGCATCCTGATGCTCGCGGCAGTGATCTATCTCGTCTGGTCGCTGCAGCAGACGACGGGCGTGGCCTCGTTCGCGTTCGCGGACCTCTACAAGGCGCAGCTGCCGGTGTCGACGCAGCGGATCCTGCTCGCGGCATTTGCGCTGTCGTTCGCGATCAAGGTGCCGATGGTGCCGCTGCACACCTGGCTGCCCGATGCCCACGTCGAGGCGCCGACCGCAGGTTCGGTTATCCTGGCCGGCGTGCTGCTGAAGATGGGCACGTACGGCTTCATGAAGCTGGGCTTCCCGCTGTTCCCGGACGCGACGCTCGCCGCGACGCCGCTCATCATGGCGCTCGCGGTGATCAGCATCGTCTACGGCGCGTGTCTCGCGCTGGTGCAGACCGACATCAAGAAGATCATCGCGTATTCGTCGATCAGCCACCTGGGTTACGTAATGCTAGGTCTCGCGAGCCTCGATCTCCTGGGTATCCAGGGCGCGGTGATGCAGATGGTGAGCCACGGCCTCGTCGCCGCCGGCCTGTTCCTGATGGTCGGGATGATCTACGAGCGCTGCCATACGCGCGACCTCGCCGCGTACGGCGGACTTGCGAAGATCATGCCCGTCTACTCGGTATTCTTCGCGATCCTGACGCTCGCCTCCGTCGGCTTGCCGACGACTTCGGGATTCACCGGCGAATTCCTGGTGCTGATGGGGTCGTTCTCCGCCTCGTGGCAGGAGTACCTGCGCACCGGAGCGTCGTTCAAGCTCGCGATGAGCGGCATTGCCGTCACGGGCGTCGTGCTGGGCGCGCTTTACATGCTCTGGCTCGCGCAGCGCCTGCTGTTCGGGCTCACCAAGGCACCGCACCAGCCGTTCGGCGATCTCGACTTCCGCGAGAAGACCATCCTCGTGACGCTCACCGCCGCGATCTTCTGGCTCGGCATCTTTCCCGACGAGCCGATGCGAAAGACGGAGCTCGCCGCGCGCGAGTACCAGCAGCTCGTGACCGCTGACCGCAGCGGCAAGGCGCTGGCGCTGCGCGAGACCGTGCCCGCGGCAATCAACGCGTCCCTTTCCGGAAGCGCACGATGAGCGTCACCGCCCTTTTCACCGCGCTCCTTCCCGAGCACCTGCTGCTGCTCGGCATCATCGTCATCATGGGACTCGACATCATGGGTGGCCGGGAGCGCGACGCGACCGTCGTGGCGCTGATCGCGGTCATCGCGGCAACGATGGCTGCCGCGCTGCTGTACTTCGGTGGCTACGCGGCCGCGCCCTTCCTTGGCCAGTTCTCCGTCGGGCCGCAGTCCTCGCTCGCCAAGGCGATCGTGATCGGCCTCGCGATACCGGTGGTGCTGCTCTCGCGCGACGACTTCACCGACAGCCGCTTCCACCTGCTGCTCCTGTCCTCGTTGTACGGCGTCTGCCTCATGCTCTCCGCGGACAGCTTCCTCACGCTGTTCCTCGGGCTCGAGATCATGTCGCTCCCGGTCTACGTGCTGGTGCTGCTCGCATTCCGCCGCCCCGAGTGCGCGGAAGCCGCGCTCAAGTACCTGGTGCTGGGCGGAACGGCGACGGCGACGTTCCTGATGGGGGTCTCGCTGCTGTATGGCGGCACCGGATCGCTGTCGCTGCCGGCATTCGCACAGGCGCTCGACGCGCCGGGCGTGCTCGCGCGCGCCGCGGTCGTGCTCGTCATCGCCGCGTTCTTCCTGAAGGCGGCCGTGTTTCCGTTCCACACCTGGGCGCCGGATGCGTACGAGGTCGCAAGCGTCCCGGTCACCGCCTACATGGCGACCGTGATCAAGGCGGCGGTGGTGCTCGCGGTGGTGCGGCTGTTCGGCGAGGCGACGGTCCGCACGCCGATGGTCGAGCTGCTCGCGATCCTGCCTCTCGTGTCGATCATCTGGGGCAACGTCGCCGCGATCCGGCAAACGAGCTTCCGCCGCATGATCGCCTATTCGTCGATCGCGCACGCGGGTTACCTGTTCTACGCGTTCCTCGGAGACGGACCAGGACGTTTCCAGGCGGTTGCGTTCTACGTGTTCGCGTACGGCGTGATGAACCTGCTCGCGTTCGCTTCGATACCCGCCGGCGAGGACGACGCAAAGGTCGATCAGCTCGCCAACCTCAAGGGGCTTTTCCGCCGCCAGCCGTTTGCCGCCCTGATGCTCGGCGTGGCAATGCTGTCGCTCGCCGGCATTCCGCCGTTCCCGGGCTTCGTCGCGAAGTTCCTGATCTTCAAGAACGTGATCGCCGCCGGCTACACGCTCTACGCCGTGCTGGGCCTTATCGGCAGCTACCTCGGCATCTACTTCTACCTGCGCGTCATCCAGTATGCGTTCATGAGCGCGGACGATCTCGTTGGCGAGCGCGGCGTGGCCCGCCGCTCGGCGCTCGGTGCGAGCGTGATCTGCCTCGTGCCCGACCGTGCTGATGATCGTCTTCCCGGGCTGGGTGATCGGCCTGCTGTAAAGGCCCGCGTGCCGCGCAAGGCGGGTCTTCAGCCCTCTGGCACGCGCCAGCCGGTGGCCATTGGCAACCCGCAACGGCCGTTCTGCACCGGATAGCGGTAGTAACGCTCGTTGAGCCACAGCGCGACGTCCTCGATTTCGTCGGCGGACCACGTTGCGCCCAGGTGGTCGTTCCAGCGCATGACCTGTTCGCGGATCGCGGCGCAAGAGCTCGCGACCCGGGGCGAGCGTCCGTGCACGCTGGTCGCGTGGCAGCCCGTGCACCGCGTTTCGTAGAGCAGCCGACCGCGAGCGCTGTCGGCTGCCGCGGCCATGCCGCCGGCTGCGACTATCAGCGCTGCAGCAATCCAGTGGATTCTCATCGCTCCTCCCGGCGGGCGCGCGGACCAGATATCCCGCTCGCTTCATCGACAGGTGCATCCAGCCCGCCTGGCGGAATTGTCGCGCCGACTCCCGGTCCACTCCATGCGCACGGTCAAGCAGGCGCGCGTCTGGCCCGCGGCGGCGCGGCCGTGGCGGCGCTCGGCGCACACCGTGCGGCGTTTCGCAGCAGGCGCCGGCGACTGGCGACCAGGTCGCCGACCTCGGCGGTTCGCGCGGCCAATTCACGCTGCGCGGCTGTTGCCAGCGAGGAGCGCCGCAGTAGTTGCCGCATACGTAGAGTTCAGACCGGGCGTGCGGTAGCACCGCGGATCGGCGCCCGCGCGGGGCATTCATTCGGGCGCGAGACAGGACGCGACGTTCATGCGTCTCGAAAGCCTTGCTCCAAACAAGGACTTGCGATGGGAACGCGGGCCGGAACGGCGATGCTGCACTGCGGTATCATGCTTCGCATTACGCTTTGCCGCAGCGCAAGCTCTTCTTGCGCAACTGCCCGCATGAACGCCGTCACCGACGCATTCCAGGAAGAAGCCGCCGCCGCGGGCGCGCAATCCCGGCTGCGCGAGATTCCGTACAACTACACGTCGTTCTCGGATCGCGAGATCGTGATCCGCCTGCTCGGCCGCGACATGTGGCAACTGCTGGACGAGCTTCGCGGCGAGCGCCGAACCGGGCGATCGGCGCGCATGCTCTTCGAGGTGCTGGGCGACATTTGGGTGGTCGAGAGAAATCCGTATCTGCAGGACGACCTGCTCGACAATCCGAAACGCCAGAAGTTGCTGGTCGATGCGATGCATCACCGCCTTCACGAGATCGAGAAGCGGCGCGTCGCGAGCGCCGGAACCGATCCCGCGCGCGACGCAAAGGTCGCGCAACTCGTGCAGGCCGGACGGGCTGCGGTCGAGCGGTTCGCTGCATGGTTCCCGGAGGCTGCGGCGCTGCGCAAGCGGACCGTGCGCGTGCTCTCGCGCTACACCGCCAAGGACAACATCGCGTTCGACGGCATGGCGCGCGTTTCCCACGTGACCGATGCGACGGACTGGCGCGTCGAGTATCCGTTTGTCGTGCTGAATCCCGAGTCCGAAGCGGAGGTGCGCGGGCTCGTGCAGGGCTGCATCGAGCTCGGTCTCACGATCATTCCGCGCGGGGGCGGCACGGGCTATACCGGCGGTGCGATCCCGCTGACGCCGCGCTCGGCAGTGATCAATACCGAGAAGCTCGAGCGGCTTTCCGAGGTCGAGCGCGTCGCGATTCCGGGTTGCGCGGAGCCGGTGGCCACGATCGACTGTGGCGCCGGCGTGGTGACCCGGCGCGTGATGAACGCGGCGGAGGAGGCCGGCCTCGTGTTCGCCGTCGATCCGACCTCGGCGGACGCCTCGTGCATCGGGGGCAACGTGGCGGTCAACGCGGGCGGCAAGAAGGCCGTGCTGTGGGGCACCGCAGTCGACAACCTGCTGTCGTGGCGCATGGTGACGCCGCAGGCGGAGTGGCTCGAGGTCGCGCGCGTCGACCACAACCTCGGCAAGATTCATGATGCGAAGATCGCCACATTCGAGCTGAAATGGCTCGCGGCGGACGGCGCCACGGCAACCCGCGTCGAGATGCTTCGCATTCCCGGAGCCGCGTTCCGCAAACCGGGGCTCGGCAAGGATGTGACCGACAAGCACCTCGGCGGGCTCCCGGGCATTCAGAAGGAGGGCACCGACGGCATCATCACGGCCGCGCGCTTCGTGCTGCACCGGATGCCGCCGTCGGCCCGCACGGTGTGCCTCGAGTTCTTCGGCGCCGCGCGTGCCTCCACGCCCGCGATCGTCGAGATCAAGCGATACCTGGAGGCTCGATCGCACGGCGCCGTGCTCGCAGGGCTCGAGCACCTGGACGAGCGCTACGTCAAGGCGATCGGCTACACGACCAAGGCGAAGCGGCACGGGCGCCCGCGCATGGTCCTGCTCGCGGACATTGTCGGCGAGAGCGAGGACGCAGTCGCGAGGGCCGCCTCCGAGGTCGTGCGCATCGCGAACGCACGTGGGGCGGAAGGCTTCGTCGCCGTCTCCCCAGAGGCGCGCAGGAAGTTCTGGGCGGAGCGCGCGCGCACGGCGGCGATCGCGAAACACACGAATGCGTTCAAGGTCAACGAGGACGTCGTCATCCCGCTCGATCGCCTGGGGGATTACACCGACGGCGTTGAGCGCATCAACATAGAGCTGTCGATCGACAACAAGCTCGCGCTCGCCGACGAGCTCTCCGAGTTCTTCGCGAAGCCGGACCTCGCGCACATCTGGGGGCCGGAGAGCGAAGTACGGCCGCCGCAGGATCTGATCGACGCCAAGTTCGAGGAGGCGCAAGGGATCGTCGTCGCGACCCGCGCCCGCTGGCAGGACCTGCAGGACCGTCTGGACGAGACGTTCTCCGCACTTCAGGATCACTCGCAGCGTGTGTCGTGGAAGGCGGAATTGCGTACCCCGCTCGAGGAGGTCTTCGACGGCCTCGCGTTCGCGCCGGTGCAAAGACGCGTGAGCGAGATCCATGCGCGGGTGCTGAGGAGCCGGGTCTTCGTCGCGCTCCACATGCACGCCGGCGACGGCAACGTGCACACCAACATCCCGGTCAACTCGGATGACTACGCGATGCTGCAGGTCGCCAATGCCGCGGTCGCACGCATCATGGCGCTCGCACGCGCGCTCGGCGGCGTGGTGTCCGGCGAGCACGGGATCGGCATCACCAAGCTCGAGTATCTTACCGATGCCGAGTTGCAGCCTTTCGCCGATTACAAGAAGCGCGTCGATCCCGAGGGCCGGTTCAACGCCGGCAAGCTGCTGCGCCAGTCGGCGGTGCCGGCAGACCTCACGAATGCGTACACGCCGAGCTTTTCGCTGATCGGCGCCGAGAGCCTCATACTCGAGCAGAGTGCAATCGGCGGCATCGCGGATTCGATCAAGGACTGCCTGCGCTGCGGAAAGTGCAAGCCCGTATGCGCGACGCACGTGCCGCGCGCCAACCTTCTCTACAGCCCGCGCAACAAGATCCTCGCGACGTCATTGCTGATCGAGGCGTTCCTCTACGAGGAGCAGACGCGGCGGGGTGTCAGCCTTCGCCACTTCGACGAGTTCTCCGACGTCTCGGATCACTGCACCGTGTGCCACAAGTGCGTGAACCCTGTGCCCGGTCGACATCGACTTCGGCGACGTGTCGATCGCGATGCGCAACCTGCTCCGCCGCGAGGGCAGGAAGAAGTTCAACCCCGGTTCCGCCGCATCGATGTTCTTCCTCAACGCGACGGACCCCGCGACGATCGCCGTGACCCGCAAGCTGATGATCGGTTGGGGTTTCAAGATGCAGCGGGCGGCCTATCGGGTTGCCAAGCGACTCGGTCTCGCCCGCGCGCAGACGGGCCGGCCGCCTGCCACCAGCGGCCCGCGTCGGGTCAGGGCGCAGGTGATCCACTTCGTCAACAAGCCGATGCCCGGGGGACTTCCCAAGCGCACGTCGCGCGCGCTGCTGGACATCGAGGACGACTCGATCGTGCCGATCATCCGCGATCCCGCGAAGGCGAGCGAGGATGCCGAGGCGGTGTTCTACTTTCCCGGCTGCGGCTCGGAGCGGCTGTTCTCGCAGGTGGGCTCGCCACGCAGGCGATGCTCTACGAGATCGGCGTGCAGACGGTACTGCCGCCCGGCTACCTGTGCTGCGGGTACCCGCAGAATGCATCGGGTTACCACAACAAGGGCCAGCAGATCATCACCGGCAACCGCGTGCTGTTCCATCGGGTTGCCAATACGCTCAACTACCTCGACATCAAGACGGTCATCGTGTCGTGCGGCACCTGCATGGACCAGCTGCAGGCGTATGAGTTCGAGAAGATATTCCCCGGCTGCCGCCTGCTCGACATACACGAGTACCTGCTCGAGAAGGGCGTCGCGCTCGCTGGAGTGAAGGGGATTCGCTACATGTATCACGATCCCTGCCACACACCCATGAAGACGTATTCGCCGCAGAAGGTCGTGAACGAGCTGATGGGCACGAGCGTCGCGCTGAACGACCGTTGCTGCGGCGAGTCCGGCACGCTCGCGACGACGCGCCCCGACATCTCGACGCAGGTGCGCTTCCGCAAGGAGGGCCGCATGCGGGAGGGCGCCGATATGCTGCGGGCGGACGGATTCGCAGGTGAGGTCAAGGTGCTGACCTCCTGTCCGTCGTGCCTGCAGGGGCTCTCGCGGTTTTCCGACGACGCCGGCACGACGGCCGATTACATCGTCGTGGAAATCGCGCGTCACTTGCTGGGCGAGAATTGGCTCCCCGATTACGTCGCCAAGGCCAATCACGGCGGCATCGAGCGCGTGCTGGTCTGACGAAGCAGGGCCCCGGCCTTGCCTCCGCGGGCAAAAAGGACCGCGCGATCCCTTGCCATGCGGTGGGCCGAGGGCAACGGCGCCGCGCGGATGGAGGTAAGCCCCGCTCGGGAGCCTTGGTCGACTGCGTGGCTCCCTGCGTGGATTGAAGCCGTGCGACGCAGAGGCAGGTGCCGGTGCCGGCGCGGGATCATTCGGGCGCGGAGTTGTGGAAAATTCACACCATGCATCGCGGAAGTCGGCCGCCCATCTGCCCGGACTTCGCGCTCCGGTGCATGTTTATGCTATAAGGTCTTGGGACAAAAGGCGGCTTCACCGTTCTTGCCACCGATCGGAAGACCGGTGGCATGCACGATCCGCCGCCCACTCCGGGCCGGCGGTGGCCGCCCAACTGCCCCTGTCGGCCGTGACCTGGACCACGTGATGCAGGACACCGCTTCGCGCGCCCCCGAGGCGCCCCCGCCACCGCCGCCGTCGCGGCCGGCTCTCCTTTTTTCCGACGCGGAGAGCGCGAAGCGCTGGGCGAACACGGTCCCGCTGCTGCCGGTTGCCCAAGCCTACGATGCGGTGCATGGGCAACTGCGCGCGATGGCTGCGGCGGAGTTTCCGCCGCGCGAGCGCGCAACGATCGCCGAAATGCTGCGCGAACCTGTCGCGCACCTGCATACCGAGCTGGCGCGCCGTTTCGCCGGCAAGCCGCAGCCCACGCCTGATCGCGAGCGCGAGGCGCTCGAGCAGGCGCTCGCGCTCTGGCAGGGTCTGTGGGACCAGTATTCCGCGTGCCTGAAGCCGTTGCTGGAAGGCGACGCGGAGCTGCAGGGCGTGAAGGCCAAGCTGCTGCAGCGAGGCATTTACGTCGGCAAGCAGTTGCTCCTCGTGAATGGGCTTGCGCGGCGGCAGCCGCCGCCGGGGCTGTGGCAGGAGCTGCACGCCTATTATCGGCTGGCCGAGATGCTCGAATGCACGGTGCAGGCGGTCTCCGACGACCTGACGCCGAACGCGGTCGGCGTTTCCTGCTATTCGACCTACAGCCACGCACTGCTGCTTACGCTGGCCGATCCCTGCGCAATGACGGTGCGACAGATCGAGATCGTGGATCGCTGGCTGGACCAGTGGGCGCGCAAGATCTTTCCGTACGCGGAGCCACGCGAGTCCGAGGGGCCGGTGATGATGGTGGATCTCGACGTCGGCAGCGGCGCTTCGCTGGTCCACGTGGCCCCGAACGCCGAGGGTTCGTCGTTGCGCTTCGGCTACCCCGGCAAGCTTGCCACCAGCGTCCGCGGACGGTTGAAGCGCCTCGCCACGGGGGCAACGCCAGCGGAGCTGCAGCTCGGTCATGACGTTTCCGTGGAGCAGAGCATCGCGCTACTCACGTATCTCGACGCGCGCTGGTATCAACTCCGCGCAGGAACCCGGATGTGCGGCCTTCGACCGTCGAGCTTTGTGCCGGCGGACTGCCCGCCGCCTATTTCCGCATCGGCGGCCGCACGTTCGATCGGCAGGATCCGCTCGGACGCCTGACGTACCAGGGCTCGCAGCATCTGGCCACCCTGGGGGCGCTGACCGATTACGATCGCTTCCGCGAGGAAGCCGAGCGCAACTATCGCTGGGAACGCTGGACCGGCGACTACGAGTGGCGCGAAGCATCGCTCGCGCGCCAGGGCAGCGCGTGCCACCGCTGGGTCCTCGAGCAATGGCGACCGTCCGCGAGGACGAGCGCATACGCCTGGGCTACGTGACGCGTCGTCGCGCTTTCTCCGGACGGGCAGCTTTCGCTTCGCTGAAGTTCTGGCCGGCAGCCCCGGGCGCTGGTCGCGCGTCCGTATGCCAGCGCCTTCACGGAGGATCCGCCGGTGCCCGCCATCGAGCTCGCCGAGACACCGGAGGAAAAGCCGCAGCTCCTCTTGCCCCAGCGCACCTTCAACCGAGGGCGCATGATGCGTACGATTCGACTCCGGTCCGGAACGGCGTCTGAAACTCACGCGCTTGCTGCAGCGGGGTGCCGACTTCGAGCGCGTCGCTTTCGAGCCCGCGGACTGACCGGCAGCACACCTGCCAACCCGCACCGGCGCACCGCGCGCCGCGAGACCCAGGCCTTCGACATGGCGAACCGTCTAGCCGGGAGTGGCAGCCCGTACCTTCGCCAGCACGCTGAGAACCCCGTCGATTGGTATCCATGGAGCGAGGAAGCGCTCACTCGCGCCCGCGGTGAGCGAAAGCCGATCCTGCTTTCGATCGGCTACTCCGCCTGTCATTGGTGTCATGTGATGGCGCACGAATCGTTCGAGAACCCGGACGTCGCGCGGGTGATGAACGAACTTTCGTCAACATCAAGGTCGATCGCGAGGAGCGCCCCGATCTCGACCAGATCTACCAGACCGCGCAGGCATGATGACGCGCCGCTCGGTGGCTGGCCACTGACGATGTTCCTGACGCCGGACGGAGACCCCTTCTACGGCGGAACCTATTTCCCGAACCAGGGGCGCTACGGCCTGACGGGATTCCTCGATCTTCTGCCCCGTGTCGCGACCGCGTATCGCGAACAGGGCGCCGCGATCGCCCAGCAGGGCGCTCGCCTTGCCGAAGCACTTCGAAGCCTCGAGCCGACCGGGACGACCGGCGAATTGCCGGCGACGGCGTCCGCGCTCGCGTTCGACGGCTTGAAGCTCACGTTCGATTCGGCGGAGGGGGATTCGGCGGAGCACCCAAGTTTCCGCATCCGGCCGAACTCGCGTTCTGCCTTCGGCAAGGCCTGCGCGGCGACCGTCAGGCGCTGGCGATCGTGCGCACGACCCTCGCGCGGATGGCCGAAGGCGGCATCCACGACCAGTTCGGCGGCGGCTTCTGCCGCTACAGCGTGGATGCCGAGTGGACGATTCCGCACTTCGAGAAGATGCTCTACGACAACGGACCGCTGCTGGCGCTCTACGCGGACCTCGCGCGCGTCGATGGCGATCGCGCGAGCGCCGGCGTCGCGCACGGCATCGTCGCATGGATGACGCGCGAGATGCGCGCGCCCGACGGCGTGTTCTACTCCAGCCTCGACGCCGACAGCGAAGGCGCGGAGGGCAAGTTCTACGTGTGGACGCCTGATGAAGCGAGGGCGCTGGTGGCCGACGAGGAATGGGCGGTCCTTGCGCCGCACCTCGGGCTCGCGAGAGGCGCCGAACTTCGAGCGCCATGCGTGGCACCTGCGCGTCGTGGAACCATTGCCGGAGGTGGCCGAGGTGCTCGCTATTCCGCTCGACGAGGCCGCGCAGCGGCTCGCGCAGGCGAAGGCGAAGCTCTTCGCGGCACGCGAGGCGCGCGTACATCCGGGCCGTGACGACAAGGTATTGACCGCGTGGAATGCACTCGCGATTGTCGGGCTCGCCCGCGCGTCGCGCGCCCTTGCCGACCCGATACTTGCGGAGCACGCGTTCCTGGCACTCGACGCGATCCACGCCACCGCGTGGCGGGGCGGCCGCCTCTACGCATCGCGCAAGGACGGCGAGGCGATGTTGAATGGCTACCTCGACGACCACGCATTCCTGCTCGCCGCACTGGTCGAGGTCATGCAGACACGCTTTCGGCGAGAGGATTTCGAATGGGCGCGCGAGATTGCCAACGCGCTGCTTGAACGCTTCGAGGACCGCGAACAGGGAGGCTTCTGGTTCACGAGCCACGATCACGAACGGCTGTTCCACCGGCACAAGCCCGGCCACGACAACGCGACACCGTCGGGCAATGGGGTGGCGGCGCAGGCGTTGATCGCGCTCGGGCACCTCGCTGGGGAGACCCGTTATCTGGACGCCGCTCTCGGTACTGCGCGGCTGTTCGCGTCGCGCATCGCGCAATCTCCCGGCGGGTTCTCGACGTTGCTCGAGGCGATCGAGGATCTCGGGACTCCGCCCACATCGGTCTTGCTCGACGGCGATCCCGTGACAAGCGCCGCATGGCAGCGTGCGCTCGAGACGACGGTTCGCCCGGCTGTGCGCGTCTACAACGTCGCGGGCGTGGATGCGCTGCCGGCGGAGCTCGCGAAGGGACCCGCGCCTGACACGGGCAGGGCCGTCGCGTGGGTGTGCCGCGGCACGCAGTGCCTGCCTCCGATCCACACGCTGGAAGACGTCGAGGCGGCGCTCTCAAGGCAAGGGTGAACGGCGGCAGCCCGCCGTTATCGCTCGAGGACGCGTCGTCGCATGGCAGCGGCGCAACGCTTCCGGTACCATTCGCACCGGACGGTTACCCTCACCTGGAGTGAACATGAACTATGCATGGATTGCCGCCGCGGCATTGCTGGCGACGGGCGCGGCGCAGGCGCAGAGCGGCGAGGAACTGCTGAAGAAGAGCGGCTGTACCGCATGCCACGCGATCGACAAGAAGGTCGTCGGTCCCGCGTACACAGACGTTGCTGCCAAGTACAAGGGCGACGCGAAGGCGGCCGCGATGCTGGCGGATAAGGTCAAGAAGGGCGGTTCGGGCACTTGGGGGCAGGTGCCGATGCCGCCGAACCCGCAGGTCTCCGACGCCGACATCAAGACCATGGTTGCCTTCATTCTCGCGCTCAAGAAGTGACGCAGGGACGTTGAACCCGCGGCCGGTCGTGGACGATCACGGGCGGCCTTTGCTTTTCGGGTGGGTCGCAGGCGCCGTTCGCGAGGTTCGACTTTGACACCCGGGGGTCCGCCCGGTAACCTTCGCATGTCCCCGCAGGAGAGCGCGGCCCGCAGCGACGAGCGCGGCCGCCGCCGAAGGCGCAAGGCCCGGAATCGCTCAGGCAAAAGGACTGCACGGGACGCGACAACCATTCTGGAGAGCGGCCGGCGCCGAATGTGGCGCGCGGCCCACCGAAGGGGCACGCGGGACACCGCCGGCGCGAGGCCGGACGTCCCGTAATCTCTCAGGTAAAAGGACAGATGGGGCGACGAGCCGCGCTGCGGCGTCGCCCCTTTTTCGTCTGGCTTACCGGGAGATCTCCATGCTGAAGGCAACCCCCCTCAACGCGTTGCATCGCGCCGCCGGTGCGCGCATGGTCGACTTCGGCGGCTGGGACATGCCGGTCAACTACGGCTCCCAGATCGAGGAACACCACGCGGTGCGAAACGACGCCGGCATGTTCGACGTCTCGCACATGAGGGTCGTCGATCTGGACGGCGCTGGCGCCCGCGATTTCCTTCGCTTCGCGCTCGCTAACAACGTCGACAAGCTGAAGGAGTCCGGGCGCGCGCTGTATTCGTGCCTGCTGCGCGAGGATGGCGGCGTGCTGGACGACCTGATCGCCTACTTCCTGCGCGAGGATTTGTTCCGGCTCGTCGTCAACGCGGCGACTGCCGAAAAGGACATCGCATGGTTCCGCGCGCTCGCCGCGCGACACGCTCCGGCGTTGCGTCTGACTCCGCGCCTGGACCTCGCGATGATCGCGGTGCAGGGACCGAACGCGCGTGCGAAGGTGTGGGAGGCGATCCCCGACAGCGAGGCGGCGACGGCCGCGCTGAAACCGTTCACGGCGGCGATGCTCGGTGCGCATTTCGTCGCGCGAACGGGTTACACGGGCGAGGACGGCTTCGAGATCGTGCTGCCAGCGACCGCGGTCGGAGCGCTGTGGCAGGCGCTGCAGCGTGCGGGTGTGCGGCCGTGCGGCCTCGGTGCCCGCGACACGTTGCGCCTCGAAGCTGGCATGAACCTCTACGGCCAGGACATGGACGAGAGCGTGTCTCCCCTCGAATCCGGCCTTGCGTGGACCGTCGATCTCGCCAGCCCGCGCGAATTCGTCGGCAAGGCGGCGCTTGCGGCACAGCACTGCACTCGCCAGTTGACGGGCCTGCTGTTGCAGGACGCCGGCGGCGTGCTGCGCGCACACCAGAAGGTGCGCACGGCTCAGGGCGACGGCGAGATCACGAGCGGGTCGTTCAGCCCGACGCTCGGCAAGTCGATCGCGCTCGCGCGCCTGCCGATTGCCGTGCGGCCGGGCGACGTGGTCGAGGTGGAGGTGCGCGACAAGCGCCTTGCCGCCCGCGTGGTCAAGCCGCCCTTCGTGCGCAACGGCAAGGCATTGGTCGCGTGAATTCCGCCGTCGCGATTCGCGCGCTTGGCGTCGAAGACCTCGTCGCCTATCGAGCATTGCGCCTGCGTGGCCTCGCCGAGCATCCGGAGGCTTTCACGTCGAGCGCCGACGAGGAGGCAGCAAAGCCCGCGTCCGAGCTCGCGCGTCGCCTTGGTCCTGATCCGTCCGCGCCACATGACGTCGTGCTCGGCGCTTTCGCTGCGAGCGCGCTGGTCGGTCTTGTCGGGCTCGACGTCGATCCGCGCATCAAGGTTCGCCATCGCGGACACGTGTTCGGCATGTACGTGCCCGCCGAGCACGCTGGCCACGGGGTCGGGACGCGGCTCATCGACACACTGGTCGCGCACGCCGAGCGTGCGCCCGGCCTGACGCAGCTCGTGCTCACGGTCACCGCGACGAACGATGGCGCACGACGACTCTACGAGCGGGCGGGATTCGCTGCCTTCGGCCGCGAGCCGCGCGCAATTCTCGTCGCCGGCACTGCCTACGACAAGCTGCACATGATCCGCTATCTCGCCGCGCACGCGTGCGTTGCCTGACGTTTCCACCAAGGAGCCACGATGAACGTTCCCACCGATCTCAAGTACACGAAAGACCACGAATGGGTGCGGCTCGAAGCCGACGGCACGGCGACGGTCGGCATCACCGACCACGCGCAGGCAGCGTTGGGCGACCTCGTCTTCGTCGAGCTGCCGAAGCCGGGGCGCGCGTTGAAGGCGGGCGAGGCGTGCGCCGTCGTCGAGTCGGTCAAGGCCGCGTCCGACGTGTATGCGCCGATCGCCGGTGAAGTGCTCGCCGCGAACGACACGCTGGCCGCGACACCCGAGAGCGTCAACCAGGACGCCTATGCGGCGTGGCTGTTCAGGATCAAGCCTGCCGACGCGAATGCGCTCGCCGCCCTGCTCGACGCCAAGGCGTATCAGGACGTGATCGGCGAGGCGTAGTCCACCATTTTCGACACCTTGATCCCGGGAATACCACGACATGAAGATGAACGAAGCGCCGGGCAAGCCGGCTCTCGCTGACCTCGCCCAGCACGACGGATTCGTTGCCCGCCATATCGGCACCTCGCCCGCTGACCAGTCCGCAATGCTTTCCGTGCTGGGTTTTCCGACGCGCGCGGCGCTGATCGACGCTATCGTGCCACCGGGGATCCGCAACAAGGACGCGCTGCCGTTGCCCGAGCCGGTGTCGGAGGCCGAGGCACTCGCGCGCCTGCGCACGATCGCGGCGCGCAACAAGCCTTTGCAGTCGTTCATCGGCCAGGGTTACTACGGCACGTTTGCGCCGAACGTCGTGCTGCGCAACATTCTCGAGAATCCGGCGTGGTACACGGCGTACACCCCGTACCAGCCCGAGATTTCGCAGGGGCGGCTCGAGGCGCTCGTCAATTTCCAGACGATGGTTTGCGATCTCACCGGCATGGCGATCGCCAACGCGTCGATGCTGGACGAGGGCACCGCCGCGGCAGAGGCGATGGCGCTCGCGCGGCGCGTGGGCAAGAGCGCGAGCACGCGCTTCTTCGTCGCGGACGACGTGTTCGCGCAGACACAGGATGTCGTGCGCACGCGGGCGGTGCCGCTCGGCATCGAGATCGTTGGCGGGCCTGCGTCGGCGGCGGTCGCCGCCGACGCGTTCGCGGTGCTGTTGCAGTATCCGGGCGCCGACGGCGAGATCCGCGACCTGCGGGCGATTGCGCAGGCGGTGCACGCCAGTGGCGGCCTCGTCGTCGTCGCGGCCGACATCCTCGCGCTCACGATTCTCGAGGCGCCCGGCACCTGGGGCGCGGACGTGGTGGTCGGCTCGACGCAGCGCTTCGGTGTGCCGATGGGCTATGGCGGCCCGCACGCGGGCTATCTGGCGACGCGTGACGATTTCAAGCGCTCGATGCCCGGCCGGCTGGTCGGCGTCTCCGTCGATGCCAACGGTGGTCCGGCCTACAGGCTCGCGCTGCAGACGCGCGAGCAGCACATCCGCCGGGAGAAGGCGACGTCCAACATCTGTACGGCGCAGGTGCTGCTTGCCGTCATGGCCGGCATGTACGCGGTGTGGCACGGGCCGGAAGGGCTCGCGATGATCGCGCGGCGCGTGCACCGGTTGACCGCGATCCTGAAGGTGGGGCTTGCCAAGCTGGGCTTCGCCGTTCCCACGGACCATTTCTTCGACACGCTCACGGTGGCGACTGGCGAGCGCACGCAACACATCGCGGCCGAGGCGATCGCGATCGGCATGAACCTCCGTCGCGTCGATCCGAAAACGCTCGGGATTTCGCTCGACGAGACCACGACGCCGGCGGACGTGCAGCGGCTGTGGCTCGCGTTCGCGGGCGACGATGTGCCGTTCACCGTTGCGCATCTGGACACGATGCTGCCGCAGGCGCTGCCCGCTGATCTCGTGCGCACCACGCCGTACCTTACGCACCCGGTCTTCCACCGCCACCGCTCCGAGACCGACATGCTGCGTTACCTGCGCCATCTCGCGGACAAGGATCTCGCGCTCGACCGCGCGATGATCCCATTGGGCTCGTGCACGATGAAGCTCAACGCGACGGCCGAGATGATTCCGATCACGTGGCCGGAGTTCGCGCATCTGCACCCGTTCGCGCCGCTCAATCAGGCGGAGGGTTACCGGGAGCTGGTCGCCGAACTCGAGCGGATGCTCTGTGCCTGCACCGGCTACGACGCGGTGTCGCTGCAGCCGAATGCGGGCTCGCAGGGGGAGTATGCCGGGCTGCTGATCATCCGCGCATACCACGCATCGCGCGGCGAGCCGCATCGCAGCGTATGCCTGATCCCGTCATCGGCGCACGGCACCAATCCCGCGTCGGCGCAGATGGCCGGCATGAACGTCGTCGTCGTCGCGTGCGACGACGCGGGCAACGTCGATCTGGCCGACCTCGAGGCGAAGGCAAAGGCGCATGCCGCCGATCTCGCCGCGATCATGGTGACCTACCCCTCGACGCACGGTGTGTTCGAGGCGGGCATCGTCAGGCTCTGCGAGATCGTGCACGCGTGCGGCGGTCAGGTGTACGTCGATGGCGCGAATCTCAATGCGCTGGTGGGGCTCGCGGCGCCCGGCAAGTTCGGCGCCGACGTGTCGCATCTCAATCTGCACAAGACGTTCTGCATCCCGCACGGCGGCGGCGGCCCCGGTGTCGGCCCGGTCGCCGTCAAGGCGCACCTTGCGCCGTTCCTCCCAGGGCATCGCCACCTCTCGAGCGGTTCGTCCGCACTTTCCGCCGCCGCGGTCGTGCGCGAAGCGCACCCGATCGGCGCGGTCTCGGCGGCGCCCTTCGGGAGTGCGTCGATCCTGCCCATCTCTTGGATGTACGCGACGATGATGGGCGGCAGGGGACTGACTGCCGCGACCGAGAGCGCAATCCTCGCCGCGAACTACATTGCGAAACGCCTGGCGCCGCACTACCCGGTGCTCTACGCCGGGCCAGGCGGGCTGGTCGCGCACGAATGCATCCTCGACCTGCGTCCGCTCAAGGCTGCCGCGGGCATCGAGGCCGAGGACGTCGCCAAGCGACTGATGGACTACGGCTTCCACGCGCCGACGATGAGCTTCCCGGTGCCCGGCACGCTGATGATCGAGCCCACCGAAAGCGAGCCGAAGGCCGAGCTCGACCGCTTCATCGAGGCGATGATCGCGATCCGGGAAGAGATCCGCGCAATCGAGCGGGGCGAGCAGGACCGCGTCGACAACCCGCTCAAGCACGCGCCGCACACGGCGGCGGTTTGCTGCGCGGACGAATGGCCCCACCGCTATTCGCGTCGTGCGGCGGCCTATCCGACGGATGGGCGACAGGCGACCAAGTACTGGCCGCCGGTGGGTCGCGTCGACAACGTCTACGGCGACCGCAACCTGTTCTGCAGCTGCATCCCCGTGTCCAGCTACGACGAGGGCGTCGAGACCGCGCCGGTCGCGGCCGACTGAAGCGAAATCCGCGCAATGCGCGTCCTCGTGCTCGGCGCCGGTGTGGTCGGCGTCACGGCTGCCTGGTATCTCGCGCAGGACGGGCACGAGGTCACGGTGCTGGACCGGCAAGGCGGTCCGGCGCGCGAGACGTCGCTCGCCAACGGCGGGCAGATCTCGGCATCGCACGCCGAGCCCTGGGCCAATCCGCGCGCGCCGCTGACCATCGCGAAGTGGCTGGGGCGCGAGGATGCGCCGCTGCTCTTCCGTCTGAGGGCGGATGCGCGGCAATGGCGCTGGGGACTGGCGTTCCTGCGCGAATGCCTGCCGGCGCGCAGCCACCGCAACACGCTCGCGCTCGTCAAGCTCGCGCTCTATTCGCGAGATTGCCTGCACGCGCTCCGCGATGCGACCGGTATCGAGTACGACGCAGTCGCGCGCGGCATCCTCGAGTTCCATCTCGACGCGGCGGCGTACGAAAGCGCGAGCCGCGCCGCGGAGCGCATGCAAGCCTACGGCGGCGAACGCGTGGCGACGAGCGCGGCGGGCTGCGTCGCGCTGGAGCCCGCACTCGCCGCAGTGCGCGATCGGTTGCAGGGGGGCATCCACACACCCGGCGACGAGTCGGGCGACGCCCATGTCTTTACGGTGCGGCTCGCGGAATTGGCGGCCGCCATGGGCGTCCGTTTTGTCTGGGATGCCACGGTGCAGGCGCTCGACCGAGCGGGTGACCGGATCACGGGCGCGCGGTGCATGCGTGCGGGCGTGCAATCGACGCACGTCGCCGATGCGTACGTCGTCGCCCTCGGCAGCGACAGCCCGCTGTTGCTCGCGCCGCTTCGCGTTCCCTGCGCGATCTATCCGGTCAAGGGCTACTCTGCGACGTTCGATGTCGGCACGCAGCGCGGCTGTCCGACGATGTCGCTCACCGATCCCGCGCACAAGCTCGTGTTCTCGCGGCTCGGCGGCCGGCTGCGCGTGGCAGGTACCGCAGAGCTCGACGGCTGGAACCGCGAATTGAATGCGGTCCGCTGCGATGCGCTCGTGCAGCGGACGTTCGAGCTCTTTCCCGACGCGGCCGAACGCGGCACGGCGGGCTTCTGGACCGGATTGCGGCCTGCGACGCCGTCGAACCTGCCGCTGATCGGTCGAACTCGGTACGGGAACCTGTACCTCGACACCGGGCACGGCACGCTCGGCTGGACGATGGCTTGCGGCTCCGGCCGCGTGCTCGCCGACATCGTCGCGGGCCGCCGGCCGGACGTGGACTTCGCTTTCCTCGGCGCCTGACCGGTCAGCTGCGCTCGTCGACGAGCACGGCGACGGCGATGCGCCATACGGAAAAGTCCACTCGATGGCGCGGCGCCAGTGCCCGGTTGCGGTCAACGCATCCCCGGCACGCCGCGAGTGGGCAGCTCGAAGGCTTCATCCCGCTATAATTCCCCTCCTGCTTTCGCGTTGTCCACATGCATCGCACCTTCCTTTCAGCATTCTGCGCGGCACTGTTGGCGCTATCGCTCGCCGTTCCAGCGCATTCGCAGCCTGCGGCCCAGGCGCCGCCCGCGGCTGCGCAGGGGAATGCGTCGACCTCGCTGATCGCCGGCGCGATTCCCGCGCCCAGCGTGGCCGCCGTGTCGTACACGCTGGTGGACGTGACGAGCGGGCAGACGCTTGCGGTGGTCAACGCCGACGAGAAGCGCGACCCGGCGTCGCTCACCAAGCTCATGACCGCTTACCTGACGTTCGGGGCCCTGCGCAGCAAGGCGATCGTGCCCTCGCAGATGGTGACCGTGTCGCAGAAGGCGTGGAAGGCCGAAGGCTCGCGCATGTTCATCGAACCGCGCAAGGCCGTGTCCGTGGATGAGCTGCTGCGCGGCATGATCGTGCAATCGGGCAACGATGCGTCGGTCGCGCTTGCCGAGCTGGTGGGCGGCTCCGAGGACGCGTTCGTCGAGCGGATGAACCAGGAAGCCGCGCGGCTCGGCATGACCAACACGCATTTCACCAATGCGACCGGACTCTCGGATGCGCAGCACTACTCGACCGCCGCCGACCTGGCGAAGCTCGCGAGTGCGCTGATCCGCGACTACCCCGAGTTCTACCCGATCTACGCGCAGAAGGAATTCCGCTACAACAACATCACGCAGGCCAACCGCAATCGCTTGCTGTGGACCGATCCCTACGTTGACGGCGTCAAGACCGGCCATACCGAAGCCGCGGGCTGGTGCCTCATCTCGTCTGCCAAGCGCGGAGAGCGGCGCCTGGTATCGGTGGTGCTCGGCGCACGCTCCGATTCCGCGCGGGCGGCGGAAAGCCAGAAGCTCCTGAACTACGGCTTCCAGGCGTTCGACACCGTGCAGCTCTATCAGTCGGGCAAGCCCGTGACGACGCTGCGCGTGTGGAAGGGCACGATGCCCGAGCTGAAGGCGGGCTTTCTCGCCGACCGCTACGTGACGCTGCCCAAGGGTCAGGCCGACAAGCTCGCACTGACGCTGGTCGCGCAGGAGAAGCTCGCGGCGCCGATCGCGAGCGGGCAGCGTGTCGGCACGGTGAAGGTGGCATTCGACGGCAGGCCGATCGGCGAATTTCCGCTGATCGCGCTGGAAGAGGTCCCCGCCGCCAGTCTGTTCGGCCGTGCATGGGACACGGTGCGTCTTTGGTTCAAATAGCGCGGCGGAGAGTCACCGAGCAAGCGCACACGCAAGCGCGCGCTTGTGCAGAGGCTCGTACGCGCCTGCGCCTCGAGAGGTCACGATGACGGTTTATCTGAACGGCCAGTTCCTTCCGCTCGAGGACGCGAAGATCTCGGTGCTCGACCGAGGTTTCATTTACGGCGACGGCGTGTACGAGCTCGTCCCCGTTTACGGGCGGAAGCCGTTCCGCATGCCGCACCACCTGCGTCGGCTGCAGCACAGCCTCGACGGAATCCGCCTCGTCAACCCGCATGCCGTCGAAGAGTGGGGGCGTCTGATCGCGGAGCTGATCGCGCGGCAGCCGTTCGCCGATCAGGCGATCTACCTGCAAGTCACGCGCGGCGTCGCCAAGCGCGACCACGCGTTCCCGAAGGACGTGCCGCCGACGGTCTTCATGATGAGCAACCCGTTGCCCGTGCCGACTCGCGAGCAGGTCGAGCAGGGCGTTGCGGTCGTGACGGCCGAGGACAATCGCTGGCGCCGCTGCGACCTGAAGACCATCTCGCTGCTGGGCAACGTGCTGATGCGGCAGCTTGCGGCCGACCAGGGCGCGGTCGAGACCGTGATGTTTCGTGATGGTTTCCTGACCGAGGCGTCCGCGTCGAACGTGCTGATCGTGAAGGACGGCACGATCATCGCTCCCCGAAGGACAACCTGATCCTGCCGGGCATCACCTACGACGCGGCGCTCGAGTTCGCGCAACAGGCAGGAATTCCGCTGGTCGTGCGTCCGATCCCGAAGGCGGAGGCGCTTTCTGCCGACGAAATGTGGCTATCTTCGTCGACCAAGGAAGTGCTGGCGATCACGCGCGTCGACGGCAAGCCATTTGCAGGTGGCGTCCCCGGCCCGGTGTTCCGCAAGCTCTGGGCGGTGTTCCAGGCGAACAAGCCGCATTGACGGCAGCGGGGGAGGCCCCGCTCGAGCGCAGCGCCTTCCTATGTCCAGCTGCTTCCCGGCAGCGGCGCGCTCATGCGGAAGCTTCCCTGGTGGAAGAGGAGCCCCGGCCCGTGCCGCCGGGCGCAGCGCACGACTTCGCCGATGAAGATCGTGTGGTCGCCGGCGCGCACCTTGGCGTGGTGGCGGCATTCGAACCACGCGACGGCACCGGCGATCAGCGGCGCGTCGGCCCAGCCGAGCGTGCAGCCGACGCCATCGAAGCGGTCGGCGTGCGGCTGCGAGAAGCGCAGCGCCAGATCGACCTGGTTCTCCGCGAGCACGCTGATCGCGTAGCGCTCGGCGTTCTCGAATGTGGCAAGCGTGTTCGAGTCGTGCGCGAGGCTCCAGACGATCAGCGGTGGGTCGAGCGACACCGAGTTGAACGAGTTCGCGGTGAAGCCCGCGAAGCGGCCGTCGCCTGCCCGGGTGGCGACGATCGTCACGCCGGTCGCGAACTCGGACAGGGCGTCGCGGAACTCGCGCCCGGTAAAGGCCGGCCGCGAGCCGCTTGCGGCGGGGCCGGTGCGCGACATGGTCAGGAGGGCGTTTGCGGCGATGGCCGAAAAAGCGCACTGCATCTGCGAAGCCCGGATGGTAGGGGTGCGGCTGCGAGCCGTCAAACCACGCCGCCGCAAGGGCTTGCCGGCCGGCGATGGCACGTTGGGGAACGAACCGGTGTGGCCGGTCTGCAGGCTTGCTAGACTTGAAGCAGGTCCGGCCTCGGTCCGGATTGCCGGGTTTGCTACAGCCGTCTTCGTTCGACCACCATGGCCGAGCCGCTGCAGAAGATCATCAAGCGCCGCTTCGCCGGTCGCGATGTGCCCGTTACGCTCGTGCTGCCTGACGGCGGGCGCATGGCGCTTTCGCCTCAACCGGACGTCGAAGTGTTCGCCCGCTCGTGGTCGGGTCTCAAGGCGCTCGCCCGCCCCGCGATGGGAGCGCTGGCACGCGCCTACGTTCATGGCGATGTCGACTTCAGCGGCAGCGCGCGGCGGATCCTCGGCATCGCGGAGGAAATGGTCGGCGACATCGCGCACGGTCGCGAGCCGCTCGGCGCGCGGCTGCGGCTGTGGCTGCATCAGCGAAGAGGCAACCGCGCCAATATCGAGTATCACTACGACGTCAGCAACGCGTTCTACCGGCTGTGGCTCGACGAGCGCATGGTCTATTCGTGCGCCTACTTCCGGCGGGAGGATGACGCCCTCGGCGTGGCGCAACTGCAGAAGCTCGACCACATCTGCCGCAAGCTCCGGCTCGCCGCGGGCGAGCGATTCCTCGACATCGGCTGTGGCTGGGGCGGACTGATCCTCCATGCGGCCGAGCAGCATGGCGTGCACGCCACCGGCATCACGCTGTCGCGCAACCAGTTCGAATACGTCCAGAACGAGATTGCACGGCGTGGCATGAGCGAGCGGGTGCGCGTCCAGTTACTCGACTATGTCGACCTGCCCGACGAGCCGTTCTACGACAAGATTGCGAGCATCGGCATGTTCGAGCACGTCGGCGTCGCGCGCTACCCGACGTACTTCGGCAAGATCTACCGGGCCCTCAAGCCGGGCGGGATGGTGCTGAACCATGGCATTACCCACAACCCGCTCGGGGCCACGGGCCTAGGAAGCGGAATCGGCGATTTCGTCGACGAGTACGTGTTTCCCGGTGGCGAGCTTGCGCACATTTCCGAAGTGATCGAGGGAATGGCGGCGCAAGGGCTCGAGACAGTCGACGCCGAGGCGCTTCGCGAGCACTACGCGAAGACGCTCTGGCACTGGGTCGAAAGGCTCGAGGCCAACGCGGACCTCGCGCGCAGGGAAGTCGGCGAGAAGCGCTACCGTGTCTGGCGGATCTACCTGGCCGGGTCCGCGCACGCATTCGACCGTGGCTGGCTGTCGTTGTGGCAGGTGCTGGCGGGCAAGCCCCATGCGGACGGCAAGTTGCCGCGTCCGCTCACGCGCGACTATATGTACGCGCCGCGTTGAAGGCTTGCCAAACCGCTCGCGCGGCCCAAACTACGGGTGCCTGCGGCAGTACGCCGATGTCCCGGTGCAAAGGACCCCGATGACCACCTCGCCCACGCAAGCCGTGACTGAGACCGGCCTCCAGTTTCCAACCGCGTTCCCGATCAAGATCATGGGATTGCGTGCCGACGGCTTCGCGCAGGCCGTGGTCGAGGTCGTGCAACGCCATGCGCCCGACTTCGATGCCGCGACGCTCGAGATGCGCGCCTCCCGCGAGGGCAAGTATCTGTCCGTGACGGCGACGATCAACGCGACCTCCCGCGATCAGCTCGACAATCTCTATCGCGAGCTGACGTCGCATCCGATGGTAACGATGGTGCTGTAGCCCCCGGCGTGTCCCGGTCGAGCGGTGCGCGTGCGCGGTGTACGGCCTTGGTGGGGGCATCGCCGACATCGCGAGCCATCAGGACGCACCGTAACTCGACCACCTGACAGGAGAGGGTCCGGCGCAGTCCCAATCTGTGGGAAAACTATTGATATAATACTTCCCATGGAAAGAGATCGACCGTGAGGGTACGTACCAAAGCCGCATCCCTGGCATCGCCGGCGCCGGTCATGGCGCCCGCGGACGACGCAGTGCTTTCGAAGGCCGTCGTCCGCACCGCCTCGCTGCTCCGCTTCTCGCAGCGCGAGGTTGCCGCGGTCCTCGGCGTGTCGGAAGCGACGGCTTCGCGCCTTTTTTCCGGCCGGTACCTGCTCTCGCCCGACCGGGCGAAGGAGTGGGAACTCGCGCGGCTGCTCGTGCGCATGTTCCGCTCGCTCGATGCGCTCTGGGGCCATGGCGAGGAGGCGCGGCGCTGGCTTTCAACCGACAACCTGGCGCTCGGCGCGCCCCCCGCCGATCTCGTGGGTTCCGTCGAGGGCCTCGTCCGTGTCGTCACGTATCTGGACAACGCGCGCGGTCGCCTCTAGCGCCACGCCGGCGCGCGTCGCGCTCTGGCGTGCGGTCGAGGCGCAGCACGTCGTCTCGACGCTGGCGCTCGTCGATTCCGTCGAGGAGCAGCGCGTGCTGGAGCGGCTGATCGAGGGTGCCAAGCCACCCGTGCCCGCGGCCGCGTCGCACCTTCACTGGCTGCTCTCCACGCCGTTTCGCTACCCGCCGCCCCCGCGAGGATCGCGGTTTCGCGGCCCGAACGACCCGGGCGTCTTCTACGGCGGCGATACGGTGCGCACCGCCTGTGCCGAGCTCGGCTACTGGCGATGGCGGCATCTCGCGGACTCGCCGGCGATCGACGCGATGCCGTCGAAGCCGCAGACGGTGTTCCGCGTCGACGTGCGCGGCGCGACCATCGACTTGCGCGAAGCGCCTTTTCGCGTTGATCGGGCGTGCTGGACGGCACCGAACGATTACGCGCCATGCCAGGCGTTCGCCGTCACTGCGCGCGAGGCCGGCGTCGACACGATCCGCTACGAGTCCGTCCGCGATCCGGTGCACGACGGGTGCGGTGCCGTGCTCACCCCGCGAGCGTTTGCCAAGCTCGGACCCCTCGAGCAACAGACGTGGATGCTGACGGTGACCCGTCGCCGCGTCGTATGGCAGCGCACGCACGCTCTTGCGGAGGACGCGCTCGACTTCGCGACCGACGCGTGGGCGGCGCAAACGGCCGCGGAAACGCGCGCACGGCCATGAGTGGAACGATTCCATGGCTTGCCGGCCTTCTCGCGGAAGCACCAGCGCGCGTCGACGCACGCACCGGCGTCGCCATCCGCGCGTTCGGCATGTCCGCCTATGAACCGTGCTGGCGTGCGATGCAGGCCTTCACCGATGCCCGCACCGCCGACACGCGCGACGAGATCTGGCTGACCGAGCACCTGCCCGTCTACACACTAGGGATTGCCGGGCGCCGCGAGCATCTGCTGCGCGAAAACGGAATCCCGGCGATCAAGATCGACCGCGGCGGGCAGATCACCTTCCATGGCCCCGGACAGCTCGTCGCATATGTGCTGGTCGACCTCCGTCGGCGGAGGCTCGGGGTGCGCGACATGGTCCGACGCCTGGAAACCTCGGTAGTAGAATGGCTGGCCAATCTCGGCGTCGTGGCGTACGGCAAACCCAGCGCGCCGGGCGTGTACGTCGCGCGCCCGGGCGGCGAAGCGAAGATCGCCGCGCTGGGACTCAAGGTGCGCAACGGCTGCACGTATCACGGGCTGAGCGTCAACGTGGCGATGGATCTAGCGCCGTTCGCCGATATCGATCCCTGCGGCTATCGGGGACTCGCCGTCACGCAGCTCGCCGACTTCGGCGTCGCGCGCACGGTGGAAGCAGCGGGCGCGGAGCTCGCACCGCTTATCGCCGCGCAACTTTCTGGAGCCGCATGAACGCCGAACCGCCCGCAGCAGCCGCACCCGCCTCGAACACCGCCGGCGTCAAGCACAAGGGCGGGAGCAAGACTGCGCGCATCCCGATCAAGGTCGCTCCGGCGGAAACGCTGCGCAAGCCGGAGTGGATTCGCGTGCGCGCCGCGAGTTCGCCTCGCTTCATGGAGATCAAGCAGATCCTGCGGGAACACAGGCTGCACACGGTGTGCGAGGAAGCCTCGTGCCCGAACATCGGTGAGTGCTTCGGCAAGGGAACGGCAACCTTCATGATCATGGGCGACATCTGCACCCGCCGATGCCCGTTCTGCGACGTCGGGCACGGCCGTCCGCTGCCGCTCGACGCCGAAGAGCCCGCGAACCTCGCTGCGACGATCGCGGCGCTCCGCCTGTCCTACGTCGTGATCACGAGCGTGGACCGCGACGACCTGCGCGATGGCGGCGCGCGGCACTTCGTCGATTGCATCCGCGCCGTTCGCGAGCGCTCGCCTGCGACGCAGATCGAGGTGCTGGTGCCGGACTTCCGCGGCCGAATGGAGCGCGCGCTCGCCATTCTCGAAGCCGCGCCGCCCGACGTGATGAACCACAACCTCGAGACGGTGCCGCGACTGTACAGGCAGGCGCGGCCTGGTTCCGACTACGCGCACTCGCTCGCCCTCCTGCGCGAATTCAAGGCGCGCGTGCCCGGTGTGCCGACGAAGTCGGGGCTGATGGTGGGCCTGGGCGAGACCGACGAGGAGATCCTCGCGGTAATGCGCGACATGCGCTCGCACGGCATCGACATGCTGACGATCGGCCAGTATCTGCAGCCCTCGCCGGGCCATCTGCCCGTGCTGCGCTACGTGCATCCCGATGCGTTCGCGCGGTTCGAGCGCGAGGCCTACGCGTTGGGCTTTCGCCACGCCGCCGTCGGCGCGCTCGTGCGCTCGTCCTACCACGCGGACAAGCAGGCGGAAGAGGTGCTGCACGCACCCCAATGAGGTCGTTGTCTGCCGCCGCGACTTGACTGCCCGATTTCCCGCAGTTGCAGCGGCGGGGTACCTCAGGGCAGCGCCATGCCCCTCGGCCACAGAAGCCACAGGCTTCCCTGCTGCCGCATGCGGCCCGCCTCGCGCGCCGCGTCCTCACCGAACCCCCAGAAGAAGTCCGCGCGAATTGGACCACGGATCGCGCCGCCCGTGTCCTGCGCGAAGGTCAGGCGTTGCAGTGGCCTGGTCGACAGCGGATACGTGGTCGCAACGTATACCGGCGCACCGAGCGGGATCGCGCGCGGGTCGACCGCAATCGTCCGTTGCGCGAGCAGTGGCACACCGAGGCTGCCGAACGGTCCGTCGATGCGCGCAGCGAGCGACCCCGGTGCCGGCGGCGGCACCTCACGGAAGAACACGTAGCTCGCGTTTGCGTCGAGCAACGCGGGCAGTTTCGCCGGATTGCGCTCGCCCCACGCCTTGATCCCCTGCATCGACGCGGAGTCCGGCGTGAGTTCGCCGCGTTCGATCAACACGCGCCCGATCGACAGGTACGGATGCCCGTTCTGGTCGCCGTAGCCAACGCGCATCACGCTGCCGTCGGGAAGGCGCACACGGCCCGAGCCCTGGATCTGCAGGAAGAACGCGTCGATCGGGTCGGTGACGTAGACGAGCGCCTTGCCGTCCATCGGCGCCTTGCCGGATTCGATCTCCGCGCGCGTCCAGTAGGGCACGACACGACGACCTTCCACGCGGCCGCGAACACGCTTGTCCTTTAGCTCGGGATAGAGCGTCGCGAGATCGACGGTCAGCAGATCGTCCGGTGTCGCGTACAGCGGCACCGCGTGGCGCTCGCTGCGTGTGCGCGATCCCTCGAGCAGCGGCTCGTAGTATCCGGTGACCAATCCGGTCGTCGCGCCATCGCTGGCGGTGACCCGGTGTGGGCTAAAATGGGTTTCGAGGAACTGGCGTTTTGTCGTGATATCGGCGAGCAAGATTTCGGCACCGGCCGTACACACCCCATGCCATGTTGCCCGGGTGCGTGGATTGGCGACGAGGGCCCCGCAGCCGGCCTCGAACGCGGGCCATGCGGCGTCGACCGGATCGTCGCTCCACCCGGGAAGTGCAGACCACGCGACGGGCGTGAATACCGGTTTCGCTTCCGCCGCGGGCGGCTGGATTGGCGTGGGCGGGGGTTTCGTGACACAGCCGGCGACGATCGCTAAGGTAGCGAACGCAGCGGCGTAGGCGAGAGCGCGGCCCAACGACGGCATTGCAATGGAATGGGTCATTCTCGAATCGTTGCTCGCGCTCGCCATCGGCGTCGGGATCGTCTGGTGGACGATGCGGCCGTCCAAGCATCGCGGCGATCCGCCGGCGGACGACAGGTAATGCTAATGCAGCGTGCGCGGCACGGACAGGGTGAAGAGCGGAATCGGCGCGTCGAATGCCCGCCCGTCCTCCGCGACCATCTGGTAGCTCCCGCGCATCGTGCCGACTGCAGTGGCGATGCTTGCGCCGCTCGTGTATTCGAAGCTCTCGCCCGGCTTCAGCACGGGCTGCTGCCCGATCACGCCCAGCCCCTTCACTTCCTGCACCTTGCGTTCGGCGTCGGTGATGATCCAGTGCCGGCTGATCAGCTGCGCCGCGATGGTGCCGGTGTTGGTGATCGTGATCGTGTACGCGAAGACGTATTGGTCCTTGGCGGGGTCGGACTGCTCCGCCAGGTACGCCGCACGCGGCACGACCGTGATTTCGTAACGCTTGTCTTCTGCCATGACGACCACTCGGCGCCGAGCCGACCGCGAAGGATTATAGCCCGATGACCACGACGACCTGGCGCATCGCGCCGTCGCTTCTGTCTGCCGACTTCGCTCGCCTCGGCGAGGAGGTGCGCAATGTCGTCGCTGCCGGCGCCGATCTCGTGCACTTCGACGTGATGGACAACCATTACGTTCCCAACCTCACGGTCGGCCCGCTCGTCTGCGAGGCGATCAAGCCGCACAGCAGCGTTCCGATCGACGTGCACCTGATGGTCTGTCCGGTCGATCGTCTGGTGAGCGACTTCGCCAAGGCGGGCGCGGCGATCATCAGCTTCCATCCCGAGGCTTCCAATCATGTCGACCGCACGATCGCACTGATCCGCGACAGCGGGTGCCGTCCCGGCATCGTGCTCAATCCCGCGACGCCGATCGGCTGGCTCGATTGGACTCTCGACAAGCTCGATCTCGTACTGCTGATGAGCGTGAATCCCGGCTTCGGCGGCCAGGCGTTCATTCCGCACACGCTCGAGAAGATCCAGGCCGTGCGCAAGCGGGTCGACGCGGCGCGCGCGCGCACTGGTCGCGAGATCCTGCTCGAAGTGGACGGCGGCGTGAAGGTGGACAACATCGGCGCGATCGCCGCTGCGGGTGCGGACACGTTCGTCGCGGGCAGCGCGATCTTCGGCACGCCCGATTACGCGGCGACGATCGCGCGCATGCGCGCGGAACTGGCGAAGGCCGGATCGCGCGCGCCGGCATGAGCCGTTTCGGGCCCCTCGGATGACCGCGCCGCCGCAGGGCGCCACGGGCTTTGCATGCTTCGACGTCGACGCGGTGGCGTTCGACCTCGACGGCACGCTGCTCGACACGGTGCACGATCTGGCGCTTGCCGTGAACCGAACGCTCGCCGACCTCGGCCTGCCGCCGGTACATACCGTCACGGTACGCGACCTCGTCGGCAAGGGGATGGCGAGCCTCGTCCGCAAGGTGCTGACGCGTGCGCGCGGACACGCTCCGACGGATGCCGAGGTCGCGGACGTGCTGCCCCGCTATCAGGCGCATTACGCCGAGGTGCTGGGCCGACGAGACCGAAGCCTTCCCCGGCCTCGTCGAAATGCTCGATCAGCTGAAGGCGGACGGCTACAAGCTCGCGGTCGTCACCAACAAGGCGACCCGTTTCGTGCGCCCGCACCTCGCGCAGGCGGGCATCCTGCATTATTTCGACGCGCTCGTGGGGGGCGACGATGCGCATGCGAAGAAGCCCGATCCGGCCCCGCTGCGCCTCGTCGCCGAGCGGCTCGGCGTGCCGGTCGCGCGGATCCTGATGGTCGGCGATTCGGTGAACGATGCGGGCGCCGCGCGCGCGGCGGGCTGCCCGGTCGTGCTCCTGCCGCACGGGTACAACGAGGGCGAGCCGGTGCATGGTATCGACTGCGATGGTATAGTCGCCTCGCTCGCCGGCGTCGCGTCCTGCGTCCGGCGCCGCGACCGATCCTTGCCATGATTGTCCGTTCGCTTCGGTTCGACCGCCGCCACTGCGTGCCTTCGCCGCGCATCGGCCGCTGGCGCCGCCCGCGCCACCGCTGATTCGCGGGCCCGCGCGCGGCCCTTCGCTTCACGACGCGCAGACATCCTTCGGCAGTTCTCCTATAGACAAATTGCGGATCGATCACCATGATCTCCGAAGCCGAGTTCCGCGCGCTCGCCGCGCAGGGCTACAACCGCATCCCGCTCGTGCTCGAGTCGTTCGCCGATCTCGACACGCCTCTGTCGCTTTATCTCAAGCTCGCCAACCAGCGCTACACGTTCCTGCTCGAATCCGTGGTCGGCGGCGAGCGCTTCGGCCGCTATTCGTTCATCGGCCTGCCTGCGAAGATCCGCATTCTGGTGCGCGGCAATTCGATCGAGGTCGAGGACCGCGGCGGTGTGCTCGAGCGGCACGAGGGCAATCCGCTCGAGTTCGTCCGTGCGTTCATGGGTCGCTATCGCGCGGCGCCGCGGCCCGGGCTGCCACGATTTTGCGGCGGCCTCGCCGGGTATTTCGGTTACGACACGGTGCGGCACATCGAATCGCGCCTTGCAGGTCGCGCGCCGACCGGCGAGGGCGGGCTGGACGACGTGCCGGACATCCTGCTGCTGCTGACCGACGAGCTCGCGGTCATCGACAACCTGTCGGGCAAGATCTACCTGATCGTCTACGCCGATCCGAGCGAGCCCGGCGCGTATCGCGACGCACAGGACAGGCTGCAGGCGCTACGGCGCAAATCGCGCGACCCGGTGGCCATGCCGTTTCAGGTCGCGTCGACCGTGACCGCGCCGGAGAGCGAGTTCGGTGCGGAGAGATTCATCGCGGCCGTGCGGCGTGCGAAGGACTACATTGCAGCGGGCGACATCATGCAGGTGGTGCTGTCGCAGCGCCTGCGGTTGCCGTTCGCGGCGAGTCCGCTGTCGCTGTACCGGGCGCTGCGCTCGCTCAATCCCTCGCCGTACATGTTCTATTACGACTTCGGCGACTTCCACGTCGTCGGCGCCTCGCCGGAGATCCTCGTGCGCAAGGAAGGCTCGACGGTGACGCTGCGGCCGATCGCGGGAACGCGTCCCCGCGGCGCGACGCGCGACGCCGACGAGAGGCTCGCAGCCGAGTTGTCTGCCGATCCCAAGGAGATCGCCGAGCACGTGATGCTGCTCGACCTCGGCCGCAACGATGTCGGCCGCGTGGCGGCAACCGGAACGGTCCGGGTGACCGAGCAGATGTCGATCGAGCGCTATTCGCACGTGATGCATATCGTGAGCAACGTCGAAGGCTCGCTGCAACCCGGCCTCGGCAGCGTCGACGTGCTCGCGGCATCCTTCCCCGCCGGCACGGTGAGTGGAGCGCCGAAGGTGCGCGCGATGGAGATCATCGACGAGCTCGAGCCGACGCGGCGCGGCATCTATGCGGGTGCGGTCGGCTACATCAGTTTCCAGGACGACATGGACCTCGCGATCGCCATCCGCACCGGCGTGCTCAAGGACCGGATGCTGTACGTGCAGGCCGGCGCCGGCATCGTTCACGATTCCGTGCCGGAAGCGGAATGGGCCGAGACCAACAACAAGGCGCGGGCGCTGCTTCGCGCCGCGGAGATGGTGCAGCTCGGACTCGATGCCGAGGCATGAGGTGAACCGGCCGACAGACGCGCCAGAAACGCGTGAAAGCGGCCGCGTTCGGATCGACTACGAAGTCGCGCTCAGCTACGAAATCGACGCGCCGTCGGACTTCATCTTTCTGGTTCATCCGGCGCGCACGGCGCAGCAGCGGGTGCTCGCCGAGACGCTCGCGCTCGATCCGGCCGTTGCATACACCGAGGACACGGACGCGACGTACGGCAACCGGTTCGTACGCGTGCATGCAGGCCGAGGCGGCCTCGCGCTGCAGCTGCGCGCGTCGGTGGAGGTCCTGCACGTGCTGGTCGAGCCGTCCCAGGTGAACGCCTGCGCGCCGGCCGAGCTGCCGGCCGCTACGCTGCGCTTCATGATGCCGAGCCGCTACTGCCAGTCCGATCAGCTCCAGTCCTTGGCTTGGACCCTGTTCGGTCGAATTTCGCCGGGCTACGGTCAGGTATCGGCGGTCGCCAACTGGGTACGCGCGAACACGACGTTCCACATCGGCGCCTCGAGCCCCGCGACCTCGGCGCTCGAGACGCTGCAGGCGCGCAGCGGCGTCTGCCGCGACTTCGCTCACCTGACTATCGCGCTCTGCCGCGCACTCAATTACCCGGCGCGGTTCGTGACCGGGGTCGACTACGGCGCCGACCCGTCGCTCGGGCCCCCCGACTTCCACGCCTACGTCGAGGTGTTCCTCGATCGCTGGTACCTGTTCGACGCCACAGGCATCTCACCGACGACCGGGCTCCTGCGCATCGGCACCGGGCGCGACGCCGCCGACGCCTCGTTCGCGACGATCTTCGGTCCGGTGCGCACGGGCATGCCGATCGTCTCGTTCCGCGCGCACGACGACCCTGCCGCGGGGATCGCGCTTCCGCGGCACACCGCGCTGGCGGTCTCCACCTCGAGGCTCTGATCCGCGCGCGCGACGCGCATGCACGAGTCCGCGTCACTCCCGGTGCCGGTGCGCGATTCCGTGGCATCGCAATCGGAACCCGAGGGCTGCGGCTCAACCTAGCAAATCCACGAGCGTGCGCGCGATCACCTTGGTGGCGCCGCGCAAATCTTCGAGCCGCACATGCTCGTCGGCGCGCTTGGCATTGGATTCCAATATTGTGCGCGGCCCCGCGCCGTAGATCGCGGCCGGCACGCCGTGGGCACCGTACAGCCGCACGTCGGTGTAGAGCGGCGTGCCTGAAGTGGGGATAGGCACGCCGAAGACGGTCTCGGCGTGTCTCTGCAGCGCATGCACCAGCGTCGCGTTGCCAGATTGCGGCTGCCATGCCTCGGCGAGCAGCAACCGCTTGACCTCGACACGGATTCCGGCGAACGAGGCCGCCGCCTCGGCGATGACTCGCCGCATGTCTGCCTCGACTTCGGCAGGGCTTTCCTCGGGGATCATGCGGCGGTCGAGCTTGATCGCCACCCTGCCCGGAACCACGTTCGTATTGGTGCCGCCTTCGATGCGGCCGACGTTGAGGTAGGGGTGCGTGATGCCCGGAACGCCGGACCTGATCGACTTGTAGCGGCGGTTTTGCTCGTACAGCGCGTTCAGGATCGCCGTGGCGCCCTGCAACGCATCGATGCCGGTATCGGGGACGGCGGCATGCGCCATCCGGCCGTGCACGGTGACCTCGAGTTGCAGGCAGCCGTTGTGAGCCGTGATCACCTGGTAGCTGAAGCCTGCAGCGATCAGCAAGTCGGGCCGCGTGAGCTCTTGCTTCAGGAGCCAACCCGGACCGAGCTCGCCGCCGAACTCCTCGTCGTAGGTGAAGTGGAGCTCGACGGCACCGTGCAACGGCACACCGAGGGCCTCGAGCGCGCGCGTCGCGAATGTGTAGACGGCAAAATCGCTCTTGCTCACCGCCGCACCGCGCCCATAGAGCTTGCCGTCGACGATCTCGCCGCCATAGGGATCGTGTGTCCAGCCCTCGCCGGGCGGCACGACATCACCGTGGGCGTTGAGCGCGATCGTCTTGCCGCTTCCGTACCGTCGTCGCACGACGAGATTAATGATCGACTGCATGCCGCGGTCGCGGACCTCCTGCTCGGGCACCGGGTGCCTCTCGGCGCCGAAGCCGAACGCCTGCAGGAGCTGCGCAGCACGCTCGGCGTGCGGCGCGTTGTTGCCGGGAGGCGTGTCGGTGGGCACGCGCACGAGCTCCTGCAGGAAGTGCACTTCCTCGTCGAAGTGCGCATCGATCCAGGCGTCGAGCCGGCCGTATCGCGAAGTGGTGTTCATGACAGGTCCACGGCCAATTGGTCGAGCAGCCGACCGAAAGCGCGCACGGCAAGCTCCGCGTCGTCGTTGGTGATCGCTTCCAGAGGGTTGTGGCTGATGCCGGCATTCTGGCCGCGCACGAACAGCATGGCCTGCGGCATGATCTCGTGCAGTTTCATCGCGTCGTGCCCGGCGCCGCTCGGCATCCGGTGGACCGGAAGGCCGAGTTGCTGGACGGCGCGCTCCCAGCGCTGCTGCCAGGCGGGTGCGCTTGGTGCTGCAGCGGCGCGCATCGTTTCCTCTATCGCAAAGGCGAGTCCGCGGCGCTGGCAGACGTGCTCCAGCTCGGCCAGCACGTCGGCCGCACAGGCGTCGCGCACTTCGTCGGTCGTGGCGCGGATGTCGAGACTGAACCGGCACCGGCCCGGCACGACGTTGATCGAGCCGCCGGGGACTTCGAGCATGCCGACGGTCCCCACCAGGTTCGGCGCCGCGGCGGCGCGCCTCTCGACATGAAGATGCGAGCTCGGCGGCAGCCGTGGCGGCGTCGCGGCGGCGGCCCATCGGTGTCGTGCCTGCGTGGCTGGCCATACCGATCACCTCACCCGCAAAGCGGACGCCGCCGTTGATCGAGGTCACGATGCCGAGCGGCAGGTCCAGCTCGGCGAGCACGGGCCCCTGCTCGATGTGCACTTCGACGAAGCCCAGGTAGCGCGCCGGGATCGCGCGCGAGCGATCGGATCGTTGTCAGGTCCCCCGGCAATCCGGCTGCCCGCATCGCGTCGCGCATGCTGACGCCATCCGCATCGACCTGGTCGAGCCAGGCCGCGTCGAAGTGGCCGGTGAGCGCCCCCGAGCCGAGAAACGTCGCCTTGTAGCGCTGGCCTTCCTCCTCGGCGAAGCCGACGACCTCGAGTCCGAACGGCAGCCGCCGACGCTGACGATGGAGCTCGCGCACGCAAGCCATCGGCACGAAGATGCCGAGCCGACCGTCGTACTTGCCGCCGTTGCGCACGGTGTCGTAGTGGCTTCCGGTGAGCAGGCGCTTCGTTTGTGGGTCGGTACCGTGGTAGACGCCGACGACATTGCCGACGGCGTCGATCGTCACTTCGTCGAAGCCGCCATCCTTCATCCAGCATTGCAGCCGGCGCGCGCAGGCCTGGTGCGCATCGGTGAGATAGGTCACCGTCAGCTGGCCCTTCTCCTCGAATCCGGGGTCGCTGTGCAGAGCGAGTTCCTCGGCCCAGTCCCACACCTGGTTGCCGAGCTCGGGCACTTGGCCGAACCGGTCGTCGAGCCGCAGCTCGGCGATGCGGTGGATGTTGCGCAGGCACTCGCCGAACTCGAACTCCGGGTGGTTCGCGAGTCGCCGCTCGAAGGTCCCAATGATCTCGCGCCGCGACAGGCCGAGCCCGCGCGGGCCCCGCACCGCGAGGATGAATGGAAAGCCGAACTTCGCGCCGTAATCGGCATTGAGCCGCTGTAGCTTCGCGAACTCCTCGGGTGAGCAGTCGGCGAGGCCGGCCTTGCCCTGTTCGCCTGTCGATTCGGCGGTCAGCACTTTCGCGACCATCGCCTTGCCGGCGAGCTCCGGGTGGGCGCGGATCAGTCCCAGTTGCGCCTCGCGGCTGGAATCGCGCACGACCTGCACCAGCGCCGCCTTCAGTGCCGGGAGGCTTGCGAACGGTCGGCGTGTCGCAGCGCGCTCGGCGATCCAGGGCGAGTGCTCGTAGGTGCCCTCGAGCAGCGCGACGAACTGCAGCGGCGGAGGCGGCGTTCAGCTGGTCGAGGCTCAAGCACACGGGCGTCATTCCCACGCGAACGCGGTGGCAGGATCGAAAGGATGCACCGCCCTCCAGTGGCGCGCGATGTCGATGCGTCGCGCGATCCAGACACGATCGTGACGCTCGACATGGTCGAGAAAGCGCTGCAGTGCGCCGATGCGGCCGGGCTTGCCGAGCAGCCTGCAATGCATGCCGACCGACATCATCTTCGGTGCTTCGTCGCCTTCCGCATACAGCGCATCGAAGCTGTCGCGCAGGTAGGAGAAGAAGTGCTCGCCGGTGTTGAAACCCTGCGCCTGGACGAAACGCATGTCGTTGGCGTCCAGCGAATAAGGTACGACGAGGTGCGGCATCAGGCTGCCGTCCGTGCGCCGCACCTGCAGCCAGAACGGCAGTTCGTCGCCGTAGTAGTCGCTGTCGTACTCGTAGCCCCCCTGCTCAACGACCAGGCGACGCGTGTTCGGGCTGTCGCGTCCGGTGTACCAGCCTGCCGGCCAGGTTCCATCGGTCATCTGTCGAAGCACGTGCGTGGCGACGCCGATGTGGCGTCGCTCCGTGGCTTCCGGAACGTTCTGGTAGTGGATCCAGCGCAGCCCGTGGCTGGCGATCTCGTACCCGCGCTCGACGAACGCCGCCGCGAGCTCGGGATACCGTTCGAGTGCCGAGACGACACCGAACACCGTGAGTGGCAACCGGCGCTTCTCGAACTCGCGCAGGATTCGCCAGACACCGACGCGCGAGCCGTACTCGTACATCGACTCCATCGTCATGTGCCGGTTCTCGTAGGCCTGCGCGGTGACCAGCTCCGACAGGAAGGTTTCCGATGTCGGGTCGCCGTGCAATACGTTGTTCTCGCCGCCTTCCTCGTAATTGAGGGCGAATTGCACCGCCACCCGCGCCCGGCCGGGCCAGTTGGCGTGCGGCGGGTGGCGGCCGTGGCCTCTGACGTCGCGGGGATAGCGTTGTGCCGGGGGGGTGGCGTCGCTCATCTGGGCAGGCAGTCCTGGGGCCGCAGCGTCGCGGCAAGGTCGGGTGCGCGCGCCGCGAGCCGCAGGTTGCGCTCGACGCTGCGGATGTGGTGTTCCATCAGGCGCGCGGCGGCACGGCCGTCGCGCTCCTTCAGCGCGTCGACGATCCGCTCGTGCTCCTGCTGCGAGTGCTCCGCCGAATGCGACGACTGGTACATCAGCGATATCAGCGAAGAGCGGCTCAGCAGGTCGCCGAGCAGCTGGGCGAGCACCGCGTTGCCGAGCATGCGCGCGAGAACGACGTGGAAGTCGGCCAGCAGGCGCGTCCGCCCCGAAACGTCGGTGCGGGCGACGGCCTCGCGCTCGTCGCGCAGGTGCGCGCGCAGCGCCGCGACCTGCGCATCCGTAATCTGCGCGCAAAGCTGTCGAACCAGCGCGGCCTCGAGCATCGTGCGCACCTCGAAGACCTGATGCGCCTCCTCGACGCTCGGCATCGCGACGAACGCTCCGCGCGCGGGCTCGAGCGTGACGAGACGGTCGCGGCTCAGCTGGTTCAGCGCCTGGCGCACGATCGTGCGCGAGACCTCGAAGATATCGGCGATCTTCTGCTCGGCGAGCTTGGTTCCGGGCATCAGTCGGCGCTCGACAATCGCGGCCGTGATCGACTCGACGATGCGTTGCGTGGCGCCGGGCGATGCGGCCGCCTGCACCGTCGCGCGACGGCTGTGCTGCAACGGCTCGGCTCTTGGTGCCGATGCGATCACCCGGAGACGTGCACGGCTTTGCGGCATGGGGCAGTCTCAATCGACGCGCTTGACGTGTGCACGCAAGTGTATACACTTTTTCCCGCGGGTCCTAGCGCCCGGGCCGGTCGTCTCCACGCGACCGCGCCCGCCGACGTGCGCCGGCGAACCTGCAACGCTCCTGCCCTGACGAGACGAACGCGATGGAAGCCTACCTGCTCGACTGGGCCAACCTGCTCTTGCGCTGGGCGCACGTCATCGTGGCGATCGCGTGGATCGGCTCGTCGTTCTACTTCGTCTTTCTCGACAGCAGCCTGACCAAGCCGATCGCGCGCGATCTCGTCGACAAAGGCGTCGACGGCGAGTTGTGGGCGGTGCACGGCGGCGGCTTCTACAACCCGCAGAAGTACATGGTCGTCGCCCAAAGCGCTGCCCGAGCACCTGCACTGGTTCTACTGGGAGAGCTACAGCACCTGGCTCACCGGTTTCGCGCTGTTCACGGTTCTCTACCTCTTCAACGCCGGCACGTTTCTCGTCGACGGGAGCGTTCATGACTGGTCGGCCGGGGCGGCCATTGCCGCGTCGCTCGCGTTCCTCGTCGCGTTCTGGCTTGTCTACGATTTCGATCTGCCGCGCGTTCGGACAGAAGAAGGGTGGCGACCTCGTCGTCGGCGCGGGCGTTGCTGGCGTTCGTGGTGCTCGCATCGTGGCTCGCCTGCCAGCTGTTCGCCGGGCGCGCAGCGTTCCTGCTGGTCGGCGCGATGCTCGCCACCGCGATGAGCGCCAACGTGTTCTTCTGGATCATTCCGGGCCAGCGCAAGGTGGTCGCGCAGATGAAGGCCGGCCAGCCGGTCGACCCGATCCACGGCCAGCGCGCCAAGCAGCGCAGCGTGCACAACACCTATTTCACGCTGCCGGTGCTGGTCGCGATGCTGTCCAACCACTACGGCTGGCTGTACCAGGGCAGGCACAACTGGCTGGTGCTGGTGCTGCTGATGCTCGCCGGCGCACTGATCCGCCACAGCTTCGTCGCGCGCCACAAGGCGCTCGTCCAGGGCAAGCGCGTGCCCTGGGAGCACGCGGTCATCGGCGCGCTTGTGCTCGCAGGGGTCGCGTTCTGGCTGGCGCCGTCACCTCCCACCGCCGCAGAACTTGCCGCCGCATCGAAGCCCGCGGGTTTCGCCGAGGTCAGGGCCGTGATCGACCTGCGCTGCGTCATGTGCCACAACGCGCAACTGCAGCAGAAGAACGTCGCGCTGCACACGCCCGAGCTGATCAAGCAGCATGCGCAGGCGGTCTACCAGCAGGCCGTGGTGCTCAAGTTGATGCCGCTCAACAATGCGACGCAGATCACCGACGGCGAGCGCGCGCTGATCAGGCGCTGGTTCGATGCTGGCGCGCAGGTGAACTGAGTCCTGTATGCCCGGCTGCCCGGGCCGCTGTCGCCGAGGCAGTCGTTTCGAAACCGAGCTGTCCGCATAAGGGAGGCACGCATGAGCACATCGACCATCCACCCGGTGGACGAGAAACTTCCCACCGGGAGGTTGGCCGCGCTCGGCCTGCAGCACGTTCTCGTGATGTACGCCGGCGCCGTGGCCGTGCCGCTGATCGTCGGGCGAGCCCTGAAGCTCAATCCCGATCAGGTCGCGCTGCTGATCTCGGCCGATCTGTTCTGCTGCGGTCTGGTCACGCTGATCCAGTCGTACGGCTTCGGCAGGTACTTCGGCATCAAGCTGCCGGTGATGATGGGTGTGACCTTTGCCGCGGTCGGCCCGATGGTCGCGATGGCCAACGTGCAAAGCGGCCCCGAAGGCGCACGCGCCATCTTCGGCGCCATCATCGGCGCGGGCATCGTCTCGATTCTGATTGCGCCATTGATGAGCCGGTTGCTGCGCTTCTTCCCGCCGGTGGTCACCGGCACGATCATCGCGATCATCGGCATCAGCCTTATGCGTGTCGGCATCGGCTGGGCGATGGGCGGCCCGGCGCCTCTGGCGCAGAGCGTCGACGTGCCCAAGCTGGTGGCGATGGTCGACGGTGCGAAGGCCGCCGCGGCGTCGGCCGCGGCATCCGCGCCGCCGGGCGCTTCGGCACCTGCGGTCAGGCTGCCCGGACCGATACCGATGGTCGACAACGCGAACTACGGCGCGCTCGACAACATGGCGGTTGCGGCGTTTGTACTGGTCGCGATTCTTCTACTGGTGCGCTACGGGCGCGGCTTCGTCGCCAATATCGCGGTGCTGCTCGGCATCATCGCAGGCTGCGTGGTCGCTGTCGCGATGGGCAAGATGAGCTTCGACAAGGTGGCGAAGGCCGGCTGGTTCGATGTGATCACGCCCTTCGCGTTCGGGATGCCCACGTTCGACATGGTGATGATCCTGACGATGACGCTGGTGATGATCGTCGTGATGATCGAGTCGACCGGCATGTTCCTCGCACTGTCGGACATCACCGGCAAGAAGATCGGGCCGCGCGAGCTGTCCGCAGGACTGCGCACTGACGGCCTGGGCACGCTGATCGGCGGCGTCTTCAACACGTTTCCGTACACCAGCTTCTCCCAGAACGTCGGCCTCGTCGGCGTGACGGGCGTGAAAAGTCGCTGGGTCTGCGTGACCGCGGGTCTGATCATGATCGTCCTCGGTTTGCTGCCGAAGATGGGGGCGCTGGTGGAGTCGGTGCCGGTCTTCGTGCTGGGCGGCGCCGGCCTGGTGATGTTCGGCATGGTGGCGGCAACCGGCATCCGCATCCTGGCCGACGTCGACTTCAAGACCAACCGCGACAACCTCTACATCGTCGCAATTTCGATCGGCGCCGGCATGATCCCGCTGGTCGCACCGCGCTGGACCCAGCAGATGGCGCACAGCCTGCACCCGTTGCTCGAGTCGGGAATATTGCTTACCGCGATCAGCGCAGTGCTGCTGAACATCTACTTCAACGGCCTGCGCACGGATGCCGACGCGGAACGCGCGGCCGCGGACGCGGCCGGTCACGCCGAGGCCGGCTGAGCTCGCGTAACGCGCCTCCGGATGCCTCCTGAGGCGGCGACCGGCGGCGTCTCCGGCGGTGAAGAAGTACGACCCCCGGGCCGTAGTCTGGCGGGCGTGTATCGGGCCCGGCCGGCTTTGTCCTCCGTTCGACCGCGCGATCGCTCGCTTGCACGCCCGCCGCGGTCGCGGTAAGGTGGCGCGATGAGTGCCTCTCCTGTACTTCCGCTGCCCGGCCAGCCCGGGCGATGGCGCTAGCCGCCCTTCACGACGAACGACAGTCCCGGAAAGCCCGCGTCGTACGACGCGCTCCGCGACGCCGACCGTGATCCTTCGGCACCCCCGAGGCGATCGCTGTATCCCCGGCACCATTCGAGCAGGCGAGAGCCATGCTGCTGATGATCGACAACTACGACAGCTTCACCTACAACCTTGTCCAGTACCTCGGCGAGTTGGGGGCGGAGGTGCACGTCCACCGCAATGACGTGATCACGCTCGAACAGATCGCCGCATGGCAGCCCGAACACATCGTGATTTCGCCGGGACCGTGCACGCCGAACGAGGCCGGCATTTCGGTGCCGCTGATCCGGCGCTTCGCAGGCGAAATCCCGATCCTCGGCGTCTGTCTCGGACATCAGGCGATCGGGCAGGCGTTCGGCGGATGCATCGTGCGCGCCCGACACGTGATGCACGGCAAGCTGTCGCCGGTGACGCACGCCGGCCGGGGCGTCTTCGCGGGCCTGCCCTCGCCGCTCACCGTCACCCGTTACCATTCGCTCGTGATCGAGCCATCCTCACTGCCGGTCGAGCTCGAGGTGACGGCGCGCTCGGATGACGGCGAGATCATGGGCGTGCGTCATCGCAGCCTGCCGGTCGAGGGCGTGCAGTTCCATCCCGAAGCGATCCTGACGGAGCATGGCCACGCGTTGCTCCGCAATTTCCTTTCCCGTCATTGAGATCCCGAAGAACGAGACCGCCATGCCCATCACGCTGCAGGACGCCCTCCAGAGGACGATCGAACACCGTGAGATCTTCCACGACGAGATGCTGTCGATCTTCCGCCGCATCATGAGTGGCGAGGTGACGCCGGTGATGATCGCCGCGCTGACCGTGGGCCTCCGCGTCAAGAAGGAGACGGTCGGCGAGATCGCGGCGGCGGCGCAGGTGATGCGCGAGTTTGCGACCAAGGTCGAGGTACCGGACCGCGAGCACCTGGTCGACATCGTCGGCACCGGTGGCGACTCGTCGCACACGTTCAACATCTCGACCGCGTCGATGTTCGTCGCGGCCGCGGCCGGCGCACGCGTCGCGAAGCATGGCGGGCGCTCGGTATCGTCCAAGTCCGGGAGTGCCGACGTGCTCGAGGCGCTCGGGGCCAACATCATGTTGAAGCCCGAGGCGGTCGCCCAATGCATCGCCGAGACGGGCGTCGGCTTCATGTTCGCGCCGAACCACCATGCCGCGATGAAGCATGCGGCGCCGGTGCGCCGCGAACTGGGCGTGCGCACGATCTTCAATATCCTCGGTCCGCTGACCAATCCGGCAGGCGCGCCCAATCAGCTGCTCGGTGTTTTCCACCCCGACCTGGTCGGTATCCAGGTCCGCGTTCTCGAGCGCCTCGGCAGCCGGCACGTGCTGGTCGTCTACGGCAAGGACGGCATGGACGAGGTGTCGCTCGGCGCGGCGACGCTGATCGGTGAGCTCAAGGACGGCGAGGTCCGCGAGTACGAGATCCACCCCGAGGACTTCGGCATGCGCATGATCAGCAACCGAGGCCTCAAGGTGAAGGACGCGCTGGAGTCGAAGGCGATGCTGCTGGAGGCGCTCGGTGACGTCGAGGGCACGCCGCGCGAGATCGTCGTGCTGAATGCCGGCACCGCACTCTACGCGTCTGGCGTTGCCGGCTCGATCGCCGAGGGCATCGAGCGAGCGAGGGCGGCGATCGCGAGCGGCAAGGCGATGCGCACGCTCGAGCAATTCATCGCGACGACCCGGAAGCTCGCGCCTGCGGCATAGGGCGCGGCGCGTGCGACGCTCGCGATTCGGCGATCGGCGGCACGCGTGAGTGGCGACGCGATGTCGACTGCGCGCGAACGTCGGGCGGCGACATTGCTTGCCGCCGGCGTGCTCGCGGCAACGGTCCTGGCCGTGGTCGTGTTGCACGCGCGCGGACTGTCGGGCGGCTTCCTCAGCGACGACTTCGGTATTCTCGACCTGATGTCCCGTCACGATCGCGAAGGCACGCTCGGCGCATGGCTCGTTGCGCGGTTCTTCGGCCCGTTGGGCTCGGGGAACTTCGGCTACCGTCCGCTGGGATTGGTCTCCTACGCGATCGACTGGCGTCTGTTCGGCGCCTCTCCCGGCGGCTGGCATCTGACGAGCCTGCTTCTGCACCTTGCCAACGTGGCGCTGGTCTACCGCGTGACATCGGCGTGGCTCGTGCCCACACCGCAGGCCCGCACCGCCGGCGCGTTCGCCGCAGCGCTGTTCGCCGCGTTTCCGTTTGCGGGCGAAGTCACGTTCTGGCTGGCGGCTCGCTTCGACCTGCTGGCCGCGCTCTTTTGCCTCCTCTATCTCGCGACGCTCACTGGCGGGCCGAGGCCGGCCGACGTGCCGCGGCAGTTGCTGCGCGTCACGTTGCTCATTGCTGCACTGCTTGGCAAGGAAAGCGCGATGCCGCTGCCCGTCATTGCATTCGTGATCGAAGTCGCACTCGCCAAGGGAGAAGCCGCCGCTTCCTGGCGCGCGCGGATCACGTTCGCGATGCGCGACCTCGCCCCGACCTGGATCGCGTTTGCGGCGTATCTGGGTTGGCGTTTCGCGCTGTTCGGCACGCCGATCAAGGTCTACCCGCAATCCAGTCCGCCGCGCGATCTCCACGAGTATTTCGATCGTCTGGCGATGTTCGGCGCGCTCCTCACGCGGCAGACGAACACGAGCCCGTCGTGGACCTGGGCCGTTGCCGCTGCGGTGCTGGTGGTCGTGCTGACCGTGGCCGTCGCCGTCGGCCGCCGCCGGGTCCCGCGGACAGGCGAACTGCTGGTCGCGGCTTGCGCGATCGCCGCAACGATTTACGTGCTGGCACCCGCAGCCTCGTTTCCCTCCGCGACGAGCGGCGGCGAAGGTGCGCGCAACTACTACATCGGCTGGATCTACGCGGCGGTCGCGATCGGCGTCGCGGTTGCCGAACTTCGCATCGGTCGCATCGCTGCGATTGCGCTGGCTGCCTGGCTGCTGGTGGGACAGCACGGCAGCCTCGGGCAATGGCATGCCGCGTCGCGGCAGATGCAGGCGGTGACGTCTGCGGTACCGGCGTTTGCGGCAGGGATCGCCCGGGACGGCTATGCGTTGCTCCTGCTGCCCGACCGCATCGGCGTCGCCGTGTTCGCACGCAACGCCCAGGGCGGCATCGTCAACCGTCCGGTGCTGGCCGACGATCATCTCGACCGCATAGCGGGCATGACGGAGAACGACCTGCCGAACTGGCGGCAGCACTTCGAGGACGACACGATCGCCCGCCTCAAGGGTGTTGCGCAGTTCGATCCCGCGCGCTTCGCGGGCGCCTTCTGCTGGAACCCGGATGGCGCGCGCTTCGTGCAGGTTGCTCCGGCGGGGGCGGTTACGGATTTCGACACATGGGAGCGGGAGCTTCGCGCGGGTGTCGCGCGGGGTGGCTGCCTGCGCGGGACGCTGGAGAATGTGTAGAGCGCGGACCCATTGACCGGCAACATGGGGTGCGCCGGTTACAATCGCGACCGATCGACACAGCATGCGCGGCCGCCTTGCAGGGTGCGCGCGAGAACCCGGAGAATCGATGCCAGCCCCGCGATCCCGCCCAGCGCGCCTCCCGACCGGCACTACTCGAGGTCGACCGGCATGAGCCGCGCCGACATCCTTTCCCGCATCGTCGCCGACAAGGCCGAGGAGGTGATCGCGGCGCAGGTCGAGCGGCCGTTCGAGCAACTCGTCGAAGAGGCGCGCGCAATGTCGCTGCCGCGCGATTTCACCGGTGCTCTGCGTGCGTCGATCAGCGCGGGCCGACCGGCCGTGATTGCGGAGATCAAGAAGACGAGCCCGAGCAAGGGCGTGCTGCGCGAGGACTTCGATCCCGCGGCGATCGCGGCGAGCTATGCGGGGGGCGGCGCGACATGCCTGTCGGTGCTGACCGACCGCAAGTATTTCCACGGCGCTCCCGAATACCTGGTCGTGGCCCGCGAGGCGTGCCCGCTGCCCGCATTGCGCAAGGAGTTCATCGTCGACGAGTACCAGATCGCGGAGTCGCGCGTGCTGGGCGCCGATGCGATTCTGCTGATCGTTTCGGCGCTCGAAGACGAACAGCTCGTCGATTTCGAGAAGAAGGCGAACGACTACGGCATGGCGGTGCTCGTCGAGGTGCACGACAGCGCGGAGCTCGACCGCGCGCTCAAGCTCAGGACGCCGCTCATCGGCATCAACAATCGCAACCTGCGCGATTTCAGCGTCTCGCTGCAGACGACCATCACGCTCGCACCGCGAGTTCCGGCCGACCGGCTAGTCGTGACCGAAAGCGGCATTCTTGCGCAGCGCGACGTCGCACAGATGCGCCGCCATGGCGTGAACGCGTTTCTGGTCGGCGAGGCGTTCATGCGCATGCCCGACCCGGGTGGCGCGCTCAAGGCATTGTTCGGTTAGCGGTACGAGGAGCCGCCGGAAGCCGATCCCCGGGGCCGCGACCACCGCAGAGCGTGGCGGGAGTCCGCATTGGCGACGCGGTTGACGGAGCGGGCAACGACGGTCCACGATCGCCTTCCGCGCAGCGGGCAGGATTCCGCGCGTCTTCCGACGAACCTGAGTAGGTCATCCCCATGCAAACGCCCGACTGGCTTCCCCCGACCGCCAATCCGCTGACGCCGTACCTGACGGTTTCCAGCGCCGATGCCGCGCTGACGTTCTACGAGCAGGCGTTCGGCTTCAAGCGTGGTGAATTCGCGATGAAGGACGACAAGGGCGGGACGGTACACGGCGAGCTCTACTACCACGGCCGCAGCGTCGCGATGGTGGCGCCGGAAGGCGCGTGGGGCGGCACGAGCCGCACGCCCAAGCATTCAGGAATCAGCCTGCCGCTGAACTTCTACGTCTATTGCCCGGACGTCGACGCCGTGACCACCTCGGCAAAGTCTGCGGGCGCCACGATCGTGCGTCCTCCGGAAGACATGTTCTGGGGCGACCGCACGGCGATGATCGAGGATCCCGACGGCTACCTCTGGATGTTCGCGACCAAGAAGCGCGAGTTCGATCCCTCGACGATGACCAAGGTCCCGGCGGCGTCCTGAGTCCCGCGCCGCTGCTGATCGCGTTCCTGCTGTTCCAGAGGCAGTTCGTCCAATCGTTCATGCGGGCAGGCATCAAATGAAGCTCACGACCTGGAACGTCCAGTGGTGTCGCGGCATCGACCAGAAAGTCGATCTGGCGCGCATCGTGGCGGAGGCGAAGCGTCTACACGATTTCGACGTCCTCTGTCTGCAGGAGATCGCCGACAACTTCCCGGAGCCACGCCTCGGTGGCAGCGACGGCAGTGACCAGTTCGCGCAGATCGCCGCCGCGCTTCCCGGTTACACGGCCGTGCCGGGGGTCGCGGTGGACCAGCCCGGAGAGGAGGGTCGGCGGCGGCGCTTCGGCAACATGATCGTGTCGCGCTTGCCCGTGCGGCAGGTGTATCGGCACCTGCTGCCCTATCCCGCGGATCCGGGCGTTCCGGCATGCCGCGGATCGCGGTCGAGGCGGTGATTGCCGCACCCTTCGGCGACGTGCGCGTCATTACCACGCATCTCGAGTGGTACTCGCGCACGCAGCGCGCCGCGCAGGTCGAGGCGCTGCGCCAGATCTACGCAGACGGCGACGCCCACGCGCGCGACGGGCAGGTCACGATGGACGAGGAGGGCGGCCCGTTCCAGACGTTCCTGCGGCCACGCGCCACGATCGTCACCGGCGACTTCAACCTCGAATATGCGGACCCGTTGCACGCGCGCATGATCGCTCCGTTTCCCGACGGCACGCCGGCGCTCACCAACGTGTGGGATGCGCTGCGTCCGGGACAGCCGTATCCCGCCACGTTCATGGAGCCGAACGGCCCGGAGTTGCATTGCGATTTCATCTTCGCGAGCCGCGACCTGCTGCCGCGCCTTGCCGACATTCGCATCGACCAGCAGACGCAGGCGTCGGACCATCAGCCGGTCATGCTGACCTTGCGCTAGCGTTCGCCTGCAGCGAGTGCGGCCGGGCGCTGCGCCACGGGCGGGGCGGGGTAAAATGACCTATGTGGCAACCGGGTTGCGCGCCCGGGGTTCGGCCGCTCTGCCTTCCTGCTTGCGCAGCCCCAAGTGACCGCCGAGACCGCCCCTTCGTCGCTGACCTTTACCGGCGAGCGGTTCCTTCCCGAACTTCGCGGCGAGATCTGGCACGAGCATTGGCATCGCTACGCTCTTGCCCTGCCGCTGGCACGCGGGCGGCGCGTGCTCGACGCCGCCTGCGGCGAGGGCTACGGTAGCGCGCTTCTCGGGCGGATTGCCGGTCAGGTGACCGGCGTGGATGTCGCACCCGAGGCGGTCGCACATGCAGTGCACCGATACGGTACGGCGAATGTGCGTTTCGTCGTCGGTTCGTGCTCGGCGCTGCCGCTGCCCGACGCCGCATTCGATCTGGTCGTGTCGTTCGAGACGATCGAGCACCTCGGTGCGCAGCGCGAGATGCTTTCCGAGTTCCGCCGTGTGCTGGCGCCGGGAGGGCTGCTGCTGCTGTCGTCGCCGAACAAGCCGGCCTACGCGGCGCTTGGTCCTGCGCGGAACGAGTTCCACGTGCGCGAGCTGACACGCGACGAACTCGCCGCGCTGCTCGCGCCCGTCTTCCCGCAGCAACGCTGGTACGGTCAGGCGATCGTCGCGCGCTCGGCGGTGTGGCGCGATGGCGCGCCGCACGACGCCGTGGAACTGATCGCGCTCGACGACGAAGGGCAGCTCGCCCTGCGTGGCGATGCAGGGGCGCCGGTGTACTTTCTCGTGCTCGCGGCCGGACAGGACGTCCCGCTCCCGGAACTGCCATCCTTTTCGCTGTTCGGGGATCCGCAAGGGGCGCTGCTCGCGCAGTATCGTGAAGCCCAGCGCACTGCCGCCAGGCTCTACTGGGACGAGCGCGACGCGCGCAAGGTCGCCGACGAACGCGAAACGAAGCTCGTGGATGCCGTGCACGCATTGCACGATGCGCGCGCCGAGACGGCCGCGCTCGAGTCACGGCTGCAGCGCGCGCTGGGCGATCTCGACGCCCTCAAGGCGCACATTGCCTGGCGCGAGAGCTGGCGGGGCTGGTTGCGATGGCCGATCGAGAAGTGGCGCGCGCGCCGCCGCGGCCCGGTCTGACCGTGAGCCGCGTCGATATTGTCATCGCGGCCCCGCGCGACGCGGAGGCGCTGCGCCGCTGTCTCGATGCGATCTTCGGACAGCGCAACCGTATTTCGTGCCGAGTGCTCGTCGTTCCCGATGCGCAAACGCCGGCCGATGTAGACGCCCTCGTCCGTGAGCAGGCAGCGTGTGGCGCCATCACGCTGCTGCCGGTGTCGGAGCGTGAGGGCTTCGCCGCCGCGGTCAACGCCGCCGCCGCCTACGACGAGGAAAGCGACCTCGTCTTGATCGATGAGCACGTCGTCACGCACGACGATTGGCTCGACCGGCTGACAGCGCATGCCCGGACCGAAGCGCACGTGGGCGTCGTCATGCCGTTCACTGGCGCTGGCGGTGCCGCCGACTATCCACCGCTCGCGCCGCGCGACCGGGCCGACGTGGCGCATGCGACGGGATTCGCCGACGCACTGTTTCGGCGGGCCAATGCGAATGTCGCGGTCGCCATGCCGCTGGTCCTGGGGCCGTGCCGCTACGTTACGCGCGCCTGTCTCGACGCGGTCGGCAGGTTCGACGAAACGCTGCCTGGCACTGGCACGGTCGCCGCGACGGACTTCGGCATGCGCGCGTCCCAGGCGGGATTCATCGTACTGCTCGCGGGAGACGTATTCGTCGGCAACACGGCATCCGCGACCCCGGCGGAATTTCAACTCGGCGCCGATGCGCCGTGGCAGGCGGAGTTCGGCCGGATCCACGCGGATTTCCGTGCGCGCGAGCAGACGCAGCGCTTTCGCAATCCCGCGCGCGCGCTCGCCCGCCGCGCGGATCTGCTGCGGCTCGCCGAGTCATCCCGGCCGATCGTGGTGTTCGTCTCCCATCCGTGGGGTGGCGGCATCCGCCGGCACATGCAGGATCTGGCCCGGCTCATCGCGCCACATGTCGAGACCCTGTTGCTCGAGCCCTCACACGGCGGCAGCGTGCGCCTGCACTGGGAGCGTCCCGGCGAGTCGTTCGAGCTGTACTTCCAGCTGCCGGACGAGCTGTCGGTGCTCGCGGGCATGCTCGCCGCGCTGCCGATCGCGCGCCTGCACTTCCATCATGTGCACCGCCTGCCGCGCGAGGTTCTCGACCTCCCTTTGGTCACCGGGTTGCCGTACGACTGCACGCTGCACGACCACTACGCGATCTGCCCGCAATACCACCTCGTCACCGCCGAGGGTGCGTATTGCGGCGAACCGGATGCGAATGGCTGCGCCGCCTGCATCGCGCAGCGGCCGGCGCAATGGGGGCTCGACATCGGGGCGTGGCGTGCGCTGTTCGAGCGACTGCTGCGCGGCGCCGATCGGCTGATCGCACCCTCGGAGAGTGTCGCCGGCCGCATCAAGCGCTATTTCCCGGGAATTGCCGTGAACGTCTGGCCGAACCCCGAGCAGCCCGCCGTTGCAGGGATCCCGGTGGTGCGCGTGGCCACGATCGGCATGCTGTCGCCATCCAAGGGTTTGCGCGTCGTCACCGCGTGTGCTCGCGACGCGGCGTCGCGCGACCTGCCGCTCGTGTTCCGCGTACTCGGCGCGACGACCGAGAGGGTCGCGCAGGCACCCGAGGTACCACTCACGATCTATGGCGAGTACGCCGACCGTGAGTTGCCGGTGATCCTGGCGGCCGAACGACCGGATGTGCTGCTGTTCCCGGCGCAGGTCCCCGAAACCTATGCATACACACTCTCGGCCGCGATGGCGACCGGCTTGCCCATCGTGGCCTCCGATCTGGGTGCGCTGCCCGAGCGCCTGGCGGGCTACGGGCGTGCGACGCTGGTGGCGTGGAACGCCGGACCCTCGGATTGGAACCGCGCATTGCTTGCGGCAGCCGGTGGTCCCGACGCGACCGCCATCCGGCCGGCACCCGTTGTGGTGGGGAGCGAGCCACGGCATTACGCCGCGCTGTACATGGCCTCGATCGGAGCTGCGGCACCGCGTGGTGCGCTCGAACCGGCGCTCGCCATTGCCGGGACGCACGCCTTTCCCCCCGAAGGAATGGACGCGGCCGAGCAGCTTTCGTTGCGGGAGCTTTTCCGCTCTGGTGTCGAGTGCGGGGTTCGCGAGGCGCGCGACGAGCTCGGCCGGCGCGCTGCCACGCTCGATGCGAAGCTCGAGGAGCTTCGCGGCCAGCGGGATGTCACCATAGCCGACCGAGACCAGATCGCCGGCGAGTTGCAGCATACGCAACTCGAATACCGGAAGCTCGAGGCCTTGCTCGACGTCGTGCGTGAGCGTATCGACGCACTGGAGCAGTCGACATCGTGGCGAATCACCGCGCCGCTGCGCCGCGTGGTTCACGCGTCCCGCGTCGGCATGCTGCGCTGGCGCGCAGGTGTTGCCGACGTCCGGCAGCTGCCGCGCCGCGTGCAGATCGCCGCTTCCATATTGCGGCATGAGGGCTCACGTGCGCTCGGCGCGCGGATTTTGCACAAGCTCTCCGGCGGCCGCCGGTATCGTGCCGAACCGGCTCGCCGATTCGAGCAGGAGCGCGAGATCGGACGCCTCGTGTTCGCGCCAGTCGAAGCACCGCGCGTGTCGATCGTCATCCCCGTATTCGGCAAGGCACTGCTCACCTACACGTGCCTGAAAAGCGTGCATCTCCACACGCCGCCCGGCGAATTCGAGGTTGTGGTCGTCGACGACGCGTCGCCTGAACCGATGGCCGTCGCATTGCAATCGGTCGAGGGGATCCGCATCGAGCGCAACGAGCGCAATCTGGGCTTCATCGGCAGCTGCAATCACGGTGTGGCGCTTGCGCGCGGCGAGCTCGTCGTGCTGCTGAACAACGATACGATCGTCACGCCCGGCTGGCTCGATGCGCTGCAGGCGATCTTCCGCGATCATGGCGACGCGGGACTTGTCGGTGCGAAGCTCGTCTACCCGGACGGGTCCTTGCAGGAGGCGGGCGGCATCGTCTGGCGCGATGGCTCGGGCTGGAACTACGGCCGCGGCGACGACCCGTCGAAGCCCGAGTACAACTATGTGCGCGAGGCGGACTACTGCTCGGGCGCATGTCTCGCGATTCCGACATCGCTCTTTCGCGAGCTGGGCGGCTTCGACAACCGTTATGCGCCGGCGTACTACGAGGACGTGGACCTCGCATTCGCCGTGCGGGCCGCCGGCCGCAAGGTCTACTACCAGCCGGCTGCGACCGTCGTGCATTTCGAAGGACAGACGTCCGGGATCGACACGGCGTCGGGCGTCAAGCGCCACCAGGTCGTCAATCAGTCGGCGTTTCGCGACAAGTGGGCGAGCGCCCTGTCGGCGCATCGTCCGAACGGCGTCGCCGCCGACCTGGAGCGCGACCGATGGGCGCAGCGACGGGTGCTGGTGATCGAGGCATGCATGCTCACGCCCGACCAGGATGCGGGCTCGGTCCGCATGCAGGCGATCGTCGAGCTCCTCACCGAGCTTTCGTGCAAAGTGACGTTCGTCGCCGACAACCTCGAGCATCGCGAACCGTACGTGCGCGAGCTCCAGCAACGTGGTGTCGAGGTGCTGTTCGCGCCCTACGTGCGCTCGGTGTCCGATGTCATTGCCGAGCGCGGCAGCGAATTCGACCTGGTGATCGTCGCGCGCCACTACATCGCGGTGAAGCACATTGCCGCGCTGCGTGCGTTCGCGCCGCAGGCGCTGTTCGCCTTCGACACCGTGGACCTGCATTTCCTGCGCTCGGAACGGCAGGCGGAACTCGAAGGCGGTGCGCTGGCGAAGGCGGGGGCGCGCGCGCTGCGCGACGAGGAATTGGCGTTGATCCGCAAGGTCGACGTGACGATCGTCGTGTCGCCGGTCGAGAAGCAGGTGCTGGCCGGTCTTGCCCCCGAGGCCAGAGTGTTGGTCCTCACAACAATTTACGAGCTGCAGCCGGGTGGCAAACCGCTCCCGGAGCGGCAGGGACTCGTGTTCATCGGCGGCTTCCAGCATCCGCCCAACACCGACGGCGTGCTTTGGTACGCCCGTGAGGTGCTCCCGCTCGTGCGCGAAGCGCTGCCCGGGGTCACGACCTACATCGTGGGGAGCAAGGTGCCGGCGACCGTCCAGGCGCTGGCTGCGCCGGATTTCGTCGTCACAGGGTATGTCCAGGATGTCGCGCCGTTCTTCACCGGCTGCAGGGCATCGATTGCACCGCTGCGCTATGGTGCCGGGGTCAAGGGCAAGGTGAACCACGCGATGAGCTACGGGTTGCCGGTCGTCGCGACATCGTCCGCCATCGAAGGCATGCAGCTTCACCACGGAATCGATGTCCTCGTCGCGGACGATGCCACGGGCTTTGCCGAGGCGATCGTGCGCGTCTGCCGCGACGACGCTCTCTGGCACAGGCTCTCCGCGGGCGGGATCGAAAACGTGCAGAGCCATTTCTCGCGCGCGGTGGCGCGAACTGCGTTGCTGCCTCTGCTTGCTTTCACCGATGCCCGCCGTCAAGCACAGGCGGCACGCTAAACGCCGGCGATTGGTCGCGCTGCGTCAGGTGCGACGGAACACGAGGTCGAAGACACCGTGGCCGAGCCGCATCCCGCGGGCCTCGAACTTGGTCTGCGGGCGCCACTGCGGGCGGGGCGCAAAGCCTTCCGCCGTGTTCAGGAGCAATGGCTCGACTGCAAGCGTTGCCAGCATTTCCTGCGCATAGGGCTCCCAATCGGTCGCCGCATGCAGATAGCCGGCGGTCGCGAGCCGCAAGGCGAGCGTGTGCACGAAAGCCGGCTGCAGCAGGCGACGCTTGTGATGGCGCTTCTTCGGCCACGGATCGGGAAAATAGACGTGGATGCCGGCGAGGCTCGCCGGCGGGATCATCGACTCGACGACTTCGACAGCGTCGTGGCGTACGACGCGCACGTTCGCGATGCCGGCTTCCGCGAGCTGCTTGAGCAGGCTGCCCACCCCGGGGGCGTGGACCTCGACGCCGATGAAGTCGATTTCGGGGTGCGCGGCGGCGATGCGGGCGGTCGTCTCGCCCATGCCGAACCCGATCTCCACCACGACGGGCGCGATGCGCCCGAATATTGCGCGATAGTCGAGCGGACTGGGCGCAAACGGAATCCCGAAACGCGGCAAGAGCGTGTCGAACGCACGAACCTGCGCGGGTGACATCCGGCCCTGCCTGAGCACGTAGCTTCGCACCGGGCGGTGCGGCCGCGCCGATGCGGCACTGCCCGACTCGGCCGCGGCATCCGGTGGCGGGCGCGCTCCCCGCTCCTCCACCATCAGCGCGACCCGACGCGCGTCCAGCTGGGATCGGAAAGCCGCCGCTGGAGCCTCTTCGGCGCTGCGTCACCCTCGGGCGTGTACTCCACCACGAGCATGTCGGTGTCCTTCCATTGCACCGAGGCATCCGCCCACTTCTCCGCCGGCTTCCAAGACAGCTCGCGGCGCACGCCGTCGCGATCGGCAACCCAGACGACGAGCTGGTTCTCGCAGCGCGAGACGCAGAAATCCGCGGTGGCGAAGTGATTGCGCTCGGGTGAGGGGACGGGTTGCGCCGGCAGCGGCGTCTGCCGTCCCGTCCTGCGTTCGATCAGCAGGAAGCCGAGCGTATCGTCCTGCGTCGTCCACAGCACGACGGCATTCAGCTCGTTCAGGAAATCGAACAGCGCGTAGGTCGTGCCGCCGGATAGGGTCTCGCGGTCCTCGAGCCTTGCTTCGCCGGACGGATAGAGCCGCACGAAGAGCGAGGCGCCATCACGGCGCGCAAGATTGGGCAGGCGTTTCAATTGCGTGGCCTCGACCAGCCGCCCGCAGTGCGCGGGTCCTTCCGCCTCGGCGCAGAGCTTCGCGATCTCGTCCGTCGAAAGCGGTGCGGCGGCGATGCCGCCGACACACGCGCAAAGCGCAAGCGCGGCCAGGCCGGCGCGGGGCAGGACGGCGAAACGCATCAGGAAATGAGTCCGGTGGTCGGCGAGCTCGGGTTTGCCGCGTAGAGCTTGCGCGGCATCCGCCCGGCGAGGAAGGCCTCGCGCCCGGCCTCGACGGCGAGCTTCATGGCGTGCGCCATTCGTACCGGTTGCCTTGCGAGTGCGATGGCGGTGTTCATCAGTACGCCCGCGCAGCCGAGTTCCATGGCGACGGCGGCGTCGGATGCGGTGCCAACGCCAGCGTCGACCAGCACGGGCACCTTCGCCTGCTCGAGGATGAGCCGCAGGTTCCACGGATTGAGGATTCCCATTCCCGAACCGATGAGCGATGCGAGCGGCATGATTGCGACACAACCGATCTGCTCCAGCTCGCGCGCGATGATCGGGTCGTCGGACGTGTAGACCATCACCTGGAAGCCGTCCTTCACCAGCGCTTCCGCGGCTGCGAGCGTCGCCCGCACGTCCGGAAAGAGTGTGTCCTTGTCGCCCAGCACCTCGAGCTTCACCAACGAATGGCCATCCAGCAATTCGCGGGCAAGGCGCAGCGTACGGATCGCGTCCTCGGCGGTGTAGCAGCCGGCGCTGTTCGGCAGGTAGGTGAATTCGGTCGGCGGTAGCGCGTCCAGCAGCGACGGCACGTTGCGGTCCTGGCCGATGTTCGTGCGGCGAATTGCGACGGTGACGATGTCGGCGCCGGAGGCGACGACCGCCTCCCGCGTCTCACCGAAGTCGCGGTACTTGCCGGTACCCACCAGCAGCCGCGAACGATAGGCGCGCCCGGCGATGACGAGCGGGTCGGCTGGCGCAAGCGAGGGGATGTGCGGGGCGTTCATGCGGCAATTTTACGCCCGGCCCGCGGCGCAGGCGACGCTCACGGTGCGAAGGGTGCGGCGCCGGAGGGTCAGCCGCCGCCGACCGCGCCGACGATCTCGATCCGGTCCCCGTCGGTGATCGACGTGTCGCCGTAACGGCTGCGCGGCACGATCACGCCGTTCTTCTCCACTGCGATGCGCTTGCCTTCGAGTCCGAGGTCGTGCACGAGCGCCGCCACGCTCACCGCGGAGGTGGACTTCAACGTGCCGTTCAGCGTGATCCGCATTGCGTGCATTCGTGCGCTTGGGCAGGGTCCCGCTAGGAGCGGTAGCGGCGCATCGTCTCGCGGAGCGTCGCCATCTGACCGTCGAAGCGGGAGCAGTATTCGCACGCGGCGAGGTGCGCCTGCAGGCGGAACCGCTCCCAGCGGGTGGGCTCGCGTTCCTGCAGCTGCGAGATCAATCTGGTGACGTCCTTGCACATCAGCAGGTGCCCGATGGCGCGGCGGAAGAGGTTCATCGTCTGGATGGCGGGGGAAGGGAGATCAGCGCGCAGGCGTCGCGAACCAGTTCCGCTCGAGGCACTGGCGCAGCGCCATGCGGGCGCGATAGAGGATCACCCACAGGTTATTCGCGGTGATCGCCAATTCCTTACAGATCTCGTCGCTTTCGAGCTCCAGCACCTCGCGCATGAGGAATACCCGTGCAGTGTTCGGAGGAAGCTTATCCATGCAGAGCTCGAGCACGGCGAAGAACTGCTGCCGATTGAGCGCCGCTTCCGGGTCGCCCCAGTCGGAGGGCGGCGTGTCCCAGCTGCCGTCATCGCTGAACAGCGCGTCGAAGTCCTCGAGGTCGAGCTCGGGGTCGAGGGTGCTTGCCGCAACCGGCTCGCGCTGGCGCCGCCGGATGGCATCCACGATCTTGTGCTTGAGGATGCCGGTGAGCCAGGTCTTGATGCTCGACTTGCCGGTGAAGCCCGCCTGCCCGGCCAGGGCGGCGACGATCGTGTCCTGCACGACGTCCTCGGCGGTGTCGCGGTCACGCAACTGGAGATGCGCGACCCGCAGCAGGTAGCCGCGGTGCGACTCGAGTTCGGCGACGAAGGCGGTGGCATCCATGGGAAACAGAGGCTCCCTAGGGATTGGGTGCGAGCGCCTTGAGATGCGCGCGCGCCTCGTCGCCCGACTCGTAGATGTGCGGCGCGACACCGCGCTGCGCGAGCGCGTCGCCCAGTTTCATGCGCAGGAACCCCGATGTCGTGTAGCGGGTGACCCCCCAGTAGTGGCGGTCGACCAGCCCCTTGACCATCGTCGTCCAGCCGTCGATCATCTCGGGGGCGATGTCGAAGTTGTCGTAGTTGACGATCGCATAGATACGGCGGCCGAGCGGCGCCAGCACGGCCTCGATCGCCGCGCGCACGTTCTCGATGTCGGCGGGCGTGCGGATCTTCAGCCGTTCGAAGTTGATGAACAGCAGGTTCTGCTCGGCGTCGTAGGTGAGCCGCCGATCGAGCGGGATCGCGAGCATGCGCTCGCGCAAACCCATCGGCGCTTCTCGGAAGATCGCCGGGTCCATGCGCTTCGGCTCGCCGCGCAGCACCGGACGGAAGTCCATCTGCGCAAGGATGTCGCGCTCGAAGTCGACGCCAGGTGCGATCTCGATCAGCTCGAGCCCGTCTTCGCAAAGCCGGAACACGGCGCGTTCGGTCACGTACAACGCGCTTTGGCGTCGCTTCCATGCCTGGCTGCCGGAGTAGGTGCGGTGCTCGACCTGCTGCACGAACTTGCGCGCCCGGCCCTCGGACAGCACGGCGAGGCTGCCGTCCCTCGCCTCGACCACGAGCTGTCCGGCGGTGAACGTGCCGACGAACACGACGGTCTTCGCCGTTTGCGAGATGTTGATGAAGCCGCCGGCGCCCGCGAGCCGGGGCCCGAACTTCGAGACATTGAGGTTGCCCTCGCGGTCCGCCTGCGCAAGCCCGAGGAAAGCGACGTCGAGCCCACCGCCGTCGTAGAAGTCGAACTGCGACGGCTGGTCGATGATCGCGTGGGTGTTGATCGCCGCACCGAAGTTGAGCCCCGAGGCGGGGATGCCGCCGATCACGCCCGGCTCCGCGGTCATCGTGATGAGGTCGAGGATGCCTTCCTCGGCAGCCACGCCCGCGACCCCTTCGGGCATCCCGATGCCCAGGTTGACGACACTGTTCGGCTTGAGCTCGAACGCGGCCCGTCGCGCGATGACCTTGCGCTCCGACATCGGGATCGCGGGAATCATCGACGCCGGCACGCGGATTTCGCCGGAGAACGCGGGGCTGTACTGCTCGACGAACGTTTGCATGTGGTACTCGGGTTTCTCGGCCACGACCACGCAATCGACGAGGATGCCCGGGATCTTGACGTGGCGCGACGGCAGCGTGTGCCGCTCCGCGATGCGCTCGACCTGCGCGATGACGATGCCGCCAGAGTTGCGCGCGGCCATCGCGATCGCCTGTGCTTCGAGCGTCAGCGCCTCGCGCTCCATCGTGATGTTGCCATCGGGGTCGGCGGTGGTGCCGCGGATGATCCCGACGTCGATCGGGAACGTGCGGTAGAAGAGGTATTCCTCGTCGCCGATGGTCATCAGCGATACGAGGTCCTCCTTGGTCAGTGAATTGAGCTTGCCGCCACCGTGGCGCGGATCGACGAACGTGCCAAGCCCCACCCGTGTCAGTTGCCCCGGCTTGCCCGCCGCAATGTCGCGGAAGAGATGCGTGATCACCCCCTGCGGCAGGTTGTACGCCTCGATCTGGTTGCCGACGGCGAGCGCCTGCAGCTTGGGCACGAGGCCCCAGTGGCCACCGATCACTCGCCTGACGAGACCCTTGTAACCCAGGTGATTGAGCCCGCGCTCCTTTCCGTCGCCTTGCCCTGCGGCGTACACGAGCGTCAGGTCGCGCGGCGTGCCGATGCCTTCGGGGTCGTCCCTCGCCGCCGCGAGGAAGCGTTCCTCGAGCGCGATCGCGATGTTCTCCGCGAAGCCGATCCCGACAAAGCCGGCCGTGGCGAGCGTGTCGCCGTCGCGGATCAGTGCGACGGCCTCGCGCGGAGTGACGACCTTGCCGTGCTCGAACGTCTGCAGCGCTTCGAGCAGTCGGTGAGATTTCGGTTGATGATCCATGGATTCCCCCCTGTCGCCCGATTATCGCCGGGGATGGCGGCGGGGTGGAGGGAACAAGCGCACGCTGACATACGTCGTCGGGCAGTTGCCGCCCGGACGACGCTCGCGCTCGCGTTTCGCGAGCGATGGCCTAGCCGGCCCGCGCTTCGGTTGCCTGGCGCTTGCGATTGGGACAGGCGGCGCAGGAAAGCGGCTGCCCGTCGGGCCCGATCGCGGCAGGCCCGCCGCATGAGCCTCGCAGGCACGGCCGCTTGAAGATCACGCCGACCGCCATTGCGCCAGCGCCGAGCCCGAACAGCACGGCGACGAGGACGAACACGAGGAAGAGGGAACCCAGGTCCATGCGATATCAGGCAATGCGATAGCCGCCGAGTTCACGGAATGCGGATGTTGCGCGAGCCTGCAGCGCATTGCCTGGGACACGGACGAGGAAATACGCGGCGAGCTTGCGTTCCTCCGCAAGCGCGACACCGCGATCGGCACCCATCACCATCAGCGCGGTGGCCATCGCGTCGGCGTAGCCGCACTCGGCTGCGACGACGGTCACCGACGCAACGCCATTCTCGATCGGGCGTCCGGTGGCCGGGTCGATCTCGTGGCAGTAGCGCCGTCCGTCCTGCTCGAAATAGATCCGGTAGTCGCCCGAGGTTGCCATGGCGAGGTCTTGCAGCGGCACGACGAAATGCGGGCGCTGCGGCATCGCGTCCGGCTCCTCGATGGCGATCTGCCACGGCCGGCCTTCCGCGTTCGTGCCGCGCGTGCGGACCTCGCCCCCGGCTTCGATCATGTAGCGCTCCACGCCGCGTGCCTCGAGCGCCTGCGCGGCCTTGTCCACGCCGAAGCCCTTGGCGATGCCCGACAGGTCGGCACGGGTTCCGCCTTGCGCCTTGGCCACGCTCGCTGTGCCGGAATCGAGCGCGAGCATGCGCGATCCGACGGTCCGGGAAAGCCGCTCGACCTCGTCGGCGCCGACCACGCGCCGGTTGCGCGAGGGACCGAAGCCCCATGCGTCGACGACGGGCGCGACGGTGATGTCGAACGCGCCGCCGGTCTCCGCGCCGACCCGCTGCGCAAGCTCGAACACGGCGAACGTGTCGGCCGAGAACGCAAACGGTTGGCCGCCGGGGTGGCGGTTGAACAGCGAAAGCTCGGAGTCGGATTGGTAGGTCGACATTGCGCGCTCGACGGCGGCGAGCGCCTCGTGAACTGCGTCGCGCGCGAGCTCGGCACTCGCGGTATCGAGCTTCGCGCCGGCGAGCTTCAGCGTGTACACCGAACCCATCGTCGGACCGCGGAACTCGTACGCGGGCGCGAGGCCCATCGTTCGGCGATCGCCGCAGGCGGCGAGCAGCGTGGTCGCGCCGAGCGCCTGCAGCAGGCTGCGGCGGCGGGGGGAGAGAAGGGCGTCCATCGATGGGTCTCCACGTTGTCTGGTCGCTTGCTACGCCTTGCCGGGGCCCTGCGCCTCGCGCACCGCCGCCTCGAAGCGGCCTTCGCCATGCTCGATGATCTGGCGCACCATGTCGCCGATCGACACGAGGCCGAACACCTTCGGCCCGTCGATGACGAGCAGGTGGCGGTGTCGGTTGACGTGCATCAGGCTCAACGCCGCCTCGATGGTCGTGCCTGGCGTTACGAAGCGAACGTCGCGGGTCATGACGAGCGAAATCGGGGTCGTCTTCGGGTCGCGCCCGGCGTGGACGACGCGCACCAGCACGTCGCGCTCGGTGAAGATCCCGCCGACCAGCCCGTCCTCCGTCATGATGAGCACCGCACCCACCCGGCGCCGTGTCATCACGTCCACGGCCTCCGCGACCGTCGCCGATGCCGCTACGCTGACCAGCTCGTCGCTCGCTTTGGTGCGGATGACGGACTCAACGGTTTGGTGCAACATGGCGCGTTCTCCCTGGTTGGCGGTGCGGAGCCGGGCGTTGACTGCGTGCCGCTGCCGACGCACTGCCGCCTGCGTGGATCACCCGAAATCGTCCAGCAGGATGTTCTCGCGGTCGACGCCGATCGACAGCAGCATGTCGATCACCGCCTTGTTCATCACGCCCGGCCCGCACATGTAGTACTCGACGTCCTCGGGTGCCGGATGGTCTCTCAGGTACTGTTCGTAGAGCACGTTGTGAATGAAGCCCGTGGCGCCGGTCCAGTTGTCCTCGGGCAGCGGCTCGGACAGGGCGAGCGTCCACTTGAAGTTCGGATTCTCCGCCTGCAGCCGGTCGAACTCGTCGACATAGAACGCTTCGAGCAGGCTGCGCGCACCGTACCAGAACGTCATCTTGCGCTTGCTGTGCAGGCGCTTCAGCTGGTCGAAGATGTGCGAGCGCATCGGCGCCATGCCGGCACCGCCGCCGACGAAGCACATCTCCTTGTCGGTCTCGCGGGCGAAGAACTCGCCGAAGGGGCCCGACACGACGACCTCGTCGCCAGGCTTCAGGTTGAACACCCACGAGCTCATGATGCCCGGTGGGATGTCTTCCCGGTAGCCGGGCGGGAAGGCGATCCGGATCGTGAACAGCAGCAGACCCTTCTCCAGCGGGAAGTTCGCCATCGAGTACGCGCGCTCGATCGGCGTCGGGTTGACCGAGCGGAAGCGCCACAGATCGAACTTGTCCCACGTGCTGCGGAACTGCGGCTCGATCGCGAAATCGCGGAACGGGATGTCGTGTGCCGGGCACTGGATCTGAACGTAGCCGCCGGCCCGGAACGGCACTTCCTCGCCCTCGGGAAGCGCGAGCTTCAGCTCCTTGATGAACGTCGCGACGTTGCGGTTGGACACGACCTTGCACGTCCATTTGCGGACGCTGAACACCTCGGGCGCGATCTCGATCATCATGTCGCGCTTGACCTTCACCTGGCAGGCGAGCCGGTGGCCGCGCTTCGCCTCGCCGCGGCTTATGTAGCCGGTCTCGGTGGGCAGCAGGTCGCCGCCGCCTTCCTTGACCACGACCTCGCAGACGCCGCAGGCGCCCTTTCCGCCGCAGGCCGAGGGAATGAAGATGTTGCGCTCGGCCAGTGTGCCGAGCAGCGTGCCGCCGGCGGGAACCTTGAGCGCCTTGTCGGGGTCCTCGTTGATCACGATCGTCACGTCGCCGTGCGCGACCAGCTTTCGCTTGGCGGCGAGCAGCAGCGCCACGACCGCAAGGATGACGGTCGTGAACATCACGATGCCGAGGACGATTTCGGTCATGGCGCAGCCTCAGAGCTGGATGCCGGAGAACATCATGAAGGCCATCGACATCAGGCCCGCGGTGACGAACGTGATCCCGAGACCGCGCAGTCCCTTCGGCACGTCGGAGTAGGTCATCTTTTCGCGGATCGCCGCCATCGCGACGATGGCGATCGCCCATCCGAGACCGGAGCCGACGCCGTAGACGACGCTCTCCGTGAACGTGTAGTCGCGCTCCTGCATGAAGAGCGAGCCGGCGAGGATCACGCAGTTGACGGCGATGAGCGGCAGGAATACCCCGAGCGTCGTGTACAAGCGCGGGCGCGAAGCGGTCGACGGCCATTTCGACGACCTGTACGGCGGCGGCGATCGTGCTGATGAACAGGATGAACGCGAGGAAGGTGAGGTCGACGCCGGCGAGCTGCGGCGAGATCCAGCCGAGCGCGCCTTCGTTCAGCAGCCCGTGCAGGATCAGGTTGTTGAGCGGGACCGTCAGCACCTGCACGAAGACGACCGCGACACCCAGCCCGAGCGCGGTCTCGACCTTCTTCGAGCAGGCGAGGAAGCTGCACATTCCGAGGAAGAACGCGAGCGCCATGTTCTCGAGGAACATGGAGCGGATCAGCAGGTTGGCGAAATGTTCCATGTGATAGCCAGTCCGGCGACGGCCTGCGATGGCCGCGTCGAACGCTCCTTCCGTCGGGAATCGCGTGCCCGCATCAATCAGTCCTTTTCCTGCAGCTCGGGCTTCCATTCGCGCAGCGCCCAGACGAGCAGCGCGATCAGGAACAGCGCCGATGGAGCGAGCAGCATCAGCCCGTTGGGTTCGTACCAGCCGCCGTCCGCGACGACCGGCAGCACGGTGTAGCCCAGGATCTTGCCGGCGCCGAGCAGCTCGCGGGCGACGGCGACGAGCAGCAGCACCAGCGCATAGCCCAGCCCGTTGCCGATCCCGTCGAGGAACGAGATCCACGGCGGGTTCTGCATCGCGTAGCCCTCGGCGCGGCCCATGACGATGCAGTTGGTGATGATCAGGCCGACGAATACCGAAAGCTCGAGCGAGAGCTCGAACAGGTAGGCCTTCAGGAACTGGTCGACCACGATCACCAGCGAGGCGATGATCGCGAGCTGGACGATGATCCGGATCGAGCTCGGCGTGTGGTTGCGCACCATGCTGACCGCGAGGTTGGCGAACGCCGTGACCAGCGTGACGCCCACGCCCATGACGATTGCCTTGTCGACTCGGGTGGTGACGGCAAGCGCCGAGCAGATGCCGAGCACCTGCACGCCGATCGGGTTGTTGACGATGATCGGGACTGCGACGGCGTCGCGTTCCGGCTTGCCGAGCAATGTCGTGGCCACGCTCACGGGGAGAGGCTCCTGTCGTGCGTTGTCGAACCGGCGCTCACGCGGTCGCGCCTTCGCGGAATCGTTTCAGGAACGGCTGGAAGCCGTCCGCGGAGAACCAGAACGCCATCAGGCGCGCGACGCTGTTGCTGGTGATCGTCGCGCCGGAGAGTCCGTCGACCCGGTGCGGATCCTTGTCGGTCGATCCGGCCTGGCCCTTGATCACCGTGAGCTTCGGCTCCCAGTTCGCGTCGTACGCCCTGCGTCCGTGCCACAGCGCCTGCCAGCGCGGATTGCTGATCTCGCCGCCGAGGCCGGGCGTTTCCTTCTGTTCGTAGAAGGTGAGCCCGCGCACCGTGTTTCCGTCGCGGTCGAGCGCGATGAAACCGTAAAGCGTCCCCCACATGCCGCCACCTTCGATCGGCAGCACCACCTGCTCGATCTTGCCGCCCTTGTCCTTGACCAGGTAGACCGCCGCGTACTTCGGCAGGCGGGAAATCGAGGCGATGTTCGGCGGCGCATCGCGGCTCATCGCAGGATCGGCACGCGCGCGGCGCTGGTCGTAGCTTGCCTCGTCGATCTTGCCCTTCGGCAGCAGCTCGCCGGTCGCAAGGTCGACCAGGCGAATCTCGATATTCTGGTCGAAGATCCTGAGCAGCTCGCGGTCGGGAAGATCGGCACCGGGCTTCACGAGCCCGGCCGCGAGCAGCACGTTCTTCTGCCGGTAGAGCCGCGCATTTGTTTCCTGCTTCTCTTGCAGGCCGACTGCCGACACGGCGACGAGCAGCGCACAGGCAATGCACACCGCCGCCATGAACAGGAACGTGTAGCGGGTGGAGTCAGTCCGAGCCATGGCGCAGCGCCCGCCGCTTGATGTTGGCGCGGATCAACGGGTAGTCGATCAGCGGCGCCATCACGTTCATGAACAGGATCACGAGCATCGTCGATTCGGGGTAGGCCGGATTGACGGCGCGGACCAGCACGATGAACGCGCCGATCAAGCACCCCGTAGATCCAGCGGCCGCGGTCGGTGAACGGGGCGGTTACCGGGTCGGTCGCCATGAACACGGTGCCGAAGGCCCAGCCGCCGGCCACCATGTGCCACCAGAACGGGATCGCGAAGTAGGGGCGGGTGGGTGCCGCGAACGCATTGAACACGAGCGACATCGCGATCGTGCCCGCCGCGACACCGAGCATGATCCGCCACGACGCGATCCCCGTGCCGAGCAGCAGGATCGCGCCCAGCAGGCAGGCGAGTGCCGACGTCTCGCCGAGCGACCCGGGCTCCAGCCCGACGAAGGCCTGCATCCAAGCGTAGCTCTGCTCGTTCCACGGGCCGGTCATCTGCCGCCATTGCGCGAGCAGCGTCGCACCGGAGAAACCGTCGACGGCGAGCTCGGGCGGGATCGCCGTCCACACACGATCGCCGGACATCGACGCCGGATAGGCGAAGAACACGAACGCCCGCGCCGCAAGCGCCGGATTGACGAAGTTCATGCCCGTTCCGCCGAACACTTCCTTGGCGAGCACGACACCGAAGCTGATGCCCACGGCCGCCTGCCAAAGCGGGATCGTCGGCGGCAGGATCAGCGGGAACAGGATGCCGGTGACGAAGAAGCCCTCGTTGACTTCGAGCTTGCGCACGATCGCGAAGCCGACTTCCCATGAGAGGCCGACGACCATCGTGACGATGTAGAGCGGCAGGAAGTAGAGCGCGCCGTGCACGATGCACGCCCCGATGCTGCGTGGCGAGTAACCCACCCCCAGCCAATCGATGATCACGTGCCGCCAGCCGTCGAGGCTCGCGGTCTTCGCGGGATCGAGCGCGAGGTTCGCCTGCAGCCCGGCGTTGTACATCGCCATCAGCACGCAGGGGATCGTTGAGATGACGACCAGCGTCATCATGCGCTTCAGGTCGAGCGCGTCGCGGACGTGCGCACCGGTCCGGGTGACGGAGGCCGGCGTGTAGAAGAACGTGTCCGCCGCCTCCCACAGCGGGAAGAGTTTCTCGTAGCGGCCGCCCTTCTCGAAGTGGTGGCCGATGCGGTCCAGCAGGGCGCGGAAGGCGCGCATCAGCGGCGTCCTCCTCCTTGAAGGGGCGTCATGCTGCGTGACCTCCACGTGTCGGCGTCCCGGCCGCGATTCGCCTGACCGTCGATCCCCGTGCGCGGGCGCCCACGCGACACACCGTGGTCAGTTGCACGGGGTCCCCTCGCCGGGTGGCTCACGCGGCCTCCTTCTCGAGTCGGGCCAGCGCCTCTCGCAGCAGCGGTCCGAAATCCTCCTTGCCCGGCGAGACGAACGTGCAGAGCGCGAGGTCGTCTTCCTCGAGCTCCAGCGCGCCCAACGCTTCGGCCCGCTCGTCGTCGCGCACCAGCAGCGCGCGCAGCAGGAACGTCGGCAGCACGTCGAGCGGCATCACCCGCTCGTAGGCACCGATCGGCACCATGGCGCGGCGTCCGCCGTTGGTGCTCGTGTCGAGCGGCAGTGGCTTGCGGCTCAGCGCCCCGAGTACGACATTCCAGATCGAGAACCGGTGGGGCGCAGGTGCGATCCACCCGAACATTTCGCGCTCTCCGCCCTCGGGCAGCACCGACACCTGCTGGTGATAGCGGCCGAGATAGCCTTCGATCTCGCCCCGCGCGATCCGCCCGTCGAGCACCGAGCCGGAAACGATGCGCTGCATGCCGCCGGCAAGCTCACCCTCGGTCAGGACGTCGAGCGACGCGCCGAGCCGGGCGCGCAGAAGGCGCGGGCGAAGCACGCCGGGCCCTGCGATGGAAACGACGCGTTCGACGTCCAGCTGGCCGGTCGCCAACAGGCGGCCGACCGCGGCCACGTCCTGACAGCCGATGTACCAGGCCACCTTGTCGTGGCCGACCGGAGCCAGCAGATGAATGTGCGTGCCGGGCAATCCCGCCGGGTGCGGACCGGCGAAGGTCTCGACGCGTGCGCGAGGGTGGTCTGCCGCGGGCAGGTTCGCCTGCGGAGCGGTACAGATGAACACGGGCCCGTCGGTCAGCGTGGCGAGCGCCGCAACGCCCGCGCGGAAATCGTCGTCGCGTCCCTCCAGCATCGGCGCGATCGCGGGCGCATGCGGTCGGCTGTCCATCGCCGTGACGAAGATTGCCGCAGGGTGGATGCCGGGACGCGCGACATGCCCGTAGGGCCGTTCGCGCAGCGCCGTCCACAGTCCGGACTCGGAGAGCAGCGCACGAATGCTCGCTGCGTCGGAGGCCCTCGCGTGGTCGAACGTCACTTGCGTGCCGGGTCCGTCGTCCGCAGCCACGTCGACGACGACGGAGACCAATGCCCTCCGCTCGCCGCGGTTCACGTCGCGCACGGTACCGGCGGCAGGCGACGTGAAACGCACGCCGGCGATGCGCTTGTCCTCGAAGAGCGGCGACCCGCGCAGCACCTGGTCGCCCGGCTGTACAAGGATCGCCGGTTTGAGCCCGGGGAAGTCGGCTGCAATCAGCGCGACCCGCTGCGGGGAGCGAGCAAGCTCGACCTCCTGCACCGGTGCACCGGCAAGCGGGAGATCCAGCCCGCGGCGTAGCGTATGCAGCGGCATCGGGTCGGGGGCGGGTTGAGTCTCAAGCGTACTGCGGATAGCGCGGATCGTACATCTGGCTCTTCACGTACGCGAGCAGATCCGTCGGGCGTTCGACCACGGCGAGTCCCTCGCGGTAGGCGACCTCGGCCACCGCAACCGCGATGTGCGCGGAAACGTCGCGCACCGCGTGCAGCGGCGGGTAGAGGCTGCCCTGCTCCAGGTCCTGGGGCGTCACCGTCTCGGCGAGCGCGCGCGCGGAGGCCATGAACATGGCGTCGGTCACACGCAATGCACGGGTCGCGATCACGCCGAGCCCCACGCCGGGGAAGATATACGAATTGTTGCCCTGCCGGGGCACGAACCGGCTGCCCTGGTATTCGATGGGCGGGAACGGGCTGCCGGAGGCGAACAGCGCCTTGCCTCCGCTCCATTCGTAGGCCTGCTGCGCGGTGCACTCGGCCTTCGAGGTCGGATTGGACAGCGCGAAGATGATGGGGCGTTCGTTCTGCGCCGTCATCGCTTCGACGACCTCCTTCGTGAACGCGTTGGCCGACGCTGCCACGCCGATGATTGCCGTGGGCTTCAGCGCCTTGACCGCCTGCAGGAAATCGCCGGCCGGCGCATGCTCGTGCGCATACGGCAGCTTGTGCGCGGTAAGTCCGGCGCGGCTGCCGACCACGAGGCCCTTCGAGTCGACCAGCCAGCAGCGCTTGCGCGCGTCGCGCTCCGCAAGGCCTTCGGCCATCATCGCCTGGACCAGAAGGTTGGAAATGCCGGTCGCGGCTTCGCCCGCGCCGAGGCAGAGGAATGTCTGCTGCGTGATCGGCTTGCGCGTGACGCGCAGCGCCGAGAACATGCCCGCGACAGCGACCGCCGCGGTGCCCTGGATGTCGTCGTTGAACGTGCAGATCCGATCGCGGTACTTTTCGAGCAGCCGGAAGGCGTTGTGGTTGGCGAAGTCCTCGAACTGCACGACGATACCCGGAAAGACCTCCCCGGCCGCGTCGATGAACTCCTCGATCAGCTCGTCGTAGGCGGCGCCCGTGATCCGTGCCTGCCGAAGGCCGAGGTACAGCGGGTCGCTCCACAGCGCTTTGGTGTTCGTTCCCACGTCGAGCATGACTGGCAGGCAGCGCGCGGGATCGATGCCGGCGCAGGCCGTGTAGAGCGACAGCTTGCCGATCGGGATCCCCATGCCGTTGGCCCCGAGGTCGCCCAGGCCGAGGATGCGCTCGCCGTCGGTGACGACGATGATCGCGACCTCGCGCTGCGGCCAGTTGCGCAGCACCTGCGCGATGCTGCCGCGGTCCCTGGCGCTGACGAAAACGCCGCGGGGCCGCCGATAGATGTGGCCGAACTGCTGGCACGCGAGCCCGACGGTCGGCGTGTAGATGATCGGCATCATGTCGTCCGGGTAGTCGGTGATCACCCGGTAGAACAGCGCCTCGTTACGGTCCTGCAGCGCTTCCAGCATGATGTACTTCGCGAGCGGCGTCTGCAGCCGGCGGAAGTTCTCGAGCACCCGCGAGACCTGCTCTTCCTGTGTCGAGACGTGCGGCGGAAGCAGGCCTCGCAGGCCGAGCGCATCGCGTTCCGCGTCGGTGAACGCCGTGCCCTTGTTCAGCGTCGGCTCGCGCAGCAGAGCGACGCCGCGCGGAAACCACGCAGGAATGCCGAGGTGCGGGTGGGCGGGGTTGAAGTGCGCCATGCGGGATTTCCCTTCTTCTTGTGCAACCACCGGACGTCGACCGTCAGATCGACTCCGGCACGATGTCGATGACGCCACGCGGGAATTGCGGCATACAGCTGCCGCAGCCCTTGCAGTCGCCGAAGTCGAACTCGGAGCGCCTGTCCGGTCGGCGGATCGTCGGAAGATTCCGGTCGGACACGGCGACCTGGCGCATTCAGCCGTGCAGGCTCGCGTACTTCGCCAGAAGCTGCTCGTGCGTCTCCTTGTGATTCGGGTCGGGAACAATGCAGTCCGCCGGGCACACCGTGACGCACTGCGGCTCGTCATGCGCACCGACGCATTCGGTGCACTTCGCCGGATCGATCACGTAGATCGGCGAGCCGGACGTGATGGCCGTGTTGGGGCAGGGCTCAACGCAGGCATCGCATGCGGTGCAGTCCTCGTTGATGATCAATGCCATTCGGGTCTCCTGTTCGTTGTTGTCGTAAAGCCTGCTGGAAGCGCGTGGTGCGTGGCGCGGGCCGCGCCGCTCATTGGTGCACCCTTGGCGCTGCGCGCCTTCCCTCTGAGAGGGAGCAATTCGCGGCCTCAATGGTTGACGGCGCAATCCGCCGCGGCATCAAGTCGGCCGCCGTCCACGCTCGCGGACGCGCTCTTCGAGCCTGGGCTGCGCCCCGCTCGCGTGGACGTCCTCGGGACGGCCCGGCGGCGCTCATGCGAACTCGCTCGTGTACGACTTCAGCGCCTTCATGTAATTCGCGCGCTCGAAGGCGTCCGGATCGGGGCAAGACTGCTGACTGAGCGAGCCCTTCATCTGCGCCACCGAGTCGTAGTCGCGTTCGCTCATCCACGCCTGCACGCCGCGAACCAGTGTGTCGACATGCTGCGGGCCCTTGCGAAGCAGGCTGCTCGCGATCATCACGCAGTCCGCGCCGGCCAGCAACAGCTTCAGCACATCCTCGGGCGTGTGCGCGCCGCCGGTCGCGGCCAGGCTCGCCTCGACACGGCCATGCAGGATCGCGATCCAGCGCAGTGCGAGGCGCAGCTCGTCGGAGGTCGAGAGCACGAGATGGGGGGCGACCTCCAGCTCGTCCAGCATGATGTCGGGCTGCACGAAGCGGTTGAACAGCACCAGGCCGGACGCTCCGGCTTTCGCGAGGCGCACCGCCATGCTCGCCATCGCGCTGAAGTATGGCGCGACCTTGACGGCGACCGGTACCTTCGTGATCGCGCGCACCGACGCGACGAGATCGAGGTAGCGCTGCTCGACGGCGGCGCCCGAGTCGGCCGGATCGGCCGCGAGGAAGTAGACGTTGAGCTCGATCGCGTCGGCGCCGGCCTCCTCGAGCTGTCTCGCGATGCGGGTCCAGCCGCCGGGCGTATGCCCGTTCAGGCTGGCGATCACCGGAACCGACAGCGCCTTCCTGGCTTCTCCTACCAGCTTCAGATACGTGTCCGCACCGGTGTCGTAATGCTGCATTTCGGGGAAGAAACCCTGCGCCTCGGGCGACAGCTCGGCGCCGTACAGCATCAGGTTGTGAGTCGCCATCTCCTCGTGTTCGATCTGTTCCTCGAACAGCGACGGCAGGACGACGGCACCGACGCCGGCCTGCTCCAGCCGCTTGAGGCTTTCGATCGAACCGGTCATGGGCGACGCCGAAGCCACGATCGGGTTGCGCAGATCGAGACCCAGATACCGGGTGCGCATGTCGACGCTCATTCTTTCACCTCCTCGGGGCCTGCTTCGGCGCCGGCCGCACCGGTGCCCTCGGCGTGCGGTTCCGAAACGACGCGGTGCACGCCTGCGATCTGCTCGTAGAGTTGCCAGCGCGCGTCCGCGTCGGACTGCGCGGCTTTGGAAAGCATCTTTGCCCTCGCCGGATCGGCCTGCGCCAGCATCGCGTAGCGGCCCTCCTTCATCGTGAACTGCTCGAGGGGAATCGTCGGCTTGCGCGAGTCGAGCTTCAGCGGCTGGTCAGCGCCACCCATGCCGAGGCGCGGGTCGTAGTGGTACAGGGTCAGATAGCCGCTCTTGACCGCGTCGCGCTGATGGCTCATGCCGGTGGTCATGTCGATGCCGTGCGCGATGCAGTGGCTGTAGGCGATGATAAGCGAAGGCCCCGGCCACGAGGCCGCTTCCTGGAACGTGCGCACCGTCTGCACCGGGTTTGCCCCCATCGCCACCTGCGCCACGTACACATTGCCGTAGGCCATCGCGATCATGCCCAGGTCCTTCTTGCCGATCGACTTGCCGGCTGCCGCGAACTTGGCGACCGCGCCGCGCGGCGTCGCCTTCGACGCCTGCCCGCCGGTGTTGCTGTAGACCTCGGTGTCGAGCACCAGGATGTTCACGTTGCGGCCCGACGCCAGCACGTGGTCCAGCCCGCCGTAGCCGATATCGTAGGCCCAGCCGTCGCCGCCGACGATCCATACGCTGCGCACGACCAGGTTGTCGGCCACCGCCAGCAGGCGCGCGCCTTCCGGCGAACTCGGTTTCGCCAGGATCTGCTTCAACCGCTTCACCCGTTCCCGCTGCGCGTGGACCTGCTCATCGTTGTCCTGCGGCGCATCGAGCAATGCGACGGCGAGTTCCTCGCCGATCTCCGCGCGCAGCTCGCGCACGAGCATCTGCGCCAGGTCGCGCTGCGCGTCGAGCGCCAGGCGCATGCCGAGGCCGAACTCCGCGTTGTCCTCGAACAGGCTGTTGGCCCAGGCCGGGCCCTGCCCATCGGCGTTTTGCGACCACGGTGTGGTCGGCAGGTTGCCGCCGTAGATCGACGAGCAGCCGGTGGCGTTGGCGACCACCAGCCGGTCGCCATACAGCTGCGAGATCAGCTTCAGGTAGGGCGTCTCGCCGCAGCCCGAACACGCGCCCGAATACTCGAACAGGGGCTTGCGCAGCTGCGACCCACGCAAGCCGTCGATCGTGTCGAACGAGGGCCGTACCTCGGGCAGGCTCAGGAAGAAATCGTAGTTCGCGCGTTCGGCGTCGAGGTGCTCGAGCTTCGGCGACATGTTGATCGCCTTGTGCTTGACCATCGTCTTGCTGCGCGACGGGCATACGTCCACGCAGATGCCGCAGCCGGTGCAGTCCTCGGGCGCCACCTGCAGGCTGTAGAGCATGCCGTCGAGCGGGCCTCCGTCCTTGCGCGCCCACGGGACGGCCTTGAAGCTCGCCGGTGCGCGCTTCATCTCGTCGGGCGGGAACACCGTCATGCGGATCGCCGCGTGCGGGCACACCAGCGGGCAGATCGCGCATTGCGTGCAGATCGTCTCGTCCCAGATCGGGATCTCGTGCGCGATGCTGCGCTTTTCCCACTGCGTCGTGCCGGTCGGGAACGTGCCATCGACCGGCATCGCCGACACCGGCAGCAGGTCGCCCTTCCCGTCGAGCATCATGGCGGTCACGCGCTGCACGAAGTCCGGCGCTGCCCGTGCGACCACCGGACGGCGCGTCAGCGCAGAGTCGGCGCGTCCCGGGACGATCACCTCGCGCAGCGCGGCGAGCGACGCGTCGACGGCGGCGAAGTTGCGGGCGAGCACCGTCTCGCCGCGCTTGCCGTAGGTCTTGCGGATCGCGTCCTTGATCTTCGCGATCGCCTCGTCGCGCGGCAGGATGCCGGAGATGGCGAAGAAGCAGGCCTGCGTCACCGTGTTGATCCGACCGGCGAGCCCCGCCTGCTTCGCCACGGCGAGCGCGTCGACGACGAAGAACTTGAGCTTCTTCGCGAGGATCTGCTCCTGCGTCTCGCGCGGCAGCTTGTCCCACGCCTCGTCCGGACCGTACGGACTGTTCAGCAGAAAGGTTGCGCCGGGCCGGGCGAGCGCCAGCACGTCGAGCTTTTCCATGAACTCGAACTGGTGGCAGGCGATGAAATCCGCCTGGCGGATGAGGTAGGTCGACTCGATCGGTCTTGGCCCGAAGCGCAGGTGCGAGACGGTGATCGCGCCCGACTTCTTGCTGTCGTAGACGAAGTAACCCTGCGCAAAGAGCGGCGTGTTCTCGCCGATGATCTTGACCGTGTTCTTGGTCGCGCCGACGGTGCCGTCGGCGCCGAGGCCGTAGAACACCGCGCGCGTCACCTCGCGCGGCTCGGTGTCGAAACCGTCGTCGGTCGCGAGCGACAGGCGGGTCACGTCGTCGACGATGCCGACCGTGAAATGCCGCTTCGGCTGCGGTTTCGAGAGCTCGTCGAGCGCGGCCTTTGCCATCGCCGGCGTGTACTCCTTCGATGAAAGGCCGTAGCGTCCGCCGATCACGCGGGGCATCGCGGCCGATTCCGGCCACGCCTCGACCAGCGCCGTCACCACATCCTGGTACAAGGGCTCGCCGATGGCGCCCGGCTCCTTGGTCCGATCGAGCGCCGCGATCGCGCGCACGGTCTTCGGCAGCGCCGCCACGAAGGCCTGCGTATCGAACGGCCGGTACAGCCGCACCGTCACGAGCCCGACCTTCTCGCCGGCGGCCGACAGCTTCCTTACCGCTTCGCGCGAAGCGCCGACCCCCGATCCCATCTGCACCAGGACGCGTTCGGCGTCCGGCGCGCCGGTGTAGTCGAACAATCCGTAGCGGCGGCCGGTGAGCTTCTCGAAGCGATCCATCGATTCGCGCACGATGCCGGGCACGGCGAGATAGAACGTGTTGCAGGATTCGCGCGCCTGGAAGAACACGTCCGGGTTCTGCGCCGAGCCGCGCAGCACCGGACGGTCGGGGTTCAGCGCCCGCTCACGGTGCGCCTTGACCAGGTCCTCGTCGATCAGCGCCCGGACCTCCTCCTCGAACAGCAGGTCGATCTTGTTGACTTCGTGGCTGGTACGGAAGCCGTCGAAGAAGTGCAGGAACGGCACGCGCGACTTCAGCGTGGACATGTGGGCGATCATCGCCATGTCCTGCGCTTCCTGCACGCTGGCGGCGGCGAGCAAGGCAAAACCTGTAGTGCGCGCGGCCATCACGTCGCTGTGGTCGCCGAAGATCGACAGCGCGTGCGTCGCCAGCGTGCGCGCCGCGATGTGGAACACCGCCGGCGTCAGCTCGCCCGCGATCTTGAACATGTTGGGCAGCTTGAGCAGCAGTCCCTGCGACGCGGTGAAGGTGGTCGTCAGCGCGCCGGCCTGCAGCGAGCCGTGCACCGCGCCCGCGGCGCCGGCCTCGCTCTGCATCTCGATGACCTGCGGCACCATGCCCCAGATGTTCTTCGTGCCGGCGGCCGACCAGGCATCGGCCAGTTCGCCCATCGTCGACGACGGCGTGATCGGGTAGATCGCGATCACCTCGCTGTTGAGATGGGCAATCCGCGCAGCGGCTTCGTTGCCGTCCAGTACGTACGGGCGTTCGGTCATGGTGGTCCTGGATCAGATTTCCGCGGGAGAGGTCGTCGATGCGCGGCGGCACATCCGCCCCGCGCGCGTCGGCTACAGGAGGCCCGCCTTGCCGGTCTCCCAGCGGCGGAATTCGGTCGTCAGCATCTGCACGTGCTCGCGTTCCTCGGCGGCGAGTTCCTTGTACAGTTCGCGCTCGACCGATCCGGCGGGCGCCGTATCGCTTTCCCGCGAAAAGAAGTCTACGGCGCGCTGCTCGAACGCGATGGCGATGCGGAACAGGTTCGCCGGGTCCTCCGGCTTGCGGTCGACGCCGGCGAAGATCGCGGCGCGGTCGATCTGGAAGTCCGCGGAGGGCGCCGGAAGCTCGGCGTGGTAGCGCTTGGACAGCGTTTCCATGTGCTCCTGCTCCATCGCCGCGAAGCGCGCGAACAGCTCGCGCAGCAGCGGGTCCTTGGCATCACGCGAGGCGCGCTGGTAGAACGCGTGGCCACCCAGCTCGATCTCGAAGGCCTTGCGGATCGCCTCCATCGCCTGGTCGTCCTCGATCGCGCCGCGATCGAGCAGCTCCAGCTTGCCCTTGCAATAGGGGCAGAGACCATAGGGAAACGCGAAGCCTTCGGCCACCTTGTGGCACGACGTGCAGCGCCAGCGCAACTCGACGCCCGCGCAGCAGACATAGGGCTCCTCGTCTTCCAGCGGGCGCTTGCAACGTGGGCAGATGCTCATGACTGGACCTCGCTGGAAACCGGCGTTGAGGACGCGGAGACGGCGGCCGGCGGCAGGAAGGCGGCCGCGTCGGCACCGGTGATCGGCCATCTGGACCTGTCGCTCGATAGCCACGCACCGATCGCGCGCGCCGCGCGCCGGCCTGCGCCCATGGCCAGGATCACCGTCGCGCCGCCGGTGACGATGTCGCCGCCGGCGAACACGCCCGGCACGCTGGTGGCCTGCGTTGACTCGTCGGCCACGATGTAGCCCCACTTGTTCAGTTCCAGCCCCGGCGTGGACTTGGTGACGATCGGGTTGGCCTTGGTGCCGAGCGCGTAGATCACGGTGTCGCATTCGAGCTCGACGAATTCGTCGAGCGGCATGGGTTTGCGGCGTCCCTTCTCGTCGGGCTCGCCGAGCACCATCTTCTGCACCTTCATGCCGCGCACGTTGCCGTCTCCCTCGACCAGGATATCGACCGGCGCATGCAGGAAGAAGAATTCGATGCCCTCTTCCTTCGCGTGACGCAGTTCCTCGATGCGTGCCGGCGCCTCGGCTTCCGAGCGGCGGTAGACGCAGCGAACGGTCGGGGTCCCCAGCCGCTTGGCCACCCGGAGGCAGTCCATCGCGGTGTTGCCGGCGCCGATGACGACGACGCTCTTGCCGAGCGTGATCGGCGTGTCGACGTACGGGAACTTGTCGCCGCCCATCAGGTTGACGCGGGTGAGGAACTCGTTGGCCGAATAGACCTGACCCGCGAACTCGCCGGGGATGCCGAGGAACGCCGGTGCACCCGCGCCGGCCCCGACGAAGACCGCGTCGAATCCCATCTCGTTCATGAGCGACGGAATCGAAAAGGTCTTGCCGATCACCTTGTTGGTCTCGAACTTGACGCCGAGTGTCCTTCAGGTGCTCGACCTCGCGGCTGATGATCTCGCGCGGCAGGCGGAACGACGGGATGCCGTACTGCAGCACGCCGCCGACGACGTGAAGCGCCTCGTAGACCGTGACGTCGCAGCCGTAGCGCGTGAGATCGGCCGCGACCGCGAGGCCCGACGGACCGGACCCGACGATCGCGACGCGCCCGAGCCGTTGCGCGAAGCGCGGCGGTTCGGCCTTCGGCTGCCTCGCGTTGTCGCCGACAAAACGCTCGAGGCGCCCGATCGCCACCGATTCGAGCTTGCGCCCGACGACGCACTGCGCCTCGCATTGCGATTCCTGCGGGCACACGCGCCCGCAGACCGATGGGAACAGGTTGGACTCGTTGATGACGCCGAGCGCCCCGTCGATGTCGCGCACCAGCAGATGGCGGATGAAGCGCGGGATGTCGATCGATACCGGACAGCCCTCGATGCAGGCGGGCTTCGAGCACATGATGCAGCGCTCCGCCTCGGACAGCGCATCGGCCAGCGAATAGCCGAGGTTCACTTCCTTGAAGTTGCGCGAGCGCTCGAGCGCGTCGCGTTCGGGCATTTTCGTCGCGTGCGGCGCGAGGTCCTTGTACTTCTTGTAGTTGGTCTTGTTCTGCTCGAACAGCAGCTTTTCGACGTTGCACACGTGCGCGTAGTCGGTGCTCGCCGCCGATTCCTCGCCCTTGAAGCGCTTCTGGCGCAGGATCAGTTCCTTGAAGTCGACCGCTGTGGCCGTCGAAGTCCGGCCCGTCGACGCAGGCGAACTTGATCTCGCCGCCGACGGTGACGCGGCACGAGCCGCACATGCCGGTGCCGTCGACCATGATCGCGTTCAGCGACACCATGGTCTTCACCCCGGAGGGGCGGGTCGTCTCGACGCAGGCGTTCATCATCGGCAGCGGTCCGATCGCGACCACCAGGTCGGGTCGGTCGTCATTCGAGGACCTCCTGCAGCGCGGCGGTGACGAAGCCCGGCTTGCCGTAGCTGCCGTCGTCGGTGCAGACGATCAGGTCGTCGCAGTACCGGCCGAAATTGTCTTCCCAGAAGACCAGATCCTTGCTGCGGAAGCCGATGATGCCGGTCGTGCGGTTGCCGGCCTCCTTGAACGCACGCAGTTGCGGATAGACGGGCGCCACACCGAGGCCGCCGCCGACCAGCACCACGTGCCCGACTTGGTCTACGTGTTGCGGCAGGCCGAGCGGGCCGACGAAATCGACGATGTCGTCGCCCGCCTTGTAGTGATCGCGCATCTCCAGCGTCGTCTTGCCGAGCGCCTGGATCACCATCGTGATCGTGCCCCTGTCGCGATCGAAGTCCGCGACCGTGAGCGGGATGCGCTCGCCGCCCTCGTGCAGCCGCAGCATGACGAAGTGCCCGGGCTCGGCGGATCGCGCGACGTCGGGCGCGGTCACCTCCCAGAGAAACGTGGTCTCCGAGAATGCTTCGCGGCGGATGATCTTGTACATGAGGCGCCTTCGATTCCGTTATGCGATCGATCGCGATGGCCCGCGCAGGTCAGGCCCGGACACACCACGGACGACCTGCGGTCGCCGGCGCGCCGCGCATCGCGCAGACCACGCTGCGGCCGTGTTTGCGGACCTGGAACATCCATCCTCCTCGCGGGTCTCGTTGCCGGGGTTGCGCTGCAACATTGCATGCGCTGCGCGTGGACCCGTTTTGCCGAGCGCTAATACTTTCGCGGCAGCGTCCCGCCTCCTTTGACAAATGTCAACCATTGAGAGGTTCCGGCAGAGATTCGTTGCCCGCGCTTCGACGCAGCCCGGCGAGCGCGCGGACATGGTGCGAGCGACAAACGATGCTCGACGAACACCGCGTCGACGACATGGACTTGCTTGACTTGTTCGGCCGAGGCAGATGCGACCGCACCTTGCGCTCGATTTGTGTGACCGGGCTGCGACGGGGTCATGCCCGCCCCTTTGACGCACGTCAATCGCCAAAGTGGTGGGACGGTTTACCTTCGGAAAGTCCCTATTCCGCACCGTGCCGAAGCCCATTGCCGTCCGGCGACGGGTCTCCCGGCGCGATGCCATCTGCGGAGCCTCTCATGGAACACGCTGTCCGCAACACCCCGGCGCTCGCGGCCGACGCGATCCCTGCTGCAGCCGCCCCGCGCAACCGCTGGCCGGCGCGGCTCGACGTGCTGCAGAGCGTGAGCGGCCTCGTGCTCGCGCTCTTCATGTGGGGCCACATGTTCTTCGTCTCGTCGATCCTGCTTGGCAAGGACGCGATGTGGACGATCACGAAGATGTTCGAGGGCTACTTCCTGTTCGGCAGGCCGTACCCGGGCATCGTCTCGGCGGTGGTCGCCGTGATCATCGTGCTGCTCGTGCGTGCACGCTGCGCTCGCGGTGCGCAAGTTCCCGATCAACTACCGCCAGTACCACATCTATCGGGATCACATGAAGATGATGCGGCACGAGGACACGACGCTCTGGTACTGGCAGGTCGTCACAGGCTTCGCGATGTTCTTCCTCGCCGCACCGCACCTCTTCCAGATGCTTACCCAGCCGGGGCTGATCGGGCCGTTCGAGTCCGCCGACCGCGTCTGGAGCTATCGCTGGTGGCCCTTCTACATCCTGCTGCTGCTCGCGGTCGAGATCCATGGCGGCGTCGGTCTCTACCGGCTCGCGGTCAAGTGGGGCTGGCTTGCGGCGCCGGATGCCGATGCGACGCGCAAGCGCCTGAAGATCCTCAAGTGGGCGCTGACCGTGTTCTTCCTCGCGCTCGGCTTCGCCACGCTGGCCGCTTACATCAAGATCGGCATCGAGCACGCGCCCAATGTCGGCGAGCGCTATACCCCGGCGTGGGTCGCAGGCGCCGCGGAGGAAGCGCAAATGAACGTCGTCTATACGGATGTGCTGGTGATCGGCGGCGGGCTCGCCGGGTTGCGCATGGCGATTGCGGCGAAGCGCCGCGGCTATGACGCGGTCATCCTGTCGCTCGTGCCGCCCAAGCGCTCGCACAGCAAGGCCGCGCAGGGCGGCATGCAGGCCTCGCTCGGCAACGTGATCAAGGGGCAGGGCGACAACGAGGACGTCCATTTCGAGGACACGGTGCGCGGCTCCGACTGGGGCGCCGATCAGGACGTCGTGCGCATGTTCGTCAACACCGCGCCCAAGGCGGTGCGCGAGCTTGCGGCATGGGGCGTGCCATGGAGCCGGGTCACGCGCGGCGACCGGACGGTGATCATCAATGGCCAGAAGGTCACGATCACCGAGCGCGACGAGGCGCACGGCACGGTGGCGCAGCGCGACTTCGGCGGCACGAAGAAGTGGCGCACCTGCTACGTGTCCGACGGCACCGGCCATGCGATGCTGCAGGCGGTCGGCGACCAGGCGATCGGCAGCGGCATCCCGGTGCACGAGCGCGCCGAGGCGCTGGCGCTGATCCACGACGGCGGACGCTGCTATGGCGCCGTCGTGCGGGACCTGATCGACGGCGAGCTGACCGCCTACGTCGCCAAGGCCACCGCGCTGGCCACCGGCGGAGCGGGGCGGCTGTACCGGGTCACGACCAATGCGGTGATCTGCGAAGGCATCGGCCACGCGATCTCGCTCGAGACCGGGGTCGCGGCGCTCGGCAACATGGAGGCGGTGCAGTTCCACCCGACCGGCATCTTTCCGGCGGGGATTCTGGTGACCGAAGGTTGCCGCGGCGACGGCGGTCTGCTGAAGGACGTCGACGGGCATCGCTTCATGCCCGACTACGAGCCGGAGAAGAAGGAGCTCGCCTCGCGCGACGTCGTGTCGCGGCGGATGGAGGAGCACATCCGCAAGGGCAAGGGTGCCAAGAGCCGCTTCGGCGACCACCTCTGGCTCGACATCACGCTGCTGGGCGAGCAGCACATCAAGCACAACCTGCGCGAGGTCTTCGAGATCTGCCACTACTTCCTCGGCGTCGATCCGACCAAGGACCTGGTGGCGGTGCGGCCGGCGCAGCACTACACGATGGGCGGCCTGCGCACCCGCTACACGGGCGAGAGCCCGACGTTGAGGGGCCTGTTCGCCGCTGGCGAGGCGGCCTGCTGGGACATGCACGGCTTCAACCGGCTCGGCGGCAATTCGGTCGCCGAGACCGTGGTCGCGGGAATGATCGTCGGCGAGTTCATCGCCGATTATTGCGACGATGCGAAAAACGAATTCAATCTGCCCACCGGGTTGATCCGCGAATTCGTCGAGCGGGAGCAGGGCAAGCTCGACCACCTGGTCGCGAGCCGCGGCATCGAGGACGCGAGCGCGCTCAAGGCGCGGATGCAGGAGATCATGACGTCGAAGGTCGGCATCTTCCGCACCGGCAAGGACCTGGAGCAGGCGGTCGACGAGCTCCAGCAGCTGCTGAAGCGCAGCCAGAGCATCGGCCTGCGCGCCCATTCCCCGGGCGCCAACCCCGAGCTCGTCACGGCCTACCGCGTGCAGAAGATGCTGAAGCTTGCGCTGACGGTCGCCTACGGCGCACTCGTGCGCACGGAAAGCCGCGGCGCGCATTATCGCGAGGACTTTCCCCGCCGCAACGACGCCGAGTGGCTGAAGCGCACGCTCGCGACGTGGAAAGAGGGCGAGACGCTGCCCACGCTGAACTACGAGCCGCTCGATGTCATGAAGATGGAGCTGCCGCCCGGTTGGCGGGGCTACGGCGCGAAGGACTACGTCGACCACCCGGATACGCAGCGGCGGCTTGCCGAGGTCGAGGCGCTGAAGAAGCAGCACGCGGGCGACCGGTTCGCGCTGCAGCGCGCGCTGCTGCCCTACGAGGACCTGCTGCCGAAGCGCCTGCGCGGACGCAACGAACGCATCGACGAGCCGCTGGGCGCTGCAGGCACGGCCCGGGCGGTCGCTTGAGAAAGGTTGACGCCATGCGCGCATTCCACAAGGTCATTCCGCTGATGCCGGCCGACAGCAAGGGCGCGGCCACGCAGGCCGGCAACGGCGCAGGGGTCAAGCTCAAGTTCCACATCATGCGGCACAACCCGCAGGACCCGGCGAGCGTCCCGCATCTGCAGACCTACGAGCTCGAGCAGGCCGACGGCATGACGCTCTTCATCGCGCTCACCGAGCTGCGCGAGAAGCAGGATCCGTCGCTGCACGCTTTGGGCTCAGCGATCATGGTAACCTTTCAAATAGAACGGGCTGGGGGCGGGGATTCTTGGAGAGGGACCGCGGCGTCTGACCCACAACCAAGGGAGGGCAGCCATATGGAAATCCAAAATTTGAAGCTCAAGCTCAGTGCAGGAAGCACCTTGACGTTTACGGTCTCGTTCGATTTCGTGATGTCAAAAGAGGACGCAGAGCTGCAAAAAACAGCAAGAGGCCGCCGGGTTCGGCCTCAATTGGTATTATGTCGATGTAAGTATTGTTGGCTTTTACGGTTGGATCCCCGGGGCGCTGGAAACTATATACAAGTTTGTATATTATGACCCAAAACACCAGGATAACCGTTGGGACTATTATGGTTTTACCGAGACAGCAAGCTATTCTCAGTCGTCATACCCCCTCGAGGCTAATCAGGTCTTTGCCGTGCAGAACACATGGCCCAATCTCATGAAAGCGCAAGTGTCCGTCCGAAACAGCTCAGTGATGGAATACTCGAATTCGGGTCGTATACCCCTCCAAGATAACAGTGCCCTTTCCGAGCAACCCGGTAGTCTACAATCCCTATGGTCCTCCAGTTTCTCTACCCAAAAAGCCTTGATAGCGTCGGTTACAGCTCCCGCACATCCTGCACTCGCTGCCGCTCCCGCCATCCCACCGTCTCGCTGACGGACACCCAGGGCGGCTGGAGTTCGAGCAGCAATCGGGCGCCGCCGCCGTCCCAAACACCTCGCGTTGATACTGACAACCGCCGCAACGATACCGGCGCCAGCCGGGCAACAGATCGGTTTGGGCCGCCCTCGCGTCCGCGTTCATTCGCCGCCGATTTCCCACCGGTCCGGCTGCCCACATGTCGGACAGCGCCACCGGCGCTCGAGCTTGTTGAGGGAGGGCATGTTTCGTCCCTCGAGCACCACTCGCGGGTGCCCTTCGTCACCGCATGAGACCGAGGCGCGATACCGGAGCACGCCGTCAGGCGGCGGGGTGCGCTCCAGCGTCGGATCGTCGGCTACGGCGGAGATAGTCATGGTTCAAGGGATCGGCGGCGCGCCCGCCTGGTCTCGCCGCACGGGGAGAACCCGGGAACCGTGCGACAAGGCCGCGCAGCGCGCCGCCTGTTCAACGCTCGACGTGGTAGGACATCGAGCATCGTCATTGACGGACGAACAGTGCGACCTCGGCCACCACGCACCTGTCCATCGCGCCGTAACGGGGCCGAACGGGCGACCAAGGTGCCCTGGCTGAGCCGTCGCGGCGTTGTCCGTCAATCTGTCGGATGCGGTTTCATTTCCAGTTATGAATTAGGCGCGCGATGTCCTGATGCCGGGACTGCGGCGCGGGTTCGGCACGGGCTCCTGCGATGTCGGACAGCGGCGCGCCGGGCCGATCGAGTAGTGGACCGGGGCCTTGTCGGATCCAGGGTTTGAGCGCGATCGCCTTGATCGCGACCAGCGCGCCCGCCGCCGCGTTCGCAAGATCGTCGTGCGCGCCTGGCGCGTGATCGATCGAATCCCTTCCACCTCGAGCGACGCGCCGCTCGAGGCCGACGAGCTGCGCGAGGAGACGCGGATGGTCCAAGAGCTCGACCTGCCCGCTGTTCAAGGGCGGCAGCAGGTCGCGGTAGAGCTCGCTCTTCGTGCTCTCAGCCGGCTCGTACGTGACGCCATGCTCGCGGAAACGCTCCCGCGGCCACTCGCCGGCGAACGATCGCCCGCGTGTAGCGCTCCGCAGGTTGGAGGCCTTCAGCACTGCACAGAACTCCGCCACAACGTCCGCCGGTGAGAAGGGCGGCTTTCGCTCGCGCACGGCGTCGAGCACACGACGGCCGCCAGCTTCAACATGGGCTATAGCCAGTGTCATCGAGTCGGCGGAACCGCCCGACGGATCGACGAATGCCATGTAGCGCACGCCAGCGCGCCACGGCAGCTCGTTACGCCCCGGCGAGACGCATTGCTCGATCACTTCCCGTGTCAGAAGGGCCTCGATGTCGGTGCGAAAGGCCGCACCATACTCGGCGGCGGCGGCGGCCTCGTCGTCGGCGTAGGCCTGGGCGATCACTGCGGCGTCGACGCCGGGATTCATCGTGCGCGTGTCGGCCTGCACGAACGAGCACAGGATCGCCGTCGCGACCGTAGTGTTGTCGGTTCGCCTCCCAGAGCGTCCGCGGCGCGCGTACGGACTCGAGATTGCCACCAAGGGCGCGCCGGGGATCGTGGACAAGGCGGGACGTACGCAGCGACGATCTCGTTGTCGGGATTCGCGCCGGCCTCGTCGGTTCCAGAACGCGACTTCGTCACAGATCGCCGCCGCTAGGGTGTACCCACGGATCGCGCGGAAACTGCAGGTATGCACTTCGATGATGACGCGATTGGTGAGCTCGACGACTCCTTGGTCCGTTGACGACCATCGGACCGAGCATGCGCACGGTGTCGAAGAACGCGCGGACGTACCGCATGACCGTTCGCGCCTGTCTGCGCTCTGCGGCGATGACGGCGAGGGTGCCGACTTCGCCGGGCGCGAGGACGCCGCGGTAGTCGCGAAAGGTCGCCAGGTACGCAGCGACCAGGGCGGCAATGCGGGATTCGCCGCCGCGGCGACCGACGACCACCCACGCTTCTCGGGCCGCCGCTGCGGGGTCGACCGTGCGCCCGGTTGCATGGCGATAGGCTCGAGGCCGCCTCTTCTCGAAGCGCAGCCCGAACAGCGCGCCAGGAACGCGTGCCACGCACGCCAGCTGTCCTTGTCGAACCACCGCCGAACAGCGCCGGGTCGTTCATGGCGTCGAGGATGGTCACGGCCATGGAGACTTTGCCGCTCGCGTCAGTAGCGCGGCCTGACGATGACGCTGGGCCCTATGATGAAGAACGAGACGCGCGTACCGATCAGCTCCTCTGGCGCGTGCAGCGTCAGCAGAGAGCCGCCGTCGGTCGACCAGGTCATCGCCGGGTGCGAGAGAAATACCGCGCTGATGCTGGTGAGGCCGTGGCACTTATCGGCTGAGACGAGGGTGAGTTCCTCATCGCGCCCCTGGATGCGGCGGCTTCCCCAGATCTGCACCTGCCGACGGCCGTCGGTATCGAATTCCGCATACTCCCCCCGTTGCGGATAGCAGCGCGGCTCGGGCGCATCGGGCGCTAGCTGCTGCGCCGGCGGCGGCACAACGCTGAGGGCGTTGGCGCCAAACCGCGCCACGATGCCCGCGTCGATGGCGGCCTCGGTCAGGCCGGGTGTTGATCGTGTCATGTGGGTTCTCCTTCGCTGGTGGCGCGTCCCGTCGCGCCGGCCGTTGTTTCGGACTCGTCGGGCTGCGCCTCGTCGCTGCATACGGGCGGCGCTGCTGCGTCGATCGCCGCGGGCGAGGGCTCTGCACTCGTCGGGAGCGCTGCGCTCGCTGTAGGCTCAGCAGTGCCGTTGGCGCGCGCGTTTGTCCCGGTCGCCTTCTTGGCCTTCTTCGCCAGGTACGCGTCGAGGGACGGCGTGCTGCTCGCGACATCGGGCTTGATGCCGAGCGCCATCGCGTGCAGCCGTCCGGTGTTGAGGAAGGTGGCGAGCGCGGTGAAGACGGGGAGCAGCGCGCCCTCGTCCGTGAACAGCGTGCCGCGTCGGTCGACTTCGTCGAGGACGGCGTCGCGGATGAGCGCCACCAGCGCCATGTCGAAGTACAGGTGGCGCTCGACGCCGTTGCATTTGCGCAGGCCGCCGCGGCCGCGCGCCAAGTCCTTCGCGCGTCTCTCAACAGCAGCGTACGTCTCGGATGGAAGCGACTTGCCGGCGAGAAAGCGGCGCCGCTGGCTCTCAAGACCGCGCACGTTGTGCTCGACGGGGCGGCTCATTGGGCGCCCTCGGCTGGTAGGCGCGTGGTAGGCGACGCCGAAAGATGCCCGTTCGCACGGGGCTTTTTCCGGGTTCCGTGCTCACGTGTCTTGGGATTTAGGGCGCTGCGCACCTCATCGAGGTTGAAGCGGACGAACCGGCCGAAGCGCTCGCTGGGACGGCGGCGCTTACGCGCCCAGTCGTAGACGGCGCTCTCGGGCACGCCGAGCGCAGCAGCGATTTGCTCGGCATTCTGGTTGCGCTGAGCATTTTTGCTGAACTCGCCCCCTGTAAATCGCCACTTGCCAGGCGCAGCTGTACGCGCGCCTGCGCACCAGCGAGCAGCCCGACCAGCTCCGGCAGATCAGCAGCGGTGAGGTCGAATACCGCGCGCTCGAGCACGGTGCGGAGGATCCCGAGGGTCCGTCATCGCCCAAGACCTCGGTTGGGGGTTACTGCAAATGCGGGTGCACTCTGCAACTGCAGCACTGCACACCCCCCGGTAGGGGGGTGCAGTGCATTGCAGTGCGGTCGCAGTCCCGTTGCACTGCAATCTGCATGTGCAAACCGCAGTGCCACCGCAGTGCGGTTGCAGATGATCAGACACGGAGGCGCTCCCCCTCTGCGCTCAGGCGGTACCCAGCCCCCTGCCGCGTGATCAGGCCCCATTCCTTCGCCTTCGCCAACGCGTCGTAGACCGTCCTGTCGGGGAGGTTCTTCGCCTTGATGATCTCGGTCGGTCTCGTGGCGCCCTCGGCCAGCGCGCTCAGCACAAGCCGGACTCTCGGCGGAAGATCACCGATGCCCCGCGGCGGTGCCTCTGCGTCGATGATTGGCTCGAGGACGAGTGACGTACTGCCGTCCTCGAGCTCGATCAAGCGCCGCCGCAGCATGATCGGTTCGAAGCGGTCGGCGTCCTTCATTTCGCCGCATGTCACGGTCACGAAGTCGCCATCGGCGCTGGTGACGAACTCCACTTCACGGCGCCCGGGAGGCCCGTGCTGCCGCGCGTCTTGCCGTCCTTGCCGGCGTGGTGCACGACGAGCACCGCGGCGCCTGTGGCGTGCCGGATGCGTTCCACACCATGGATAAAGAGGCCGACGTCGCGCGCGCTGTTCTCCTCACCGCCGACGAGGCAACGCGCCATCGTATCGATGACGATCAGCACCGGCGGTGCTGGTAGCGCGGCGATTGCCCGGAGCAGGCGCTCCGTCTCGCGGTCGTCCATGAATTGCACGGGATGGAGGAGAAACTTGATGCCGAGCGCTCCGGTGACGCCTCGATGCGTTCGGTACGCGCGCAGCCGCCTGCCAAACTGCCGGCCGCCCTCGCCGAGGATGTACAGCGTCGGCCCCTTCTGGGTGGGGAACCTGCCGAGGAACGGCAGGCCGGCGCCTGGCGAGGCTGCGGCGTCGACCGCCACGAAGCTCTTATACGAGTCGTAAGGGCCCACCAGGCAGGCGAGTGCTCCGGCGGGCAGAACGTCCTGAATGAGCCAGTTGACCGGCGGCTGGTTCTCGAGCTCAACGTCGTCGACGAACGTGAAACGGCGCGATTGCGCAGCGTCGGAGGCAATGGGTGCGGTTCGACCATTCGCGCGCTCGGCGCGTATCAGGGCGTCGCGCTCGGCGAGCCGGACCGCTTCTGCGACAATATCATCCGCCAGCGTACGGTTCCTCCCGGCGCTGGTGTTTCGAAGCCAAACTGCGGCGCATGCGCCAGGCCCTCAACGATCACCGTGCGGAAGTGCTCGTCGCTCGAAGACGGTTTATTCTCGCCGAGCGGATCGACGAGGTCGCGGGCCTCGCGCCGCGCGCCCTCCAGGGAAACGCCACTTGTTGCGCTCCGCAATGGTGCCGAGGGCCAACGGCGCCGGCGGATCCAGCGTCGATCCCCTGGCCCACGCACCGGCGATGAAGTCGATTGTCGCGGCGGCGGCACCGGTACTCATTCGCTGACACTCCGGGGCACTGCGGGCAGCTTGAAGGCCGCCGGTGCTTCGCGGGTCGTACCGCGCTTCGGCCGGCGGCGGCGTCGTTGCCCGGTCGGCTTTGACGGCGCTGCAAACAGCTCGGCCTGCGTCTCCGCTTGATCAGTTGCCGCCGCCACCACCTACCCCGCCACCGCCACCACCACCACGTCCGCGTTTTGGCTACGGCGCTACAACCGCCCTACGGCGCGCAGCGCGTTCGGACCGCCTTTTGATCCAATCCTCGACGTCCGGAACCACAAAGAGCCGGCAACCGCTTGGCGTCACACCGGCGATGCGCAGATCGCCGCGCTTTGCCGCCGCCTTCACCGTGTCCGGCGCACATCCCGCGAGCTGGGCTGCGCCATTTGGAGTCAGGAAGGTTTCCATCTTCGCCCCCTGAATCGGGGTTTGCTACTTCTCAGTTGGTTAGGATGGGGACCAAATTGGATCGCTAGCAACCCCCCAAATCTGCGGAGCGGGGGGCGGGTGAGTTGCTGCGGGAGATGCCAGAACGAAAGTTTTGCCGAAAAAGATCTCAGCATGAGACTTTTTCGGACCTGAACATCCCTGGCAGCGCCTCGCGCGGCGGAGCGTGCCAGTCTCGGATCGGTAAGTCGCTGCGGCAGGCCGGTGGCGGTGCCGGCTCTTCGGAAGCGATCCTAGCCGCGCGACATATCGTCCTACGCCAACGCGCTCCATCCCTCCGCGAAGACCGTCGCGGCGTCGGGGCGGTTATCAGTCCGCTTCAAGGGGCCGCCGGCGCGCCATGCGGCTTCGAAGGCCTCCGCCGGCGACTCTGGGTCCGCGGCATATCGACGATACTCATCTGCCTCAGCGCGCCGGCGCCGATCGGTTTCTGTCATTGTTGTGTTCCCCTCCGTTGGCGCCGCCGTTTCGGCGCGCAGCGCCTCGTTCATTTCTTCGTCGAGAAAGGCCGTCAACGCCTGCAGCAGGTCGGACACAACCGCGGGGTCGTGCGTTGACTCCGCCGCCAGGGCCCGTCGCTGGAGATCGTTCAGCATCTCCACGCGGCCGCTCGGCATCGCCGGCATCGCCTCGCGGAGCTCCGTGAGTGCGTAGGCGACGTCCGACCAGTACGCCGGTTTTCCGATGGCTTGCGCGGCGTGTTCCTTCAGGAGTGCGAGCGCTTTGCTGATCATCGATAACTTTCCTTCTCAGTGTCGTGAGTGACTGATCGGCCCGTTCATCTTCAGCTGGCGCAACGTCGCCTCGCCGACGCGATCCGCGAATTCGTGAAGGTCGGAGTTGCTGAGCAGCGTTGCGCCGTTGATGTTCACGTTCACCACGGTGCTCTCGTGACGAGCATGCGCGTAGGCCTGCTGCTGGCGCGGGTTGAGGACCAGTTCGCCTGCATGCGCGGTAATGATCGCTGGCGTCCCGGGAAACCCCGGCACGATGCCGCCCTCGGCGAATTCCAGGCCCGTGATCCGCGGCGCGATGGCCTCGATGAACTTCACCACGTTGGTCAACGCGGGTAGTACCTGCTGCCATGCCGCATCGATCGTCGCGACCGCCGAGCTGGCCTGGTCGGGATGCATGACGATCGTCTCGGTCGCGTTCTGCACCGTGGTGAGGAACGGCGCGAGGACCGCCTTCACGGCGTCGGACTCGACAACGCCGGCGATGATCCCTTCGACGACCTGCTGCTTCACGCCCTGGCGCATCGCGGTCAGGAACGCCTGGCCGGCGCCGGCGTTCCCGGCCACGGACTGGGCCGCCTTCTCCGTGGCGAGCTCCATCTCGAGCCTCGGCCGCCTTGATCTCGTCGCCGAAGGCTTTGGCGCGGCTGATGGCGAATTCCAACGCGTCGATCCGATCCTGCCGTGCGAGGCTCGCCGTCTCTTGGTTGGGGTCGATCAGCGGGCCGAGCGCGGTGGAGAGCGAACTCCCCAAGAGGTCGGTCGCCTTGCTCATGCTCTCGACTTCCTGCACCGCGGCCCGCAGATCCGGCGACGCCTTGAGGAGTGCGGCCACGAATGACTCGCCGGCTTTCATGGCCGTGGCCCATTGCTCGCCGGCGACCTTGAATTGCGCATTCGCGTCGGTGAACTTGCCCTCTTTCCAGAGCTGCGCGGCCTCCGTCAGCGTCGTCGTCGCGCCCTGCATGGGCTCCAACAGCAGCGGGCTATCGCCGACGGCCTTGCTGACGAGCGACACGACGGATTCGGTAAAGTTCTGCCGCATCTGCGTCGTGTAGGTGCTGACGTGTCCGGAGAGCAGCGCGCCGCCGACGGCCTGCCCAGGCGCGAGCCCTTGGGCGAGCTGCGCGGCGACCTTCAGGTCTTCGCCGTAGCGGGCAATGTCCATCCCGCTCTTCTCGGTGAATTCGTCCATCGCCAGTTGGGCGACGTCGATCGACTTCGGAATGTCGCCGCGGAAGAGCTCTGCAAAGCCAGCAACGGCGGACTTCGCGCGCAGGAGCCCAATGTCGCCGCCTTTGTTCGCACCCGCGCCACCCGGCGCGTCGCGGCCGGCGCCGAAGAAGCCGATCTCCCACTGCCGCTGCACCGACTGCATGCCGCTCACGAGATCCACACCTGCCACCCGCGCCAGTTCGAGCATCTGGCGCTGCGCCTCTTCCATCGACGTGTTCATCAGGTCGAAGTTGTTCATCAGATTCGCGATCTGAACGACTTCGTTGACGTTCTGGGCGAGGACGGTGCCGAGCGCGAGCGACTGGCGCCCACGCATTTTCTCAATGTCCGGGTTCTCGGAAGGAATGAGCGCGCCGTACTGCCGGTCCTGCGGGCCAATGTCATACCCGGCCGCATGGAGCGTATCGAGCGCGGTCTGCGTCGCGGCCGAGATCATCGGCGTCGAGCGGACGCCCCCATGGCCGCCGGCCGTGATCACGCCCTGCTGCGGGAGCCCGGCGCCCGCATAGAGCGCACCCATCTCTTTGCGGATGATCGAGCCCGTCGTCTTCGGCTGGAAGAGTCCGATGCCGAGCAGGTCCATCAACGTCCCGAAGCCGCCCGTCAGCGCGAAATAGTCGATGTTGCCCGCCGATCTTGTCGCCGAAGATGCCAGACCACAGCTTGCCGACCGGATCCTTCGAGAAGGCGG
>CAVVRH010000041.1:0-62623 GCA_963750585.1 uncultured beta proteobacterium
CACCCACGGTTCACGCGGGCCCGGGGCGCTGGCGAACCAGCCGTCGTGGTAGATCCCGCGGCTCGCCATGATGTCGAAGAACTGGGTCGTCCGCGTCCCCTTGGCCTTGGGATCGCTAAATGCGTAGACCATGCTGACGCCTTCGATCGGATCCTGCTCGAAGCCGTTGACGACGCGAGGTGCGGTGATCTTCGTCAGTTCGTAGATCGTCGGCACGACGTCGATCACGTGGTGAAACTGCGGCCGGGCCACGGCGTCTGCCTTGATGGATTTCCGCCAGGCGACGGCCATCGGCTGGCGGGTGCCCCCGAAATAGGCTCCCATGAGCTTGGTGCCTTGGTAGGGCGTACTGCCCGCCCAGGCCCATCCGGCGTGGAACATATTGTCGGTCTTCGGGCCGCCGAGCGCGTCGAGACCGCCGAGTTCCTGCAACGCCGCGATGTGCTGCGCGATCGTGGTCGGAATGCCGTTCTGCGCGAGCTGCTCGCTGATGGTGCCGTTCAGACCCTCCGACGAAGACCCGTTGTCACCCCAGATGTAGAAGATCAGCGTGTTGTCCAGTCTTCCCTGGCGCTCGATCTCGGCGATGACCCGTCCCGCGTTGTAGTCGGCGTGCTCGGTGAAGCCGGCGAACACTTCCATGAGGCGGCGCTGGAACGGCTTCTCGGCCTCCGGGATGGATTCCCACGACGCCATCGAAGCGGGGCGCGGCGTGAGTTGCGCGTTCGGCGGGATCCAGCCCTTGGCCTTTGCTCGCGCAAACGTGCGCTCGCGATACCTGTCCCAGCCATCGTCGAATTTGCCCTTGTACTTGTCCGCCCATTCCTTCATCACCTGGTGCGGGCCATGCGATGCGCCCGGAGCCCAATACATGAAGAACGGCTTGTCCGGCGCGTAGGCCTTCTGTTCGCGCAGCCACTTGATCGCATCCTCGGCGATGTCCTCGGTGAGGTGGTAGCCCTTCTTGGGATGCTGGATTACCTGGGTGGTGTTGCGCGTCAGCGTCGGTTCGTATTGCGAAGCCTCGCCCGCCAGGAAGCCGTAGAAATACTCGAAGCCATAGCCGGTCGGCCAATAGTCGAACGGCCCCATGTTCGTGATCTGCTCCTCGGGCGTGTTGTGCCACTTGCCCCAGGCGCCGGTGCTGTAACCGTAGTTCTTGAGCACTTCCGCGACCGTCGCGGACGTCTTCGGGAGGGTCCCGCTGAAGCCGTCGAAGTCGTTCGCGATAGCCGCGATCTGGCCATTGCCGACAAACGTGTGATTGCGCCCGGTGAGCAGTGAAGCCCGCGTGGGTGAGCACATGGCAGTGGAATGGAAGCGGTTGAAGGCGATCCCCATCTTCGCCACTCGGTCGAGCGTCGGCGTGTTGATCTCGCCGCCATAGGTCGACGGCGTGCCCGGCCCGACATCGTCCATCAGGATGATCAGGATGTTCGGCGCGCCTGCTTCGAGACGCTTGGGCTCGACGCGTTTCTTGTAGGTGGAATCTTCCATCGTCAGCCCCGCCCTGGAGCCGGACGGTGCGGGCGGGAACGGCAGGATTTCCTGCGCCGATGCTACCGTCGCAAACACCATCCCAAGTACGGTGCTGCAGAGTGATCGTGCGTCGTTGTGCTTCATGAATTGTGCCCTCATCCGGAAGCCGATATTCAGCTGCGAGTGCTGCTTGAGCGTTCCGTCATCCATTTCATCCCGAACATGGTCACGTCGGCCTTGCCCTTGAGGAAGCCCTTGGTGTCGTACCAGAAATCGATCCTGCGGACGCTGCGCTTGCCGATGCCGCGCAGGTCGATAGCGCGGCTTTCCCTGCCCTGCGGGATGTTCTGGCGGATGTCGATCTTGTCCGGATTGCCGTTGTCGTAGGTGACGACCATGTGCTGCATATTCAGCGGGGCGTCGGTGACCTTGAATTTGATCTTGCGGAAGTTGTCGAACGGGCCCTTGACGATGATCGAGTCGTGGTCCGCCGCGTGATCGGCATGCGTCCGCCCGATGAGGCGCCATTCGCCGGCAATGCCTGCCTTGGGCTGGACGAGCTGCTGCGCCCAGGACGGCGCGGCGAAACCGGCGAGCGTCAGGGCTATTGCCAGCGGCAACGCCAGTGCGAATGCCGCGAGCGCGGTGCGGCCCGTGGCAGAGATCATCGTCTTCATGGCAATCCTCGTTTCATTTGGACATCGAATTCGGTAGGCGCAAGCGAAAGACTCGCTGCACACAAGCGACCGGATCGATCGTCAAAACGTGTAGACCATCTTGAGCCAGATGTAGTCACCGTTCAGGCGATTCTTGGTTTCCAGTTCCGGCAGCCACTTGAGCTCGAAGAGCAGCTTCTCCTTGCCGATCGGCTGGATGTAGCCCAGCACCGGCCCGATGCCGGCAGTGCGTCCCTTGAAACAGCCGAGCGTCGCGCCGGGTCCGCTATCGCAGGTCGCCTGCTGGAAATACCACGCCTCCGCGCCGACGTTCGCGAATCCGGAACCGAGCGGGAAGATCTGCTGCACCGACGCGTCGATGTGCAGGATGTCGCCGCTCTTGTAGCTGGTGTCGTTGTTCTCGGTGTTGATCGCGTAGCCGAAGTGCGCGGCCGCGCTGAGGCCCGACTTGGCGTTGCTGTACGCCGCACCGAAGATCGGATCGAACGTCCAGTAGTTGAGGCCCGTGTTGCCGAGCCGGCCGACCTCGTAGCTTCCGGTCGGCGCGTAGATCGGCATCAGGAAGTCGTATTGCCAGCTGTCGGCCTTCCAGGCCAGCATCACCGGCACTACCGTCAGGTCGCCGAGGCCGGATATGCTGTTCTGGATCTGCAGGCCGCCCAGTGCCGCGGAGTTCCCGGAGATCGAGAGCCAGGTGTACGGCAGGAACGCGGCCACCGCGTAGTGACCGCCGCCAAGGACCGTCTGCTCGAAGCCGTAGCCCCCACCGAGCGCGAGCGTGTTGGCATCCGCGTTCAGGTTGGCGACGATTCCGGCCGCCGTGGGAACGCGCGCCGAGGCGTCACCCCGGTAGTTGATGTACATCGGCTTGAAGAATCCTCCGGGCGACGTCGGCGGCAGGTCCACCAGCGTTGCATTGGCGCCCGGCATGATGTGCGACGTGCCACCTTCGCCGGCGAGGGCAACGGGGGATGCGGCAACGAGGGCAGAGAACATCGTGGCCGCCAGCCAGGACTTGCGGCGCTGCACTCCTCGATTCGACTTCGTTGGCTTCGACAATCTGCGGATGCTCCTGTTGGAATCAGCGCTTGCGCGAGCGTTGCGCCATGGCCGCGAATGGCGCGGGCAGTTCATTCCGCGCGCCTGGTTGAACACCATCAGGTCGAAGATCGTGGTGTCGGCGAAGCCCGTGGCTCCCGACGGCGACGACGTCACGTAGGGCTGCGCAATGCGGAAGATGTGATTGGTGCTACCGAGGGCAAACGGGATCGCCGCGCGGAACACGACCTGGTTGAGCGAGTCGTCGATACCGTGGAAGTTCGCCGTGTACCAGTCGTTCAGCTGGAACGACATCAGCGACGCGGTGGGATACGTAGCCTGCGCAGCCAGCTCGTCGACGCTGGAGGGTCGCTGCGCCCATCCGCTCGATTGCGGTGCCGGCATCGCTGCGACGGCGAGCCTCGTCCCGGGCGACTGCGCGCGTCCGGCGGACCACGATTGAGCTACAGGCGCCATCGTACCTTTCCGGATCAATGCCGCTTCGGCGACCGCCGGATGTGACATGCAATGTGTTGCAGTAACCGGCGCCGCAGTTCCGTGGCGCTAGTGGACAAACGACTGTAGGCCCGTTGCCGGACGCACGTGATGCGGCACACGCAGATATCGATGCATCCGGTGCATGCATCGCATCGCTGCGTCGCGCCGAGCGCGAAGGCTGCGTCCCGGGACTCGCGCTGGCGACCCGGCTCTCCACATACGGGCACGACTGTGGAGGCAACCGTTGATTGTGCGGAAAGGCCGTATGTGTTCAAATGACAAAAACGCATAATTCGATAACTTTTGCGCATGTCTCTGCTGAACCGGGAACTCGAGTATTTCCTCGCGATCTGCGAGATCGCGCAATCTCGCGCGGGCGGCCGAGACCCTTGGCATCAGCCAACCCGCGCTCACGCGGAGCCTGCAGCGGCTCGAGGCCCACGTTGGCGCGCGGCTGTTCGTTCGCGCTCCGCGCGGCGTCGAGCTGACCCCGATCGGGGCGGCGCTGCGCGCACGCGCCGACAAGGCGCGCGTCACGCTGCACGACGCCGAACGCGAGGTCGCCCAGCTCGCGGCGGGCAAGGTCGGCAAGGTGCGCGTCGGCGCCGGACATGTGGTGGCGCGCCTCGTCAGCCAGTCGCTGCTGCCGCGCTTCATCGTCGAGCGCCCGGCCGCGCAGGTCCAGCTTGCACGTGGGCTTCAACGCCGAGCTGTTCGGACTGCTGGAGGCGGGCAATCTCGATTTCGCGGTCTGCGGACTGCTCGAAACGCCGCCGAACCTGCACTTCCGGGAACTCCTGTCGTCCGAACTCGTCGTGATCGTGCGCACCGGTCACCCGCTTACCAAGCTCAGGAATCCGACGATTCGCGACCTCGCCGCGTTTCGCAGCGCGGCGCCGAGCGCGGGCGTGCCGGCGCGGCAGGTGGTGGAACACGTCCTGACGAAGTTCGGCCTGGGCGACCGGCCGCACGCCATCGAGACCAATTCGTGGGAGGCCATCCTCGAGGCGGTCAGCACGACCGACGTGTTCAGCCTCGCGCCGCGCGACGAGGCGCATGCGCCACGGCTGGACGTCGCGCCTCGTGGCGATCAGCATTCCGGAGCTCGACATTCGTCCGCGGACCGGCATCCTGATGCGCGCCGAAGCGCTACGTGTCGCCGCTGGCCGCCCGGGCCATCGAGCTGATCGAACAGGGCTTCGCCGAACACGCGCACAGCAAGACGCCGCGCCCGCGCGCGTTCGGCTCTCCGCCGTGCGCTAACGGCTGACGCGGTCGACCGGCCCGCGCATGACGGGATCGGTCAACGCGACCCGCGGTCGGAACACGTCGCACGCTGACCTCGTGGATCGCCTACGACATGGCGGCGCACGGGTACACGCTCATCGTGTCCGGCGTCGGCTTTCCGTTGTACTTCGCCACGTTCATCGCGGCCGGCCGCGGCAACGCCGACATGCTGTGGTCGATCGCCTAGGGCTTCCGCTGCTCGATCGCCGGACTCCTCGGCCCATGGATCGGCGCATTTGCCGATACGACGGGTCGCCGGCGCGCGCTTCTGGCCGCGATGACCGTCGCGTGCGGCGCGGCGACGGCGATGCTCGTTCTGGTCGACGCCGGCGAAGTTGCGCTCGGCATCGCGATGTTCGCCATCGCGCACGCCACGCATCTGCTCGCGACGAGCCTTTACAACTCGTACCTGCCGTTGATCGTGGCGCCCGCGCGGTTCGCCCGCGTGTCCGGGCTGGCGTGGGGACTGTCCTACCTTGGAAGCGTGGCGTGCTTTCTGCTGTGCCTGCCGTTCACACGCGACGGCCTCGCGCCCGCGAACGTGGCCACCTTCGCCCTGGCGTTCCCGGTCACCGCCGCATTCCTCGTCGCGATCGGACTGCCCGCCGTCATGGGCCTGCCCGCGGATGCGCCGAGCGGACGCGGCGAAGGGCGAACCCGGCCCGTATCGACGAATCCTGTCGACGGTGCGCGGCGTGGCGACACGATCGCAACGTGCCCAAGCTCCTGCTCGCCTACTATCTCGTCAACGACGGCGTCGTCACGACGGTGTTCTTCACCGCGCTGACGTTTCGCAGGACGTACGGAATGGAGGTCCAGGAGATCCTGATGCTGTCGCTCGCTGCTCCAGCTGGTGGCCATCCCGGCGACGATTTTCTTCGGATGGCTCGGCGGCCGCTGGTCGCAGCGCGGCGCGATCTACGTCGCGCTCGCACTGTGGATCGCGGTGCTGATCGCTCATCGCCACGGCCGAGGGCCGCAATGGCGCGATCGCGGTCACGCTGGCGCTCGGGGTCGTGCTCGGCTCGACGCAGAGCCTGTTCCGCAGCCTGTTCGCCGGAATGGTGCCGATCGACCGCGCGTCCGAGTATTTCGGGTTTCACACGCTGGTCGGCCGCGCATCCGCCGCGCTCGGGCCGCTCGCCTTCGGCGTCGTCAGCGCGACGACGGGCAGCCAGCGCGCGGCAATGGCGTCGCTCGCCGTCTTCTTCGTCGCCGGCGGCATCGTTCTGGCCTTCGTGCGCGTACCCAGGCGGTGACGACGAAGCGATCGTCGGCAGTGATTGGCTCACCCCTATCCTTGCGGCACCGCGCGAGACGACCCTTGACGGAGTGGTTCACGGCGGCCGTGCATTCGATTGTGCTGTTCGTCGCAGTACTCGTTCATTGCCATTGCAGAGGAGAAGCCAATGAGCCTCACGATCACGTCATCCGCATTCGTGCACGAGGGCACGATTCCCTCGCGCCACACCTGCGAAGGAAACGACGTCGCGCCGCCGCTTGCCTTCGGCGGCGCGCCCGCCGGCGCGAAGAGTCTGGTGCTGATCGTCGACGACCCGGACGCGCCCGATCCGGCGGCGCCCAGAATGACGTGGGTGCACTGGGTGCTCTACAACATTCCTGCGGCAACCAGCGGATTGCCGGAGGCGGTCAAGCCGGCCGGATTGCCGCCCGGCACGCAGGAGGGCGTCAACGACTGGGGCCGCACCGGGTATGGTGGTCCCTGTCCGCCGATCGGCCGCCACCGCTACTTCCACAAGCTGTACGCACTCGACACCGTGCTGCCCGATCTCAGGCATCCGAAGAAGGCCGTGCTGGAAAAGGCGATGCAGGGCCACGTCCTTGCGCAAGCGGTACTGATCGGGACATACCAGAAGGGTCGCTGACCGCGACAGCGACAGGACTTCGAGCAGCATGTCCCGGTCAGCCACGTCGGCCTCCGAAAAGAGCTTGCAGCGCGAACCGAACTCCGGGCCGCCGTCCGAGTAATCTCCAGCGCCGCACCAATTTGTGCGTTGACGGAAGTCAACTGCCTGCGCCGAGGGCCACGTTCGCTCGCGATTCGCCATCGCTTGCCGGTCCCGTGCCGAGCGTCGACGACGCACGATCCACAAATGCGACAATACGTCCGATGGACGAGAGAAGGCAGACCCTGGGCGAGGAGATCGCCAATAGCGTGAGCCATGGCTTCGCGCTTATCGCGGCAATCGTCGCGGTGCCGTTCCTGATGCTCGCGGCGTCCCGCGGCGGCGATGCGGCGAACATCGTCGGTGCCAGCGTGTTCGCCACGGCGATGGTGTTGCTGTACGGCGCGTCCATGCTCTACCACGCGCTGCCGCATCCGCGGGCGAAGGCGATCTTCCGCCGGCTCGACCACGGCGCGATCTACCTGATGATCGCCGGAACCTACACGCCGTTCACGCTCGGTGCATTGGCCGGGTCGTGGGGGTGGACGCTGTTCGGCGTGGTCTGGGGGCTGGCGGCCGTTGGCATCGTCCTCAAGGCATTCGATCGTATTGCGCATCCGGTCCTTTCCACGGGCCTGTACCTCGTGATGGGTTGGCTCGTGCTCATCGCGCTCGTGCCGCTGACCGAGCGGGTCGCCGCACCCGGTCTTGCCTGGCTCGCGGCCGGCGGGATCGCGTACACGGCGGGTGTCGTGTTCTTCGTGCTGGATTCGCGCTGGCGGTACGCACATTTCGTCTGGCACTTGTTTGTCGTTGCCGGCACGACCTGCCACTACTTCGCAGTGCTCGGGTACGCGTCCTGAGCGGTGCGCTCGACGTCGATCGCGCGGCCCCGTTCGCAGCGCCCGATGTCGCACGTCGGACCAACGCCCGCACGCACGCAAGTGTGGCGATCGATCGACTCCCTTCGTCGCTTCCCTTGCCACGCCCCGACCAATTCAATCGACGCCTCCTGCCATGAAGACGCTCCTGTCCATCGCCTTGCTCGTGTTCGTCGCCAACGTCGCCATCGCTGCGGACAACATGAAGGCGTTCCCACCCGCCGAACCGGGCATGGTCCGGTATGTAATCGAGCTCCCGCCCCAGGAGGACGAAACGACCGTCAAGGTCGAGCTCATCGTCGGCAAGACCGTCAGCGTCGACGCGCACAATCGCTACTTCTTCGGCGGCAAGATCGAGAAGGAAACGATCAAGGGCTGGGGCTTCGATCGCTACATGCTGCGCAAACTCGGCCCGATGGCCGGCACGCTGATGGCGGTCGATCCCAACGCCCCCAAAGTGGAGCGGTTCGTCACGCTGGTGGCGAGCCGCGCCTCGTCCGCTACAACAGCCGCCTGCCGCTGGTCGTATACGTCCCCGTCGGGGTCGACGTCCGCTATCGCATCTGGAGGGCGGATCCGACCGCGACGCCGGCCGCTCAGGGCTAAGCAACCTCCTCCCGATGCACCTGCGGCGAACCGGTGCCTGCGGTGGCTTTGGCGATGCGCCTCGCGCATCGCCAAAGCGGCCCGCGACTTTGCTATCCGCGTGCGAATTGTGTGGAGAGCCCGTTGGACCGGAGTAGAGCATGTCCATCGTTGATCCCGAAGGAACGCCTTCGCCGCGTGCTGGGCGTGCGAAGCGACGCATTCGCCATGTCCAGGGGCATGAAGACCGCGTTGCTGTTCGGTGCGCTCGCATTGATCGCCCTGCTGGTGGCGCTTTCCGACACCTCGCCGAGCCTGCGGCACGTGCGCGTCGGTTTCCTTTCCGGCAGCGAACGCGGCAACTACCATGCGGTCGTCGAGAAGATTGCCGCCGAGACGCGGCTACGCAAGGGAAGGGTCGACAACGTCGCGACGGCCGGCTCGGTCGAGAACATCCAGCGACTCGATTGCGGGCCGGACCCGTTGCGACGTGCAGTTTGCGCTCGTTCAGGACGGGATCGAATGGCCGGCCGGCGCATCGCTCGAACTGATCGGTCGCCTGCCCCGGCCCGAAGCGCTGGTCGTCCTTGGCCGCGACGCCGATCGCATCCGGTCTCCGCAAGACCTGCGCGGCGCGCGACTGGGGATCGGGCCCGTCGGTAGCGGCACCGAATCCCTGCTGCGCCGGCTGGTCGCGCAACTCGCCGAGCTCGATCTCCGGATTTCGACCCAGCCGATCGAGCAGCAGCTCGACATGCTCCAACGCGGTGAACTCGACCTCGGGGCGATGGTGATCGACGAGGACGCGCGGCTGCTCACCGAGGCCGTGCGCGACCGGAAGCTGCAGATCCTGAACATTCCGGAAGCCTCGGCGCTTGCGCACGTCGTGCCGTTCACACGCGTCGGCAGCATCGGTGCGGGCCAATACGACTACGTCCGCCGCTTGCCCCCGGAGGACAAGCAGGTGCTCAACGTCGACACGCTGGTGGTTGGCAACGGCTGCGCGTCCGGTTCCACCACGCAGGGGATCATCACGGCGCTCGCCGCGGTCTTCCCGAGCTTCGTACGCAAGAACCGCGAAACAGCCAACCTCACGGGGCTGCCGCTTGCGAAGGCGGCACGGAGCTACTACGACAGCGAGGGACCGGATCTTGTCGGCGAATACCTTCCCTGGATCATCGACATCATGCCGACGGCCACCTGGATCCAGCTCGCGCTCGCGTTCTCGGTGCTCTTCAACGGCATGGCCCTCTGGCATCGCTCGCGTCTGTGGCGCATCGACGCCGACCGAGTGGGCATCGAGCGCGCGATACCCGAACTGTTCGGACCCGGGATCACCGTCGGGGAAATCGCCGAGATGCCGGTCAGCGATCGGCATCGCACAGCCGAGGCACGCGCGAAGCTCGGCCAGATCATGGAGCGCTTCGCGGCGCTCTCCGATCGCTGCCGCCGCCAGTCGCTGTCGATCCTCGTGCCGATGGGGCAGGAGATGGCTTACCGCTACCAGGAGACGCTGATCGCCGATCTGCTTTATGCACTGCGGGCCTTCCGGGATCGCGTGCAGACGTGAGGCGAAAGCGTTGCCCGCCGGAATGCCGCGTCAAGATCGCGTATGCGAGGCCAGGACAAAACCGGACCGGCGATCGCGCCGGCGCCGCCCTCGCAACGGCCACAAGGCTATTGCGGGGCGGGCGCTGCCGTCTGCGGCTGCGTGGGCACGACGATGCCCGGCGCCAGCGGGATGTCCTCGACCGCCTTGACGCCATTCACCCAATGGCGCGTCTCGCCGAAGCAGCTCCCGGGCAGCCCGACTTTCTCGTCGTAGTGCAGCGACACGCGTTTGCCCATCGCCGCGTTGATCTGCTGCGCCACACTTTCGTCCCACACGGTGAAGAGGAACTTCTCCTGCGCGGTGCCGGGCATCGTGACCAGCGCGAGCTCGCCCTCCCAGGTCTTGCAGATCCAGCCCTTCTTCGAGAATTTCTGCACCCAGCCCGCCCGCTCTCCCGACGAGTAGTTCCACGCGATCATCGCCCAGAACCACAGGGCCGCGAGCGCGATGAGGGCGAGCAGCGTGAGCCACACCCAGCCGCCACCGTGGCGTCGTGAATTCGGAAAGGTGGCACGGTTGCGAGCGGCAGCGGTCATGGTTTGGGCCAGTGGGTCTGCGGTGGAGCGGGCGCGCGACGGCCGATTCACCCGGCTGCAGCAGCACGTGCGCCGTAAGATGGTAGCCGAAACTCGCCGGCCAGGTTAGCGCGGAATGTCGGGGCAATAGCGGCATTCCGCTGCGGCGCGGCTGCCGACGGTGCTGCAGGGCAGCGTGCGCGACGCCGACGTCCGCCGCAAAATAGTTGCCGAAGCGGCGCATCCTTGTGCCAGTAGGCGTACTCTGGTCACATCGAGCGACGCGGCGCGCCGGCTTCGTGCCGACGCAGAACGCCACGCACTGCCGGGCCTCCGGCGGTTGGCGGCCGCGATCGACGGCGGTCCGCACCCGTATGAGTGCAGCGCTTGTCGCTGCCCCGAAGGTCGAAGGAGGCATCCCCGGTGAACATCCTTCACGAACACGGAGTCATCCCGCTTTTTCCGCTCGGCGCTCAACGCCTGCATACACCCGGTCTGCTGACGAAGAGCACGCTCGCGCTGATCCTCGCCGGCGGGCGGGGAAGCCGCCTCGCGGAGCTGACCAACTGGCGGGCCAAGCCCTCGATCCCGTTCGGCGGCAAGTTCCGGATCATCGACTTCGCGCTGTCCAATTGCGTGAATTCCGGCATCCGGCGCATCGGGATCTGCACGCAGTACAAGTCGCAGAGCCTGATCCGCCACGTGCAGCGCGGCTGGAGCTTCTTCGACGGCCGGTTCCAGGAATTCGTCGAGCTGCTGCCGGCACAGCAGCGCGTCGAGGCGAGCTGGTACCTCGGCACCGCCGATGCGGTCTACCAGAACCTGGACATCCTGCGCCGCCATGCGCCCGACTTCGTGCTGATCCTCGCCGGCGATCACGTCTACAAGATGGATTACGGCCGGATGATCGAGGAGCACGTCGCCAATCGGGCCCAGCTGACGATCGGGTGCGTCGAAGTGCCGCTCGCCGACGCGAGCGCGTTGGGCGTGATGTGCGTCGAGGCCGACGGCCGGGTGCTGAGCTTCGAGGAAAAGCCGGCGCATCCGGCGCCGATGCCCGGCCGGCCCGACCGTGCGCTCGCCAGCATGGGCATCTACGTATTCGACGCCGACTTTCTCTACGGCGAGTTGTTGCGTGACGCCGACGACGCCGACTCGAAGCACGATTTCGGTCGCGACCTGATTCCACGTCTGATCGCCGAGGGGGCGCGCGTCCGCGCCCACGACTACGTCAAGAGTTGCGTCAACATGAGCAAGGGCGTTCCGTACTGGCGCGACGTGGGAACGGTCGACGCGTACTGGGAGGCAAACCTCGCGCTGGTCCAGGTGGAGCCCGAGCTCAACCTCTACGACGAGGATTGGCCGATCTGGACCCACCAGGAACAGCTTCCGCCGGCGAAATTCGTGTTCGACGACGACGGCCGCCGCGGCACGGCGCTCGACTCGATCATCGCCAGCGGCTGCATCGTCAGCGGCTCGACCGTGCGCCGCTCGCTGCTCTTCTCCAAGGTGCGGGTGCACAGCTACTGCACGATCGAGGATTCCGTGATCCTGGCGAATGTCGAGGTGGGCCGCCACGTGGTGCTCAAGCGCGCGGTCGTCGACAAGCACTGCAAGCTGCCCGAAGGACTGGTCGTCGGTGTCGACCCGGACGAGGACCGGAAGCGCTTCCACGTGACCGATCGCGGCGTGACACTGATCATTCCGGAGATGCTGGGTCAGCGGATCCACCATTTGCGCTGACGAGACGCAAAGCGAGCCGCCGACGACATCCAGGAGCCGACGGCTCGCGACTGCCAATGCGCGCGCGGAGCGCGATGCGCTCACTCCGAGGTGCGCAGCACGAGCCTCAGTCGGTTGCGCCCTTCTTCGTAGGAATACCGGGCGTCCTCGGCAAGTCCGGCGACCAGATGCACGCCGAGCTGTCCGACGGGTCGCCGTTCAACGGAGGCGGCAGGGCCGGGTCCCGCAGCGGAGAGCATCGCAAGGGGATCGTGCGGCCGGGCGGCGTCCTCGTAGAGGATGCTCACACCGCCGTCCGCGGCGCGGAGCGTGATGCCGATCGGCTCGTCGCAGTCGCCTCCGTAGCCATGCACGACGGAATTGGTGAACAGCTCCTCGACGATCAGCAGCAGCCGCAGCGCGTCGCGTGGGGCGATGCCGCGGCTCGCGCAGAACCCTTCGACAAAGGCGCGTGTCTGGTGCAGCATGCTCATCCGTGCCGCGAAGACGCGGTGTTCGTCGTCCGGCAGGGTGGAAGAGGTCGTCATCGTCTTCACCGCGTGCGCCGGTGCGATACTGTGGACCCGCGCGAGGCGCGCGCACCGCGGTTCTGCCGGGATTCTACGTGCTGCAGGCGGCGGCGGAAGGTTGTGCGGGCACCCCGTTCCTGCGAGGAGGGCGAGGATGGCGATGGATTCGAAGGCCTGGCTGCTTGCGCTCGCCGTCGCATGGGTCACGGGCATCGTCCCCATGGCAATCGCAGCCGAGATCGGGCAGGTCAAGATCGCCAAAGGTCCGGTTACGATCGAGCGCGGCGGCCAGGCGCTTCCCGCCACGGTGGGCATGCGACTGGAGACCGCGGACGTGGTGAAGACCGGCGCGGACGCGTCGGTGGGCATCACGATGGGCGACAACTCGCTGCTGTCCGCCGGGCCGAACAGCATCCTGTCGCTCGATCGCTACGAGTTTGACGCGACGACCAACCGCGGGCGTTTCGACTCGTCGCTTTCGACTGGTTCGCTCACGGTGGTCTCGGGGCGCATTGCCAAGCAGTCGCCCGACGCGATGACCGTCCGTACGCCATTCGCGGTCCTTGGCGTGCGGGGAACCGAATTCGCGGTGAGTACCCATGAGCCGGTGGCTGCGAGGCCTTGAGCGCGGCGCCACGGGCGCGCTCCTTGCGGTGTGGCTCGCCGGGTGCGCCACGCAGACGGGCACCGTCGTCCTGTTCCCGGAAAAGGATGGCCGCGCCAGCGCGGTGACCGTGCAGCAGGGCGACAAGACGCTGGTGCTCGACCAGCCCTACGCAGCGGCGAACCTCACCTCGTCCGGGCCGCAGGCCTACACGACCAATGCCACGGACGTGCAGGCGCGCTTCGGGCCAGCACTTGCCGCGCAGCCGATGCGCCCGCAGACGTTCACGCTGTACTTCGTCGAGCAATCGGACGAGTTCACCGACGACTCGAAGCGCATGGTCGATAACGTGTTCGTGGAAATCGCGCGGTACCCGGTTCCCGACATCGTCGTGGTCGGACATACCGACCTCGTCGGCACCGACACGTTCAACGACGCGCTCGCCCGCAAACGCGCCGAAACCGTCCGCGCGGTGCTGATCCGGCGCGGGATCGCGGCGGAGAACATCGTCGCGGTCGGCCGCGGCAAGCGTGAGCCGGCCGTACCTACGCCGGACGGCGTGGCCGAGCCCCGCAATCGGCGCGTCGAGATCGTCGTTCGCTGAGGCGCGATCGCCGGAACACCGCGCCGGATGCCGCCCTGCGGCAGGCTCAACGCGAGATGCGTGCGGACGCTGCAATCGCCTGCGGACCGTTCCAGCGCAGCGCCAATACCGTGATGTCGTCCGACGGTTCGGCGCCCGCCACGAACGCGGCCACGTCTGCGCGCACGGCATCGACGACCTCGCGTGCCGACCGCTCGGAACTGCGCCAGTCGAAAAGGAGCGTTGCAAGGCGCACATTGCCGTAGAGCTCGCCCGCCGGATTCTGCGCCTCGGTCACGCCATCGCTGACCGCGCAAAGAAGCTCACCTGGTCGCAGCGTCAGGTGCGCGCCACGATACGCGAAATCGTCCATTGCGCACAGCGGCGGACCGTCGCCGCCGCCGACGCGACGGACCTCATGATCGGCCGGATGAAGCCGGCAGGGATTCTCGTGCCCCGCGTTGCAATACGAGAGGTCGCCGGTTTCGAGGTCGAGGATGCCGGCGAACACCGTGACGAACAGCATCTCCGGGTTGTCGCGCGAAACCTCGGCGTTGGCCGCGGACATGAGTGCGCCCATGTCCGGCGCAGCAGCTCGCAGCGTCGCGCTCTTGTACAGCGCCTTGCTGACCGCCATGAAGATGCTCGCCGACAGGCCTTTGCCCGCGACATCGCCGATCAGGAAGAACAGCCGGCGCTCGTCCAGACGGAAGAAGTCGTACAGGTCGCCACCGACTTCCCTGGCCGGCAGCATCGTCGCGGCGAGATCGATGCGACGCTCGTCGGCAAGCTGCTCGGCTCGCGGCAGCGTCGCCATCTGGATTCGCCGCGCAGCATCGAGCTCGCCGGCGATGCGGGCGTTGTGCTCGCGCTGGCGCTGCAGCACCTGCTCGAGCGACTTGCGCTGCCGCGTCGCTTCGGCGAGCGTCAGCACGAGCAGCGCGCCGAAGAGCAGCGCAATGCTCACCGCCGGCGTCGCGGCATCCAGCAACTGGCGCTGCGACAGGAACATGGCGTAGCCCGCGGCCAGCAGCGTTCCGACACCGAACATCGCGAGCGCCATCGCGTTGCGCGGCTTCCATATGGGCGTAACCCAGACGAGCAGCGTTCCAAGCAGTGCGAAGGCCCCGGCCTCGAGCATCGGCGCCCACGCGGGCCGGTGAAGCAGCGTGCCTTCGTACAGATTCTCGAGAAGCTGCGCGTGGATCTCGCTGCCCGGCATGCGCTCGCCCACCGGCGTGTAGTGATACTCGCCCAACCCGAGCCCGGTGACTGCGATCAGCGCCAGCTTCTGCCGCAACCGCTCGGGATCGATGCGGTCCTGCAACACGTCGATGGCCGACACGAAACGAGCGCCGTTGCGCAGCGAAAAATATACGCGTGCGCCTCCGTCGGTTTCCGTTGCCACGAACCCCTGCCCGATCGCAATCCCCCGCACCGAAGGGCCCGACACGACGAGGCGCAGCGCGGGCTCGCGAGCGGCGACCCGAAAGAGCTCGATGGAGAGCGCGCCGATCAGCGTGCCGTCGATTTCCGCGACAAGCGGCACGCGCCGGATCACGCCGCCCACCGGATTGGCCGAGATGATTCCCCAGCCGGTCGCCGCTCGATTGAGTTCGTCGATGCTGGTCAGCGCACCCGCGAATCGCTCGACCCTCGGCGCGGCTCGCTCGTTGGCGCCGGCCGGCGTCGAATCCTGCACCAGGAACGGTGGCGCACGCAGCGGCATGCCCGTGCGCTCGGGCATGCCGGCGACCGCGAGCACGGCCGGAGCAGCCGCCAACGCGCGGGAGAGCAACGCGTCGTTGGACGGAAGTCGGGCGAGCTCGCGTGCTTCTGCTGGCGATACCGCTCCCGCGCGATGGAGCAGGCGCTCCGGCGACAGCGGATCAGGTTCTGGCATCAGGATGTCCACGCCGATCGCGGCGGGCTGATGCCGGTTGATGCGCTCCACCAGTTCGGCAAGCAGCGAACGAGGCCACGGCCACCGCCCGAGCGCCGCCAGGCTCCTGGCGTCGACCTCGACCACGACGGCGGGCATCGCATGCACGCTTCGTGGCGCGACCCGCTGATAGCCGTCGAACCACGCCTCCCGGAGCGGCACCGTTGCGCGTGGCGAAAGCCAGATCAGCGCCGCCAGTGCGACGGCAAGCAATGCCCCCGCCAGACGGATGCCGCCCATGCGCGACGTTGGCGCATCCGCTGCCCTGGCCGGCGTCAAAAGGCGATTTCCATCCCGTCGTAGGCCGAGGAAACGCGCATCGGCGGACCCGTGCGGGTGATCTCCTCGAGCCGCCTCGTGTCCGAGAGCAGCTTGGCGAGTGCCGCGTCGTTGGACGCCGGCTCGTGATGGAAGAGACACAGGTGCGCCGCGCCTGCGAGCTGGCACAGCTCGACGCCCACCACATTGCTCGAGTGCCCCCAATCGGCCTTGACGGAGGTTGCATCGGCAAACGAATACATCGCGTCGAAGACGACGACGTCGGCGTCGCGGAAGAACTCGACGAACGCGGCGGTCTCCGCGGCGTCCCCGACCTTGTGCTCGGAGTCGGTCGAATAGACGATCGTGCGGCCTCCCCGCTCGAACCGGTAGCCGTACGAATCGCCGGTATGTCGCTGCCGCAGCGTACGGACGGTCATGCCGGCAATCGGATATTCGGTGCCGGGCGCGAGATGCACGAACTCGATGTCGGCGCGCAATACCGAGAAGTCGACCGGGAACGATGGCGGGTCCATCTGGCGCCGCAGCGCCGATTCGAGCTCGGCGTGACCGCCGTAGATGCAAATGCGATTGCCGGGAATGTACGCAGGTGAGAAGAACGGCAGCCCCATGATGTGGTCCCAGTGCACGTGGGACATGAAGACGTGGTACGTCTGCGGCGCAGCGGGTCCGTGTCTGGCGATCGCGGCCTGTCCGAACGGACGCACACCACTCCCGAGGTCGCACAGCACGTATTCCGAACCGCCCGTCTCGATTTCGACGCAGGACGTGTGTCCGCCGAACGTGCCGGCCACCTCGAAACCGAGGCCGTCGACATAGGCTTCGAGATCGCGCTCGGTGCGCAACGCGTTGCCTTGCGCGCCGCGCAGCGCGACGATCAGCCGGCTGCGCAGTTCCGCCGCGGTCAGCGCGACCGGCAGCGATCCCCGCGTGCCCCAGAAGCGGATCCGTCTCATGGGTCGGGCGAGTTGGCCGCAGCGTCGAACGCCGCGAGCGCCGCCGGAGAAATCGCGTCCAGCGCCGCGCGGACGGACACGAACACTTCGAGCACACTGTCGAACCGGCTGATCGCGAAGATCTCCGCGACGACGGGCTGGAGTCCCGCCACGGCGATGCGTGCGCGGCGCGCACGCATCTGCTTCGCGGCGACCATCAGCACCCGCAGCCCGACGCTGCTGATGTAGCCGATCCGGCTGAAATCCAGCACGAGTCCGGCCACGGCACCACGGGACGGTTCGATAAGCGGCAGCAACGTCTGCTCGAAATCGCCAGCCGCGGCGTGGTCGATGCGGCCCGCCGGCACGACCACGATCACATCGGCAAACCCGCGGCTCGAGATGTCCACCGAGAAGCTCCCCCGTCATGCCGTTCCGCCGCAAACACGCCGATCGTACCGGCGCAGGCCACGCTGCTACGGGCGCTTCCCTCCGACGGCCAGCGGCGCATCATCCTAACACCGGTACCCCGCTCGGCGTGCGGGACTCCCCGCTTGCGAAGGCCTTGCGCATCCCCTGTGCGCCACGGCGCTGGAGAGGAACGCGTGCCGAGAGCGCGATGCCAGGGAACGACGTCGGCGCCATGGCGACTGGCGCCTGAGCGTTCGTCGCGTCAGTGCAGGGAACCCGACGTGGGCGAGATCCCGCTCGCTGGCGGCGAATCGGCTGGGAGCGGCGGAGGCGACATGCCGTACATCGCGTATCGACGCAGGAATTCGGTCATTGCTGGCGCGGGCAACGGACGGCTCAGCAGGTAGCCCTGCATCGTCGTGCAACCCAGGTCGACGAGAAAGTCGATCTGTTGCTGCGTCTCGACGCCCTCGGCGACGACGGTCAGGCGCAGGCTTTGCGCCATTGCGAGGATGGCACGGGCGATGGCGGCGCCCTCCGCGCTCTCCACCGCGTCCGCCGTGAACGCATGGTCGAACTTCAGCTTGTCGAGCGGCAGGCGGCGCAGGTAGGACAGCGACGAGTACCCGGTGCCGAAATCGTCGATCGCGATCCGGACGCCCACACTGCGCAGCGTCTCCAGCGTTGCAAGCGCGCCGTCGAAGTCCCGCATCAGTGCCGACTCGGTGACCTCGAGCTCGACGTGCTCCAGCGGGACGCCCACCACGCGGGCGATCTCCTGCACACGTCCGGCGAGCGCCGGATCGGTGAACTGGACACTCGACATGTTGACGCTGATGGTGATCGCCGGCAGTCCCTCCTCCAGCCACGTGTTGTGCTGGATCAGCGCCGTCACGAAGACCCACTCCCAGATCGACATGATGAGCCCGGCCTCTTCCGCGACGGCGACGAAGTGCTTGGGCCATAGCATGCCGAGCAGCGGATGGTTCCATCGCACCAGCGCTTCCATGCCGGTGATCCTGCCGGTCTGCACGTCGATCTGCGGCTGGTAGTGCAGCTCGAACTGCTCGCCTTCGATCGCTCGGCGCAGGTCTCGCTCGAGCGACAGGCGTGCCGCCGTCGCCTGACGCATCGAGTCGTGATAGAAGGAATAGCGATTCCGGCCCTCCGCCTTGGCGTGGTACATCGCCACGTCGGCGTTCTTGAGCAGCGAATCGAGATCCGCACCATCGCGGGGGTAGAGCACGATCCCGATCGATGCCGCGACGAAGACCTCCTGGCTGCCGAGCATGATCGGCTGCGCCAGCGCCTCGATCACGCGGCCGGCGGCGCGCGAGGCCTGCTCCTCGGTCGCCACGCCGTTCAGCAGCACGATGAACTCGTCGCCCCCCTGCCGGCAGACGTCGCGGTCCGCGGACTTCCCGCGCGACGGCGTGGTGCCGTCGTCCACGCGAAGCACGCGGGTGAGGCGCTGCGCGACGATGCGCAGAAGGTCGTCGCCGACATCGTGCCCCAGCGTGTCGTTGATGCGCTTGAACTGGTCGAGATCGAGAAACATGAGGGCGAACGACTTGCCCGCCCGCCGCGCAGCATCGAGCGTTTCGGCCAGCTTTTCGTGAAAACGCGATCGGTTGGGCAGCTCGGTCAGCACGTCGTAGTACGCGAGCCGGTGGATCTGCTGGATTGCGTGGGTGCGCTCGGTCGCATCCTGGACCGTGCCGACGACGCCGACCGTGCGCCCGTTTTCGTCGCGCAACGCCTCGCCCATCACGTGCACGTGCAGCAGCTCGCCGGTTCGCGCGCGCATGCGCAGGTCGAAGCCATGGCGCATCACGCCCTGGGACAGCTTGATGATCCAGCGGCGGAACGCGCGGCGATCGTCCTCGTGGATGAGTTCGAGCAGCGACACGGGCGTAAGGCGCAGTTCGCCCGGATCGATCGCGAGGAGCCGATAGACCTCGGCGGAGCACGCCACCCGATTCTTCGCACGCAGCCACTCCCAGCTCCCGATCCGGGCGATTCGCTGGGCCAGCATCAGGTGCTGCGCGATGCGGCGATTTGCGCGGTTCTGATGCTCGGACGCCCGGTTGGCGGCCTTGAGTTCCGCCACCCGTTCGAGTGTGCGGACATGCAGCCGCGCAAGCTTGCCGTCGAGATCGTTCCAGTCGCTTTTCGCGCCCTTGGTGGGCGTCGGTGTCTCGTCGGCGCCCACCCAGAACTGACCGATGATTTCGCCCGCGTTCTGCAGCAGGCGCGACAACGGATAGGCGAGCAGACCGACCGCGAGGCTCGACAGAACCACGGCAGCCAGTGCATACCGGGGCCCGTCCACATAGCCGAACACGTAGGGCACGAGTAACGCGAGATGCACAAAGGCGACGACCAGCGCTGCCTGAACCGCAAAGTTGGCGACCAGACGCCTCGCCCCCCGTCGGGACGCCCGTTGGGAAGATCCTGCACTGAAGGCTCGGTAGACACGCGTCGTTTGGCCTGTTTTTCCGCGAGTTCCTGACCCCGCATTCGGACCAGGTTGCCGAGGGCCCTGCCCCTGCAACGCCCGTATGGTTGGCCCTGCCCAGCTCCTGCAACTGCGATTTCCTGCAAGGACCATGCCACCATCAGGACCCGGGCACTGGCAATGGCATTCGCGAAGGCAGCCTGCAACGGGTCCTGCAGTTGCGGCACGCCCGCTGCGCAGTCGCTCTGCCGGCTCCGGCGTCGCGCGACCAATCGCTCGGACCCGTGCCAAAAGGCTCGCGGCACGAAACGAGGCGCTGCCCGAGATCGCACATCGGCGATTCGAAGCCGACGTCGCTCGAACGCTCGCCTTTCGTCCCGCAACGCTTGCTGCGGCGGAGGAATTCGGCAACCGCGAAGGCGCCAAATTTCGGCTGGTCGTCCGGCAAGGATGGATGTATGTTTTCGCTTCCGGCGCGATTCCGACAAACGAGCGTGCTCGCAGAGCCGCCGACCACGAACGTGCTGCCGGATAGGACCCCTGCCCGCGAGTCTGCGCTCCACGGGCATCAATCTCAGGAGGAATGCAATGACGCGCGAAGTCGTGGTGCTGAGTGGTGTGCGTACGGCCATCGGAAGCTATGGCGGGAGCCTCAAGGACATTCCGCCGAGCGAACTCGCGGCGAGATGCGTGCGCGAAGCCGTCAAGCGCGCCGGCGTGAAGCCGGGCGAAGTCGGCCACTGCGTGTTCGGCAACATCATCCACACCGACGCACACGATCACTATCTGGCGCGTGTTGCCGGAGTCCGCGGCGGCCTGCCTGTCGAGACGCCGGCGCTGACGCTGAACCGCCTCTGCGGAAGCGGTCTGCAGGCGATCATCACGGCAGCCCAGGCGGTCATGCTCGGCGATGCGGACGTGGCCGTCGGCGGCGGCGCCGAGAACATGAGTCGCAGTCCCTACGCGGCGCCCGCGATGCGCTGGGGGGCGCGCATGAACGACACCCGGATGATCGACATGATGGTCGGCGCGCTCTCCGACCCGTTCGACGATTGCCACATGGGCGTCACCGCCGAGAACGTCGCCAAGAAATACGGCGTGTCGCGCGAAGACCAGGATGCGCTTGCGGCGGAAAGCCATCGCCGCGCGGGTCTCGCGATCGACCACGGGTATTTCAGGGCCCAGATCGTCCCGGTCGATGTCCAGGTCAAGAAAGACAAGGTGCCCTTCGAGATGGACGAGTCGCCGCGCCCCGGCACCACGGCCGAGAAGCTCGGCAAGATGCGACCGGTGTTCGATCCTGCCGGGTCGGTTACAGCCGGCAACGCGTCCAGCATCAACGACGCTGCGGCAGCCGTGGTGCTGATGGACCGCGAATCGGCCGGCAAGCGCGGCCTGAAACCCATGGGCCGCCTGATCGGATACAGCTACGCGGGTGTCGACCCCAAGTACATGGGCATCGGACCAGTCCCGGCCGTGCAGAAGCTCTTTGCCAAGACCGGTCTCGGCATCGACGACATCGACGTGTTCGAGGTCAACGAGGCATTCGCTGCGCAGGCGCTCGCAGTCTGCCGCGAACTCAAGCTCCCGATGGAGCGCACCAACCCCAACGGAAGCGGCATCTCGCTCGGCCATCCGATCGGGGCAACCGGCGCGATCCTCGTGATCAAGGCGCTCTACGAGCTCGCGCGCACCGGCGGCAAGCGCGCATTGGTGACAATGTGCATCGGCGGCGGTCAGGGCATCGCTGCGATATTCGAACGCGAATGAGGACGGCGGCACGCAACCAGCAAATTCGTCGCGCGTCGCGACGCGCGGTCGGACAACAGGGGGAGAGACGATGGGACGAATCGATGGCAAGACGGCGCTCGTGACGGGCGCCTCGCGGGGGATTGGCCGGGCAATCGCAGTTGAACTCGCCCGCGAGGGCGCGAAGGTCGCGGTCAATTACGCAACCAACGAGGCCAAGGCCCAGGAAGTCGCGCAGGAGATTGCGAAGTTCGGCGGGACCTGCCACCTGGTCAAGGCAAACCTGGGCGTCGCCAAGGAGGCGCGCGCGATGGTCAAGGAGGTCGCGGAACGCTTCGGACATCTCGACGTCCTCGTCAACAACGCCGGCATCACGCGCGACAGCCTGTTGCCGCGGATGACCGACGAGCAGTGGACGGACGTGATCCAAACCAATCTCAACGGATGCTTCTACTGCACGTCCGCGGCGATTCCGTTCATGACGGCCCAGAGCTACGGCCGCATCATCAACATCAGCTCGATGAACGGGCAAACGGGCGCGATCGGCCAGGCCAACTACAGCGCGAGCAAGGGCGGCATCATTGCTTTCACCCGAACCGCTGCGCTCGAGCTTATGCGCTTCGGCATCACGGTCAATGTCGTTGCGCCGGGCTTCACGGAGACCGACATGTTCGCCGCGGTTCCCCCCGCGATACAGACCCAGATCAAGTCAAAGATTCCGGCAGCGCGCTTCGCGCACCCCGAGGAGATCGCCAAGGCGGTCATCTATCTGGTCGCCGACGGCGATTACGTCACCGGCCAGCAGATCAACGTCAATGGCGGGGCCTACATGTGACGAGCGCCCGCGTTAGCGCGCTTGGTCGCAGCCAGGCGTCGAGTCGGCGCGGAATGAAGAAACGGGCCCACGGGCCCGTTTTCTACTTCTGTCCGGCTATGGTCCCGCCAGGCGATCCGAGCAGCGCGGCAATCCGATTAGGGCCTGTTCACACTATGTCCACGAGTGCGTTGCAAGGCCGAAAGGGCCAAGGGCAAGGCGCAAAACGAAGTCGGGCCGCGGCTGCCCGGCGAGGCTTTGCAACGAAGCCCTTGGCCCTTTCGGCAGCAACCCGACGGGAACGGGCGCCCTGGGGCGCCACTCATCGTTGCTTTCCTCGCCAAGACACCCGGTCTTGCCTTCGTCAAGCGCCTTGATTGGCGCCCCAGGCCACCCGTTCGCACTTGCGGACATAGTGTGAACAGGCCCTAGTGCCTCTGCCGCGGAACGGATGGGCCGCGTCCCTCGATGTGGCGGAACGTGATCCGTCCCTTGCTCAGATCGTACGGCGAAAGCTCGAGGGAAACCTTGTCGCCGGCGATGATGCGGATGTGGTGCTTGCGCATCTTGCCTGCGCTGTAGGCGACGAGATTGTGGCCGTTGTCGAGCGTGACGCGATAGCGCGCATCGGGCAGCACTTCCATCACCACGCCATTCATTTCGAGAAGTTCTTCCTTGGCCATGGCCATGCCTCCAGGAGAAATCGGAAAGAAAAAGCCCGGCGGATGCCGGGCTTCTCGAGCAGGGCTGACGGCATGGCCGACTACGCCATGCCTGCCCGCACGCTCAGTCCGCCGAGCGAATGTTCGACGCCTGCTGCCCCTTGGGGCCGGTGGTGACGTCGAAGCTGACCCGCTGACCTTCCTTCAGGGTCTTGAAGCCCTGCTCCTGGATCGCGGAGAAATGGGCGAAGAGATCCTTGCCGCCGTCCTCGGGAGTGATGAAGCCGAAGCCCTTGGAATCGTTGAACCACTTTACGGTGCCTGTTGCCATGTCTTGAATGTCCTGAAAAAACTATAAAAGGGGGATTGCCCCTAGCGTGGGACGAAGGTCAAGACGGCGGGGTGATGAACGGGAGAAGTACCGCAGAACTGCGGGTACTGAACCAGACAACAACGGCACTGCTTGAAGATCGCTGTCCCACACTATGCACGATTTCGCCCGCAACTGCAAGCTAATCGATTGGTCAAGATGAACTGCGAGGCATTCCTTCCGGCGGACACCGGGTGACCAAGCGCTAGTCCTAGGCCGGGCGCGAACGCGAGTCCCCGTTGTCGTTCCTGTACTCGTCGTCGACGTCGTACTGTTCGCCCCTGCCAACGTCCTCGTCTTCTGCCTCGGTCTCGTTGTCCTCGCTGTCGGCGTCTTCCCAGGCGTAGCGCTTGCGCGGAGGTACGTCCAGGTGCCGCAATGCAATCGCCAGGACGACGCCAATCGTCGCGGCGGCCAGGTGTGTCTCCCAGGACGTTCCGAACCGCGTCGGCAGCACGCCCCAGACGAGCGATCCGTACATGAAGGAGACCACCAGGGACGCAGCGATCGCGCGCCTGTCACGCCGTAGCAGGCCCGCCACGAAGATGTAGCCGAGCAACCCGTAGACCAATCCGCTGGCGCCCAGATGGACGGAATCTCTGGCGAACAGCCATACGGCAATGCCAGGTCCAAGGTAGATCAGCGACAACGTCGTGGGCGCTGCTTGCGGATACAGGAACAACATCGCCGTGCCCAACACCAGCAGCGGCAGGGAATTGGCGATCAGATGGGCGAAGTTGCCGTGCACGAGCGGCGCGAAGACGATACCCGGCAGACCGACCAGCGTGCGCGGACGAATGCCGAACGGCTCGGGTCCCAGGTCCAGTCCCCAGTTCATCAGGTGGATGAGCCAGAGCACGGCAAGGAATCCCAGCGCGATCTTCACGGCCAAGCGGAAGTGCGCTCGCCTCTGCTCGGAGCCGGTGTAGGCCGGGTCGGGTAAGTGGATCTGCATCGGGCGACAGGATAGCCGGCGTCGCCGGCTGCAGCGATCGATTGCGAGCGGACGCAGTGGCTGCCAGCCCGGTGCGCGGCAATGGCGCGTCGCGCGCCACGCGCATTCGCTACCGCTTGAAGTCGTAGAACCCTGCGGCGCGCACCAGGTCGGCCTTCACTTCATCGCGGCTGCGTTCGTAGACGATTTCGCGACCCATCGCGTTGCCGACGTACGCGGAGCCGTTGCGCGTCGGCATCAAGTCGCATCGCACGCTGTGCACGCCTTCGCCGAGCACGATCTGGATCACATCCAGTCGCTTGTTCAGGACGACGACCTGCAGCGTCTGCCCGCTGCTGGTGACACGGATCTGGATTTTTTCGTCGTTCATGTGACCTTCCACTCTGATCAGGATCTGTCCGCACGCGTTCGCGGCTGCGAACAGGCTCCGGCACAGCCGCGACACGATTGCGGCAGGTGCCACGGCGCGCGGCAGGCAAGGGCTACGTAGCCGGCGTTGCTCGAATCGCCGGCACCCGCCTCGGGTCGTCGCGCAAGCCGCCTGACCGCGTGAAACGCTCGGCGAAGCGGCGCGAGGGGTAGTGTAGCCGCCGTTGGCCGCTCGTGCCCCTACGCTGCCCCGGCACGACGATCGGCACGTCACCGCTTGGCGCAGTCCGGAAGAGGGAAACGTGGCGAGGCCCGGTCGCGCCGAACTTCGTAGGGTATATTGCGGCGCATGAAAATCCCTAAACGGCTGCAGCCGCTCGTCGAAGAGGGCGTGATCGACTCGGTCGTGCGCCAGCTCATGAGCGGCAAGGAAGCGATGGTGTTCGTGGTGCGCTGCGGCGCGGAAACGCGCTGCGCCAAGGTCTACAAGGAAGCCGACAAGCGCAGCTTCCGGCAGGCCGTCGACTATACCGAGAACCGCAAGACGAAGAACAGCCGCCAGGCGCGCGCCATGGCCAAGGGCACGCGCTTCGGCCGCGAGGCGCAGGAGAAGGCGTGGCAAAGCGCGGAGGTCGGCGCGCTCTTTCGACTTGCGGCTGCAGGCGTGCGCGTGCCACGGCCCTACAACTTCCATGCCGGCGTGTTGCTGATGGAGCTCGTCACCGATGAGGAGGGCAACGCAGCGCCGCGCCTGAACGACGTGGAGCTCGAGCCGGAAATCGCGATCGACCTGCATCGCCGTCTCATCCGCGAAGTCGTCCGCATGCTGTCTGCCGGTGTCGTGCACGGCGATCTCAGCGAGTTCAACATTCTCCTCGGCGCCGACGGGCCGGTGATCATCGACCTGCCGCAGGCGGTGGATGCGGCCGGCAACAACCACGCGCAAGCGCATGCTGGTTCGCGACGTGGACAATCTGCGCCGGTTCTTCGGGCAATTCGCGCCCGAGCTTCTCGCCACCGACTATGGCAAGGAGATATGGGCGCTCTACGAGTCGGGCACGCTGCACGCCGACGCCGAGCTCACCGGGCACTTCGAGCACATCGAGACGACGGTGGACCTCGAAAGCGTCATGCGGGAGATCGACGCCGCGCGACTCGAGGAAGCCGCCCGACTGTTGCGACTGCAGGAACGCGAGTAGCGGTTCAGGCCCAGGCGGGGTTGCATCACCTCGAGGTTGTGCGACCCGCCAGTTTGCGGAGATTCGCGCATGGCCACCGTTGCGCTCGACATGCCGGCAACTGGGGTAGCAGTCGATGAGTTGCACGATCTGCCCGTATCCGACGAACTGACATGCGGCTCGAACAGATCCGGCATCGCCTGCGCGCCTTGGGCGCCAAGCCCTGTCACGAGCGGCCGGTGCTGCGGGCATGGACGCAGTCGCTGCCTCTGGATCGCTACCCGCGCGATGCCGAAGACTTCTTCCCCGGACAACTTCGTCGTGCGCTGCCCGCGATTGCAGCCGAATTGGACGGACTTGCGCGTCTGCGGTCCCGGCATGCGGGCGAGGACGGCTCCGCGCGCCTGCTGGTCGAGCTGGGCGACGGCCAGACGGTCGAATGCGTGCTCCTGCTGCGTGACGGGCTGTGCGTGTCGACTCAGGTTGGTTGCGCGGTCGGCTGCATCTTCTGCATGACGGGGCGCCACGGCCTGCAGCGTCAGCTCGGCAGCGCGGAAATCGTCGCCCAGGTGGCGCTCGCCCGCTCGTTGCGCGTGGTCAGGAAGGTCGTGTTCATGGGAATGGGCGAGCCGGCCCATAACCTGGACAACGTCATGGACGCGATCGAATTGCTTGGCACCGAGGGAGCGATCGGGCACAAGAATCTGGTCTTCTCGACCGTCGGCGACCGGCGCGTGTTCCAGCGGCTGCCTCGCGGGCGGGTCAGGCCGGCGCTCGCACTCTCGCTGCATTCGACGTCCGCTGCGCTGCGCGCACGGCTGCTGCCGCGTGCGCCGCGAATCGATCCCGCGGCGCTCGTCGAACTGGGGGAGCGTTACGCGCGCGCAACGCACTATCCGATCCAGTACCAATGGACGTTGCTGCAAGGCGTCAACGACAGCGATGAAGAGATGGATGGCATCGTGCGACTGCTTGCCGGGAAATACGCCGTCATGAATCTCATTCCCTACAACGCGGTCGCCGGGCTCGCATTCGAGCGCCCATCAGCGGAGCGAGCGGAAGCGATGGCGCTGGCCCTGAACAGGCGCGGCGTGCTCACCAAGTTGCGCAATTCGGCGGGGCAGGATGTCGAGGGCGGTTGCGGGCAATTGCGGGCGCGCGAGGTTCGACTGCCGCAAACGACGGTGAGTTGGACAGGCACGCCACGCAGCGGGATGTCGGTCACCGACCCGATGTGAATGGCCCCGCCTGCTGGTGACATGACGCCGCTCCGCCGAAACGCGAGGCAACCGTGAGCATCTACGACGAACCGAAGATCGACTGCCACAACCACGTTTTCGACCCGGCGCGTTTCCCCTATGCCGCCGACACCTTCTACCGACCCTCCGGGGCGGAGATCGGCACCCCGGCGCATATCGTGCAGATGTTCGATGCCTACGGCGTCCGGCATGCGCTCATCGTCGGGCCGAACTCCGGCTACAACCTCGACAACCGCTGCCTGCTCGACACGCTGGCGCGGAACGCCAACCGGTTCAAGGGCATCGCCGTCGTGCGCAACGACGCCACGCGCGCCGATCTCGAAGTGCTGAAAGCGGCCGGCATCGTCGGTTGCGCGCTCAATCCCGCGCTATACGGTACCGAGCCGTACAAGGACATCGACGGCTTGCTGCAGAATCTCGCCGCGCTCGACCTGTTCGTGCAGGTGCAGGTTCAGGACGATCAGCTGCTGTCACTGCTGCCGGCACTCGGGCGCTCCGACGTGCGCATCCTGATCGATCACTGCGGGCGGCCGAACCCCGACGCCGGTGTCGCCCAGCCCGGATTCCGGGCATTGCTCGAGCTCGGGCGCAGCGGCCGGGCGTTCGTCAAGCTCTCAGGGCACGTCAAGTATTCGCGCCAGCCCTATCCGTATGCCGATACCCGACCCTATGTCGACGCGCTGATCGACGCCTTCACGCTCGACGCCTGCGTCTGGGGGTCGGACTGGCCATTCCTGCGCGCGCCCGAGCGGATCGACTACGGACCACTGCTGAAGCTTGTCGAAGTCCTGCTTCCCGACGCCGCCGACCGGCGCAAGTTGCTGTGGGACACGCCCATGCGGCTATTCGGATTCGGTGCCTAGGATCAGTCGCCTTCCTTGAACGCTTCCTTCCGCTTCATCTTGACCGCCGGAAGCGCGATCGCGACGATCATCGCCAACGGAGATCGCCAGCATCGACGCCGAAATCGGCTGCGTGACAAACACGCTCCAGTCGCCGTTCGACATCAGCAACGCGCGCCGCAGATTCTCTTCCATCAGCGGCCCCAGGATGAAGCCGAGGATCAGCGGCGCGGGCTCGAAGCCCAGCTTGAGCAGGACGAAGCCGACGACGGCAAAGAGCGCCGCGCAGTAGACCTCGAAGTTGTTGTTGCCGAGCGTGTAACAACCGATCGCGCAGAACGCCATGATTGCCGGGAAGAGGAACCGGTACGGCACCGTCAGCAGCTTCACCCAGATGCCGATCAGCGGAAGGTTGAGTATCACCAGCATCAGGTTGCCGACCCACATCGAGGTGATCAAGTCCCCAGAACAGCGCCGGGTTGCTCGTCATCACCTGCGGTCCAGGCTGGATCCCCATGATCACCATCGCGCCCACCATCAGCGCCATCACCGCGCTGGTCGGGATGCCCAGCGTCAGCATCGGGATGAACGACGTCTGCGCACCGGCGTTGTTCGCGGATTCGGGTGCCGCCACGCCCTGGATTGCGCCCTTGCCGAATTCTTCAGGATGCTTGGAGAGCTTCTTTTCGACCGCGTACGACGTGAACGACGCCAGCATCGGCCCGGCGCCCGGCAGAATGCCCAGCACGCAGCCCAGCAGCGTGCCGCGCGCCACCGCCGGCGACGCGTCGCGGAAGTCCTTCTTCGACGGCCACAGCCCGGTCACCTTCTTGACGAACACCTCGCGATGCTCGGCCGGCTTGCCGAGATTGGCGATGATTTCGCCGAAGCTGAACACTCCCATGGCGATGGCGACGAAATTGAGGCCGTCCATCAGTTCGGTGATGCCGAAGCTGAAGCGCGGCTGCGCGGTGATGACGTCGGTGTTGATCTGACCGAGCAGCAGTCCCAGCACGACCATGGCCAGCGCCTTGACCAGCGATCCCGATGCGAGGACGACCGCACCGACCAGGCCAAGGAACATCAGCGCGCAGTATTCGGGCGCGCCGAACTGGAACGCGAGCTTGGTCAGCGGCGGTGCGAAGGCGGCGACGACCAGCGTGCCGACCGTGCCGGCGAAGAACGAGCCAAGCGCGGCGGTCGCAAGCGCGGTCCCGGCGCGCCCCTGGCGCGCCATCTGGTGCCCGTCGAGCGCGGTCACGACCGACGACGCCTCGCCCGGCACGTTGATCAGGATCGCGGTCGTCGAGCCCCCGTACTGCGCGCCGTAGTAGATGCCGGCCAGCATGATCAGCGCCGACGTCGGCTCGAGCGCGTACATCGATGGCAGCAGCATCGCGATGGTCGCGATCGGACCCAAGCCCGGGCAGCACGCCGATCAGCGTGCCCAGCGCGGCACCCATGAACGCGTACCAGAGATTGATCGGCGACAGCGACGTTGAGAAACCGACGACGAGATTGTTCAGGAGGTCCATGGCGCGCGCCTCGGAGGGGATGTCGGCGGAGGAGCGGTGTCCGGTCAGGCCGGCCAGAGCGGGAATGGTGAGCTTCAGCCCGGCAATGAAGATGCCGTAGGAGAACGCGGTCAGCACGACCGCGTTGAGGATCGCCTCCTTCCAGCGAAATTCGTCGCCCGGCCATCGCCGTGATGATGATCATCAGCGGAAAACTGATGACGAACCCGACGCGCGGCAGCGCGAAGCCGAAGAAGACGAGCGCGCCGACGATGCAGATCAGCGGTCGCCAGGGAATGGCCCCGATGGGATCACCGTCCTCGACCTTGCGGACGAACGAGGTCAGCAGCACGATCAGGCCCAGGATCGTCAGGATGATTCCCAGGCCAAGCGGAAAGTAGCCCGGCCCGGGCTTGGAGGCGATGCCGAAGTTGTATTGGGTCGCGCCTATCGCGAACGCCGCCGCCCACGACGATCAGGAAGAGCCCGGCCAGGAAGTCGCGCTGGCTTCCTGATCTTCATGTCCATCCTCCTCACGATCTGCCGCGCACATCATGGCCGTCCTGCCGGCTGCGATCCTGACCTTGCGGCCATGGCGGGACGCGGATTCCGCTGGGATTCAATCGGCCTTGATGTTGAGCGACTTGATGAGCTTGCTGTACTTGTCGTACTCCGCGGGAATGAGCGCCACCACTTCACGGTAGTCGCCCGTGCCGGGTGTGATGCCGACGCCGCGCAGCTTCGCATCGACTTCCGGGATTCTTCAGCACCTTGACCAGTTCGGCGCTCAGCTTCTCGACGATCGGCTTCGGCGTGGCCGCGGGTGCGAACAGGCCATACCAGGACGTCACACCGGTCGAACCCGGGAACCCGGCTTCGGCGTACGTCGGCACGTCCGGAAGTTCCGCGGTGCGAGTCGGCGCGGCGATTGCGAGCGCACGCACCTTGCCGCCCTTGATCAGCGGGGTCGCGTTGGTCGTCGTATCGAAGATGACGGGAAGTCGGCCACCGATAAGGTCGAGAATGTGCGCGCTGCCACCCTTGTACGGCACGTGCTTCATGTCGGTCTTGGTTTCGATGGCAAACATCTCGCCCGCCAGGTGCAAGGCGGTTCCGTTGCCGGAGGAGCCGTACAGGATCGTTCCCGGCTTCTGCTTCGCCGCGTCGACAACGTCCTTGAGCGACTTGTACGGCGATTCGTTGTAGGTGATGGCGATCGTCGGCGCCGTGCCAAAGATGCCGATCCCGACGAAGTCCTTCACCGGGTCGAAGTCGGCCTTGAACAGCACCGGGCTGGTCGCAAACGAGGCGAGGCCGCCGATCAGCAACGTGTAACCGTCGGGTGCCGCCTTGGCGACGGCGGTCGTCCCGATCAGCGTGCCGGCGCCCGGCTTGTTCTCGACGAGGACCTGCTGTCCGAGCGATTCTGACAGCTTCTGACCGATCAGGCGTCCCAGCATGTCGTTGGCGCCCTCCTGCGGGATAGGGCACGACAGGGTGATCGGCTTGTTCGGATAGGCGCCCTGCGCCAGCGACCATGGGCGCGACGCCAAGCGCGGCGATACCGGCCAGAGTGGCCATCTGCACTACGGTCGCGTCGACGTTGCGGGCGGGGGGATGAATTGCAGCAATGAGCGGCTTCACGGCAATGGCCTCCAGGTGGGTGGGGTATGGCTTGTTTACCACGGCATTGTCGATTTCCGTGATGACGACAAGCTTGCACGAACCGCCAAATACTGTCAATATCTTTCACAATGCGTCACAGAGCCGACATGCCCGGGCCCGTCAATCGGTCCCAACCGATCCCCGATTGCACATGGCTCCGCTCGAACTGATCAAAGCGAACCGAAGACCTCGACGCCAGCGCCCCTGCTGCCGGCGCAGCGGCGCCAGCGCATTGTCGAATTCCTCCGTCGCCATGGTGCCGTGACGCTGCAGCAACTCGAACAGGCGCTGCACGTGTCGATGTCGACGTTGCGCCGGGACCTCGACGCCCTCGCCGTCGAAGGCGAGGTCGATCGCACCCACGGGGGCGCACTGCTCCGCCATCAGGAATACAGCACCTTCGAGCCCGATCACGCGCGGCGGCGGAACTCTCCCCGCTCGAAAAGCAGGCGATCGGCAGGGCCGCGGCCGAGCGCGTTGCTGCCGCGCCAGAGCGTCATTTTCGACAGCGGCAGCACGGTGCTCGAGGCCGCCCGAGCGGTCGTGCAGCGGAACATCCCGTTGACTGCGGTGACCAACAATCTCGCCATTGCGCAGGTGCTCGGGACTAGCCCGCTGATCCAGGTGCACGTGCTTCGGTGGCGTGCTGCGCGCCGGCAGCAATACCCTGACCGGTGACGCGCTGATCGAAGGCGCGCGGGCGATCGGCGTCGACGTCCTGCTCTTGGGTGATCCACGCGGTGACCGATGGCGAGCTGACCGAAACCGCGCCGGAGGTGGCCGTCGGTCAAGCGCGCACTTCTGAAGCGCGGCGGCTTCGAAGCGCCTGCTCGTCGATTCGTCGAAATTCCGGCCGCGCACCTTCATGCGCGTGGCGTCGGTCACCGAACTCGACGAGATCATCACCGACGAGGGCGTGCCCAAGGAAGAAATCGAGCGCATTCGCGCGCTGGGCGTGAAGCTGACGATCGTTCGAGTGCCCTGCGTGAACGAGGTGCACATCCTTGCGGACGACCTCACCGGCGCGCTCGACAGCGCGGCGGCGTTCGCCGGCGACGTGCCTGTCTTTCTCGACACGCCGGAGACCGGCGGTGGTTCCTCGTTTCCCGTCTCGGTGGTGGCCACCGCCAGCCGCGACGTTCCGATCGAGGCTTTGCCCGAAGCTCCTCGCCCCTTCGCTTCGCTGGCTTGGAGATGCCAAGGTCGCATTCAAGAAAGTCGACAGCCTGCTTCGCGGGAACACCTTCGCCGAATGCGCCTTCGTCGCGCGCTCGGGGGGATTTCGGAGAATCGCGTTCGTGCCGGCCTTTCCGCAGCAGGGGCGCATCACGACCGAAGGCCGCCAGTGGGTCATTCCGCCCGGGGCGCCCGCCGCCGATCGACGACCGGTAGGGGCGGCCCCACTCGCTGCCGCCTTCTCGGTCCTGGGGGTGCCCGTCAAATCGACCGATGCGTCAACATCCGAGCCGTTGTCGGTGTGGATTCCGAACGTCCGGACCGATGATGATCTTGCGCGAACGTCGCTACCATGTCGGCGCAGGACGATGCGCATCGCTGGTTGTGGTGCGGCAGCGCCGGGCTTGCGCACGCGATAGCCGCCCATCGTGGATTGGCGCCCGAGGTGCCGCCTGTCGCGTTCCATGAGGCGACCAAGGGACCGGTACTGCTGATCAGCGCGAGCCATCATCCCGTCGTGCGACAGCAATGGGATGTGCTGAAAGTGGCCGAGAGCGGCGTCGATCGTGGCGGTCCATGGGCAGCGGGCATCGCTCCGGGCAGCGTTTCGGGCGATGGGACACCCATTCGAACTGGCGATGTTCGATCTTTCCCCGAACCGGTTGCTTTCGCCCGCATGAGGCTGCGGCGCGGCTGGCCAGGCAGCTCGACGAGATCGTCCGCGAATCGCCGCATCCTTCGTCGTTGGTCGTCGTCGGCGGCGACACGCTTGCGCGCGCTCTGCCGCGCTGCAGGTGTCCACACATTGATGGCCGGCATGCCTCGCCGCGCGCCGGTTGGGGCTGTGCGCGCCTCGTCGGCGGCGTCTGGGACGGCGTCGCCTGCCATTCGCGATCGGGCGCCTTCGGCGATCCCGATGACCTTTCAACGATGGTGCGCCTTGTCGTCCGGCGCGCCAGCAAACCAGAAGGAACACTGACCATGACCCAGCCGATTCGACTTGCAGTCACCATGGGCGACCCTGCCGGGATCGGACCCGAGATCATCGCCAAGGCCGCGCGGAAGATGCAGCGGCCTGATCGACAGCGGCCGGATCGAGTTCATCGTCCTCGGAAGTGCCGTGGAACTCGCCACGGCGGAACAGCAAGCTGGGCCTTCAGGCGGAGGCACGGCAAAGCCGCTCTATCGCATGATCGATGTCGGCCCCGTCGAAGGAGCCGATCGTCGTCGGGACGATCTCGGCGGCCGGTGGTGAATGGGCCTATCGCGCAGTCGCACGCGCCGCGAAGCTGGTACAGGATGGCGAATGCGGACGCCATCGTCACAGGACCGTTGTCCAAAGAGGCACTGCATCTCGCCGGTCACTCGTTCGAAGGTCATACGGAGCTTCTTGCGCACCTCACCGGCATGCGCGATGCGGTCATGATGCTGGCCCACGGCCCGATGCGCGTCAGCCATGTCACCACGCATTGCGCGCTGGCCGACGTGCCCAAGCGGGTGACTCCGCGAGCGCCTGCACCGGGTGTTCGACGTGACGCTGGATGCGCTCAAGGCACTGGGCATCGCCAATCCCCGCATCGGCGTCGCCGCGCTCAATCCGCATTCTGGCGAAGGCGGGATTCTCGGCACCGAGGACGACGAGATCATTGCGCCGGTCATCGCCGAGTACAAGGAGCGTGGCATCGCCATTTCCGGTCCGTGGCCGGGCGATACGGTCTTCATCAAACTTCGCGCCGAGCAATTCGATGCCGTCATCGCGATGTTTCACGATCAGGGCCACATCCCGGTGAAGCTGATGGGCTTCAACGTCGATCCCGTGACCGGCACCTGGCAGGCCATCAGCGGCGTCAACATCACGTTGGGTTCGCCGATCCTGCGCACCTCGGTCGATCACGGCACCGCGTTCGACATCGCGGGCAAGGGAATCGCGAATGCCGACAGCCTGGTCGATGCCGCGGAATATGCAATGCGATTGGTGGAGGGACAGCGCCGGCATGCGACGGGCGGCGTCCCCTCGGCGGCGCGCCCTGCTGCCGCGGGACCTGCCGCGTTGTCCACGCGCTGACCTCCTGCGAGGGCTACGTCCATGAATCCTCCAGCATTGATGGACTCGCTCAAACCGCCGGAACGCCTGCACGCCGCCGATGGCGATCCCGACCGCCTCGAAGCCGACCTGCCAACCGACTGCGTACAGAACCATGCCGCGAACCTGATGCCGTTGCCCGAATGGCGATCTCGGCTGCGTCTGGTTTGGCGGCACCCAGGAGGGCGTTGCGGACATTTCCATCTATTTCTCGCGCTTGGCGAAGGGTGGGGCCAGCTGGTCCCGCCGGTCAAGCTGTCCGACGACTCGACGAGTCCGAGCAGAACCCGATCCTGTTCGTCGCTCCCGACGGCAAGCTGTGGCTGCTGCACACGTCGCAGAAGTCCGGCAACCAGGACACGGCAATCGTGAAATACCGGGTGTCGCGAGACAACGGCCGGACGTGGGGCCCGAGCGCAGTCCTCTTCGATACCCCGGGAACATTCGTGCGCCAGCCCGTCGTCGTGCTCGACAACGGCGACTGGCTTGGTTCCGGTCTTCCATTGCCGTGTCCACGCCCGGTGAGAAATGGGTAGGCAACAACGACTTCAGCGCGGTGCGGATTTCGCCCGACCAGGGATCGACTTGGACCGAATACACGGTACCTGGCAGCACCGGCTGCGTGCACATGAATGTCGTGAAGGCGGCGGCCGGTGGGGCGCTGCTGGCATTCTTCCGCAGCCGTTGGGCAGATCACATCTATCTGAGCCGCTCTACGGATAACGGCCGGAACTGGAGCCAGCCGCACGCCACCGAGCTGCCCAACAACAACTCGTCGATCCAGGTGACGCGGCTATCCAACGGGCATCTCGCGATCGTCTACAACGACATGAGCGCCGCCCAGGCGACCGAGCGCCGGGTATCGCTGTATGACGAGATCGACGACGACGACGATGCACCCACGGCCCCCGCGGCGTGCGATCATGACTCCCGCAGGGCACGAACCGCGTTCTGGGGCGCGCCACGCGCGCCGATGACGATCGCCATCTCCGAGCGATGACGGCAGGACGTGGCCGCGAAAGCGCAACCTGGAAATCGGTGATGGCTATTGCATGACCAACAACTCGGCGCAGCAACTGAACCGCGAGTACTCCTATCCGTCGATCCAGCAGACCTCCGACGGGGTGATCCATATCGCGTACACGGTGTTCAGGCAACGAATCCGCTATGTCCGCATCAACGAAGACTGGGTCGCAGGCTGATCACCCGACCGTTGCATGAACCCATGGAGGACGTGCCAATGAATCCGGAAAGTTGCACGCTGCTGAATGCCGGCCAGATCGTTGCCGGCCCGGGCAGCATCGATCGGCTTCCCGATCTCGTCGCCCAATTCGGCGGCCCGCCGAGTGCTGGTCGTCAGCGACAAAGGTGTCGCCAACGCGGGACTGGTCGATCGACCTCGGCAGCTCCTGGTCGCCGGTGGCATGTCCGTCACCGTGCTCGACGAGACGCCGCCGGAGCCGGAGGTCACTCATGTCGAAGCGATCTTCGCCGCCGCGCAAGTCTGCCGGTGGCGCCGATGTGGTCGTTGGCATCGGGGGCGGCAGCGCGATGGACGTGGCCAAGATCGTTGCCGTGCTGCTCGCGCATCCGGTCTCGCTCATCGACCTCCTTAACAAAGCGCCGATACCCGCCCGTGGCGTGCCGACGGTGATGATTCCGACGACCGCGGGTACCGGGTCCGAGGCCACGCCCAACGCCATCGTCCTGGTTCCCGACGACGAGCTCAAGGTCGGGATCGTGAGTCCGAAACTCATGCCGGACGGCGTCATCCTCGACCCGCTGCTGACGCTCACGCTACCCCCCGCGGTCACCGCATCGACCGGGATGGATGCGCTGACGCATGCGATCGAGTGCTACTGCTCGAAGAAGGGCAACGCGTTCAGCGATCTCTACGGGCTCGAAGCGATCCGCCTCATCGCGGGCAGCATCCGCCGGCGTTCCGGAACGGGAAGGATGTCGCTGCGCGACAGGACATGCTGCTGGGCGCGTTCTACGGTGGCGTGTGCATTGCGACATCGAGTACGACCGCGGTGCACGCGCTTGCCTACCCGCTCGGCGGCAAGTACCGAATTCCGCATGGACTGTCGAACGCGATGCTGCTGCCCTTCGTCATGGAGTTCAATCTCGAGGGTTCCGAGCAACGCTTCAAGGCGATGGCGCGCGCCATGGGACTTTCAGTCGACGCCCTGAGCGCACGCGCGGCGGGCGAGAAGATGATCGCGTCGCTTTACGAGCTCAACGCCGACCTCGACATCTCGTCAAGCCTCCGTGACAAGGGTGTCAGTGATCGCGACCTGGATGGCCTGGTCGACGGTGCCGCCAAGGTCACGCGCCTGCTCGACAACAACCCGCGATCGATGACGCGTGCCGACATGCGCGCGATCTATCAACGATTGATGTAACCGACGAGACATCAAGATGAACACGTTGCCGCACAACACCTTCAAGAAGGCGCTCGCCGGTGGCGAACGCGTTATCGGTCTGTGGGTCAACTTTGCCAACCACGTCGTTGTCGAGGTGCGTCGCCAGCTCCGGCTTCGATTGGCTGCTGTTCGACATGGAGCATACGCCGAACGATCTGCAGATCGTCGGCCAACAATTGCTCGCAGTGCGCGGGTCGCCGACGGCGCCTATCGTGCGCGTCCCTGTCCACGACATGGCGTGGATCAAGCGCGTACTCGATGCAGGCGCACCGAACGTCATGGTGCCGAACATTCGCAGTGTCGCCGAGGCGCGCGAAGCGGTCGCGTGGACTCGTTTTGCGCCCGAGGGGTTGCGGGGTGTCGCCGGCAGCACTCGTGCCGGCAACTACACGCGCTACAAGGACTACATGGCTCGCGCCAATGACGAGATCGGGCTGGTCCTGCAGATCGAGTCGCGCGAGGCGCTCGACGACCTCGACGCCATCTGCCGCGTGCCTGGAGTCGACGCCGTGTTCATCGGTCCTTCGGACCTGGCGGCGAGCCTCGGCCACCGCGGGCAGCCCGGTCATCCAGACGTGCAGACGGCGATCAGCAATGCATTCAAGACGGCTCGCGCCGCTGGTCGGGCCATCGGCATTCTCGCGGCCGACGGCAAGGCGGAGCCCTATCTCGATCAGGGCGCGACGATGGTCGGCGTCGGGACCGACCTGCATCTCCTGATCGCCGCGGCCGACGGCCTGGCGGCGCGCTTCAAGACAGCCGCCTCATGAGTTGAGCGTCACCGGACCGCGCTCCTGGTCGTCATCGTCTGGCGCCCTGCCGCTGGTCAAAACCCGCATTGCGCTCATTGCACAGCGCGATTGTTCCGACTCGCGGGATTTCGCAGTAATTCCCCGGGCCCCGTCCGGGCCTCGATGCGCTCAATCAGTCGACAGGATCTCAAGTGCACCGCGCATCGGCGCATCCGAGATGCTGACGATCCCTTCGAGCGGATCGTCCATCTCCAGAATCAGGAACATCGCACCGGAGACCGACAGCGCACACAGGAACAGTGCGGTGATAGCGGTTCCGTTGGGTGGTGAAAACAGCCCGAAGCCGACGAAGATCAGCGAGAACCATGACACGACGACCACGAGCAGCGGAACCGAGATCGAGTCGTGCTGCTGCAGCAGCAGCAGCCAGCGAGTGGTGCTCACCTCCGCAGCAAGCGCCAGCGCCTGCGAGCGCAGTTCCTTCTGCTCGTCGCTCCTCGGCGCAAGCGCGCTGATCCCGGCCTGGACGCTCGCGACCCGGCTCCCGGCACTGGGACCGCGGAGTTGCGCGAGATGGGAGGTGTCCCGGGTGAGCAGCAAATCGACCACGGTCTGCAAATCATGGCGAAGCCTGCCGCGGACCTCTCGCGTTTCAGGGCCGTACCGAGCGAGCGTGCGATCCAGTTGGATGATCTTGACCCACGTCAGCGTGAGCTCGTCACTCATCTTGTCGAAAGAGCCCTTCGCCGTCGACACCAGCAGGCCCAGCACGAGCGCGGACATTGTCGCGATCACGCCGATTGCCAGCTTCACGATGTCCTTCGAGTCTGCCTCGAGATGGTGCCCGGGCAGGATGGTCCTCAGGTACAAACCGATGAGGGCGCCGCCGAAGACGCAGGCAAGAATAACCAGGGCGATCGTGAATGCAGTCATGATCGAGAATTGGAAATCCGGGACATCAGTCGATGCGATTGCCCGATCGCATATGCCACGCGTGCGCTGCTGCCGGACATCGCCGCACGCGCGCCCGGATTGGGCTGCTGCGCTGCCCCCGGCAAGATGCGTCGCGCGTCAGGGTGCCGCGACGACCCTGTAGTAGACGCCGTTCGCACCGTAGGCCGGCTGGAACCACGTGTTGCCGTTCAGGTAGTACGTCGCACCGTTCTTGCTGATCGTCATCGATCCGGCCGGCAGGACCGCATAGCTCATGCCCATTCCGTACGTCCCCGACGCGGGCGGCGCGCTCGACATCGCGACCCCGGTCGCCACCCCGGCGTTGTAAGCGCCTGCCGTTGCAGCGGCGGTGTTCGCGCTTCCGGTGGCCACCCCGGCCGCGTAAGCATTCGACGTTGCAGCGGCCGTGCTCGCCGATGCCGCCGCGGCACCGGCAGCGACGCCGACGACGGCGCCCGCAGCGGCCGCGCATCCGTAGCAGCCCGACGAGTAATACGGCACCGCGACCGGTGGATGATAGACCGGATACGTCGGATAGGCCGGGTATCCGGGCGGGTGATAGGCGGTCGCGCCCGACGGATACGTGTGATAGGCGCCCTCGCCATAGCGGCCATACGTGCTGCCGCCGTACATGTTCGTGTGCTCGGTACCTCCGCCGTACGCGTGCGACGTGCTGCCACCGTACACATTCTCGTGACTCGTGCCCTCGCCCGCCGTGTGGCTCGAGCTGCCACCCCAGCGGTTCTCGTGGCTGGTCGAGCCATAGCTGTGGCTCGTGCTGCCACCGGCCCGATTCGCACTCGCCCATCCCATGGCTTGACTTGTCCAGAAGGCGCTCGCGAGCACCAGCACGACTCCGGTCAACTTGGCGTTCATTCGAGGCCTCCTGTCAGTTCGTCTTAGGGGCCGGTTTCGCCGGCTGGCCCTTTGCCGCCATTCCCTTGACCAGCGGCTTCACCTTCGGCGGCAGTGCAGGCGCTGCAAACGCCATGCGCCCCGCGGACTGCGCCTTCGCCGACGCGAACACTTCCGGCGGCACCACCGGGTCGAGCTGCCAATTCGACAGCTCCATCTCGTGTCGCAGCCGCAGCGGATCGGCCCGGTACACGGCCCGTATCCGACGCGGGAGTTTGTCGTCGGCGCCGATCCAGATCTGCAGGAAGACGTCGTCGTTCGCCCAGGCCACCATGTCCGTCTTCGTCCCGCCGACCACGCCGGACGGACCGATGTAGAACGCGAGCTGCGCGCCGTCCGTCAATGCCGCATAGGGATCCGTGACAAGCAGATCGGTAAACGGATAGAAGATCGCCGCCGTCTGGTACGCAGCCTTCAGCGCCCCGTCGATCGTCGGCGGCGCGTCGGCCACCGCAGCCAGGTTCTCCGCGGGCGCATAGGCGATCATCGACTTCCCGTCGTAGTAGAACTCGGAGGCGGGCCCGTCGCCGGGCATCAGTATCCGCAGCCTGTCCGGCCGCTGCATCGTCACGTCGTAGCGCGACGTGTAGACGATCGGCGGTCCGAGCTTGCTCGGATACTCGTAGCCGACAGTGGCCGTGAACGACATCGTCTTCGCGGCCGCGAGACGGGCGCTGGTCGCCTTGAGCAGCTCCATCGCCCGCGGCTCGAGCACCAGCTTGAACTCGGGAGCAGCAGGCTTCTTTGCAGCCTTGGCCGACGCAGCAGGCTTGGCGGCCTTTGTCGGAGCCGCGGGCTTCGCGGGCGCGTCGGCCGGCGTTGCGGATTGCGCACCGACGGTCACCGCGAACGCGAGCCCCGTGACGAGCCCCAGCGCCCGTTCAATACAACGAAAGTCTCTCATCGCGAACTCCGCGCGCCCAAAGGGGCACCGAATGGCATCACGGGATCATCCCGCATTCGAACATCTTGTTGACGATGGGCGCCGAAATCTTGTTGAAGAATGCCTGGCGCATCTGGGCATCCTGCTTCAGCATCTGGATGGCACGCTGTTCCATCTCCGGCTTCGGCTGGCCCTGACCCTGCGCCTTCTCCTGCCACAGCTGCTCGCACGTCGCAGTCTGGTATTTCTGGATCACCTTGTCGGCGACCCGGTCCATGATCGGAAACTGGGCGACGGCGAGGCCGGCGAACAGCGCAACAGGTGCCGCAACCAGCAACCAGGAATGCTTGCTCATGACGAACTCCTTCCAATCATGCGTTGGCGTAGTCTTTCTTGCACACGGGAGCACTACCGCCGCCCGCAGACGCTCCGGGCGCAAGTGAATTCTATGTTAATCGAGATGATGCCCTGACTACGGATTGTGCCTGCATGCCGTCCCGAAGCATTTGTCGTGTGTATTCTCCAAGGCATCGTGGACTACGCGCGCGACAGACACCGACACCGTTGACGGCCTGACTATCAAGTTCCATTCGAGTACCTTGACCCAGTACTTCCCGGGCGCGCGCTTGAGTTTCGTACCGGGCGTCTGGAGATCCGCATACGTGCGCTTCGGGTCAACGATCAGCGAGTATGCCTGCATCACGCAAGGCGTGCCGTCCGGACTTTCGACAATGATGACCGGCCGGCCTCTCGCGAAGCCCATCTTCGACTTGCGCGCGTTTCGCGCACGGACGACGACGAGCCCGCCGCAATGGCAGACGCACAGTGTAACTCGGCACGCTGATTCGAACGGATCACGGGCGCGCGAAGACTCGTCACTCGGTCGCGGCCGCGCCACGGATCGCCGGAGCCGTTGAGGAAAGACGAACCGCCAGGAGATGCCGGTACCTCTTTCCTGCGTGCCGCAGTATGCTTGCCACCGCAACGAACATCCACCGGGAGGAGACCCAAATGACCACCAGCAGCCTGTTTCGTCGCACGTTGATGGGATGCGCACTCGGCGCCGCTGCGGCGGCGCCGAGCTTCCCTGCATTGGCGGTTGAGCTGATGCTGATCGCCAACGACGAAAAGATCACCTGGGACGATGCGGGCAAGCCGGTCTTCATGGCGCCCGGCAAGGATCATGTACTGGTCGTCGACATCGGGACGGACCCGCTGGCGCCGAAGGTCATAGCGAACCTGCCGCTGATGAACACGATTTTCGGGCCGCCGACCAACCTCGCGATCACGCCGAACCAACAGCTCGCACTGGTCGCCAACTCGATGGACTGGGTTGCCGACGGCGCAACCTGGAAGGCGGTGCCCGACAGCAAGCTTTACGTGATCGACCTCACTGCGAATCCGCCGAAGCTGATTGACACGGTAACGGTAGGCAAGCAGCCGTCCGGACTGTCGATCAACCGCGCCGGCGACCTGGCATTGGTCGCCAACCGCGCCGATAACTCGGTCAGCGTGCTGAAGATCACCGGCAAGTCGGTCAAGCTGATCGACACCGTGCTCATCGGCGAGCAGGTCGCGCACGTGGCGATCGCACCGGACGGCAAGCGTGCCGTCGCCGCCAAGTTCCCCGGCCACAAGGTCGCGCTGCTCGACATCGACGGCGACAAGGTTGCATACAACAAGCAGGATCTTCCCGTCGGATTGTGGCCATACAACCTCGACATAACCCCTGACGGCAAGCTGGCGCTGACCGCCGACAACGGGAACGCCGGAGCGGCCGACGGCAATGTCGACACCGTCAGCGTGATCGATCTCGAGGCGAAGCCGCCGCGGGTGATCGACAAGGTGGTCGTCGGCGACGGGCCCGAGGGCTTCGCGATCAGTCCGACCGGAAAGTTTGCGGTCGCGGTGCTGTTGCGCGGGACGAACAACGATAAGAAAGCATTCTTTTACAACCGGAATGCAACGGTCGTCGGGCTGGCCATCGACGGCAAGAAGGTCACCAAGACCAGCGAAGTCGAGGTGCGCGGTTTGCCCGAGGGCGCCGTGTTCAGCGAAGACGGCAAATACCTCTACGTCGGCAATTTCCTGGACAGCGACGTGTCGATCCTCCGAATCGACGGCGACAAGCTTGTCGACACGGGCAAGCGCATGGCGCTGCCGGGCCATCCGGCGGCGATGCGCGGACGGGCCCGGTAACCCGCGGCGCGGCCGAATTCACGACGCGTCGGCCGCGCCCGACCCACGCCATAGGCAGGAACATTTACGCCAAGGCCAGCAAGCCCAAGGTCACGCGCAACTGAGCTCTCGGACAGCGGCCCCGGCGCCTGGCGGCCCCGATTCGGAGCCGCCCGCTGCGCCACTGCGCAGCGGGAGATCCTGCGGGCATGCCGATGAACGCCCCCGCCCGGTGCCGAGCGCCGGTTATCCCCCGCTGATGCAATGCGGGCACCCGCTTGCATCAGCCTTCATCGTCGTCCTCATGATCGCCGCCCTCATCGTCGCAACAGGCGTCGATGCTCTGCGCGGTACAGCAATCGTCATGGCACTTCTCGCAACATCCCTTGCGGCAATCGTCGCAGCATTTCCTGCACCCGCAGTCGTTCATGACCGTGTAAGCCATGACGTCGAGCGTCTTCACGGGCGTAATCGGGTCGTCGCTCATGATGACCAACTCGCAGCTCCTCGGACATTTTTCGGTAGCCTTGTACCGAATCAGGACGCTCAGGCACGAGCCGGGATGCAGTGTCGCGGGGAATGGGTTGTTGATCAGCTTCCAGTGCTTGCTCTTGCGCTTGAAGGCAACGCTCGTGACGTGCAGCTTGCAATCGCCCACGTTGCAGATCGCGATGGTGCGCTCGCCGAGGCAGCACGCCTTCACGCCCCCGATGCACGTCGAGCCCGTGATGGCGAGCGTTCCGGAAGGCACATTCCCGGAAACCGCGACGGACTTGGCGCCAGCCGGATCATCGCTTGCGACGGTGATCGTGCCTGACTTCGCGCCGATACTGGCCGGCACGAAGCGGATGGGCAATTCGACGGCTGTCCCGGGCGCGATCCGAATCGGATACGCCGAGACGCTCGGCACGACGAACTCGCTCGCCGAGGACGCGACGTTCGTAACCGTCAGCGTGCACGGACCACTGTTCAACAACGTCAGCGGCTTGTCCGCGAACGAATCGATGCAGACGCTGCCGAAGCTGCCGGTGTCGGCGATGATCAGATCCAGTTCCGGCGCAGGCGCCGCCCCGGAGACGGCAACCATGCGCGGACTCGCCGGGTCGTTGCTGACGATCGTGATCGTGGCAGCCTTGGCGCCAAGGCTCGTCGGCTGAAAGCGAATCGGCAATGCAACAGAATCGCCTGCGCTGACCACGAGCGGATACGACACCACCCCTGCCACCAGGAACTCGCCCGAAGACGAACTGACGTCCAGCACCCGCAATGGACAGGTGCCGCTGTTGTTGATGGTCAGGTCCTTGTCGGCGAACGCTCGGAGGCACACATTGCCGAAGCTGCCACTGTCCGCAATGGCGGTCGTGACTTTGGCGGTGCCGAGAAGGCCCGCAGCCGACAAGTCGACGACGGGGGCGTCCGGATCGTTGCTCACGATTCGGATCGTGGCGATCTCTACGGTCCCAGCGCTCGATGGGTTGTACCGGACCGTGAAGTCGACGTGCTCGCCCGCCGCGATCACCAGCGGCGTACCTGGTGTGGGCAGCACCGAGAAACTGGTCGATCCCATCAGACGCTGCACGCTGCTGATCACCAGGTCGCTCTTGCCGACGTTGAAGATCTCCAACGTCAGGAATTGCGGTCCTTGGCAGACGATTCCAAACACAAGGCCATGTTCCAGGCTCACCGCGATCGAGGGTCCCTTCGGCCTTATGAATTCGAATGCACCCCGCCCATAGGTTGCCGCCCGCAGCATTCCATTCCTGAGCACCAGGTCAAAGACGGGAACGCGCGGAAAATGAATGTCGTCCAGCACGGACCAGGACGCGCCGCCGTCCACGGACCGGATCACGCCGAAGTCGGTGCCGGCATAGATCGCGGTCGGATTGTCCGTGCCATCGAGCGCAATGGCGTTGAACGGCACGTCAAGGATCGGCGAAATGTCCGTCCATGCCGTGGCGCCAATGCTGGTGCGAAAGACATGTCCGATGTTCCCGGGGCCACCATTCAATCCGCCGAGCACGACGTAAATCATGGTCGGATCGTTGGGATCGAATGCCACGCGCGCCACGTTCCTCGGCGGAAGATTGCGCGTGATGTTGGTAAAGGTCACCCCGGTGGGTGGCCCCACCGTAGCTGCCAGCGCATTGGTCGAAACGAATACCTGGTTGCCGACCCCGATGACCACATTGTTCCCGTTGGTCCTGGCGACATCGACGTCCCCGGTTCCGGCGAACGCAGACAGAATGCGCCATGTATTGCCGCCGTTCCGGCTTTGCCAGAGATTCTGGCTGCCGCTCGCGTACAGGATGCCGGCCGCACTGGGATCGGTGGCAAGGGGCCCCAGGTAGCAGCCCGCATCGCTCGTGGTCCCCCACGGCGTGATTTCGGTAGGAAACGACGCCCCGTCGTTCGTCGAACGCCAGATCCGCGTGCACGGCGCCGGCGACCAGAAACCGCTGGTGCAATACACCTGCCCGGCCGTCGTCCCGTCGTACACGACGTCCCATCCGTCGCCGCCCTGGGCGGACACCCAACCCAGGCCGGCGGCCCCGACTTTCGTCTGCGTCCCGTTGTCCTGAAGTGCTCCGACGTTGTTGCTTCCCGTTGCGTCCGGCCGCATGTCCAGGTTGTAGAACAACCCCGTTTGCAGGCCTCCGGCGCTGAGCGAGTTCCAGGTGACGCCGCCATCCGTGGATCTGTACAGGCCGCCGTCGTTGCCGCAGAACGCGATCGACGGGGTAGGGCTCGGCTGCGGAAAGAAGGCCCACGAATGATTGTCCGCGTGCACCCCAGCCAGTGCCGTGAAGGTGTTCCCCGAGTTGTTGGATCTTGCATGCCCGACCGCACCGAGATAGATGATGTCGTTGGCCCCGTCTCCGGGTGAGCCGGGATCCACGGCCATGTGGAAGCTGTAGCCGCCCTGCGTGCCCGTAGGCATGCCGGTGGCGGTTCGTTGTGTCCAGTTGGCACCCTGATCCGTGCTCATGAACACGCCGACCGGGTCGGGCGCGCCGCCCGTCCCCTGCAGCGTCGCGTACAGTACCTGCACGCCAGCCGCGTTCGGCGGCGACGTCGGGGGCGCAATGGCGACAATGGTCTTGCTGAAACCAGCGGGAGCCGGGCCCAGTGCAGCGGCCACGGCGGGCGTCGTCGCGCCGAGGATCTGCGTCCAGTTCTGCCCGCCATCGTTCGATCGGAACACGCCACGCCCACTGAAACGCCCGCATACAGTATTCGCGCACCGGCAGGCGAGGACGTGTCCAGCACGAGAGAGCGGGCGTCCCCACCCGCGTTGACACCCGCGGTCCAGTTGCGTCCGCCGTCGATCGATCGGAAGCACCCGCTGGTAGACGCAAGGTAAAGCATGTTGCTGTTGGCAGGATCGACGATGATGACGTTGATCCACTGGTTGACGAACTGGATGGCGTTCCCGGTGTTGCCCGCCGGATAGCCCGAACCGAGCCGTATCCAGCTTCCACCGCCATCCGTCGACTTGAACAAGCCCCGCTTGCGGATGAGCCGCGACGCGTGCGCTGGTCCCGAGATAGACCACATCGGTGTTATTCGGATCGATGGCCAGTGCGCCTGGCTCGCCGACCGCCAGCGACAGTTGCCGGTCGAACAGCGGAGCCCAGGACGCTCCGCCGTCATCACTGCGCCACGCACCCCCACCGGCTGTCCCGATGTAGATGACATTTGGGTTCGCTGGATTGATGGCGATGGCCGAGACAAGGCCGTTCACCGCCGATGGACCTTGTGAGATCGGGCTCGGACCAATGGGCGCCCACACCGTGCCATTGAGGCTCATGGCTGGTCCTTCTTGTCGTTCCGATCGCTCGCGTCGGGCCTTCGCGGATTCGGACGGTTCCTCGGTGGGCGGTGCGGTGATGTCGGTCGGTGGCCGGACTACCGATCCCGGCAGATTTTTCCATTGGTCCAGCGCGCGCTTGTAAGCGTCGGGAGTCGGCTGCGGCCCTCCCTTCCAGCGCCGATCGAGAATGTCCTTGTGAACCTGGTGCTCCCTGCCTTCGGGGCTGTGCTTCGGGCGCTTCGGATCAGTGTCGTTGGGCCCCTGCTTCGGGTCCTTGGGTTCTTTGGGGGGTTGCTTGCTGTCCGCCATCCCGTTCTCCTTCCGTCGTTACCGTGACGCTCCTGGTGTCGCATCCCGGAAGTTCATTTGGAGCCGTCCTGAACGTTGCGAGCAAGGATGCGAGTCACTTGCCCTGCCAACCAATCAAGTGCGAACCAGGTCGCCAGGAACGCAGCGGTTTCGAGCGTGAAACTGTGGAACTTGTAGAAGAGCTCCGCGATGACGAACGAAGCGAGAAAGACAGGAAGCTGGCGTTGGAACAGCTCTCGATTCGACAACGATTTGAGCAATTGATACATGATCTCCTCCATCAACCACGCCGTTGGAGTTACCCCGACCGAGGCAACCGGGAAGTGTCCGTAAACCGAAAAATCCCATCTACTCCTCCGTGCGGGCGTTGTCAATTTGTACGCAACAACGCCACGAGTTCGAGAGGGCGTTTCGATCCTCGGCGGAAGCTGCGAATCCTTGCCGCTTTGTCAGCGGGGATCGACGAGGCCGCAACGATCGTCGGGCGCGACAGTTCGGCACACCTGTGACAGCCTTGTACATGACATAATCACCAACCTAGTGATTCGTTACGATCTGCTCGAACTCGCCAACGTCAGGTCCCCGCTGCTCGAACCGGCGCACCCCGGTGCCGAGCAGCACGGAGGCGCGCAAAGGCGTGGGCTTCTCGGACGTTCTTCGAGTCTCTGGCGGAACTGCAACCGTCCGGCCGCTGCTGTGGCCGGGCGCATCGCCATCTCCAGCCCCGCAAAGGCGCAAGGGTCAGCCGCAATCCTGCATGACGACTCGCAATGTCATCGTCGTGGCGCTGAACCAGCCGACATCGACCACCCTCGGGGGATTGTTGTCGATCGCCACATCACATGATCGTCGGGTCTTCCGTTCGCCTCGGTCATTCGGTCGCGAGTTGCAAAGCGGAACCACGGGTAAAAACCGGAGTCGTCGTTGGTATAACGTGTGCTTCCGAATTGGCGTGTCGAAGGAGCGGTGTCTTGGTCCGCTTCTGACCGGGGGAAACGGGCTGATGGAAACGGACGATCGCGGAGAAAGCAGGCTTGCCGGTTCGACGCCGACTCGGCCGTTCCTGCGCTTCCTGCGCTGGGTCTTTCGCAGTTTGCTGCTGGTCCTGGTCGTGCTCGTGGCGTTGGGCGTCCTGGGCTATGCCGGTTTCGAGTCCATCGTCGAGGCCCTTGATTCTCGATATTCCCGGCAGATAGACGCCCGTCTCGGGCATCGACGGGAACGCGATCTCACGATTGCATGACCCGGCCTACTTTGCCGAGCAGATCGATGATCGTTTCCGAGGACCAGAGGACGGTCGCCTGCATCTCGTCGCCCGAGCATCGCATCCTCATCAACGACCCCGCGGAGATCCCGCCGCTCTTCACCGACGCGATTCTCGCGTCCGAAGACAAGAACTTCTTCACGCATGAGGGCATCGACAAGGGTGCGATCGTGCGCGCGCTGGCCAAGCGGATCGTCGAGGAGAGCCGCTCGGGCGCATCGACGCTGCCGATGCAGATCGCCAAGCATCTTCGCGGCGGCACCGGCCGTCCGTCGACCGAGACGGAAAAGATCGGCGACATCGTCATGGCGCTTCGAATCGCGCGTGAGTTTTCGCGCCAACAGCTGCTGCTCAAGTACGTCAACATGCCGTATTTCGGTCGTGGACAATACGGCATCGAGGCGGCCAGCCGGGCGTACTTCGGCAAGTCCGCGAAGGATCTCGCCCTCCATCAGGCGGCCTTCATCGTGGCGCTCATCAACAAGCCGGCACTTCCCGATCGTTCGTTTGCACTGGATCCGCTGCTCAAAGCGCGCGAAGACATTCACGACGCGAATTGGGCAGAGGCAACACACGGCACCACCCGGGTGCTTCGACTGATGCTGGATCAGGGCGTGATCACCGATGTGGAGTACGCCCGCGCTGCCAATCTGGTCGAGCGGTCGCTGCGCAAGGAAATCGTTCCGGCTGGCATAGGCTGTGGCACGCACGACCACTTTGTCGAGCGGGTGCGGATCCTCTACAAGGATCGTTTCCCGCTCAACAAGGGCGGGCTCACGATCTCGATCACGCGTGATGACGGACTCCAGGAGGTCCTCGCCAAGGCAGTCGATATGACGCTCCACACCTATCTGGCGCGCCACCCGAACGACGTCGACAACGACCAGCTGCGCGCCGGGGCATTCGCAGTCGATTTCACGGGAGACGTGCTCGCCGAGATTGGAAACGTCAACTTCCGGGAACTGAAGTACGACGTGATCGCAAGCGGCTGGCGGCAACCGGGATCGACGTTCAAGATCTTCACCTACGGCGGGCTGGTCGAGCGGCTGACCAACGAGGTGCTCGCCGCGAAGTCACCGCCGAAGACGGTCGAAGACATCGCAGCCGAGGTCCTCCAGCGCTGTGCCGTGCTCGATGCACCGATCTTCGTGCCGCTTGGTCGCGGGCGCGGCACCAAGAAGATCGAGAACTTTCACTCGCGGTCGGAGCCGGAGTACCGTGGAATGATCAGCTGCCGAATCGCCTTGGGAGAGTCGCGCAACACGGCCGCGATGCGCGCGGGAGCGCGTGCCGGGATCAAGAACGTGATCGATCTCACGTATCGCCTGGGCATGCCCAGGGACGCGAAGCACGTCCTTCAGCCGTACCCGACGACCGCGATCGGCGCCTCCGAGGTCAACCCGCTGGCGATGGCTTCGACAGCCGCCTTCGTGAATGGCGGATTCCAGGTGACACCGCGATTCGCCAACGATGTCTGCCGCGATGAAAAGTCGCTTCTTTACGTCGATGGCGAAGGTCGTCCGAAGGACTGCAACATCAAGGGCGAAAACCGCCCTCCGCAAGAGCGGCTCCTTCATCCTGCGACGTCCGCCGCGATGATCGAACTCCTGAAGGCTCCGCTCGATATCGGAAGCACGGGCACGGCATCGGCGCTCCGTAGCGGGGTCATCCCCGGGATGGATCCCTTGGGAGACGCGATCTGGAAGCTGAAACCTGAAGAAAGGAAAAGGCGGTCGCTCGCATTTCCGTTCGAGGAAGCGGGCGAGATCGGGGGAAAGACCGGCACGGCAACCAATGCCGATGGCAAGACTTCCGACGTGTGGCTCCTTCTGTACGTTCCAGGTCCCCCTGACCATCCGGAGAAGGGCATCGTTCTCGGATTCTGGATGGGAAAGGATTCCAAGGATCACCCCCTGGGTGAGCGTGGCTCGACCGGCGGCCCCGGCTTCGCCGAGTCCGGTGGTCGCAACTGGGTGCATTCAGCGGCGACGGTACTCGCGTTTCTGCAGCAGGAACGTGGACTCCTGAAGCCCGGCTACAGGTTTCAGCCTATCGTCCAAGACGATGTGCTCACGTGGTTCCACGCGAGGAAGTCGGCTTCCTCGGCGAAGGGGATCGTTCCCGACTCGACGGAACGATGATCGCGCGACGAGGGGCGCAACCTGCCTCGCGCACCCCTCCTCCGATGCGCACCCTACCGCGTCGGGAGGAATGGCAGCACAAGCGCATGCGCATCGACGCGTGCCCCGATGCGGGCCAGCAGCAGAAACGAGCCCACGAGCTTGCGATGCAGAAAGATGGTCTCGGGAGGCGGCGCACGCAGCAGCCCGCGCCGGAATGCGAGCTCGAATCCGAGCGTGCGCACTCGCAAGGGCAGGTCCGACCTCGGAAAATCGTACTTGCCCGGGTGCCGGAGCGGTTCGCAGACAAGGAACACGACGTCGACCACCGCCTGCAAGCGTTCGGGAGCGTCATCGGCCGCCGCGTAGCCGATCCGGATCGCCTCGCGGGCAACGGCACCGCGATCGCCGTCGATCACGCCACGGGTAATGCGCGCATAGTTTGCGGCGAAGCCCGCGCGGAAGCGTTGCGTCGCTCCGAAATCGAGAAGTGCCACGCGACCGCTTTCCGGCTGATACAGGTAATTCGCGAAATTGGGATCCGTCTGCATGACACGGAACTCGAACAGTTCGCGAAATAGCAGACGCTCGAGCAACGCTCCGACGGTGTCGCGCCGAGACTGTGGAGCGTCGGCGAGCACGTCCAGCGGCTCGCCCTCCACGAAGTCCATGGCCATGACCCTGGGCGTGGTCAGATCCCAATGCACGCGCGGAACGAACAGTGCCGGCTCATCAGCGACAAGCCGCGCGTAGCGCTCGAGAAATCGCGCCTCGCTGATGTAATCGGCTTCCTGCGCGAGCTGGCGCTTGGCCTCGGCCGCCAGCCCCGCGACATCCAGGTCGACCGGCAGCAAATTGAAGAGCCGCAACAGCACCGCGACGTTGTCGACATCGCTCGCAATCGAACGTGCCACACCGGGATACTGGATCTTGAGCGCGAGGTCGCGACCGTCGGGAGTGATCGCGCGATGGACCTGTCCGATCGACGCGGCCGCAATGGGCTCGGCGTCGAACGTGGCGAACCGGCGCTCCCAGCCTTTGCCGTACTCACGGCCGAGTACGCCCCGGAGCTGTTTCGCGGGCATCGGCGCGGCCTGCGAGCGCAGCATCGCCAGAGCCTGCGCGAATTCCGGCGGCAGGACGTCTTCGCCCTGCAGCGAAACCAGCTGCCCGATCTTCATGGCTGCACCGCGCAGACGGGCAAGCCGTGCCGCGAGCCGTCGCGCATTGGGACCGGACAGCAGCGCACTTCCAAGGTCGCTCGCGTCGCCGCGCGCGAATCTTCTCAGTCCCTCCGCGGCGGCGCCCATCGCGAGTTCTCCCGCCGCAAGGCCAATGCGCGCGAATCGACCGAATCGGCTTTGGGGAATGGGGGCGGGTGATGGCCTGCGCATCGTCGAGGATCCTGCGGTGCTCATCTCCGCCACGGACCTTGCGCGGTGCCCGGCTCGGCAATGTGACGCGCAAGAGGGCGTTTCGAAGTATGTGCCGTGCGGGCGGTGGCGCAATCGATGCACGCGGTCGCCTGCCGTCGCAGGCAGCAAACCGCAACGCGACGGCGCGACCCGTGGTATCTTCGCATAGAACGTTCGTTCGATTGAAGTGTGGGCCCCCTGAACCGGTGTCTGAGCAATGCCTGGCAACCTGATGGACGCGACCGCATCCCCCTCGCCTGTCCGCCGACCGGATGCGACCGGTGAGGACGACTTCCTGGCGCCGCTCAACGCGCAGCAGAGACTCGCGGTGGAGCATGGGACGAGAGCGAACGGCCGGGGCCACGAACCACTGCTGGTCATTGCCGGCGCCGGTTCCGGCAAGACCGACACGCTCGCGTACCGCGTCGCGCACGTCGTCCTGAACGGCACGGATCCGCAACGCATCCTCCTCTTGACGTTCTCGCGCAGGGCGGCGTCCGAAATGGAGCGCCGGGCGCTCCGGCTTCTGCAGCGGGCTTCCGGCGCAGCGACGCGGCACGGGACCGCCACCCTTCGCTGGGCGGGTACGTTCCACAGCGTCGGCGCGCGCCTGCTGCGCGAATATGCTGGACGGATCGGTCTGCCGGAATCCTTCACGATTCTCGACCGAGGGGACGCCGAGGACCTGATCTCGGTCGTGCGGCATGAGCTGGGACTGGACGGCACGAAGCGCCGCTTTCCGACGAAGGCCACCTGTCTCGCGATCTATTCCCGTGTCGTCAACAGCGAAGCGGCACTGACCGAAGTTCTCGAGCGCGCCTATCCCTGGTGCGTACCATGGGAAGCGGAGCTCAGGAAGTTGTTCGACGCGTACGTAGGCGCGAAGCAGGCGCAAGACGTGCTCGACTACGACGACCTGCTGCTGTACTGGTCGTGCATGGTTGGAGAGCCCTCGCTGGCTCGGGAAATCGGTGAACGCTTCGACCACATTCTCGTCGACGAATACCAGGACACCAACCGGCTGCAGGCGTCGATCCTGCTGGCGATGAAACCGGACGGCAAGGGCGTCACGGTGGTAGGTGACGACGCGCAATCGATCTATTCGTTTCGCGCGGCGACGGTCCGCAACATCCTCGATTTTCCGGCGCAGTTCGCGCCGCCCGCCCGGGTGGTAACGCTGGACCGCAATTACCGTTCGACGCAGGCCATCCTCGACGCATCCAATGCGGTCATCGGCCTTTCGGGCGAGCGCTTTGCCAAGAACCTCTGGACCGACCGGATCTCGTCCGCCAGGCCGCGGCTCGTCACGGTCCAAGACGAAGGCGATCAGGCGCGCTGCGTGGCAGAGCGCCTTCTCGAGCATCGCGAGCGCGGAATGGCACTGAAATCGCAGGCCGTGCTATTCCGCAGTTCCAGCCACAGCGCACAGTTGGAGCTCGAACTCACCCGGCGCAGCATTCCCTTCGTGAAGTACGGCGGGCTGCGCTTCCTCGAAGCGGCCCATGTGAAGGACGTGCTGTCGGTGTTGAGATGGGCCGACAATCCCCGCAATCGAATGGCCGGATTTCGCGCCACGCGCCTCGTTCCCGGCATCGGGCCGGCCACCGCCAAGCGGCTCCTCGACGCGCTCGATCAAGCGTCGGATGTGATGTTCGTGTTGGAGACGTTCAATGCCCCGGCGGCGTTGGAGGCGGACTGGAAGTTGTTCCTGTCGTTGTTGCGCGCGCTGCGCGCCTCGTCGGCGGGATGGCCATCCGAGCTCGAGCTTCTCACCCGGTGGTATGAACCGCAGCTGGAGCGCCTCTACGAGGATGCACCGGTACGCCGGGGGGACCTGGCCCAGCTCCATCACATCGCGTCGACCTACCTGTCCCGCGAGCGGTTTCTCACCGAAATGGCGCTCGACCCACCCGATGCAACGAGCGACTACGCCGGCGCGCCGGGACGGGATGACGATTACGTGATCCTGTCGACAATCCACTCGGCCAAGGGGCAGGAATGGAAGTCGGTGCAGATTCTCAACGTCGTCGATGGTTGCGTCCCATCCGACATGGGAACCGGAACAAGCGAAGAAGTGGAAGAAGAGCGGCGTCTCCTGTATGTCGCGATGACGCGGGCCAAGGAGGAGCTGCAGCTGCTGCTGCCTCAGCGCTTCCACGTCCACCAGCAAAGCGCATACGGCGATCGCCACGTTTATGCGTCGCGCAGCCGATTCATTCCGGACGCGCTGTTGCCCTTGTTCGAGTGTTCCGTCTGGCCCGTTGTTGCAGGATTCTGCGAAGAGGCCGATGCGCAAGACCATTCAATCCCCGCGATCGACGTCGCGGCGCGCATTCGCCAATCGTGGCGATAGGCGTCAAGCCCGTAACACGAGCAGAAGGAAGACGCCATGGTGCTCAGAGTGTGTCTGGCGGGTGCAACAGGCTGGGCGGGTTCCGAGCTTGCACGCTCGATCGCACGAACCGCGGACCTCGCACTTGTCGCGGCGGTTGCGCGCAAGCACGCTGGGCGAGTCCTGGGCGATGTGCTCGGCGAATCGGGCCTCACTTGCCTCACCTATGTCTCCGCCGCGGAGGCGCTCGCCAATCCTTGCGACGTGTTTGTCGAGTACACCAAACCGGAGAGCGCGAAGACGAACATTCTGACCGCGCTCGAGCACGGAGCGCACGTCGTGGTGGGAACCTCGGGTCTTGCCGAGAGCGACTACGCGGAGATCGACGCCATTGCGCGCAAACAGCGTCGTGGCGTACTCGCCTGCGGCAACTTTGCCTTGACCGTCGTGTTGCTCCAGAAGTTTGCAGAAGCCGCGGCCAAGCTCGTTCCTCAATGGGAAATCATCGATTATGCGCACGACGACAAGATCGACGCGCCCAGCGGCACCGCTCGCGAGCTTGCCTTTCGCTTGTCGAAAGTGCGCAGGCCCGAGCCCACCGTCCCGCCGGACCAGACGGTCGGCCCTCGAGAGGCCCGAGGCGCCACCGTCTCCGGCTCCCAGGTTCACTCCGTTCGACTGCCGGGTTATGTGATCAGCGTCGAGATCATCTTCGGGATGCCGGATCAGAAACTGACGATCCGTCACGACTCGGGGAACAGCGCACTCCCCTACGTGGACGGGGCTCTGCTCGCCATTCGGAAGGTCTCAGCGCTCGTCGGCGTGCATCGCGGTCTGGACTCCGTGCTCGACCTCTGAGGACGCATGGAAGGCCAAGAACGGCTGCGACGGCGATCGTCGCCGCTTAGCGCGGGACCGAGTCATGGCCCGCTTGCGCCCGCCATTCCGCGACTCCGCGTACGCAATCGTCGAACGCAAGGCATGATGCGCCGGATTGTCCGGGCCGCTTGGCAGGAACGACGGACGCCCTACGGGACATTCCATCCATTAACTCAGGAAGCGCTTCAGCGATTTCTTGACTTGCCCACCCGCATCATTTCACTTGAATTCGATTGAGGTAGTCGATCAGCGAGAGAACGCGGGCTCGCACGTACATTTCCATCGTATATGGGACATCGACGTACATCTCCGCAGCGCGAGCGCCCTCCATACTGTAGGTGTACCCCCAGACGGGCATATCGCGCGTACCGTGCCCTTTGACCATTTCTCGCCCGTCGATCACCGAATGCAGACGATCGACCGGAAATACGCCACCGTTATTCTTCGATAGCACAGTCAAATTCGACGGCGCCCGATTCAATACATCCATCATGCCGCCGTCGCCCTTTCCACTCTGGCCGTGGCAGACAGCGCACTTGCTCTCAAATTCCTGTTTACCAGGGTCGACCCTTTCCTTTCCGGCAGCCACTGCCATACCGTTGATTCCCAACATGACGGCCGCAGCCATCAGCATGTGAGCGGACTTGGCTTTCATGACCTCTCTCCTTCAAGTTGAATCACGCCCTGCCCTCGTCCGCCTACGCAGAACTGCAGCACGTAGACCAACAAGGTTGCATCTCCATTACGTAGCTGTGCCGCATGGCCAAAGCAGTCGGGACGCAGATCAAGAGCGCGATCGTCGCTACACTTTCGGGTCGGTGTTTGGATAAAACGCTACGCCGCCGGTCAACATGCACATTGATGCAGGTCAACGGCCACAACGGGGTCCGCAACGGCAGAATTTTATGGTCGTGTTCAACGACTGCTGTTGAGCGACCTCGGTCTCATCGGCGTCGGTCCCAGTCCGGCCAACGCCTACCCGCACGCAGCCTGATAGCAGCCGTTGTCTCCCCCGGCAGCCTTTGAAGCACGCCGACCGCGACCCGCAATCAGGGCGCAACAAAAGTGCCCGCTGCGCGAAGCGCAGGCGCTTGACGTACGCACGCGAACGGCGATTCGGACATCACTCCGGCGGAGGCAGAAAGCGAATGTCGCCATACGAAGCTTCGGCATCGGCCCAGGCATTGTCGGTAATCCGTCAGCACGCCAAAGGCGGTGAGACTCCCCGGGCGCTCGCCTGACGCGCGCTGGAAATCCTCGATCAGGGCCTGAACACATTATGGCCGCACCCTCGATCACGTTGCCGACCTTCCAACGTCACTGCACGATCGCGGTAGCCCGAATGCCGAATGCCGTGCGATGACCGAGCGCGCTCGCGGCGCCCTCGGCGTGCAGATGAACCTGCACTCGACGCTCAACAGCTGCCTCAACCGCCTGGTCTGGCTGCTGACGGGCCACTACGCCCGGCCCGGCACCAACAATTCGTTCGTGCCCCTGCTCGGCCTGTCGCAGTCGTCCAAGGAAAAGCCCTCCGCCGAATCGAATGCTCGACCCACCGACGGGTCCCCGTCGCCGAGACCGGGCTCACGCAGCCCCGTGACCGGTGCCCGGATCATGGCGAGGGCCTTCCGGCGATCCGAAATTGGACCGGCAATGGCCGGACCTGGCCTTATCGTGGAATGTCCCTGCTTGATCCGTTGCTGCCGGTACGCCGGTATCTCCGCGATTGCACGCTCGTCGAATTCGGCGAATGTCCGTGTCTTGCGCGCCACCGGCGACAACCGCGCGGCCCCAAAGGACAACATCGCGCGCGGTTCTGCGACAGATTGATTGCCACCGCTCCCGTTAGGCGCTAGCCTTGAACGGTCACCATCCCGATAGGCGTCGCCATGTCCTTCTGGAAAGAGAATACAGCCTCCCGGCAGACCCCCTCGCTCGCCCCGGACGCAAGGGAAACGCCCCGGTTAGCGGCTTCGTCGAAGCCGGGAGCTCGTTCCCGGCCCTCCCGCAGGCCCGTCGAAGACCGAGCCCGCCCCCAGCCCGACCACCGCTCCGACGACTCGTGCCGACACCAGCCTGCCCAGCAAGGAGTCGTTGATTGCCGCCGACATCGTCATTGAAGGAAAGATCGAAGGCGGTGGCAGCGTGCGCATCGCCGGCAAGTTCAAGGGCGCCGCCAGCGTCAAAGGCGATCTCACGATCGAGGCCGGCGCCAAGCTGACAGGCGGCGTGCGTGCCGGCACGGTCACGATCGCCGGCGAACTGGAAGGCAACGTCGAGGATGCCTCTCGTGTCGACTTGCTGCAGACCGGCGTGTTGATTGGCGATCTGAAGGCGGGTTCGCTGACGGTCGCGGCCGGCGCCCGCATGCGCGGTCAGGCCGAGTTCGGGTGGGACAACGACAGTGTCCCGAAAGCCGGCAAGCACAGCGACGACCACGGCGCGGGGGGCGGCACCGGCTCATGAGCAGCGCGCACCCGGGCAGCCCCGGGGCGACCCGCGACTGTCCGCACTGTCGGGAGACCATCCTCGAAAGCGCATCGATATGTCCGGCATGCCGGCATTACCTGCGCTTCGATGCCGGCGCCTCTGCGCAACAGGCGCCAGCGCTTACGCCGCTGCGCATCGAGGGCAGCATCCGGCATCCCGCCGACGGCGAACCTTGGGAATACACCGTCGTCGTGTCGATCCACAACGATCGCGGCGAAGAAATCGCCCGCAAGCTCGTCGGCGTGGGTGCGATGAACCCGAACGAGCAACGCAGCTTCACCTTGTCGGTCGAAGCCGTGTCGGCCAAGGTGAAAGGCTCCGGGAAAGACGGTACGCGGCACTGATGGTCAAGGGGTGTCTCGGGCCGCTCGGCAGATCTTGCGCAGGAATTGCCAGCGTCGGCTTGCACGCGGCGTGCCGGATCGCAAGGGGTCGGTCAGAAGTCCGCGCTCGCCCCGCGCCGGTCGGTCGCTCAAGCCGCGAACGGACACCCGCAAACCGCGGCAGCGCAATGACGGCCTTCGTGCCGGGCTCGAACCAGCATGCCGATTCCCAAGATGCGTCGCTTGTCAGAAGCGCTCCACCCACGGTCTCAACTCGATCTCCCAGGTCCAGGCATTGCGTGGCTGGCGGAGAATGTTGAGGTAGGTGAGCGCGATTGCGTCCGGGTCGAGCAGCGAGTCGGGGTTGCTCGGGTCGTCGGCGTGTCCGGCGGCACGGATCCCGCCGTCGATGACGATGTGCGCGACGTGGATTCCTCGCGGCGACAGTTCACGGGCGAGGCTCTGGGCGAGTCCGCGCAATGCAAACTTGCCCATCGCAAACGACGCCGATAGCGCGTATCCCTTCACGCTCGCTGATGCGCCAGTAAACAGAATCGCGCCGTGTGCCGTTGGAAGCATCCTGGCGGCGGCTTGCTGAGCGACCAGAAATGCCCCGAACGCGGTGATCTGCAATGCGCGCTGAACATCGGCCGGAACGAGCTGGACGAAGGGGCCTCGCGTGCGCGCGCTGGCGTTGTAGATGACTACGTCGGGCGCGCCGTGCGCGTCTTCGATGTCAGCGAACAATCGCTTGACTTGCGCCTCGTCCTGCGCGTCGCAGCTGAAGGCGCGCGCACCCGTTTCGGAGCACAACGGCGCAAGCTTTGCAGTATCGCGCGCGGCGATCGCGACGGCGAGACCCTCGGTCCTGAGCAGTCGTGCGAGTGATGCGCTCAGGCCCTGGCCGGCGCCGACGATCAGCGCTGAGGTGTAGGTCGGCGATGCCACAGTCATCTTCTTGATCCAATCCAATTTGCGTTGCAGCGTCGAAATCCGCACGCGATGCTACATTGCCAGGCGTCCCTGCACCACCGTTCGCTCCCTGGTGCACGTTCAATCGATCGACAATCGAGGGAATGCTCAATGCCAATCGAGCTGCACGCTTTCGACACGCCGAACGGCCGCAAGATCAGCGTCGCCCTGGAGGAGATGGCGCTTCCGTACGTCGTCAAAGTCGTCGATATCCGCAGAGGCGACCAGTTCGATCCCGAATTCCTGAAGATCAGTCCGAACAGCAAGATCCCGGCGATCGTCGACCCGGACGGACCCAACGGGAAAGCGGTCAGCGTCTTCGAGTCGGGCGCGATCCTCATCTATCTGGGGGAGAAGACCGGCAGGTTCTGGCCGCGCGACCTGGCGGCGCGCATTCCGGTTCTGGAGTGGTTGATGTTCCAGCATGGTGGCTTCGGGCCGATTCCCGGACAGGTCCACCATTTCCTGACGGTCGACAATGATGGGGACCGACGCTATGGACTCGAGCGCTTCTCGAATGAGACGCGGCGGCTTTACCGCGTGATGGACCGCAGACTGGCGGCGCAGGAGTACTTCGCGGATGAGCCATCCATCGCGGACTTCGCCATCCTCGGGTGGGCTTGGCGGCACCCGCGACACAAGGTCGATCTCGCCGAGTTCCCGCACGTGCGGCGGTGGTACGAAACGATGATGGCTCGTCCCGGCGTCCAGCGCGGATTCGCGGTGAAACTCAGTTGACTCGCAAGATGAAGCCGGTCACGCGACCGCGCGATTGGCCTTCAGCATGTTGCAGAACAGCCGCCCCTGCTCGATGGCGTCGTCGAGCGCCATATGGGTATGCGGGATCGGATCGAGCCATTCCGCCGGCATCGATCGCTTGCCGCACATGCGGTACGGCTTTCGCATCAGCGCCATCGAATAGGTCTTGATGTCGATCGCCGAATAGCCGAACGGGTTCTCCCCGACGAACTCGGTCAGGTACCAATAGACGAAGGGAAAGTCGAACGCGGTCGGATAGGCGACGAAGACGGGCCTGCCGGGAAGCGACTTGAGCCAGGCGACATAGCGCACCATGGCATCGCGCGGGGCCTCGAGGTTCTGCCTGCACGCCGACCACGCTGCCGGCTGCGTCAACCACCACGCAGCGGTGTTGGAATCGGGGTGCGCGTTCGGCAACGTGGCCAAGTTGGCGGAGAAGGTCGAGAGCATTTCCTTTTCCGCCGTATAGGCTGCCGATCCAATGCTGAGGATGGAATGTTTTCCGGCGACCGGACCATCGGTTTCGACATCGGTGCTGACGTAGATTTCGAGCATGGGCGACGCCCTCGCAGTCTCTCAGACGAACCGTCGCAGTTTGATCGTCGCGAAGCGCGCGATTCGGTCTACCAGCACCCGGCACTTGGCGCGAAGTGTCGCGATTCCGCGCAGCCGCCGGGTATTGCGCGTCGGTCTGCGCCGTGTCGAATTGAGGGTTACACAAGGAGGAACTGATATGAAGCGCATTCTCGCCCCTTCACTCCCTACGGCCTTCCTCGGCGGTCGTGCGATCGTGCCGTTGGGGTATGGATACTACGGCGACTGCTACTCGCGAGGCCGTGGCCTGAGTCCCGTGCGGGACCATCGCGCCGAGCCTGACCTGGCGGCCTCGGACAACGTCACGGACGCGGACCCCAACGAGATCGTAGCCCCGCAACTTCCTCTCGATGGCGAGAATGAAGAGCGCTCCCGGGCTCGAATGGTCCGCTGCCTTCGAATCCGGATCGGCAAGACCTACTTCAGCTTTGACGACCGCCTCTTGGCCGAGTAGCTTGCCCTTGTTCCCCGGTAATGCACGTCCTGCGGTTTTCGTGGCGGCATCCATGACCTGCTCCCCTGTGGAGTGAACGGAGCTTCATGTTGACCCCGGTCGACGGACGCTTGTCGACGCAATGCAGCCGTACACTTCACGCGATAGCTGCCGTTCAGCTGCGGCAATGCGACTCCGCCCATTTCCGTGCGCAGTCGAGGAACATCAGCGGCTGAGCGCACATACCAACAACAATTGGCCGTATAGCATTCACACTTCACGATAACAAAGAAATTGTACGATGTTGCTCGAATGCTGAAGACCCCATCCTGAAGAGGTTCATATGCGTACGACGGTATTCGATCTCCTGACGGTTTTCGGCCTCGCCGCCACAATCGGGATGTCGCCCGTTTGGGGGCAGGTTGAGCAGACCACCCGCGTCATCGGAACGATCGAGCGAGTCGATGGCGCTAACCTGGTCGTCAAGACAGCCGAGATTCCGGAGCAAGTGGTGAACGTTGCGCCGGATGCGACCGTGTTCGCGTTGGTCAGGGCGACTCTTGCGGACGTGAAGCCCGGCGCTTTCATCGGTGTCGGCGCGACGCCTCAACCCGACGACAGCCAGCAGGCGATCCGGGTGATGATCTTCCCGGAATCCATGCGTGGCCTGGGAGAAGGGCATCGCCCGTGGGACCGACCGGGCACCACGATGACCAACGCCACGGTTGACACAACTGTTGCGAGCATCGACGGTCAACTCGTGACGGTCAGATACAAAGGGGCGAGAAGAAGATCGTCATTCGCTCCGATGCCATCATATTGACCTACGTCGCGGCCGAGGAGCGAACTCAAGCCGGGGCGAGCGTCGCAGTCAATGGTGTTGTCAAGGCTGGCGGCACGTTTGAGGCGCGCCGCATCGTGGTAGGTCGCGGCGGGATGATTCCGAGTTAGGAGTGTCTTACGGCTGAACTATCCTGGCGCAGGTGGCATCCGGCACATTGACCGCAGAGCATTCCTGAGTGCCCGATCGTGGCTGTCAACGACCGCAATGGAGCGCGATACGCTACGACTGGATCTGGCCGGTCTGAGAAATCGCGGCGACCGGGGCGACGGAGCCAGGGTGCGGGCAGCAATCGCGGAAACGGACGATTGGCGAGCCGTTCCAGACTGCGACACCCTTCAGAATGGTTGATCCAGCCGCCGGCAAAAGCGAACTCACTCCATGTCAGCGATCGTACTGATCGCGCCGGCGCACCCAGTACGGTCCGCGCCCGCCTTCATCGCGTCCCTTGGGCACAAGGTCCAAGTAGTGATAGTGAAGGTTGAGCTTGTCGTTTCCACGGTCGTAGCATGAATACGTGTGATACACGGTGCCCCGATCATCCTTGTAGAAGATGCTATGTCCCTCCCGCTCGCGGGCCTTCGGATTCGTGAGCGTGAAGTTGTACAAAGCCCGCTTCGCGGCCATTTCCTCTGGCGTGAACGATGCCTGATAGTCGAAGTTGAAGTCCGAGCCGCCGGACGACACCCACTTAAATCTCCAGCCCATCCGCTTCTGGTATTGCGCGAGCTTGCTGTAGGGCGCTCTGGACACGACGACCATCGTCACGTCCCGTCGATTCAGGTGTGCGACGATCCCGTCGAAGCCATCCGCGCGCAATGAGCAGTGCGGGCAACCGGCATTGTCGTCCGGGTGAAACATGAAGTGATAGACAACGAGCGGCTTCGCTGGGCGAAATACGGAAAGCCCTTCTGTGCCGCCAGGGCCGTCGAACACATACTCCTTGGTGACGACCTCCCAGGGCAGCGCACGCACCTGGCGGCTGAATTCATCGCCTTGGCGAGTGAACTCCTTCTCCCGTTCCAGAACTGCCCGCCGCGCGGCCAGCCACTCGTCATGAGACACAATCGCATGATCCATGTTCTCCCCCTCAGTTCCTTTGACCCGGCTGCCCACTAAAGGGGTTGCTGTCGCGTTGCGGAAGAAACGCAGCGTTGACGACGCGCTTCGCAAAAGGCTACGCCGCAGTATCGGGATCCGTCAACGCAAGTCCCTGCCGCCTGCGCCATAGCACTGGATATGCCATTTGGTGTTCGCGCAATTGCCCGTCGGGCAGGCACGCTCGGGCAGCGTCACCCAAGAGAGGTCCCGATGTCCGCTTCCGGGAAACTCTTGATGGTGGCATGGACAGACTGTTGTCCTGGCCGGAATGCGACGCTGCCGATCGGCCGAGA
>CAVVRH010000042.1:0-19215 GCA_963750585.1 uncultured beta proteobacterium
ATAGGGTATGGGCCGACCTGGGTCAACTCCCCCTGCCAAACCCGGATGGTTCCGTCCACGTTCCGCGGCGCTTCGACAAACTCACGCGGGGCCGACGATGACCAGGGTGTGCGTAGATCGGGCGACGATAGCAGCAGACCGAGCGCGCCAGCGTAGAAGAGCAGGCGGACCGGCAAGTCCGAGAATGCGAATACGCTGTCCGCGAGGTACTTGAGCTTGCGGCCAAACGTCCAGGCGCTGCGGCCGTAGGGACGCGCGGCCGTAGGGACGCGCGCGGCGCTGATAATGGATCGTGCTGCGCCGAAACCCGAGCCAGTAAAGCAGCGCCACCAGTGACGTGTTGGTCTCGTCGAGTCTGACCAAGTGGTCACGGAAAGTGCGGTTGCAGCCGAAGAGATCGATCCCTCCCGCCGGGATCTCGGGCTGGATCGTCCTGCGGTACGCGGACCAGAAGAGCCTGGATGCCAGTCGGCACAGCAGCGGATCGTCGCGGCTCTCGCGCGAGCCGACCACGACGTCCACCTCGCCCGCGGAAAGCGTGGCGAAGAACTGCAGCGCGAGCTCGGGGGGTTCCTGCAGATCGGCGGCGATGACGGCGAAATAGGGTCCGGATGCCTCGGCGAGCCCTGCACGGATTGCCGAGAAGGACCCGAAGTTGCGTGACAGCAGAACGAGCCTGGCAGCGAGTCGTGAGCGCGGCCGTTCCCGGCGCAGCCAGGCGTACGAATCGTCCGGGCTGCCATCGACCACGAACACCACCTGGAGCTTGCGCCCGAGCCGATCGTCCAGGCTGCGAAGCTGATGCAGGAGATCGGGAAGCGACTCCAGGTTGCGATACACCGGGATTACGAGGGAATAGACGGTTTCATGCCTTTCCGGCATCGCACGCCTCACCAAGACGAACCTCGGCCTGCTCCATTGGAAATGTCCCGTTCGAAACCGTGGTGCCAGGCACAGCAATTCCGTGCCTCGAACCGCGTATCGCAGTGCGGCCGGACGCGGCGAAACGCGGATACCGGGTAACTGCGGCCGACTGCTACAGCATCTCTCGCCGAACCCGGCGCAGGTCGCTCTCCACCATCATGGCGATGAGTTCCTGGAGCGTCGTGCGGGCGGACCACCCGAGCGTGGCGCGCGCCTTGGCCGGATTGCCGAGCAGCACGTCGACCTCGGCCGGGCGGAACAACGCGGGATCGACGACTACGTGCCCTTCGTAATCGAGCCCCACGTGTTCGAACGCAAGCCGACACATGTCCCGCACCGTAGTCGTCACGCCCGTGGCGATTACATAGTCGTCGGGAGCCTCCTGCTGCAGCATGAGCCACATTGCCTCGACGTAGTCACCCGCGAATCCCCAGTCGCGCTTGGCGTCGATATTGCCGAGCCGAAGCTCCTTCTGATGGCCGAGCTTGATGCGCGCGACGGCGTCCGTCACCTTGCGCGTGACGAATTCGATGCCCCGAAGCGGCGATTCGTGATTGAAAAGGATCCCGCTCGATGCGTGTATTCCGAAGCTCTCGCGGTAATTCACCGTCGACCAGTGGGCGAACAGCTTTGCCACGCCATAGGGACTGCGCGGATAGAACGGAGTCTTCTCGTCCTGCCGCTCCGTCTGGATCAGGCCGAACATTTCGCTGGTCGAGGCCTGGTAGAAACGGATCTTCGGGTCATGGATGCGGATCGCCTCCAGGACGTTGAGTGCGCCGAGCCCAGTCACGTTGGCCGTGAGCAAGGGTTGTCGCCACGAGGTGGCAACAAAGCTCTGCGCGCCGAGGTTGTAGACCTCCTGTGCGCCGCTCACCTCGAGCGCACGCAACACTGCCGTCAGATCGCAAAGATCGCCATCGACCAGCGTGACGTTGTTCGTGATGCCGAGTTCCGCGAGGCGCCAAAGCGTGTCCGAGCTGCGTCTCGCAAGCAGACCAAAGACGTCATACCCCTTTTGCAACAGCAGTCGTGCGAGGTAGGCACCATCCTGCCCGGTAATTCCGGTGATGAGTGCCCTCCGATTATTGTTCATGCCCCATGTTTCCCCGTTTCCTGATCACTGCCTCGGCGTTTGCGGTCCCTTGATGCGGGGGGCCATTCACGCTCGGGGCCGATTGGGCGCGACGCATTCCAACGCGCCCGTTGGCAACCGCCTATGATACCTCCGTACACCGGTGCGATCGACTTGTTGCCTGCCTCACGCCGGTGGGTTAGTGGTTCCCAGCGCGGCCCGGTACGCCGCTAGTGTCGTGCGCGCACACGCGGACCATGTGAACGCTCGCGCTCGTTCGAGCCCGCGTGCGGCAAGGTCGGCGCGGGCCAGCGGATCTTCGAGCAACGCGCGAAGCTTGTTCGCGGTCACTTCCGGGTCCATCGGATCGGTTGACACCCCTGCGTCTCCCACGACCTCGGGGAGCGAAGCGCGTTCGGAAACCACGACGGGGACGCCAGATGCCATGGCTTCGAGTGGAGGCAGCCCGAATCCCTCGTAAAGCGAAGCGAACGCAAACAGCGCCGCACCGGCATACAGATCCGGGAGCGCCTGGCGACCGACATAGCCGAGGAACCTTACGCAGGGATCACTTTCACTGCGCAGGCGCGTCACCGTGCGCGAAGAATGCCAGCCAGCCGCCCCAGCGATAACAAGCGGAAAACGCTCCCTAAGCGCAGAGGGCAACAGCGCATGCGCTTCGAGGATGTGTCCCAGATTCTTGCGCGGCTCGATCGTCCCCACCGTAAGCAGGTAACTGCCATGCCGGAGCCCGAGCGGGTGCAACGTTCGCGCCGTCCCGTCGGCGTCGCGCGGGCTGAAGCAGGATTGCACGCCAAGGTGCGTCGTCTGGACCTTCGCCGGGTCGACGTTGAAGGTCGTCAGAACCTCATTGCGAACAAAATCCGAGTCGACCAGGATCCTTCGCGCGCGGTCGATCGCCTCGGGTACACCCCGCGACAGCCACCTGACGCGATCGAGTGGATGCGCCTCGGGATATCGTAGCCATGACAGGTCATGGATCGTGATCACGACGGGAACGTCGTACGACAGTGGCACGTAATTCTGCTCGTGATACAGATCGACGTTGTACCGCCGCAGACCCCGCGCAAAACCGAGATAGCGGGCAACCTGCCGAACCGTACCGCGAAACGGCACCCACGGCCGCAGGCGCTCGATGACGGTCGTCCTGACCCCGTGGCCATCCTGCGCGGGGGCCGTCGGACTCTCGTGTCGCCAACGAAACCGGTAGAAGGAGTAGGCGTCAATCTCGCCGATTGCGGCAAGCGCCGTACCGAGTTCGACAATGTAGTTGCCGATCCCGGTCATCGGGGACAGAACGGGGGTCGCGTTGAATGCTACGCGGATCGGCATGCGCGGCGGGTCGATGAACTTACAATGTCGAGGAGCAGCCGCGTTGGCGCAACGCCGGGGCACAGAGGTTACCCGTTCGAACCGACGGCGGCCAGCTTATCCGAAATCGGCAGCGCCAGGCCATCCTGCCTCAACGCAACGATTGCTGCACCACGCCCACGCCAACGTGCCTGCCCCGAAGCTGAGCAGCGATCCGAAGATCGCGATCGTCCACGACTGGCTCGACACCTGGGCAGGCGGCGAGCAGTGCCTTGCGCATATCCTTGCGCTGTACCCACAGGCGGCGCTTTTCGCGCTGGTGGATTTCTTTCCACCCGAGTTCCGGGCCAGAATCTACGGGCGACAGGCGCGCACGTCATTCCTGCAGCGCCTCCCCGGCGCGCGGACTCGATTTCGGCACTACCTGCCGCTGTTCCCGCGCGCGATCGAGAGTCTCGACGTTTCCGATTTCGACCTGGTGATATCGAGCTCGCACGCGGTCGCCAAGGGTGTGCGGACGCACCGGGGGCAGTTGCATATTTGCTACTGCTATTCGCCGATCCGCTATGCATGGGATCTGCGCGACCAGTACCTGCAGCAGGTCGGCATGGAGAAAGGCATTCGCGGCTGGCTCATCGGGCGCGCGCTCGACCGGATCCAGCGCTGGGATCGAGCCACGAGTGGACGGGTGAATTGCTTCGTCGCGATTTCGGGCCACATCGCCGCCCGTATCGCGCGCTGCTACGACCGCTCGTCCAGTATCATCCATCCACCGGTAGACATGCCGCCCGCTCTTCCGCAGCAAGTAGACCGGCAGATCTACGTGACGGTATCGCGACTCGTCCCCTACAAGCGGATCGACCTCATCGCCGCGGCGTTCCGCATGTTGCCCGATCGCGAGCTGATCGTGATTGGAGAGGGCCCTGAGCGCCGGCGCATCGAGTCCGCCGCAGGGCCCAACGTGCGTCTGCTGGGCGAGCTTCCGGATGCCGAGCGTGACGCGTGGCTCGCCCGTGCGCGGGCGTTCGTGTTCGCAGCCGAGGAGGACTTCGGCATTGCGCCTGTGGAGGCCCAGGCCCACGGCACACCGGTCATCGCCTACGGCGTCGGCGGGGTGACGGAGACGGTACGGGGTCTCGAATCGCCCGCACCGACCGGGGTGTTCTACCTCGAGCGTACGCCGACGGCCATTGCGGCCGCCGTGCGGGATTTCGAAGTCAACGCCACGCGCATCCATGCTGAGATCTGTCGCGACAATGCCCTGCGTTTCGGCGTCGAGCGCTTTCGGCACGAGTTTTCCGCATGCGTCGCTTCCGAGTGGTCCATCTTCGCGGCGCGACAGTCCCGATGAAACGCAGCCTGCTCAAGCCGAACGCTCCGCTCTTCGTGCAGTTGATGCGGGTCACGGACCCGCTGATTCTCATTGTCGCCGGCGTCGCTGCTTACCGCTTGCACCCGCCGCTCGGCGATTTCGAGCTGCCGGAGCACTACGTCCTGGCCCTGCTGGGCATGGCGATGCTGGCCACGGCACTTTTCGCGTGGGTGGGGCTCTACGCTCCGCAACGCGGCGTGACGCTGTTCGAGGAGCTGCGCCGACTCGTCAATGCATCGCTGCTGCTGGCGGCCGCGTGGGTCGGCTTCCTGTTCCTTTCCAAGACGGGGATCGCCTTCTTCCCGCGTCTGGTCGATCTACTGGCTGCTCCTGACGTTCGCCGGGCATCTGTCGCTGCGCATGACGATTCGGCTCGCGCTGCGTCAGCTTCGCAGGCATGGATACAACCAGCGCCACGTCGTGATCGTGGGCGCCGGCCAGCTCGGCACGAACATCGCCACGCGCCTGCGTGCCGCACCCTGGGCGGGATTCAATATTCATGGCTTCTACGACGACGATCCGACGAAGGCAGGCACGCGGATCGCCGGCATCGCCATCCGAGGCAGCGTCAGCCAGATGTTCGAGGATCTCGAGCGCGAGCCGATGGACCAGGTCTGGATCGCGTTGCCGTTGCGTGCCGAAGAACGCATCCGGGAGGTGCTGGACGGCCTGCGGCTGCACACGGTTCAGGTGCGCCTCGTTCCCGACATCTTCAACTTCTCGCTGTTGCACCACTCGGTCTCCGAGATCGTCGGCCTGCCGGTCATCAATCTGACGGACTCGCCGCTGGATGGCCCGCACCGGGTTACGAAAGCCATCGAGGACTTCGTGTTCGCCGCGCTGTTCCTGGCGCTGATTTCACCGCTCATGCTCCTGATCGCGATCGGCATCAAGCTGGGCTCGCGAGGACCGGTCCTTTACCGTCAGGAGCGCGTGACCTGGAACGGCGAACGGTTCGGCATGCTCAAGTTCCGCTCGATGCCGATGGACGTCGAAGCGACGACGGGCCCGGTCTGGTCGCAGCCTGGTGAACAGCGAGCGACGCGTTTCGGCGCATTCCTGCGACGCACGAGCCTGGACGAGTTGCCGCAGTTCATCAACGTGCTGCGCGGAGAGATGTCGATTGTCGGGCCGCGCCCCGAGCGTCCCGAGTTCGTCGAGCGGTTCAAGCACGAGATCCCCGGCTACATGCAGAAACACCTCGTCAAGGCCGGGATCACCGGCTGGGCACAGGTGAACGATCTGCGCGGCAACACGGACCTGAGCGAGCGCATCCAGTACGACCTCTACTACATCGAGAACTGGTCGATCTGGTTCGACCTGCGCATCATTGCGCTGACGCTGATCCACCTCGTTCGCAGCGAACACGCGTACTGAAATGCAGGGCGATTCGACGCTCCAACCCGCGAGGGCGGACGCACCGGGGTTGCTACAATGCTCATCTCTTGTCGCCCGGACATTTTCCCTCCCTGCAGAATCGGGTGCCCACCCCTCACTATGTCGAACGAGTTGCACAGCGAAGAAGCGATAGCCGCTGCGGACTCGGTCACTCCGCCCCAGCCGGACTCCCCGACCGTAGCGCCGGCCGTCGTGGCGGGCGAAACGCGGCGCGACATCGTGGCGCTGGGCTCGTTGTTCCTGGCTGCACTCGCCCTCTGCGTGCTCGCGTATCTCGCGTTTGCCGTGCCGGGCCCGTGGCTGCCGTCCGCGAAGCCGCTCGCGTGGGGTGCGCATGATCTGAAGCTTGCGCGCGGCACAGGCCGCCTGGTTCGCGACGAGCTGTTCGTCACGGCGCCGGATGCGACGAGTACGACGGTCATTTCGGTCGTCGCCGACCTCCGGTCGAGCGACTACGCAGCCATCGCGTGGATCGCGATCGACGTTCCGGAAAACGTGCAGGCAAGCCTGCTCTGGCAAACCGACTACGCGCCGACCAAGATCAATTCTGTGCCGCTGCCCATCGAGTCCGGACGGCTGCTGCCTGTGCTGCTCGTCAAGGAGCCGCAATGGATTGGACGCATCAAGGGCATTGCGCTCGCATTCCGTGGCAACTTCACACAGCCGATGATCATCCGTGGCGTGCAGGCCAAGCCGCTGGGCGCCGGCGAAGTGCTGAGCGACCGGGCGCACGAGTGGATGGCGTTCGAGTCCTGGAGGGGATCATCGATCAACACGGTGATGGGGGGCGCCGACTTCCAGGAACTGCCTTTGCCACTGTTGCTCGCGGCGGCTACCGCGCTCGCAACGCTTGCGCTCGCGCTCATGCACCGCTTTCGTCCGGCCTGGCTGTCGGCGCGCGTCGGCATGGCGTTGGCCGCGTTCTTCGTCGGCGCATGGTTGCTGCTCGATATGCGCTGGGCGTGGAATCTTGCACGCCAGGCGCAATCGACGAGTGGCCAATTTGGCGGCAAGTCGTGGGAGGAAAAGCGCGTCAACAACGACGATGGCCCGCTGTTCGCCTTCGCACAGAAAGCACTCAAGGTGCTGCCCGAGCATCCCGCGCGGATATTCGTGGTGGCGGACGAGCACTACTTCCGCGGTCGGGCCGCGTACCACCTGTACCCGCACAACGTCTACTTCGATCCGCGCAACAACCTGATGCCTACCGCCGACCAGTTGCGTCCGGGCGACTGGCTGCTGGTTTTTATCGCAAAGGGGTCCAGTACGACGCAGCACAGCAGCGACTTCGCTGGGATTCCACCCAATCGGTTGCGGCCGAACTGAAACTGGTCGGCCCGGGTGCCGCACTGTTCGAGGTGCGCTGACACCATGGACTTCGTCGCGCTGATCGCCGGATTCGCGCTTCCGTGGGCAATGGGCGCAGCGTTGCTCTTCGCGCTCGACGACGGGGCTGGGCAGGGTCGTGCCGCATGGCAGTGGGGATGCGGCTGGTTCGTCGGCGTCTTCGTGCTCACGCTGTGGATGCGCGCGCTCTCGTTGGCAGGTGTTCCTTTCGGGATCGTTGCGATCGCAGGCCCGCTTGCACTCGCAACCGCAATCCTGGGAGCGCTGGCGTTGCGCCGGCAACCGGGAATGCGCACTTCACTTCGCGCAGCTTGGAACGCACTCGCCGGTAACGACCTCGTCGGATGGCAACGCGTGGTCTGGATCGCGCTGCTTGCATGGCTCGCCACGCGCTTCGCATTCCTGCTCTATGAGGTCGCGGTGCGGCCGCTCTATCCGTGGGACGCGTGGACGCAGTGGGCCACCAAGGCCAGGGTCTGGTTCGGATGCGTACGATGGCGCCCTTCGTTAACTGGGCTGACTGGTTCGCCTCCCTAGGCGCTGCCGGGTACTACGACGCGGCTCCGCACTATCCCGCCACGGTTCCGCTCACGCAGGTGTGGGGGGCGCTGCTCGTGGGCCGCTGGGACGACGCGCTGGTCAATTTCCCGTGGTGGGTCAACGGCCTCGCGCTCGGCCTCGCGGTATACGGTGCACTCGAGAAACGAAGCTTTCGCTTCGCTCGTCGCGCTCACCGGAGCCTGGCTCGTGGTGTCGCTGCCGATCCTGAACGTGCACATCGCGCTCGCCGGCTACGCGGACCTCGCGATGTCGGCGTACTTCACGCTGGCGGCGCTTGCCACGCTCGATTGGACGGCGACACGACGCTGGCGGATGGGCTGCTCGCGCTGCTGCTCGTCGCCGCGTGCCTCACGATCAAGAACCCCGGCAAGGTCTGGGTGCTGACGCTTCTGCCCGGCATCGTTGTCGCACTGAGCCCCCGCTTCGGCCTGCGCATTGCGGGCGCAGGCTTCGCGCTGGCCGCGATGCTCGTCGCGGTTCTCGCGCAGACCAGGTTCTCGCTGCTCGGTTACCAGCTGCAGGGGCAATTCCGGATGCCGTGGTCCGCGCTTTCGGATGCCTACCTGATGTACGGGAACTGGAACCTGCTCTGGTACGGGCTGATCGCAACGGCGGTGCTCGGCTGGCGCCACCTGTTGGCGCCGGGGCTCGCGTCGCTCACCGTCATCGTGGCGGCCGGTCTCATGTTCCTGTTCTTCGGATTCGCGGTCACCAACGCGGGCGTCTGGGTCGAGGACCAGTCGACGGTGAATCGGGCCACACTCCATCTCGCACCGTTGCTCGTCGTCTGGATGATGTTGACGTTCCGGTCCTGGCTCCTGACCGCGCAGTCTGCTCCCGCGCCGGGCGCAGCCGGCGCGGGCTAGCCCCGTCGACGTGCTGGAGCTCCCGGGCGTCACGATCGCGTGCGTCGACACCGCCAACCCCGCGCTCGCGCTGCGCGCGATCGCGAGGTCGCGTGGCGGGATCCGTTTCGGCCGCTCGCTTCTGCTTACCGCGGAAGGCGACGTCGGGTCCATTGCGGACGACATCGAGGTCGTCGCGGTCCCGCCGATCACCTCGCGTGACGACTACTCGCGCTTCGTACTGAAGGACCTGCGCCGCTACATCGCCACGCCGCACGTCCTTCTCATGCAGTGGGACGGATACGTCGTCAACCCTGCGGCGTGGGATCCGGCCTTTCTCGGCTGCGATTACGTCGGCGCGAAGTGGTTCTGGTTCGACGACGGCATGCGCGTGGGCAACGGCGGCTTTTCGCTTCGCTCGCGAAAGCTGCTCGAAGCGCTCGCCGACCCGCGCATCGAGCTTGTCGAAGCCGAGGACCTTTCGATCTGCCGCACGTACCGTGCGCTGCTGGAGCGCGAGTACGGCATTCGCTTCGGGAGCGAGGACATGGCCGACCGCTTCGCTTTCGAGGCCGCATATCCGATCGGGCGGCCGTTCGGATTCCACGGCCTGTTCAATTTCTGCCGAGTGATGCCTCCCAACGAATTGGCGGCGCTCGCCGGCGAGTTCTCCGACGCCATCGCGCGCTCGCCGCAATGCGCCCAGCTGCTGCGCAACTGTATCGCGCTCGGTCATTGGGCACCGGCGATTGCGATCGCGCGGCGCACGCTCACGGCCGAGCCGAATGCGGCCGAAGCGCAGGCGCTGCTCGCGCAAGCCGAAACCTCGCTCGCGCAGGGCGCGGGAATCGGCCGCAACGACCCCTGCCCGTGCGGCAGCGGACGACGCTACAAGCAATGTCATGGTGCCGTCGGCGCGCCGGCCATGACGGGCGCCCCATCTGCGCAGCCAACGATCGACCAACTGGTCGCCGCCGGGATGGCGGCGCACCAGCGTGGTGACCTGAAGACCGCCGAGCAGAGCTACCGCGCCGCGCTCGCGCAGGCGCCAGAGCATCCGTTGGCACTGCACTATCTCGGCGTCGTCCACTCTCAGCGCGGCGAGCTCGCGCAAGCATTCCCGCTGCTCGGGCGCGCCCTCGCGCTGCACCCGGAGGAACCCGAGTTCCACAACAATCTCGGCCTCGCGCTCGCGCAGGCCGACCGTGACGCCGATGCAGTGGCGGCGTTCCGGCAGGCGCTCCTGCGCAAGCCCGATCATGCCACCGCGCTCAACAATCTGGGCCTGTCACTGCGGGCGCTGAACGACGTCGATGGCGCGGTCGCCGCATACCGCCGTGCGCTTGCGCTGCAGCCCGGCTTCGCGCAGGCGCGCTGGAACCTGGCGCTCGCGCTGCTTGCACGCGGCGACTATGCCGAGGGCTGGCCCGGGTACGAAACGCGGCTTCAGCTGCAGGTGTTCCAGTCGCCCGGCAAGCCCGTGCCGGGTCCTCGCTGGAACGGTGAGGATCCGCGCGGGCGCACGATACTGCTCACGACCGAGCAGGGACTCGGTGACGCGATCCAGTTCGTGCGGCTCGCCCGCATCCTGGCTGATCGCGGCGCTCGCGTGCTGGTACGCGCGCCTGCGGCGCTCGTCCGCCTGTTTGGAACGGCGCCCGGCGTCGCGGGCATAGTCGGGCCCGACGATCCGTTGCCGACCTACGATGCACAGGTTCCGCTGCTGTCGCTCCCCGGCCTGCTTGGCATCGACGGGACCAATGTACCGGCCGGCGTTCCCTATCTCATGGCGGACGCCGCGCTTCGTGAGCAGGTACGGGGCGAACTCGATCGTCTCCCCCCCGGATTGCGCGTCGGGCTCGCCTGGTCGGGAAGCCGCCATTACGCCGATGATCGCCGACGCTCGACGACGCTCGCCACGCTCGCGCCGCTGCTCCTCACACCCGGCGTTGCATGGCTGTCACTGCAGAAGGACGCGGGCGAGCGAGAGGACCCCGCAGCGGTCTCGCGCCTCGCGTGGCTTGCAGCCCGCAACGACATGGATGGCACCGCAGCGTTGATCGCCGAGCTCGACCTGGTCGTGTCCGTCGATACGAGCATCGGCCATCTCGCCGGCGCACTCGGCCGGCCGGTGTGGACATTGTTGCCCTACGCATCCGATTGGCGCTGGGGCGTTTCCGGAAGAGCGAGCCCGTGGTATCCGCAAACGCGGCTTTTCCGCCAACCGGCGCCCGGAGACTGGGGTGGTGTAGTGCGCGAGGCGCAGGCTGCCCTCGCCGAACGCATCGGGGCAATGCGCGAAACACCAGGGAGTTGAGCGGACGTCCTTAACCGTTGGCGAGCAGGAACTCGGTGAGCGCCGCGAGCGGCCGTCGATCGTCGAACACGCACTCGGCATTCGCGCGAATGCGTGACGACAGCTCACGCTGCCACGCGGGCTCCGCTGCAATCCGCGCCGCGATCTGCACGTAGTCGTCGGTGTCGCGCGCGATCAGTTCATCCATGCCCATCAACCGCAGCATTCCGAGGCTCTGCCGCCCGCGCATGAACCGCCCCGGCAGCGTAATAATCGGCAGCCCGGCCGCAAGCGCATCGAGGCTCGTGTTGCCACCGGACCAGCGAACCGTGTCGAGCATCGCGTCGCACACGGTGTTGATGCGCATGTAGTCGGCGTGCTCGACGCCCGCGAGCACGATCAGGCGGCCCGTATCGACACCATGCGAGGCCAGCACGCCGCGAAGACGCTGCAGGTAGGTGTTGGTGAGTCCTGGATGGCGCCCCTCGAACAGGACCAGTCGAGACTGCGGCGCGGCGGCCAGTACACGCGCGAACAGCGCGTCGTTTTCCGGATGGATCTTGTAGTGCGTTTGCGGGCAGAGGAACAGCGTCCCTGCCTCGGGCAGACCGAAGCGCGAGCGCGAGGCGTCTTCGGGCACTGGCGACTTCGCATAGCAGGTACCGATGCCGGGCAGCAGCACGAGCCGCTCGGTGTAGTGCGCGGCCGCATCGGCAGGCTCCATCTCCGCGCTCGAGAAGAACACATCGATCGTCGCGTGTCCCGACGTGATCGGATGCCCCCACGCCGCGCATTGCAGCGGCGCAAGACGGAGCGCGGCGAGCGCGAAAGTCGTCGGCTCGAGCCCGAGCTCCGGGATAGATGAGGACGTCGAGTTCGTCGCCACGCACGAGTTGCGCAAGCTGCGCCGGTTGCCACAGCGGACAGCGGCGAAACGCATCGGCGCGCGCCGCAATGCGTTCGGCCAGTTGATCGAATCCGGGCGTGAGGTGATAGACGATAACCTCGAATTGCGCCCGCTCGAGATCGGTAATCCAATGCTGGAAATAGCGGCCGACCGTGCCGTCCCGGAAGAACGCGGAGACGAAGCCCACGCGCATCCGCCGCGCGTCCCGCGCGCGCCTGGCGAGATGCGATCGCCACTCGGGCGCCCGGGCTTCGATGACGCCGCCAACTGCGCGCGCATAGCGTTCCTGCAGCGGCCGCTCGTCCTCGCCGTGGTAGGGCAACAGCCAGTTCACCCAGCGCAGCTCGTCCAGCAGGCGGCCCGGCGCCAGCCCGGCCGCGCGTTGCGGCAATTCCGCCTCGACTGCGGCGAGCCCTGCGATGAAATCGGCGCGCGCATCGGCAAGCGCGGCCGGAGTGGGCGACACCATCCGCAGGAGCAGGTGGCGCCCGAACAGTGCGCGCAGCAATCCGGGGTCGAGCGCCAGCGCCTGGGTGTACGCCTGTCGTGCGGCATCGAGATCGTCGCGCTCCGAAAGCGTACTCGCAAGCTGAAGCAAGGCGCTCGTGTCGCGCGGGTCGGCGCGCACGGCGGCGGAGAAAAGGTCGACCGCGGCGTCAACCGCGCCCTCGGCCCGCCGCAATTGGGCCAGCACAAGCAACCCGCCCTTGTTGTTCGGCTCCAATGCGAGCGCCCGGTCGATTGCGGCGACTGCCTCGTCACGCCACCCCATCTGGCGACGCGCAGCGCCCAGGTTCGCCCAAGCGAGCGCGTAGTCGGGTTTTGCCGCCACCGCGGCCTCGTAGGCCCGTATCGCGCCGGGAAGGTCGCCTGCCTCCCGCAACGCGGTGCCGAGGTTGGAAAAAGCGCGTGCGTAGCGTGGATCCAGCGAGGTCGCCCGTTGGAATGCTTCGATCGCCCGCTCGCGCTCCCCCAGGTCCGAAAGCAGCAGCCCGGCTTCGTTGCAAAGCCTCGCATCGCCGGGCCTGAGTGCCCTGGCTTTGTCGATGTCGTCGAGCGCTGCCGCGAAGTCCCTTGCGCGCTCGTGCGCGATCGAGCGCAGCCGGAGCACCTCGACGCGCTGGTCGAGCGTGAGCCGCGGGTCGCGGAGCAGCTTCGCCGCAAGTTCCATCGTCCCTGCGGCATCGTTGGCCGTGACCAGCGACTGCAGCTTGGCAAGTCCCGCAACGCTCACGACGACACCTGCGCGGGCGACGCCGCGGCCAGCGCTTCCGGCGCCTTTCGGGCCAGCGCCTCGAGGTATGCGTCTTCGAGATGGCGCGTGTGTGCGGGCATGTCCACCAACGGCGACTTCGCGAGTCCCGCACGGATCGCACCCCGCACGCTCGCCGCGAACGCCTGGTCGCTGGCAAGCCGCACGGCGATCTCGACGTATTCGTTGCCCGTTTGCGCAACCGTCTGCGTCACACCCAGATTCGCGAGGATCGAGTAGGCGGTGCGCTCGCCGTGCCGCTTGCCGAGCAGCGTCACCACCGGCACGCCCATGTCGAGCGGCTCCAGCACGCCGTTGACGCCCCCGAACGGCATCGGGTCGAGCACGAAGTCCACGACGTTGTAGCGCGCCTGGTTCTCGGCGTCGTCGCGCCCCTGCGGCAGGAAAAGGAGCCGCGCGGGCGAAATGCCGCCGCTCTCGGCCAGCCGCAGAATGACGCTGCGGAACGCCGGATTCAGCGGCGAGAACGCGAGTCTTGCATTCGGCACCCGCGTGAGAACCTCGCGCCACAAGCCGAGACAGCGCCGGGACAGCTTGAGAGGCGTCACGAATGCGCCGATCACGACGTCGGTGGCGGCGATACCGCGTGCCGCACGGTGAAACGGATGCACCAGGGCTGGTTCGATGTGGCGGTACGGATAGACGCAACCCTCCATCATCAGGAAAGGCTCGATCTGGTGCACCTCGCTTTCCGGAACGTCGGCGTAATGATCCGTCAGCTTGAAATCGATGGTGGACAGGCCCACGGTCCCAGCGCTCGCAATGTGCGTGATCTGGACGCGCGCCGGCTTGAACGCGAGGATGCCGGGCTTTGCGCCAAGGGTGTGCGTCGAGAGATCGACGAGGAGGTCGAGGTCGTCGGCCGCGATGCGGACCGCGGCTTCCCGCTCGGACAGCCCGGCCACCCCGACGAACGAATGCGCGATGCCCTCGAAGCGTGCGGTCAAGCCATCGCGCACCTTCGACGTCGAATAGAAATGCAGCTGAAAGCGCTCTCGGTCGTGATGCTGCAGCGCCTGCCACATCATCTTGCCCATCACGTGATCGCGCAGATCGCCCGAGAGATAGCCGATCCTGACAGGCCCGGGCCGGCGCGTTGCCGGCCGAGGCAGCGGGTTGCCGTAAACGTGCGGCGCCGACGCGTCGTATGTCTGTGCGAGCCGGCGCACCATGTCTGCCTCGACATCGAAGAAGAGGACGAGGTAGAGAAGCTGCTCGAGGCAGTCGACGAGCTCCGCCTCGTCGGCTGCCTTGAAGCGCTCGTGGCGCAAGTCCTCGAGGAAGCGGTCGAGCGCGACGAAGTCGCCGCGGAACTGGCACGCCTCCAGCGCCTGAGCCGCGAGCGAGAGCGATTCCGGACAGGCCGCCTCGAAACGGCGGAAATTCTCGAAAAAGCCTTCGATATCCGCGGCGGCGAGCAGGAGCGCGCCCAGGTTCGTGTAGGCGGCCGCGCGCCTTGGATCGCGCGCGATCACATTCTGGTACGCCGTGCGCGCACCCTGCGCATTGCCCTGCTCCTGCAGCAGCACACCCATGTTGAAATGCGCGGGAACGTGATCCGGATTCAGCACCAGCGCGTGCTGGTACGCGCGCGCCGCCTGCGCCACGTCGCCGCGCATCTGCGCCGCCACGCCGAGGTTGTAATGGGTGTCGGGATCGGTGGGGACGACCGCGAGCGCCTGCCCGAGCGCCGCCATCGCTGCGCCGTGGTCGCGGTGCGCAAGCTCCGCCTCGCCGAGCGTGCGCAACAGCAAGGCGTTCGGGTGCGGTGCGCGAGCAAGACCGTCCGCCGCCAGCGCTCGTACATGCCCGATGTCGCCCGCGCGCGAGGCGAGACGCATCGAGGCGACGCGCGCCTCGACATAATCCGGCGCAGCGGCAAGCGCCTGTGCGAAATCGCGCGCGGCCGCGTCGTTGTCGCCCGCATCGCGAGCGAGCACTCCGCGCAGGAAATGCGCCGGCGCATAGCCGGGCTGCAGCTCGAGCAGCCGATCGTAGGCGGCACGCGCTGCCTCGGTGTCGCCGTCCTGATGAACCCGCACCGCGTCTTCCCATGCGGCGCCCAGATCGGCGGCCGTCGCCGCGCAGGCGGGCAACGTGGCGATCGCGTCCAGATGTGCCGAGAGCGCCGTCGCCAAATTCGACAATGAAGGCTGGATCGTGGGGTCCTGCGCAGGCTCGAGCGGCGGCGGCAACGGGAGATGCGCGAGTGGCATCAGGGCGCCCGCCGGATGCATTGCGACGACTGGCCCGATGGGTCCGTCGAGTCCGATTGCGTCGATCAACAGATCCGGATCGCCGGAGGCGATCGTGCGCGCGAGTTTGATATCGGGCGCGGCAGGCCAGATGCGCACCGCAGCTCCGGCAAAGGTGGCGGGCATTAGCGGGGGCTTGGTGACCGCGTCGCCGGGAAACCAGAACTGCCAGTCGATCCGATCCCCGAATGACGATGCTGCATCGGCGAGCAGCGCGGCGACCCTCGAAAGATCGTGCGGCGCGAGCACGGCCACACGCAGGCGATCGCCTGCCGCACGAACCGGCCAGGTCAGCGAATATGCGGGTGCGAACATCTGCGCGCAGTGCCGCGCATAGCGCTCGGCGAACGCCGCCGCGGCGGCCGGATCGCCTGCGCCGTAGGCAATTCGCGCGAGCTCGCGCAATGCGTCGACGTCGGCCGCGCCAATGCCCCGCTCCAACGCGATTCGCACGAGCGCTTCACGCAAGTTGGAACCAGGAGTCGAATCTCCTGCAAACGCAATCCTGGCGAGCGGCACGAGAAGCGACCATGGAAGCGCGTCGACATGCGGTGCAAGCGCCGCCGCGAGCGCAGCGCTCCCGGCGGCGCCCGGATGGGCATTCCAGCGACGCGACAGCGCCAACGCGATCGGCGGTGCAGCGAAGGGCGCGGCATCGCGAAGGGCAAGCGTCGCAAGGAGGGCGACGTCGATCGCGGCGTCGGTTGGCACCGAAACGGCGGCGATCACGCGAGCGCGGTGCTCACCCGGCGCGATTGCGAGCGCCTCCAGCGCGGCTTGGTGCGCATCGGCGGCGTCGCCGACGAACAGCAGCGCCTCGGCCAGTGCCACGCGCGGTGGAGCGTGCTCGGGGGCACGTTGCGAAGCCTCGCGCCACGCGGCGACCGCTTCATTCGCCAGCCCGAGCTGCCAGCGCACCTCGCCCAGATAGAACGCCGGCTCGCTGGAGCGCGGGTCCAGGCGAGCCGCGCGCTCGAAGCATGGAATCGCGTCGAGCGGCCGCCCCTCCCATTGGTGGGTGCGGCCGCGGGCGAGCCAGTCGGCGTTGCTCGGCGTGGGCGGCATCGAAATCTACCGAAGGCGCCCGCGCAATGCCTGGATCATGCGCGCAGGCACAAGCCGGTAGGCAACGCGACCCAACGCCGTGTGGCGCACGCGCAGGGCTGCGCGTGCGACGGACGTGGCAAGCATCGAGGACGACGCATCGGCAGTGTCCGCACCTGGATCTGCCGGTGGCGGCGGCTGCCATGGCCGATAGCCGAACGCGTCGCGAACGCGCACCGCGGAAATACGGACGCCTTCCGGCTGCGCCCGCGTCGGCACGGTGTCGTAGAGTGCGATCGTCGCGTCGGCCATCGCCTGCAGTGTCGGCTGCGGGGCCAGACGCGCGCGTCGTTCCCCCTCCCCGAACGCCGCCTGCTGCCCGCGTGCCAGCAGCTCGACGATGCGTTCGAGCATTTCGCGCTCATCGCGCCATTGCGCATCCGTCATCACCCACCCCGCGCCCGTGTCGGCCACGCGGTCCGCGAGCGCACCGATCGGTGGGACAAGCGCCGGACGGCCTGCGCGCCATGCCTCCGACAGTGTGTAAGAGAACGTCTCCGGGCAGGCGGACGGAAAAAGAACCAGCCGGACGCGGTAGTGCGCGAGCAGATCCGGCAATTCGTCGGGCTCGTAACGGCCATGAACCGTGAAGCGCGCGTCGTCGCTCTGCCAAATCGTGAGCTGTCGATCCAAATAGCCGATCAGCACGAAACGCACCGGCGCATCGCGCTCGCGCGCGAGCTCGACCAGCCGCTCGAGCCGCCGTGCGCCCTTGTCCGGGCCGATCGCACCCAGCACGGCGACGCTCGCGACCTCGTCGTCGGGCAGCGCGACACCAAGGCTTCCGTCCCCATTTCCATGTGCAACGGGCTCGGGCGTCCCGTGCGCGATCACCGCGGCTTGGCACACCGGAAAATATCGCTGCAACGTCTGCGCGGTCCATTGCGATGGCGCAATGAGAAACGCCGCACCCTCGAGGAACGCACGGTGCCGGCGACGCCAGGTCGAAATGTCGATCCGCTGGAACTCGGGCTGCGCGGCGAGGCAGCGGCTGCAGGTCGCGATGTCGGTCTGGCCGCCGCAATACCTGCCGGTCGAATCGAGGAAGGTGATCGTCGGGCACGCGAAATTGAGATCGTGCACCGTGTAGCCGTACGGAATGCGCGCTTCCGCCAGCGCCTCCAGCATCCCTACGCGACAGGCCGAGAGGTTGTGGACGTGCACGAGGTCGATCCCGAACGTCGCGCACAGCGAGCTCAAGAACTCCGGCCATCTCTCGCCCTCGGCGCGCTCGAACGTCGCGCACGCCACGTCGCCGGCCGGCCGATGATCCTCGACCTGCCAGCGGTCGCCGACCGCAATGGCGAGGTAGTGGCGCCACCGCTCGCGTGAGACGGCGACCAGTGCCCTGACGTGGCGCTCCGTGCCGCCACCATGGTGGTGAATGACGTGCAGCACGCCGCGGTTCGGTCCCGTCGTGCGCACGAGCTCGGTAAGCGCCGCCTCGCGAAGCGGAGCCAGCGGATCGGCTGCGACGTACCCGCGCACCTGCTCGAGATAGTCGGGATGCCGCTCGAGCAGAAGCGCCATGTTGCGAACGCCGAGTGTTTCCTTGCGCCCCTGGAACGAGCGACCACCGACGTGCAGCACGAATGCGTCATCGCACAGCACGTTGCGGAATCCGGCCGCCGCCGCGCGCATGCAGAGGTCGTTCTCCTCGCCGTAGCCGGCGCCGAACGCGGGGTCGAACGGCCCGATGGCGTCGAGCAACGCGCGGCGCACCAGCAGGCAGAAACCGACGCCGGTTGGAAGATCCGGATAGGTGGGAACCGCGGCCCGCACGAGCGCGGCACACACCGGTTCGGGGTCGGCGCCCTCGGGCCACACGTTGTTCTCGCAGAAGCGCGGGAACGAACAGATTTCCGCGTTGTTCGAGAACGGCGTTACCGTCCCGATGCAGGAATCGGAGGCCGCGCAGCGAACGAGTGCATCGAGCCAGCCGGACGTGACAACCGTGTCCGAGTTGAGCAGCACGACGTCGCCCAACGCATGCGCGAAGCCGCGGTTGGCGGTGCCGGTGAAACCCAGGTTGCGTTCGTTGGCGAGCAACTCGAGTTGCGGCAGCTCGCGCCCATCGAGCTCCGCGAAAAGCGCACGGACCGAAGGTTCGGGCGACGCGTCGTCGATCAGTAGAAGGCGATAGTCGCCAGACGTGCAGGCAAGCACCGACTCGACACAACGTCGAGCGTCGCCGGCCGCATTGTAGACAGGCACGACGACGGTGATCGGCATGCCGGCGAGGCGCTCGCCGGTGAACTCGAGGTCGGAAGGCATCAGGGATCGCGGCGCGCGCGGGCGTCCGGCAGCGGGTGCAGCAAGCCTGTTATTCTAGCCGACCCGACGCATCCAGCCGGGCGGGCTGCGCGAGTTGGCTACCGTCAGCGAGCAGCGTCGAGCAGCAGGCGGGAGAGCTCCGCCGGCGACGTCCAGTGGTGCCCGAAAACGTAACGCGGCAGCAACCAGCGGTCGCTCGCTTCGGTCAACGGACCGCCCTCGCTCGCGAAGGCGGCCTTCACCCCGATCCGT
>CAVVRH010000043.1:0-308266 GCA_963750585.1 uncultured beta proteobacterium
TCGACGCCGCGCGCGATCAGCGCGTTCGTTTCCTGCTCGATCCTGCTCGCGTTGAGCCAGGGACACGTCGATGTCGAAATCAAGGCGGGCCTTGTCCGGGGGAGATGTTACCTCCGGTGACTGGGGCCACCACGACGCAGGACATTACGTGCAGCGCGGTGTGCAGGCGCATCAGCGCATAGCGACGCGGCCAATCGATCTCGAGCGTGACCGTTTCGCCGAGTTCTAGTCGCGGCATCGCGGGCGCAGCGATGTGCAGAACGCTGTCGACCGACTCACCTTTGCGGGCGTCGACCACCTCGATCCGCTCGCCGCTTGCGCGCAACAGGACGCCGGTATCACCTGCCTGCCCGCCACCCATGGGGTAGAAGTTCGTTCGATCGGTCGATGCCCCGTTCATGCACGGCGAGGCACCCGGGCGCTCGCGGATTTCAGGTAGGCATCGGTTCGGAACAGTAGCTCGGTGTTCACCATATAGGCGGGAAGAAGAGACTCTACAGCGTGATACTAGCCCGCCAATGGCCGCCGGTCACTCGGACCCTCGCGATGGTGTATCGGGGCCAGGGCGTTTCCTGAGTTTTGACGTTTCGGGCCCATACGGAAAACCCGTCCCAAATTCGGCATGCTGTAGCCCCCCACGGCCGGGCTGGCTAGACGCATACGGCAAACAATTGATTAACGTATGACGTCTGGCTATCATGGAGCACCCTCCCCCATATCGGAGCTTCCATGTCAAAACCAAGAAATGTCGCCCTCTATGCCCGGGTCTCGACCGATGGCCAGAGCACCGAGAATCAGTTGCGTGAACTTCGCGCGGCGATCGCCCGCCACGGTTGGAGCATCGTTGCGGAGTACGTAGATCACAGTATTAGCGGTGCCAAGGGCCGCAAGGACCGACCTCAGTTCGATGCCTTACTTCATGCCGTTGCCCGGAAGGAGTTCGATATGGTCGCGGCTTGGTCGGTCGACCGTCTCGGGCGAAGCCTGCAAGACCTGGTTAGCTTTCTGGGTGACCTGCAGTGCAAGAAGGTCGATCTTTATCTTCACCAACAGGCATTGGACACCTCGACTCCATCGGGCAAAGCAATGTTTGGAATGCTGGGCGTGTTTGCGGAATTTGAGCGCGCGATAATTCAGGAACGAGTTCAAGGATGGCCTGGCACGCGCGCGGGCAAAGGGAACGGCGCTCGGAAGACCAAAGACCGACGCCAAGATCGAGCAGCAAATTCGGAACCTGGCTGCAAATGGCGTGGGCAAGGTGAAGATTGCGCGAATGTTGGGAATTGGCGTCAGCGTGACGCAGCGCGTCCTCGCATAGGCAAATCTGAGAGCCGATTTGCGGTCGCCGGTGTCTGAGAACGACCCGTTGCGGTCTATCGGTATTGAGAGCAGCGGACGTTCACGTCGTTCGTCGTGCGGTCGAATACCGGTCATGCGATTGATCGCGGTGCGGTTAATTCTCCGGGAGCCCCGCCTTGCGCAGCCCAGGGTAGTAGTTTTCTTCCGCGAGCTTCACGTACTCCGGGTGATCCGAATAACGCTTGGCGCGCAGTTGGGAGATGGTGCAGCCCGGCACGGTCCGAAGTATTTGGGCCTTTGCGGCCGCCGCCTTGTCCATATCGCCGCTGTTGGCGTAAGCGGCCGCGAGGAACAAATGGATAAACCAAAAGATGCTGGTCCCGTGGCCTTCTCGCACGTCGCGATCGCTTGCTCAACTTGCCCCCCCAACAGGTGCGCTTCGCACGCGATCCGCAAGGCCCATCCAATGTTGGGCGTGTTCATGGCGAGCGCGCGTTCGACGAGCTTCACCGCTTCGCCGGGCCGCCCCGTCATGTTCATGACCCAAGCTCGGGCAACGTAGCTGTCGGGATTGTTAGGATCGAGCTTGATCTGCATGGCGCTGGCTTCGAGCGCCGCATCCCATCGCCCGAGATAGACGAGCGCAAAGCTGCGCATCTGCCACGCGGCAGGGTCACTCGGGTCAAGGATGATGGCTCGGCCGGTAGACTCGTCAATGCGCGAACGATGCGATCGTGGTCAGGATTGGGATCGACGTCGTTTTCGTAATCCGCAATCCATGCCCGGGCGATCAATGCGGGCTCCAAGTCGGGTTCGAGACGCAGTGCTTCGTCGTTGAGCTTTCGCGCTTCGATTACCCCAGCAAGGGATGGGTTCTTGTCCAACATTGCAGTGGCACGCAGGACGAGCTCCCTCGCGCTCAACGCGGACAACGGCAGGGCCAAAACGCGCCCGGTTTCGGCGCTGATGAGCGCAGAGCGCAACCGGGGCTCAAGTTGTGGAGGCCGGCCGATGACTCCGTCGTGACATCGGAGTCCTGCAAGGTATCCCGCTCGGACCAGACCTGCCCGCCCGTGGCTGTGTCGACGAGCCGCAGATTCACCGTATTGCCATTGCCGGCGTGGAGCACGTCGCCTTCCAGTACGTAGCGAACGTTGAGGCTGCGACCCATTTCGCGTGCTCCAGTGGCGCCATTGCCGCCAATCGTGGCAGAGAGGCCCGAGACCACGCGCACGCGCCCCTTGGTGCCCTCCACGCGGCCGATCCGCGTCACGAGATCGCGTGCCAGCGCATCGGCAAACCGCGATGCGTCAGCATCGCCGTGTGGCGCGGCGAATGGCACGATCGCGACCGACATCGCAGGCGGTGCAGGCGCTGGCGCAGTCTTCCAGAATGGGGGCAGGATCCAGAATGCGATTCCCGCGAGACCGATCGCGACAACGCCTGCACCGGCCCACCGCCACTCGCGAGATCGGGGCAAACGCTGCCAGCCCCTGCGACCCCGGCTTTGCGTTCGCGGCACTCCGCTCCCAAGATCTACCCGGTACACCTCGACCGGACGGGCGATGTTCTTGACTTCCTGCGCGCCAAGATCCTCGAAGGTGAAGCTCAGCTTGTCCAGGACCTGATCGCGCACGACTCGGCTGACGCAGATCCCGCCGGGGTCGGCCAGCGCTTCCAGGCGCGCCGCGACATTGACGCCATCGCCGAAGATGTCGTCGCCGTCGATGATGATGTCGCCGACATTGATGCCGATGCGAAAGTCGAGTCGCTTGTCGGGGGCAACGCCTGCGTTGCGCTCGGCCATGCCGCGCTGCACGTCGACCGCGCAGCGCACCGCATCGACGACGCTCGAGAATTCCAGCAGCAGGCCGTCGCCGGTCGTCTTGACGATGCGGCCGTCATGTTCGGCGATCTTGGGGTCGATGAGCTCCCGCCGGTGGGCTTTCAGCGCCGCCAGCGTGCCGCTGTCGTCCACGCCCATGAGGCGCGAGTACCCGGCCACATCGAGCGAGACGATTGCCGCCAGTCGTCGATGGTCCCGCGCCACGTACCCCTCCCCGGGGCGTTGTTCCCCGCGCCATGGTATTGAACAGGCGCTAGCCGTGCAATGTATCACCCGCCGTGTTCGCGAGCTCGCCGCAATGGGATGGAGGCGCCGTTGAACGACCGTTATCGGCGACATTGCGCTACGGCGGCTCTTGGCCGGGTGCCGCCGGATGGACGTCGCCCTCAATCGGCCGCAGACGACCCGGAGCGGTCATCGAACGTCATCAATACCGGACGTTCAGCGAACTGACTGGGCAGCACTTAATGAACGTGGCACGCCTATGCTCAAGACGGCGTGGCTTTCACTGGGATCACCTCGTCCGCGCAGCCGTTGGCCATCCTTTGTGCTGTCCGCGTTTGCCATTTCGCCCATCTATACCGGCGCTTGAACGGGCGTGAGGCCGAAATGGCTTATCGAAAAGCATTGCGTATGAGTCAACAAGACCGGAACGACATTTCCCCGACGCTTGGCCTGGCTTCAAAAATAATTTTCGAGCGTTGTCGAAATCGGGCTTCGCCGAACGACTAAGGGTGTAGGACAACAATCACTGCCAAGGAGAATTGCCATGAAATTCATGATGCTGATGATCCCCGCTGTTTATCAAGGTGGCAAAACAGTAGACCCCAACTTCGTACCCGATCGGCAGAAGATGGAAGAGATGGGGCGGTTCAATGATGAGATGGGCAAAACCCTCCGGATTGAATCCTTGAACGGACTTCATCCGCAAAATACCGGCGCCCGCGTCTCGTTTGGCCAAGGCAAACCCACCGTGACCGACGGACCCTACATCGAATCGAAAGAAGTGCTCGGCGGTTACTGGATGGTGGAGGCGCCGTCAAAGGAAGAAGTCGTCAAATGGGCGCAGCGTTGCCCGGCCGAGCCCGGTGACACGATCGAAATCCGTCAAGTTTTCGAAGCGGCGGATTTCGCGATAAAAAAATAGGCGGTGTGCCATTAAATACATCTGCCTGGGTTATATCGAAGATAAATATTTCGGTGGGCCGACGCATAGCGGTCATCGGCGCTTCGAGCGCAGAACTCCGCCGAGGTCGGTCTAGATGATCGCGGCCGCGAGCATCGATCACTTGCATCGTTATATCGAGTTGTTGCTCCAACTCTCAAACCGCAAACAAGGAGACGTTATGAACCCCAACAATACCTATCTCGCCGTGTTCCTAGGCAGCAAGACCAGTCCGCAACGAAAGGCCTGGGACGCCCTTTCCGAAGTCGATCGCCGTGCGAAGGAACGAGAAGGCATGGCGGCCTGGAAGGCGTGGGTCGAGAAACATCACGCCGCCATTGTCAGCATCGGCGGACCATTGGGGAAAACCAAGAAGGTCACGCAACGTGGAATCGACGATGTGAGCAACGACATGGGCGCTTTCACGGTTGTGCGCGCGGATTCGCACGAGGCCGCCGCCAAGCTATTCGATAAGCATCCGCATTTTTCCATTTTCCCGGGCGATTCTGTCGAGATCATGCCCGTGCTGCCCATTCCAGGCGCTTAGGGGAGGTAGTGCGCACGGGGTGACCGGCCTGGTCGGTCGGAAATGCATCGTTCGCCGCGGCACCGCGAACCACTGGCACAGCTTGTTGATCGAGACGTAGATTCCATCGGCTTTGAGTCGCTGGCGGATCGTCTCGATCGTTTCTCGTCCCGACTCGCCCCCGCCACCGTCGCCTCGCGGCCTTGCGCCGCGGCGTCCACTGCTTGACATCGCAGCCGAAACACTGATCTCATTCGCCGAGGTTACGCTGACCGGTGGTCGATGCGTTTCCGATGCTGTCCGGCATTTTTCCGCAGCTTGTTATCCGCCCATTCCGGCCGTTGATCGAGACGAGGCCGCGCGTCGCGTTCTCGAAAACGCGACCGGTGTCGATGATCACACGCGAGATCGTGGCCGAGATGTGGAAGCTGACGACGACAACCTGACACCGAGGGCGCAACCAGCCGAGCACGTGCGTGAGGTGGCCGGCGCCATCTATCGTGCCGAATCGCGCCGCGTGTTCGCCACGTTGGTGCGTCTGCTCGGCGACTTCGACCGCGCCGAGGAGGCGCTGCACGACGCCTTCCGAGCGGCGCTCGAGCAATGGCCTCGCGACGGCGTCCCTGCGAATCCGCGCGCGTGGCTGGTATCGGCCGGTCGCTTCAAGGCCATCGACGCCATACGCCGACATTCGCGGTTCGACTCGATGGAGGATGTTGCCGAGCAAGTGGAGGCCGTCATCGATGAGACCGCATCATGGGACGGCGAAGCGATCGAGGACGATCGGCTGCGGCTCGTCTTCACCTGCTGCCATCCGAGCCTTGCACCGGACGCGCAGGTGGCGCTCACGTTGCGCGAAGTTTGCGGCCTCACGACAGAGGAAATCGCGCAGGCATTTCTCAGCGCCGCGCCCACGCTGGCGCAGCGCATCGTGCGCGCCAAGGCGAAGATCCGCGATGCCCGCATCCCTTACCAGGTTCCCGATCCAGGCGAACTCGCGGAACGGCTCGACAGCGTGCTGCGCGTGATCTATCTCGTCTTCAATGAAGGCTACTCCGCGTCTTCGGGCCAGTCACTGACGCGGGTCGATCTGTCCGGCGAGGCGATACGTCTCGGACGGCTACTCGTCGACTTGCTGCCGGAGCCCGAGGCGATCGGATTGCTCGCGCTGATGCTGCTGCAGGAATCCCGGCGCGCGGCGCGCGCCTCGGCGGCGGGCGAGCTGGTCCTGCTCAAGGATCAGGACCGCTCCCTCTGGAACCGGGACCAAATCGCGGAGGGGGCGGCGCTGGTGAGGAGATCGCTCGCGTCGCGGCGCGCGGGCCCCTACACGCTCCAGGCGGCGATCGCAGCGGTGCATGCCGATGCGGTCAGCGCCGATGCCACGGACTGGGACGAGATCGCCGGGCTCTACGACGTGCTGCTCGGCATCGAGCCGACGCCGGTGGTCGAGCTCAACCGCGCGGTGGCAATCGCGATGCGCGACGGTCCCGCCGCGGGTCTGGCCCTCATCGAGACCATCCTTGCCCGCGGCGACTTGAAGGACTACCACCTGGCCCATGCTGCCTGCGCGGACCTGTGCCGGCGAATGGGCAAGACCAGGGAGGCACGCGCTGCGTACAAGCGCGCGATCGCGCTTGCCCGTCAGGAGCCCGAGCGCCGGTTTCTCGAGCGGCGGCTGGCCGAGTTACCCGACTGAGCCGTGCTGTGGGTGCATCTGATCGAGGAGGGGACGAGAGTCCCTTGTCGTTTTTGATTTGGTCGCGTGTCGATTTCCAGCTTGCCCGTTCGACTAGTTGATGAAGGCCCGGTGAGTTTCGGGCCCATTCAAAGGCGAGCAGGAGCGACTAATGCAAAACGTAGCGAGCTGGTTGGGCACGTTGCGGAGATTGGGCCAGAAGGCGGGTCCGTACCTCATGGTGGAGATGCTGTTGCCGGGCGGCACGTTGTTGGCGCTGTTGCTTTTCCTGTATCAGCGCAGGAAGCCCGATATCGGAAAGGCCGCCCAGCAGGCCATCCATGTCCTGATGCGTGCGCTGGCGGGCGTCTTCGAGCGGAGCATTTTGGTACCCGCGCCGGTACAGGTGGCTGTTCGGGTGTCGAAACCGGGTCCGATCGAACGACTGTAGGGAAGGAAACCAACATGAAGCCCGGAATCCACGTGGAAGCGCGAATTGCTGACAGACCGGACTTGCGAGGCCGCCATCCGGGCCGGCCCGGACCCGCGACCTCGCCGCGCCGCAACAAAGCGGCGCGATCAGGCGGTGGAACCGCGCGTCACGATACGTGTCAAGCATCTGTATGGCGCCTCGCCGAGGCGCGCGTTCGGCGCCTGGCTCGACCCGCAGGTCGCGGGTCGGTGGTTGTTCGCGACTGCGTCGCAGCCGATGGCGGAGCGTCGAAATCGACGGTCGGGCGGGCGGCTCGTTCTGCTTCGTCGAGCGGCGCGCCGGCGAGACTGCCAGATACATGGGGGAATACGTGGAGATCATCCCGGACCGCCGTCTGGTATTCACTCTTTCCATGGCGCCACACCCCGATGTCATCACCCGAGTGGCGGTAGCGATTGCTCCCGTTGCGAAGGGGTGCATGCTCGAGTTGACCCACGAAAACATCCCGCGGCCGCACGCCGGCTACGTCGAGGGCCGCTGGACCGGCATCCTCTACGGGCTGGGCGTGACGCTCGATTCGGCAACCGCAACAATCCACCACGACCAGGAGTGAGCCATGAAGTACTTGTGCCTCGTGTACCTCGACGAAAAGAAGCTGGACACCGTTGCCGACCACGAATGCAAGGCCTGCGAGGATGCTCTCAAGCAGAGTGGCCACCACATCGCGGCGGAAGCCCTCCAATCCGTTCATGCGGCTACGACCGTGCGTGTCCGCAACGGGAAAATGACCGTGACCGACGGCCCCTTTGCCGAAACGAAGGAGCAACTCGCCGGGTTCTACCTTATCGATGCCAAGGACCTGAACGAGGCCATCCAGTTGGCCGCGAAGATCCCACCGGCACGAGCGGGCAGCGTCGAAGTGCGTCCGGTCAGGCAATTGTCCGTTTGAAACGCGACCGTATTGCGTCAACCTTCGCAAAAATCGGTGACGATGATGTCGAGTCCGCTGTTTCCCGATCGACTAGTAAGTAGAGCCCGGGTCCTGGCCGGCCGAAACCGACTGGCTGCCCGTCTCCAACGCGCAACCTAACGGAGATCCAAACATGCGATTCATGATGATAGTCAAGCACGCAGAGAACCAAGGTCTTCCGCCGCAGCCGCTGATGGATGCCATTGCGAAGCTCGTCGAAGAGGAAGTCAGAGCCGGTACGATGCTCGGAAACGGCGGGCTTGGGCCAACGGCGCAAGGGGCCCGCGTCCGCCTTTCCGGCGGGAAGGTGACCGTGACCGACGGGCCGTTCACCGAGACCAACGAGGTTATCGGTGGCTATGCGCAGTTCGAGTTGAAGTCGAAGGAAGCGGCGGTGGAATCGGCGGTGCGCTTCATGGAACTGCACAGGAAACACTGGCCGGGTTGGGAGGGCGAGACCGAGGTTCGCCAGATGTTCGATCCGCAGGACTGCGCACCCAAGGGATAGACGCCGCGATCAATCGCGAGACGCCGGCGGGACTACGGCTTGAACGCGCGACACTCGACGACCGCCGGGCGCAGCGTGAGCAATTTTCCCGCGATGGGTCGGCGCGAGAAGGCCGGCACGGACAGATGAAGCGCTTTTGCGGCGGCGGCGAAGCTGCGCAGCTCGGCGGCGGCAATGAAGGCTCGCAGCTCCGCGATCCCGGGAGTTCGGGTCAGCCCGGGGCCAGCGGCGGTGATAGTTCGATGTTGCATGATTTGCAATAAAGGCCAGGAACCTTGCACTTTTGGCACACATCACTAAAGGCAAAAGTCCATTGGTCGCGCGCGTGAGGCGCATTCACGGACAAGTTGGTGCACTAGAAATTGCATTGGAAGGTGGCGCGGAGTGCTCTACCGTGTTGCAGCAGATCGAAGCGATCCGCGGGGCTGTAAATGGCCTGATGGCGGAAGTATTGGAGGGGCACCTTCGCGAACATCTCGGAAACGAGGGTGGGCCCCCGAAGCAACGGCAACGTGATTTAGAAGACGTAGTCGCGGCGCTAAGGTCTTATCTCAAGTAGCACGCGCATAGGTGGTTGCGAGCCCGCGCGCAAGGGTCCGCCGGGGCGCACTGAAATCACTATTCGGGCACCCGCCGTAAGTGTCCGCTGTTCGTGCGCCGTGATAAGGCGGCGCTTTCCAGTGGGTGCGAGGCCCACCCGGCGAACTGCTCCAGCCGGAAGCCCGGAGCATTACTACGGAGGAAACGAAGTGGTTGAAGCCTTTCGGGTAAGCGAGCCACGATTCGGTGGCCGCGCGAGTGTGCAGGCCGCAACGCGAGTGAACGCTCAGCAAACCTCGAAAAGGACGATGCGCGGGCCGACCCGGCCGCCGATCCGGGGAAGGCTGGCACGACGAGACGGATGAGCAATGCAGTGCCGCCCGTTGCCGCGCCGGGGTAGTGGCGGCAGCATGTACACCAGGAAAGCGCGCGCAACACGGGAAACCCCGTCGCGTGGTCGAGCGCACGATCAACCGACAACCCGTGAGGGATGGGTCGGGCGCGGTGGGGTGGCGGAGGGGCTGGTATTACCGTGGAAGTCGGGTAACGCCGACGGAGGGAAGGAGCCCTGGTTCAAGGCGCATGCAGGAAGCAACAAGGGAACCGAGATTGGGGCAACCCTACACAACTTGGGCGGTTTCAGACGTTGCGAAGAGCATGCCATGTGGAAGCGAAGGGAGAACTGAACGTGGTATTGTTCGAGGACCCGCCGGCCGGCAACGGGCGGAGTGGGTGGTTGCGAGCAGGGCCATGCCCGCTGGAGCCAAGTACGCGCACTTGGCTGTTTCACCATCGTCATCGGCACCCGCGACCTTCCGTGGGCGAAAGCATGATGCCTTGTCCGCGAGCCGGATGCGGGAAATCTGCATGTCCGGTTCGATGAGCGGCGACTGGAAACGGAGCCATGGTGTGGCTAGTGGGGCACCGCGAACCGAAAGGCGCGGAAATAGAGATGCCATGCCTATCGCCACCGCGCCAGTCGTCGACTCTACCGGTGACCGCCGGCGGAATGGCCGGTGTCCGTCTGTTGCGGACGTTCAATGGGGTCTTTTCGAGGACTGCTGATGGCCGGGTGCCGCCGATTGACCGACGCGCATTCAGCAGCCCGCAGGAGCCCTTGCCGATTCCCCAGCGGCCGGTCAAGTGCGACGAAGCGGCCAGTCAGCGAAATTCCTCGTCCGTACGCAGCTATGGGTCGAGTTGGGTGATGAGCAGCAGCCGGTCAGCCACTTGGATCGTTGTTGCGCGAGGAGATGCGCGGTGACATCGTAGCCCCGGACCGGGAACCGTTTTCGCCGGGCTTCAGCTCGGCGAGCGACGTGCTACGGCGACGCGTCTGTCCGCGCGAGCCGCTCTACGAACGCCGACAGGACGTCGGGCGCGACGTCGGACACCGCGAGCCAATCCATCCCGGAGTCGCTCGCGTGCGCGACGTTGAAGCCGCGCACGGGCCGCAGCGGCGTCGGCGGCGCATGGGCCGGCGCGGGCCGGACGAAGACGTCGATCGTGTGCTGACGATAGCGATAGACCAGTGTAGCGACCGGCCGCTGGTCGAGCGTATCGAGCCTACCTCCGATCAGCGTGAACCCCTCGTTCGCAAAGTCGTGCACCGGCGGCGAATAGTCGAGTCGCGCGGAGAGCCACGGCTTCACCGTGTGCTCGTCCGACGACGCGATCTGGATCAACTGATTGCCGAGTGTCGCGCGAGTGTGCGAGGTCACCGCCTCGACCGCGAGATCCTCGTTGGCACGCGAATCCAGCACGGCGGTGCCGACGAACCACGCAAGCACCGTCGCGGCGCACCCGGTTAGCGCACCGCCGGTCGACCAGCGCCAGCGCTCCTTCGTCGGGGGTGCGCTGCGGGCGAGGGCACCTGGAGGCGCGAACCGCATCGACCATCGTCAGCACCCGCGTGCGCAGCTCCGGCGGCGCGGGATAGCGGGGAACGTCGGCACGGATCTGCGCACGCAGTGCGAGCAATTTCGCCGTGACTCGCCGCACAGGTCGGACAGTCATGCAGATGTTCGCCGATCGAATGCTGCTCCAGCGTGTTGGTCTCGCCGTCGACATATGCCGAGAGGAGCGTGGTCGCTTCAGCGCAGTCCATGACTTCCCCCGGCGGATTGTCCACCGACCACGTTCAGCAGCGGCGAGCGCCGCAGCAGTGCGCGCGCTCGCGCGAGCCGGGACATGACCGTGCCGATCGGTACATCGGCGACCCGCGCGATTTCCCGGTTACGACAGCTCTTCCAGTTCGCGCAGCACAAGAACCTCGCGATATTGCAGCGGGAGCGCCGCCACGGCATCCGACAGTGCCCGCGTTTCGGCGCTTCGGATCGCCGTCTGCTCCGGATCGATGGCCGCGGGATCGACGACGTCCTCGATCGCGCTCTCGTCCTCATGCACGACTTCCGCTGGGCGATTGCGGCGGAGCCAGTCGTAGAAAGCATTGCGCACGATGGCGAGGACCACGGCGCGCGTCGTTTCCGTGCAACGATCCGATGTACTTGAGCGCCCGCATGCACGCGTCCTGGACTACGTCCTCGGCGTCATGCCGGTCGCGCGCCAGCCAGCGCGCCAGATGTAGCCGGCGTCCAGGTGCGGCAAGACGAGCTCCTCGAACCGGGTATGGTCGGACATGCGCTCCTCCGTGTCCGATTATACTGACCGGCGAAAGGCCGCGTCCATTCCCGCGCGCGAGCATGTGCGAATCGGCTCCGGCGGTCGTGCTCGTTGCCCGATTGTCGTGGTTTCGTCACCGACGGCGCGGCGATCGCGGTACCTTTAACCGCACCCCGTTGGGGAGCGCGATCCAGCGCCAGTCTCCAGCCCACGGGTCGAGACCCGCGGCAACCATCACCGCTTCCGACACGACGAGTCCCCCGATCTCCCGGTCGTCGGACCGTGCGGCGAGTTGCCGCGCGACGTCGATCGTGCTGCCTACCGCGGTCAGCGTGCGCATCGCGTGGTCGCCGGTCTCACCGACACCGGCCGGCCCCGCATGCAGGCAGATGCCGAAATCGGCAGTCCAGCCAAGTTCCTGTGCCAGTTGATCACGCAAAGCGCGCAAGCGCCGGTCGACTCGCACGGCTGCCGACATCGCTCGCTGGCTGGCCTCCGTCGGTCCGACTTCGAGACCGAAGAGCGCCGCACGCTGCCCTAGGAACTCGGTTGGAACGCCGCCTCCCGTTCGCACGATTTCCCCGACCGTTTCGCCAAGACGGTTGAGAAGGCGTACAGGAGATCCTGCGGAAGCGGGCGGCGGTGATGAACGCGCCATCGAAAGCCGACGAGCATCACGGCGACTTCTCGCTCGAACCGCCTCATTCGCGGACTCGCGCAAAGGCGATGGCGTCGCCGTGAGTAGCGGAACGACGGTTACATCGCCCTGAGGTCGCAGTTGACACGCGAGCCGCCGGTGCTTCGGGGGCGTGAATGCGCTGTGAGGGTGTCGAGTTCGTTCGGCGCTGGTGGCGGACACCGATCGGCCCCGGCGACGATGCGCACGCGGCAGGTCGAGCATCGGGCATGCCCGCCGCACATCGAAAGATGGGGAATATGGTGGGTGCGACTCGCTTCGAGTATGGTCCAGCCACGCGGCACGCGCACGGTGCGCCCGGGATATGCGATCGACACCAGATCGTCGCGAAAACTCTCGAACGGCGTGACGAACGATCCGCGCGATCAATACCGCGCCGATCGCGGCGAAGTACAACGCATGCAGGCCGTCGCTCGCCCGCGCCAGCTCGGCCTGTCTGCACCGCGTCGAGACTCGAGACGTTGGCGCTGAACCCGTGCGGGGGATTGCGCAAGCAGGGAGACCTCTTCAGCATCGCCAGGAACCCCAGGACCGCCAGTACCGGCAACAACAACGCGGCGCCGAACAGGATCAGGCGCAGACGCTGGTACCAGATTCGCCGGCCGAATGCGAAATTGAGTCCCATGCAGCCATGCACCCATCCCGGGACCAGCAACGCCATCTGTCGACCTTCGCGATTCGAATGCCAAAGCATCCAGACGACGTGGGCATAGTCTGGCTGAATGCCATACGCCTCGAAGGCCAGTCGCGTCGTCACGGCGTGCGCGATCAGCAGAGTCGGAATCCCGAAGCCCGAGCGCGATTCGCAGCAGCTCCATCGGGGGCATGCGCAGTGTGCGATGCTCGTACAGCGCGACGAACGCCAGCGTGATGTGGACACCGGCGGCACCGTACAGCAGCACGGTCCCGGGCAGGCTGTGCCAAACGGCCACGGCCACGCGCAAGCCGCGCTCCGCCGCCGCGATCGAAATCAATCCGAGTGCGTGATTGGCGAAATGGGCAGCGACGTAGGCGAACAGAATCAGGCCCGAACCCAGGCGCAGGTCCTGCCGAGTCAAGCGGAACCGGGTGAGCCGCATCGCGATGAGCTATTGCTTGCGCACGTGCACGACGCCGGTCATGAACGGATGCACGGTGCAGTAGTAGGTGAAGTCGCCCTCGTTGGCGAAGACATGCTCGAACTTGTCGTCGGTATCGAGACCCTTCGAGGCAAAGCTCTTGTCGCTGCTGGCTACCGTATGCGGCGTTTCGTCGTGATTGGCCCAGACGACCTTGGTGCCGGGTGCGACCGTGATTTCCTTCGGCGTGTAGGCGAACTTCGCGATGTCGACGGTGGGCGCGGGCGGAGCAGTGGCCGCGAATATCGACGGCATAACGAGGGCTGCGCCCGAGACCAGAGCGACAGCGGCGGAGGCGCGAAGCAGATCGGTGCTGCGGCGAGAAAAGCGTAGCTCATGGAACTCTCCTTGTAGGCATGTGAAAGCTTGAGAAGTGGGCGGATCCCGCTGCGGTTTGCAACGCGTCAGGCGCATGCGCGTTCGGTGCGACGGCAAATCCAGCCGGTCCGGGCTTACGAACTGTTCGTACGCAAATCAACGATCAAGCGGCGTGTCGATGAGCGCTAGTTCCTGCCGTCCGCGCACGACGCTCAACTGGCGCGTGCCGAGCAGCTTGCCGAGTTCGCCGGCCGGCACCTTGACCGGACCGGGCTCGCCTATGCCCGCCTGTCCGGGCGTGGGAAGCGGGTAGGCGAGCGACATCGCCGTGTGCAGCGCGATGTTGCCTTCGACCTTCTGCAGCACCTGATGAATGTGTCCGTTCAGCACCGTGACCGATCCGAACGGACGCAGCAGCGCCATCGCCTGCGCCGAGTCTGCGGTGCCCCAGCCCCAGGGTTCCCAGATCGTCCACAGCGGAATATGTCCGAGCACCACGATCGGCGTCGAGCGCGAGACATTCGCGAGATCGCTCTTCAGCCAAGCGAGCTGCTCGTCGCCGAGCGACGCCAGCGTGCCCATCTTGAAGTTGAGTACGTTGTTCAAGCCGACGAAATGCACGCCGCCCTGGTCGAAGCTGTACCAGGCCTTGTCATTGCCGTCGTGATCGAAGAACTTCAGATAGCCGGTCACGCCGTCGTCGATCGTGTCGTGTTCGCCCGGAATGGTGTGCACGCGATCGACATGGATTTCCTGCAGCAGGTCGCGCGCCTGGGCGAATTCCTCGGGTTTCGACAGGTGGCTCACGTCGCCCGTGTGCACGACGAAGGCAGGCGCCCGCGGCAACGCGTGGATGTCGGCGATCGCCCGGCGGAGGCTGCCGACGACGTCCGGATTGGCTTCTTTGCGAAAGCCGATGTGTGTGTCGCTGATCTGCACGAAGGTCAGCGCATCCTTTGCGGCCGTTGCGGGCGTGCCCGCGCTCGTCGCGCCGAGCGCGCGCGGCACGCCGGCGACAACGGTCCAGACGACGGCGGCGCCGCTCCAGGCGGCGAGACAGCTCAAGGCTCGGCGGCGGGCGGGGTTGTGGGCGCGGTCGGCGGGGTCGTATGTGCTCATCTGAGATTCCTCGTGGTGTCGGCGGGAGTGCCTGTACCCGTCCAGACCGGCAGGAGCGAGGATTTATTCCCGAGGCGCGTGCCGGGCTGAGCTATCGCAAGGCGGTGCTCAGCGTTTGCCGATGCATACGCTCGCGCCGGCCAACCGGCGCTCCTCCGCCAAGGTCAAGGCGTTCGTCGATTTCTTTCAGGCCGAATCCGAGGTCGATCCGTTCGTGTCTGCCTATCGGTTTCAGTAGGCGAAGTACCGGTACGCGCGGCGAAGATATTGCCGAGCGCTGGCGCGCGCGATGTCGATTCGGGGCTCCGCCGATCGCAGGTCGCCTCGTCAACGGCCGCTTACCGGAAAACTCCGTGGCGACGCCGACCGACAGCTGGCCGAACGCGCCCATTGACCAACTGCGACCCAACGGCCGCTCCTGGCCGGTCGCGGGCATCGCGGCGATGCGTCACAGTGGCCGCTGATTAGCGCACGGCTGCCATCGAAGCGTGAAGGTCAGCTATAGGCCGTAGAGCCGCAGGATGGCGCCTCGGTTCCAACGGGGTTGAACGACCCGAAGCCGCCTTCCGGGGACCGCGTTAGCAGACGCTCGATGTTGTGCTCAGTTGGGTGGAACGTGCGTCGCACGACAGCCCCTTGCTATCACGGCGAGAAGCCGAGGTCCTCCGGTAAGGGACCTTTGATTGGCGTCTCGAAAATTGGACCATCACCGTCCGGGTCGATGGTCTGCACGCCTTCGGTCTTCAGAAAAATCACGATCTGTCGTTGAGCAGCCAACGCGAACGGCCGCTCGGCGTGTCGACCCCGAGCATGAAATTGTGCGGGTTCTTGGGCATTCCCCGTGGATCGGAGGTCTGGGCCAGGTCGGCACGATACAAGGTCGTGCGGTCCGTCAATTGTCCGGCGCGAATCAAGGCCGTTGTCGTCGGATTGGTAATCGTTCGGTCGCCCCTTGCGAACTGCAGCAGAACCCGCTTCGTCGGATGTCCCGGCAAGGGCGACTGGCGCAAGTACGGCGCATAGGCCACCGGGTTTGCCGCCTGGGACACCCACGACATGCGGTCGAAAAGCTGCTGGATTTCCATGGCCCCAGTGGTCGAATGGACCGCGACGGGCTGGTTGCGCAGCGGGATGTTGTCGATGAACGCGAGCGAAGGCTTGGCAGGATCATCTCCGACCGTCGCATTGAGGAGCGAGGGCGTGCGTGCGGCAAGCGCCTCCCCAAATCTTCGTCGCAATCCACCCACGCCCAGCCGGTAAAGATCGACGCTCGGACCGCCGCCAACGTTCAGCGCACCAGCGCCGATCGACGGCTCCATCGCCAGCAGCACGGTGCCATAGATTGCGCCTGCCGACTGACCGACGTAGTTGATGCGTGCGGCGTCCAGATCGACGTGGCCGTCGCCTTCTACGTCGACACCGACCTGGATCTCGCGAACGAGCTGCATGAGGTCGATGACGGTCTGGCGGGTACCGTCGCGCCCGAAGACGATCGCTGCGGGCGACGTGGCATACAGGCCCTCCAAAGGGCCGATGCGGCCGTCGCCGTTTTGATCGGTACCGCGACCGCCCGACGGCACCACCACGACACGGCCGTCTCGACCCACGACTTCCAGCGTTCCGCGCTCGCCACCACCATGGCCGGCGTAATGAATCGCTGCGGTCGCGATGCCTGCCGCTGCCAATTGCGGTGCAATGGCCCAGGCATCTTCGTACATGCTTGATGTAATGCCGTGACCCATCAAGGCCACCGGCCAGCCACGTGATGGCCTGGGGCCAGAGGGTATGAAAATCTCGACGATCAGGGGCACGAGACGCTGTGCGATCGGCTTGCCGGTTCGCGTCGGATAGGTGGGGATGGCGTTCGGACCTGCGGACCGGTATTCGGGCGAGAAGAAGCGGCCGAACGCGATCTTGGCGATGGAGCCTGGCGCCAGCGCCAGCAGATCGACACGCACTTTATCGTGGTCGGTGAACATCGGCTCGGCTCCAGAGCCCGTTCCCGTCTGTTGGTGCCACGTGATCGCCGCCGTCGATTCGATGACGAACACCGCAGGCACCGCACTGCCCTCGGTTTGGCCGGGCTGCCTCGAAGCGGTCCCAATTCGGAAATCGATGGCGCTCGGTGTTCCCTGCCTGATCTGAGCCTGGATCTTCTCCAGGTCCGCCGTCACAGATTGCGTAGTGAAGAGGCTCGCCGCGGCCACGTGCTCGCGATGGAGGCCGGCGCGACGAAGCGCTTCACGCAGCGCGCTGTTGTAGCGTCGGTCGGGCTCGGTGGGTCTTGCTGCGGTGTTCGTGGCCCAGAACGGGGCGGAATCGATTCGTGCTCCACTGCGGTCTCGCACATCGTCGGTCACGACCAGCAGGTAGCGTTGATGCTGCCGAAGCAACTCGTCCGAGGCGGCCACGAGGGTATTTGACGGCTCGTGCCATTGGAGTTGGTTCAGAGCAATGCGCCGGGAAGACCCGGCTTCAAGCAGGAAGACGGTTTGCCTGCTCACGGTTGCCGGATCAATGGCGCCGCTGAAGGGGATGACGATCCGTGGTTGCACGTTGAAACCGTCGAGTTGGTTAACGACATCCACGTCTTGGCAGTCCGATACATGGACTGAACAATCCGGCTTCGGCAGCGCCACGCGCACACCGGTAAGCTGGTTTGGATCGGGCACCGTGTAGCGGTCGCTAGGAAACAGCACAAACTGCAGATCCGAGTCGTCAGTGCGCACTGTGGTCGAATGCGCCAGCGAAACGAACGCCAGCCCGATCAGTGGAGCTGTGATCAGTGTCGAAGCGCGGAAACGTCGATGCTTTGCCTGAGTGGCCATTGCGGTTCTCCTGCCCAAATGATGCCCGAATTTGCGGCAGTCCACCGGCATACGTTCGCTTGGACAAGGTCGATGGGTTGGTTGCCTCCGCCATCAGTGACTGACTGCTTTGGGGCGCCACGGGTGACCGGCTGCTTGTGGCCGGTCCCCGGCATTGAGGCGATTCGACCGAGCGGCCGCTGATTGGCGCGCACCGGCCATCGACGCGTGAACGGCCGGTGTGGATCGTAGAGGCGCCACACGCCGCCGGATGTCATCTGTCCCTAGACGACCCTGACCGGCCGTTGCGCCGTGCAGGAACCGGACACTTCACCGCGATCACCCGGCGACGCTAAGCTGCCGAATCAACTCATCTGAGCGCAGCAGGAGGGATTGCGGAATGGTCACTCCGAGCGCCTTCGCGGTCTTCAAGTTGACTGACAAGCGCTGGCAGGTTCGAGCCTATTCCCGGTCCCCCGGCCGCACCGTCGACCGCGCGTCACGCAGCGAGGTGATCATGTGCTGCACGATCGCCATCAGCGTCGCCGCGCTCATGCCCAGCATCAGCACGCCGTTCACCGCCTCGAGCGGGCCGAGCAGCCTGCGCTCGCGGCTCATGACGATGTCGCCGTAGCCGAGCGACGAGAAGTTCACGGCCGAGTGGTAGATCGCGTCGTAGGGCTGATCGAACTCGCCGAGCCACAGGAACAGCCCGCCCCACAGCATGATCTGCACAAGATTGCCGACCATCATCACCAGCGTGGCGACGAGCAACGGGCGCATGCCGGCCAGGAAGCCCTGGCCGCTCCCTGCAGGCGTCGACCGCCGCACGTAGTAGCGCACACACCAGAAGGCCACCGCCACCTGCACGATCAGGCACAGCAGCATCACCGGCAGGCCGATCAGGAAGTTTACGAACGTCATGGGCTCTCCTTTCACATGGCATCGGCGGCCGCCGTCCGCGGCCGCCGGGCGCGCCATCGCTCGAGCGCCCATACGGTCGCCCAGGCATACAGCGCCACGCCGACGAACAGGCTGACGCGCATCGCGGCGCCTTCGAGCACGCTCTTGCCGCTGGCGCTGTCCTCGATCGCCGGGCCGAGCAGGATCAGCGACGTGATCAGCGCGTTGCTCCAGAACGAGGGCCGCAAGCGCGTGCGCCGGGCGCCGAACAGCGCCGATCCGGCCCACAGCGCGGCGGCCATCAGCCACAGCATCAGCATCCACAGGCTGGGCCACAGAGACAGTCCGAGCCAGACCGCCAGCGCGATCAGGGCCCCCATCAGCGTCGAGCCGACGAGTTCGCGACCGGCGTGGCGGGCATCGGTCTCGCCGGCTTGCTGGCCGAGCGCCACCGTCTTCATGATCGCCGCCAGGTAGAACGACGGATCGGTCAGCGCGAGCACGAACACCGGCATCACGATCAGCGTGCCGCGCCAGGCGATCCAGCGCGCGCTCTCGCGGTCGGGCCGTGCCGCCGCGGCCGCGGAAGCAGGTGCCGGCGGGTCGGGAAAGACGGCGCTCGATGCCGCGCTGACCACCGCCCCGACGAGCACGCCGACCGCCAGCGTCAGGCTGAGAGCCGCGATCAACGCCTGCTCCAGCACGCCGGCCACCGGGATCAGCGTGAACGCCAGCACGAGCACCGTGGTCAGCGGGTTGGCGCGCAGCCGGCCGACGTAAAACAGCACGAACAGCACCACCGCCGTCAGCAGCAGGCCGGCGGCGGCATAGTGTTCGAGCAGCGGCACCATCAGCACGCCGGCGGCAACGAGCCCGGCGAACACGACCGCGACCACGACCGCCTTGACCATCGGCAGCGGCGGGCCCGGCTTGCACAGCACCAGCACCGCCATGATGCAGACGACATAGGGCGCCTGCAGCGCCAGGCCGTAGGCGACGAACACGGCCAGGCCCAGGCCGATCGTCAGCCGCAGCGCCGCCTTGTCGCTCCGATGCATGTCGATGCTCAGTACAGGTAGGTCACCCAGCTGACGACGCGCATGTACAACGCGGCCAGCGGGTTCATCCACGGGTGGTCGCCGGTGTAGACCAGCACGTCGGCCTGGCCGCCGATGCGCACCGACTTCAAGTGCGGCAATGCGGTGGCATCGAACTCCACCGCCACCGGGATGCGTTGCGCCTGGCGCAGCCAGTCGCGGCTGTTCTGCACCACCGGCAGCGTGCCCGGCGGTGTCGACTGGCCGCTTCCGACGCCGCCGCCGATGCTGCGCACGCGGCCCTTCAGCACCTCGCCCGGCAGCACGTCGAGCACGATCGCGACCTCGTCGCCGGGATCGATGTGGCCGATGTTGTTCTCGGTCAGGTCGGCGCTGATCCACAGGTCGTGCATCGCGATCAGCGTCATCACCGGTGCGCCGGGCTGCGCGAAGTGGCCGACGTCGGTGCGCAGGTCGGTGACCACGCCGCGCGCCGGCGCGAGCACGCGGGTGCGCGCGAGGTCGAGTTCGGCCTTCTCCACCGCCGCCACGGCGCTGCGCAGCTGCGCGTTGTCGTCGCCGGCTTCGCCGGCGGCCTCCTGCGCCTTGCGCAGGTCGGCCTGGGCGCGGCGCACCTTGCTGCGCGCCTCGTCGCGGGTCGACTGCGCGACCTCGAGGCGGCGCACCGAGATCGCGCCGGGATCCTCGTCGTGCAGCTTTTCCAGTCGGCTGGCGTCGCGTTCGGCGATGTCGCGGCCAGCTTCGGCCACCGCCACCGACGCTCGCGCCGATTCGACCGCGGCCACCGAACCCTTGACCGAACTGCGCACCGACTCAAGATCGGCGCGCGCGCGCGCCAGCGCGATGCGGTAGGGCTGCGGGTCGAGGTCGAACAGCGGTTGGCCGGGCTGCACCTCGTCGTTGTTGCGGATGTGCACGGCCAGCACCTTGCCGGCGACTTCGGCCGCCACCGGCACGACGAAGGCCTGGACGCGCGCCTGCGAGGTGCTCGGCGTGAGCCGGTCGCCGACGAAGTACAGGACCAGGCTGGCGACGATGAGCACGGCGATGACCAGGGCGCCGACGCGGGCGCCGCCGCCGGCGGGCGCGGCCGTCGCTTTCGATGGCGTCGGGACGGTCCGGCTCACGGGGGCGCGTCGGGCGGGACGGCAGGATCCTGGCTCATGGCTCGTGGCTCGTGCTGGACGGCAGGAACTCCGCCGAAGGCGGCGGCAACGGGGCCTGCAACAGCTCCTTCCAGGCGCTGCGCTCGCCCATCGTGGTTTGCGTGGCGTCGTCGAGCACCGGCCGCGAGCGCCCGGCCTGCCAGCCGCCGCCCATCGCCTTGTAGACCGCGATCAGGTACTGAACCACGCCGCCCTGGCTGGCGACCAGGCCTTCCTGCGTGCTGAACAGCGCACGCTGCGAATCGAGCACGCGCTGGAAGTCGACCAGCCCCTCGCGATACTGGATCGTCGCGATGTCGAGCGAGCGCCTTGCGGCCTGCACCGCATCGCGCAGGATGTCGACCTGCGTCCGGGTGTAGGCGAAGCCGCTCGCCGCATCGTCCAGTTCACGCGCGGCACGCAGCACCACGTCCTGATACTGCTCGTACAGCTGCTGGAAGCGCGCGTCCTGCACCAGCACCTGGTTCGTCAGCCGCCCGTAGTCGAACACGTTCCATACGAGCGCCGGACCGAGGGCCCAGGCGAGCGTGGCGCCGGGCGAACCGACGGTCGCGGCCGACAGACCCACCGACCCGGCGAGCGCGATGGACGGATACAGCGCCGCTTCGCTGATGCCGATCTGCGCCGATTGCGCGGCCAGCTGCATCTCGGCCGCGCGCACGTCGGGCCGGCGCCGCAGCAGCTCGGCCGGCACATCGACGATCACCTCGAGTGGCGCGTCGGGGATCCTGGCGCGCCCTTGCTGCAACTCCGGCAGCGCGTCGGGCGGCCGTGCCAGCAGCACGCATAGCGCGTTGCGTGTCTGGCGCAGGCTGCTCTCGAGCTCGGGGATCGTCGCCAGCGTGCTCAGGTACTGCGAGCGGGCCTGCTGCACGTCGAGCTCGGAGTCGTTGCCGCTGCGGAACAGCCGCTCGGTGATCTCCAGGCTGCGCGCCTGTATCGCCGCGTTCTCGTGCGCGATGCGCAGGCGCAGCTCGGTGGTGCGGATCGATCCGTACAGGCTCGCCGCCTGGGCGGCGACCAGCACCTGCACGTCGTCGTACTGCGCGACGCTGGCGAAGTAAGCGGCATCGGCCGACTCGATGGCGCGCTTGAACTTGCCCCAGAAGTCCAGTTCCCAGGCTAGGTCGAAGGCCAGGCCGGCCGACCCGAACGTCGTGCGCTGGCCGTTGCTGCCCCGGTTGCCGGCGCCCGAGGCCTGCGCGCTTACCTGCTGCAACTGCGGATACAGCGCGCTGCCGGCGATGCCGAGCTGGGCGCGCGCCTCCATGATCCGAATGCCGGCGGTGCGAACGCCCGGGTTTAGCCGCTGCGCCTCGGTGACCAGTTGGTCCAGCACCGGGTCGTCGAAGTGCCGCCACCACTCGTCGCCCCGAGATCGCGTGGCGCGCGGCGCCTCGTCGGCCAGTTTGCGCCATGCACCACCGCTCCAGTCCTGCAGCCACGGCACCGGCGGCGAGCGGAAATCCGGGCCGAGCGTCGTGCAGGCGCTCAGCAGCATGCCGGCCGGCAGCGCCAGACGCACCAGCCCACGCCTAGCTGCGGTCGGGCGCATCGGGCTCAGTCCGCCGCGGTCTCGCTGGCGCGATCGGTTGCCTTGGGATCGTGCATGGTCGTTCGCCCCATCGCTGCCGGCGACGCCCCCACGAGTCGCCGACTTGCGCTTCTGCGGCCTGCTGGCGCGTTGCCCGATGTTCTGTAGGTCCGCGTCCGGGCGTCAAAGTATAGGAAATCCAACAGCCCGACGCGCTAGCAGCGTAGCACGTCTTGACTTGCCCGAACCGACAGGAAACTGTGGTGGTCGGGACTCGCCGCGACGCCGTGATTGCCCGGCATCGAGCGTTTCGCGAGCATCAGCAAGCGCGCCTGGTGGCCGTCGCATGCGCAGGTCCGGCGACGTGGGATCGCGAGGCGCCGGTCGCCTCGTCAATGGCGGCTTACCGGAAGATTCCGCGGCGACCACGAACAGCAGGAGTTGGCCGATCTCGATCGCTCTAGCTCGGCCACGATCTGGCGCTCGATGTCAGACTGAATCTCGATTCCGACACCCTTTGGCCGCAGCGAGATTCTGCCGGCACTCCCCGGTTGGTTCGCCCTTGGCGTTCAAGACGGGCGTGGCCTGCGTCGCCATGTCGACGTTCGCTACCAGCTTCTCGATGACCCATTGTTGGGTCGCGCAGATTCGCTCCGCGACGCCCGTAGTGACAGCGGTCGCCGCGCTGGCAACGGCGCACTGGATGCGCTCAACTACTTGCGCGTGTATTGGAGCATTGAGTTCCGCTATTCGCCGGCAGACGCAGGGCCGCCCCTCGATGCGTCTTGCCTCCGCGCGTGCGGTCGCGTCGTTCGCCTTGGAAAGCGGCCTGGACATGCGGTAGGACTTGAGCTGCGGAAACCGACGAAACCGGTGAAACCGATTCCACCTGCCACGCCTCCGCCGAGCGGTTGCCGCTCGCGCGAACAAAGCGCCGGCCCTTTACGATGCGGCCGGCGTGCCGCCGCATCCACCACCCAGCCGGCGGCGGTTGATATCGCCGCGTTCGTCGGCAATGTCGTGGAGTACCTCTCGCAATTCCGCGTGCTTGTCGGGGAATGTTGTAGCCTCTTTCGCAGCATCGCGCACCATCGCCGGAGTGTTGCCGAACACGGAATGCCATGCAGCCAGCAGGCGGCCCAGCGTTTCGCGATCCGGGTCAACGGCCATGGCCTCAAATACCGATTCCGTTGCGTCGGGCAGACCCAGCCAGAGCAGTGGTTGGCGGCGGATCTATTGGACTGCAATGAACCACGTAATAGAGGATTACAAAGGGAAAAGTTGAGTCCTGTGGGACTTCGTGGAACGTTGTGGAATCAGGAATTGGCGGAGGGGGCGGGATTCGAACCCGCGTTAGGGGATTACCCTAAACACGCTTTCCAGGCGTGCGACTTAAACCGCTCATCCACCCCTCCGGTGGAGCGCGATTTTACCTCAGCGTCGATATGGGCAGGGATCAGGCGGGGCGTCGGGCGACGACGTCGATCACCGCCGACATCCCGACGTGGCGCTTGCCTTCCGTGAGCTTCGCGTCGTATGCGCGCAGTTCCAGGATCTCCCAGTCGCGGAACGTCTGCTCGATCCACTCCGGTGTGTACAGGTTCTCGACCGCGCCGGGCCCGCCGGTACCAAAGGCAACCTGCTCCGGGCGGTAGCCTTCCAGCAGGAAGTGCCCGCCTGGCTTCACCGCCGACTTCATCCGGACAAACGCCGCGTCGCGCTGCTCGGGCCCGAGGAACTGGATGAAGATCGCGATGAGCGCGTCTACGCCAGCAGGCTCGAAGCGCCACGAATGCAGGTCAGCCAGATGGTGGTCGACGGTGACGCCGCGCCGCTTCGCAAGCGCGCGCGCCTTGTCGACAGCGTTGGCGGCGAAGTCGAACCCCGTGACGCGAAGACCCTGTTCGGCCAGCCAGACGCTGTTGCGCCCTTCCCCGTCGGCCACGCAGAGCGCGGTCTGACCGGCTTTCAGGTAGCGCAGCGCGGTCGCACGCACGAACGCATTCGGTTCCTCGCCGAACACGTACTCGGGGTCCGCGAAGCGCTCGTTCCAGGTCTCGCGGGGATTGGCAAAGGTCGCCATGGGGAGATTATCGCCGGCGTGTCTGCTGGATTGGTGAAACGAGGTTGGTCACTTGAGTGGGAAGATCCTCTCGGGCTCCGGTCGTACTCCTCCGCGCTCCGGTCACCACAGCGACACCAGCAGCGCCCCCACGGCGACAGCCATCAGGACGGTCGCCGCCCAGCCGAGCCAGCACAGGCGGCGCTTGATGACGAATGGCCCCATGATCTCCGGCCGTACCGCCATGCGCATCATCACCGCCATGATCGGCACGGCAATCACGCCATTAACCACCGCGGCCCAGAACAGGGCCCTGATCGGATCGACGGGTGAGAAGTCGATTGCCACGCCGACAAGTGTCGCGGCAGCGATGATCGCGTAGAAACCCTTCGCCTCCAATGGCTTCAGTGCATGGCCCGTGCGCCACTCCATTGCCTCGGCAACCGCATAGGCGGCCGAGCCGGCGAGTACCGGAACCGCAAGCAAGCCAGTGCCGATCACGCCGAGCGCGAACACGACGAACGCGAACTCCCCTGCAAGCGGCCGCAACGCTTCGGCCGCTTGGCGCGTCGTCTCGATGTGGTGCACGCCGGCTGCGTACAGTGTGACCGCGGTGGACAGCATGATGCAGAACGCGATGCCGTTGGAGAAGCTCATCCCGATCCACGTGTCCACCCTGATCCGGCGCAAGTGCTCGCGCGCCTGCTGGGGCGCTTCTCGAAGGGGCTCCGCGGCGACATCGGCGCGCACCTCCTCCACCTCCTGCGACGCCTGCCAGAAGAACAGGTAGGGGCTGATCGTCGTCCCGAGCACGCCGACGAGCAGCATCAGGTAGTCCCGCGATGGTTCGATCGGCGGCACGAAGGTCGCGCGCACAACCTCCCCCCACGGCACCGGCACGGCCAATAGCACCGCGACGTACGCGAAGAGCGCGAGCGTCAGCCACTTGAGCAAGGGTGCGAGGCGCGAATACGGCACGAACAGCTGGAACAGCACGGCGAGGACACCGAAGACCAACGCGTGGCCGTGCTCGGGACCGCCGACGATGAGTTGCAGCGCCTCGCCCATCGCGCCGAGGTCGGCGGCGATGTTGAGCGTGTTTGCTGCTAGCAGCAGTCCGACGATCAGAATGAGTAGCGGGCGCGGGTAATGCGTGCGGATGTTGTAAGCGAGCCCGTGTCCGGTCACGCGGCCGATGCGCGCGCTCACCACCTGGATGCCGACCATCAGGGGCGTGGTCAGCAGCACGCTCCATAGCATGCCGAAGCCGAATTGCGCACCCGCCTGCGAGTAAGTCGCGATTCCGCTGGGGTCGTCGTCCGCAGCGCCCGTAATGAGACCAGGGCCCAGTTTTCGGGACCAGTCGCGGACGCGGGAAACCAGCGAGGAATACATCGGATTGCGGTGGTGCCGATTGGGCCGCCGAGTATACGGGGTCGAAAGCTTGGCATTCGACGACGCCGACTGCTTTGATCGCCCGTCGGCGGAATCCGCTCGCGGTATTGAGTTCCGCCGCGACCGCATTCGGTTGAAGGGCGCGTCTCAACGGAAAGCTACGCTTTCGATACGGGCTTCCACGCTAGCGCGCGCCGCCCGTCAGCGCGTCGTCCAGGTACGTTACGTGCTGGCGCACGAACGATGCGCGCAGGTGTGCCGCGTCGCGATAGATCGGTTGGCCGTCGGGAGTCACCGCAGGACAGCTTGTCGGTGCGCAAAGTGCAGGAACCGGATCGATCACCGTCGCGCCCGCCTCGCGAGCGACGGCCGCAATGCGGCCGATGTACGGCGCAGTCCCCTGCTCCCATGCGGCGCGATCGATGCGTTTCGTGCGGACTGTGATGTCGCCGCGCCACGTCCGTTGCAGAAGGTCGCGCGGATCGACGTCCGGACTCACGGGAATGTTCAGCACGAGATAGACCTGCTTGCCGGCTGTGCGCCACGCGCGGATGTGCTCGCCCAGGCGCGCGATCGCCGCATCGACCGCGGGTTCGCCAGCGCGCAGCACTTCGTCGCGGCCTTCGCGCTGCAGCGTGAACATCGGATTGCCGAGATAGCCCACCCATTGCGCGGCGACGACGATCGTGCTCACGCCGGGGGAGCGGGCAAGCGCGTCAACTTTGTCCGCGAATGACGCGCAGCCCTCGCGGCCCGCAACCATCACGCCTGGCAAAGGCGGGCAACTTCCAGTCGTTGCGAACACGACCTCCGTCCCCCGTAAGCGTTGCGCCTCGAGCAACGCGTCGACACGCGGCCCGTACTGCTGCGCATTGCTGTCGCCGTAGAACAGGACCATGCGCGGTCCCTCGCCTGCGCGCCAGACGGCGAGACCGTCTGGCGTCGTCGTGCGGCGGAAACTCGGGCCGGGGAAGCGCCAGTCGTGCGCGGCCGCGTCGAAACGATCGGCCGGCGTTTCCGCAAGGCGGCTCTTGAACCATCCGGATGCAACCGATGCGCCCACCGCGGCGACGGCGGCCATCGCGACGAGCAGCGCACCGATGGTCGCGCGTCTGCGCGAACGGCGCAGCGGCCGCTCGACGAACAGGAATGTCGCGACCGCGAGCAGGAATGCAATGACGAGGGCGATCGCGGTCTGCGCAGGATCGGGCGCGCCACCGAGAATGCGCAGGAACGAAAGCAGCGGCCAGTGCCAGAGATAGAGCGGATAGCTGATCAGCCCGACGAAGACCAGCGTGCGGCGCGACAGGATCGCGCGGTTGAGCCATGCACCGGAACCGGCCGCGATCAGCGCCAGCGTGCCCGCCACCGGCAGCAGCGCCCACGCCCCGGGGAAGTTGCGGCTGCGGTCGATGACGATGAACGACAGCGCAATAAGCACGATGCCGCCCAATGCGGCGATCTCGCGCATCCAGGCGGTCCGCAACAGTGTCCTGCCGGCAATTGAATTGTCACTTGCTTGCAGACGCTGTGCCAGCAGGCACCCGGCCATCAGTTCCCACCATCGCGAGTGCAGCAGGTAGAACGCCGCGGGCGACAGTCGCGCAGCCTGCACGACGCTCATCGTGAACGACACCAGCAGCAGCCCGACCGAAAGCCACAGCAGCACGCGCCGCCCGCGGGCGTAGCCCCACGCGAACAGGAGCGGCCAGAGCAGATAGAACTGCTCCTCGACCGCGAGCGACCAGATGTGCAGCAGCGGCTTCCGCTCTGCCGCGGTGTCGAAGTAGCCGGTCTCGCGCCACAAAACGATGTTCTGCACGAACGCCGCGGAGGCGGCAACGTGCCGCGCGAGCGAGGTGAACTCATTGGTCAGCAGCAGATACCAGCCGGCCGCGACCGCGGCGACCAGCACCGTGATCAGCGCCGGGAAGATCCGCCGCACGCGGCGCGCCGCAGAAGCCCGAGAGCGTCAGCGTGCGACGCTCGGCGTGCAGCATGAGCAGGCGCGTGATCAGGAAGCCGGAGATGACGAAGAAGACGTCGACGCCGACGAAGCCGCCGGGCACGTATTGCGGAGCCGCGTGGAAGGCGACAACGGCGAGGACCGCGACGGCGCGCAGGCCGTCGATGTCGGGGCGGTAGGCGATGCGGCGGGCGGGCACCGCGAAAGGTTACTACGGTCGCAAGAGCGCCCTTCCCCCGGCCTTCGACCGCGTGCGGGACAGGGACGGGTCCACGCGCAGGATTGCGCCTTCCACGATCCGGAAATCGGGCCGTCGACCTCTGCCGGGCATCGACAATTGTTGGCGTACCCCGGCCCGTCTAAGCCACCTGGAAGCGCACACGGACCACAAGGCCGTGCCCATCGCGACGATTGACGAACGTCACGGTCGCGCCATGCAGTTCCGCAATTCGCGCCACGATGGAAAGACCGAGTCCGCTGCCCTCCGCATCGGTTCCCAGTCCTCGGAAGAACCGGTCGCCCATGCGGTCGAGCGATTCGGGAGGGACGCCGGGCCCGGTGTCCTCGACGAGAAGTTCCGCATGTCCGTCGCGCCCACGCTCGATTGCGGTTCGCACTCGCCCGCCACGCGGGCTGTACCGTACGGCGTTGTCGAGCAGGTTGCGCAACAGGATCGTGAGCAGCGCCGGGTCCCCTCTCAGCGTCGCCGGCGCCGCGTCCAGCTCGAACTCGATGTCCTTGGCGACCGCCGCCGGCGCCGCTTCGGCGACTGCTTCGCGGGCGACTTGCGCAAGATCGCAGCGCGTTCCCGGATCGATCCCGCTCGCGGGTTCGAGGCGAGCGAGCGTCAGCATCTGGTCGACGAGTCGTGCGGCCCGGTCGCATCCGGCGATCACCTGGTCCAGCGCGCGGGCACGAACCGCAGGGCTCTCCGCGTTGCTCGCGACCTGCGCCTGCACGCGCAGCGCTGCGATCGGCGTGCGCAGCTCGTGCGCCGCATCGGCCGTGAATCGCCGCTCGTGGTCCAACGACGACCGTACGCGGGCCAGCAGCGCGTTGAGTCCGCTGACGAGCGGCGCGATCTCGGCGGCAGGTCTCTGTATGGTCACCGGATCGAGATTTGCGGGATCACGCGATGCCACTTCCCGCCCCAGTGTGCGCAGCGGGCGCATGCCGGCGGTGACGGCAAGCCCGAGCAGAATCCCGAGCGCTGGGAGCGCGATTGCCAGGGGTATGGCCAGCGCCCGGCCGACCCCCGCCAGGATCTCGTCGCGCACGTGCCGCTCTTCGGCCACCTGCACCAGCACGCGGCCCTTGCGGTCGACGCTCGAGAACACTCGCCAGCGGCGCCCGTCGCGCTCGACGTCGTCGAAACCCTCGGTTCGGGGGGACAGCCGCGCATCCGGCGCGTTCGCCGAGTGCAGCCGCAGCGTCGTGCCGCGATCCCAGACCTGGAACGCGAGTCGGCGTGCATAGCGATGCAGGTCTTGCGCGTGCTCGATCTCGCCCTCGTCGAGATCGTCGCCGACACGGGCAAGGAGGATCGCCGCCGTCTGTGCCAGGTAGCCGTCGAGGAGCTCGTCGGCTTCGTGTCGCACCTGCAGATACGCGACCGCGGCCGCGACGATCCATGCAAGCCCGATCGCCGTGAGCGCCAGAGCGAGCACCCGCCACCGCAGCGACGGGCCGGCCTGAGCGTCAGCCATGCGTACCCCTTGGCAGCAGGTAGCCGACGCCGCGCACGGTACGAACGACATCGGGCGCGAGCTTGCGGCGCAGGTGGTGGATGTAGACCTCGACGGTATTGCTGCCGACCTCTTCACCCCACGCGTACAGGCGGCGCTCGAGCTGGTCGCGCGACATTACGCGCCCTGCATTGAGCAGGAGCTCCTGAAGCAACGCGAACTCGCGCGGCTTCAATTCGACCTCGCGACCTCGCCACGTGACGCGACGCGACGCCGGATCGAGCTCGACGTCGCCCGCGCGCAACACCGGTGTCGCCTCGCCTCGTGACCGCCTCACCAGTGCGCGCAGCCGCGCGGCGAGCTCCGCAAGATCCACCGGCTTGACGACGTAGTCGTCGGCGCCGCTGTCGAGCCCGCGCACGCGGTCGTCGAGGGCATCGCGCGCCGTCAGCACGAGCACGGGTATCCGCGAGCCCTTCTGGCGCGCCCGGGCGAGCACGTCGAGGCCCGAAAGTCGCGGGAGACCCAGGTCGAGCACGACGGCTGCGTGGTCGCCGTGCGCGATTGCGTCGAGTGCGGCGGCGCCGTCGCGCACCCAGTCGACGTCGAAGCCCGCCTGCGCAAGCCCCATCTTCAGACCGTCGCCCAGCAGTGTGTCATCCTCCGCGAGCAGTATGCGCATTCGTTCCCTGCACTCAGTCGTCGTTGGCGCCAGCATGCCCGCTTGCGTGGGCGGGCGAAGTGACGTTGATCAACGCCTGTTGCAGGTCGAGCCCCGGCGTGGGCACCATTCCTGTCCACAACCCGAGCACGAGCGCGACCAGCAGCGCAGCAACGAACGGCCGGGGACCTGCGATGCCCGAGCCCCGCTGCGCCTGCTTACGGCCGGTCAGCATGGCGCCCACCAGGTTCTCGCGATGTGCAAGGCTTCCGACGAACACACCTGCGATATGCACGATGACGATCGCGAGCAGCGTATTGGCGAGTCCTTCGTGCAATTCGCCGACCCATTCGCCGCCGACTTCGTTGAATGCGGCAAGCCCGGTCAGCGCAGCCGCGACCACCAGTGCGAGCAACAAATAGATCGCAACGCTGCCGGCGGGATTGTGACCCACGTGATGCTGGGGCCGTCGTGCAAGCAGGGATCGCAGGTACGCACAGGCCCGGCGGGGCGATAGCGGCAACGCCGAGAAGCGGGCATAGCGTGTCCCGACCAGCCCCCAGACCATGCGGAATGCGACGAGCGCGAGCATCGTGTAGCCGAGTACCGCATGGACATCACGCCAGCGCTCGGATTCGGAGGTCACGTATGCGCCAACGAAGCTCGCGGCCAGCAACCAGTGGAAGATGCGCAGCGGGAGGTCCCAGACGAGGACGCTGCCGTGTTCCGGGGACGTGTGGCTCATTGTGCGACTCCTTGCCGGCGCGGTATGCGGACCGCATGCTCGTCGAAATCGCCCCGGGCCGCACCCGGGTGACAGGCGGCACAGTTTGACGCGTTCCCGACCGCCGTCGATCGGAACGTGGCGGGCGCGACTTCGTGGTGCTTGCGGAGGAACCAGCCCGAGGTGGTGATCCTCGGCTCGGTCTGCATCGCGCCGCTGTGGTCGCGTCCCGCGTTCGCTTCGAGAAAGGCAGCGATCTCGCCCATGGCCTTCGCGTCAAACGACGCGTCGGTACCGAAGTGGCGGTCGAGCGTTCCCATGATCTGCCGCCACGCCTGCGCGGGGAGCAGTGTGGCTGGGTACGGAACGTGACAACCCGAGCATTCGATGCGCCAGGTCGCATTGTCCGCCACAGGCACACGCGAGCCAGCGTCCGCATTCGCCGCGAGGAGCGAAAACGACAGCAGCGGCGTGGTGATCCAGAGGGTGAGATCGAAGGCCAGGCGCTTGCGTTGGGGTTTCATGGTCGCCACCGTTCAGTTGAGTGAGCGGAGGAACGCAATCACGTCACCCTTTTCCTGCGCGGTGCAGCTGCGCCCTACGACGTCGTTGCAGTTGCGCGAGAACCATTTCTCGACTTTGGCGGAATCGGTGAACCGCTCCGCATTGGCCGATGGCGCGAGCGGGGCAAGGGTGCTGCCAGTGCGCACGTGCTTGCCTGGCTTGGTCGGAGACGCGGTGTGGCACGTGGAGCAACTCCAGTCGTTGCCGTGTGTCGAACGGAAGAACTCGGCGCCACGCGCGGTGGAAAAGCCGGCGAAAGCGGCAGCTTCCTTGCGGGCCAGTGCTTCGTACTCCTGTTGCAGCAGATCGGGGCTGGCCGCGTGCACCGCACCGGACAGCAGGGCGGTGGCGACCAGGGTTGCAAGGGGGCGAAGAGTCGAAATGGTCATGGCACGTCTCCAATGTTTACGACGCCACGGAGGTTACGCAGCCGACCTTAATCGTCGCTTAAGCGACCGAAGGCGCCTCTTAGCCCAGGACTTCTCGCGCTGGCCAATGAGGGATGATGGTGCACGACCGTGGTCTGGAAGCGCCTCGTTAGTGTGTTCGGGAGAGGGCCAGGAGTACTCGAGCGTCGCGCAACTACCTGCCCCAACCCAGTCAGCGTTGACCACAATCAAGGACCATGCGCAGAAAGCGCCTAACCTGAGAATGTCATTCACCGCATCGGACGCCGAATCCACTGCTGCGGATGAACGATTGCAAGTGCTCAGAAAGGGAAGACAACCATGACCGCCGGTGAACTTTGCAGCCGCGTCGTCGTCTTTGCCGAAAGGAACATGGGCCTCAACGAAGCCGCGCGCCTGATGCGCGAGCATCACGTCGGCAGCTTGGTCGTGGCGCAGGAAACCGGGAAGGGCCGCGTTCCGGTCGGCATCCTCGCACTGGACGACGTGCTCGAAGCCGTCTCGGAGCAAATCACCGACCTCGCCAACGCGATCGCGAGTGAGCGCACGCACGAGGCCCGCATGAGGCCTTAGGGGGCGTAAAGTGCAACGCTCCCGCGTTCTCGATTCCGGGACAAAGGCAACTCGTTTCATCGCTACCGAAGGAGGCGGCATGGCGCTCCCGAACCAGCAGCTTTCGGAACTCTCACGGATGCTCGACCAGCGTCGCGAGGCGCTGCTGGAGGAAGTCCGCGACGAGCTGGAGAAGACCGAGAACACTCAGTATGTGGAACTGATCGATCGGTCGCCGGCGGACGAGGGAGACCAATCGGTTGGCGATGCACTGGCCGATCTCAACCTGACGATCATCGACCGGCACATCCAGGAAATCCGCGACATCGAGGCGGCCGAGGCGCGCATCAAGGACGGATCGTTCGGTATCTGCATCGGCTGCGGCGACGAGATCAGCGTCGAGCGCCTGCGCGCCTATCCCACGGCCAAGCGGTGCGTGCGCTGCCAGCAGCAGCGCGAGAAGACGTACGCCCACGAGCGCATGCCGACGCTCTAAGCGCGCCCTGGTCGGGAGGCTCAGCTTCGCTCGTAGCGCGCGCGGCACTCGAGTTCGCGCCCGCGCACGACGCGTCGCCCGGCCAGGCTGCCACGCGATTCGGTCACCACCGTGCGTTGCCGTTCCGCGTGATCGTCGTCGTAGAAATACACCACGACCCAGTCGTGCGTGTGCCCGAGCTCGTGCGCCTTGGCGGTGTTCGAAAACAGCGCGGTGAAGTGCCAGTGACCGCGATTCGCGTGCAGCACCGGCAGCCACGCGCGATTGTCCGGATTGAAGCGCCGCGGGGCGATCATCGGCAAGGCGCCCGCGCCGGCCTTTTCGAGATATTCGCGATCGACGTCGAGCAGCACGTCCACGGGCGGCTCGACAGCGGAAGCCGCTGTGCCGTCTCGCCGCAGCCGCGAGCGCAGGAGTTCGCCGAGCGCGGCGCGAACGACTGCCGCGCGACGCCGGCCGACGCCGCGCACCTCCTCGAGCCGTCCGTCGTGGCTCGCGACTTCCAGCGCCTCCAGCGTCTCGATGCCCAGCGTGTCGTGGATGCGTTTGGCGAGCTCCGGGCCGATACCGGGAACGGTGCGGAACAGCATCGCCGGATCGAGACTGCCACGCAGCCGCTCGAGCTGCGTCCAGCGTCCCGTCTCGAGCATCTCGGCAATCGCCGCGGCAATGCCGGCACCGATCCCCGGGAGCGCATCGAGACCGGCACGGCCTTTGGCGGCGAATAGCTCGCGCAAGCTTCCGTCGAATCGTTCCACCGTGTCGCCGGCCCGGCGATAGGCACTTACCCGAAACGGATTCGCGCCCTGCGCCTGCAGCATTTCGCCCGCCTGCCGCAACCATTCGGCGATCTGCGCGTTCTCGACCGAGGGCAGCCGGGCGTTCGTTGCCATTGCGTCGTGCCGTGGATCCACTTGCCGAGTTGGCGTTCCTCGCCGCTCACTCACGGTCCCGGTAACCCATTGTCGCGCCAAGGGTCGGGACGCGCTTGACCTTCATCAACCCGGGAGTCGACCGCAAGATTAGGATGGATGTCGTTGGCGCCCGGTTTGAACGGGAAGCGCTGCCATGAGCCCCGACGATCGCGCACGATCGGTTGAATCGGCCCCGGCCTCAACCGCCGCGACGCTGCTCGACGTCATCTCCGCCATGCTGCGCGAGCTGCGGCCAGCAGCGCAGCAGCGCCCGGTCAGTCTCGACGACCGGATCGAGCATGACCTCGGCCTCGACAGCCTGTCGCGGGTCGAGCTCGTGGCGCGTGTCGAGCGCGCCTTCGGCATCCGCCTCCCTGAAGGGGTCGCGCTCGCCGCCAGCACGCCGCGCGACCTGCTCGACGCCATCGCCACGGCGGAGCGCGGACCCGGCGCGCCTCCACTGCCCCGGACGCCGGTCCCTCCCCCACCCGTTGTTGCCGGATTTCCCGACGACGCCGCGACGATCGTCGACGCGTTCCGCTGGCACCTGGAACGCCATCCCGAGCGCGAGCACATTACGCTCATCGACGGCGACACGACGCTCGAGACGCTGTCCTATGCGCAGCTGTGGACGGCAGCGATCGAAGTCGGTTGCGGCCTGCGCGCGCTCGGCATTGCGCGTGGCGATGCGGTCGCATTGATGCTTCCCACGAGCAGCGCGTTCTTCCAGGCATTCCTCGGCACGATGCTCGTCGGCGCCGTGCCCGTGCCGATGTATCCGCCGCTGCGCTGGTCGGAGATCGAGGAGCACGTGCGCGGCCGCGCCGCCATCCTCGCCAACGCGCGCGCCCGGATGCTCGTGACCGTGCCCGAAGCGATGCTCGTCGGGCGGATCGCGCGCGCGACGCTGCCTGAGCTGCAATCGGTCGTCACGGTCGACCAATTGCGCAGCAGTCATGACGATGGCGACGCCGTGACCCTTTCGGGTCGCGAAACGGCCATGCTGCAGTACACGTCGGGGAGCACCGGCGATCCGAAGGGCGTCGTGTTGAGCCACGACAACCTGCTCGCCAACATCCGCGTCATGGGACCGGCTGCAGCGGCGAGTTCCAGCGATCGCTTCGTGAGCTGGCTGCCGCTCTATCACGACATGGGCCTGATCGGCGCATGGCTTTGCACGCTGTACCACGCAGTACCGCTGGTGGTGATGCCGCCGACGAGTTTTCTCGCACGGCCGGCGCGCTGGCTGTGGGCAATTCATCGCTACCAGGGGACCATTTCCGCCGGCCCCAACTTCGCCTACGAGATCGCCGCGTCGAAGATCCGCGACGAGGACCTCGAAGGACTGGATTTGCGCTGCTGGCGTCTCGCCTTCAATGGCGCCGAGCCCGTCCGTGCGCCGACGCTCGAGCGATTCGCGTCCCGCTTTGCGCGCTACGGCTTCGATCGTCGCGCGCTGATGCCGGTGTACGGACTCGCCGAAACGGCCGTGGGGCTGACGTTCCCGCCGCTCGGTCGCGGCCCTCGGATCGAGCGCATCGATCCGAGCGTGCTGGCGCGCGATGGCCGTGCCGTGCCCGTGGCCGACGGCGCCAGGACCGCACTCGAAATCGTCTCGTGCGGGTTGCCGTTGCCAGGGCACGAAATCCGCATCGTCGACGACACGGGACGCGAAGTTCCGGCGCGACGCGAAGGCCGCATCGAGTTTCGCGGACCTTCCGCCACCAGCGGCTACTACCGGAACCCCGCCGCGACCGAGCGACTGTTTCGCGCGGACTGGCTGGATACCGGCGACGTCGGCTACATCGCCGCCGGCGAACTGTTCCTCACCAGCCGCGCGAAGGACCTGATCAAGCGCGGCGGGCACAACATCCACCCCTACGACCTCGAAGCCGCCGTCGGGGACGTCCCGGGGATCCGCAAGGGCTGCGTGGCGGTGTTCGGCACGGCGGATCGTGCGACAGGTACCGAGCGGGTGATCGTCGTCGCGGAAACGAACCAGGCAGATCCGGCCTCCCGCGCCACGCTGCGCGATCGCATCGTGGACCTTGCAGCCGTGCATCTGAACGGCCCCCCGGACGAAGTGCTGCTCGTCCCGGCCCGTACGGTGCTCAAGACGTCGAGCGGCAAGATTCGCCGCGCCGCGTGTCGCGAGCTCTACGAAAAGGAACTGCTGACGGCGCCGCGTCGTGCGGTCTGGCTGCAGGTCGCGAGGTTGTTCGCGCGCGCGGTCGCGGCGAGGCTGCATCGCGGCGTGCAGGCGCTCGCGCAGGCCGCTTACGGCGTCTACGCCTGGCTGGTGGTGCTCGGGCTGACGATCGTCGGCGCACCGCTCATCCTGCTGCTGCCGGACGCGCGCTTGCGCTTCCGCATCGCGCAGGTCCTGGCCCGTACGCTGCGACGAATCTGCGCATTCCGCTCGAGGTGAAAGGACTCGATCATCTGCAAGGCGGCAAGCCGGCGGTGATCGTCGTCAATCACGCGAGTTACGTCGACGCGCTCGTCGTGCTCGCCGTGGTCCCCCGCGTCATCCACTTCGCCGCCAAGCGCGAGTTCGTGCGAAGCCGGTTGTTCAGCCTCGTGTTGCGGCGGGTCGGATCGTATTTCGTGGAGCGCATCGATCCCGCAGGCGGCATCGAGGACACGCGTGAGCTCGCCGCCGCCGTCGGTCGCGGGGAAACCATCGTGTTCTTTCCCGAGGGAACGTTCTCGCGCATTCCCGGACTGGCCGCGTTTCGCCTCGGCGCCTTCGTGGTCAGTGCATCGACCAGCGTGCCGATCGTTCCGGTCGCGCTTCGTGGCACACGCTCGGTGTTGCGAGCGGATCGCTGGCTTCCAATCCGCTATCCCGTGGCCGTCACCGTGCAGCCGCCGTTGACGCCCGACGGCAACGACTGGTCGGCCGCGGTGCGGCTGCGCGACCAGGTGCGACAGATCATGCTGCGCCATTGCGGAGAACCGGACGTGGCGCGTTGACGTCCTGGTCCGAATGGGTCGCAGATCCCGACCGACCCGAGCGCAGGCCACTTAAATTGGAGCGCCGCGCAGGTCGCCGTTACGGCGAGTCAGCGCGTCTGGCCGCAGACCGTTCCTCCGGGGGATGGACGTTCCGGAAAAATCCCAGCAGCAGGACGTCATAAAGGATCTTCAGGGCGCCGGCCGCGACCAGCGGCCAGCCAAACGCCGACACCGACAACAGCGCGCCGGCGAGAACCGGACTCGCAGCGGACGCGAGGCTGCGCGGCACGGTCGTGACGCTCGCCGCGGCGGCCCGCTCGGCCGGCGGGACGATCGCCATCACATACGAGCTCCGCGTCGGCACATCCATCTGCGACAGCGCGCTTCGCAGGAACAGCAGCACGATCACCCAGCCGAGTTCCGACATGAACGGGATCAGGATCAGGCACACATTCGCCGGAAGGTGGGTGAAGACCATCGTGTTGACGAGCCCGATCCTCGCGGCGATTCGCACGGCGACGAGGTACGAGAGCGCGGTGAAGAGTCCCGTCCAGAAGAAGATCGTCCCCGCCGCCGCGGGCGACAGACCGTGCCGCTGGTAGAGCCAGAGCGCGAGAATCGATTGCACGATGAAGCCGCCCCCGAACGCGTCGAGGCTGAAGAGCGCCGCCAATGCAAAGACCCTTCGCTTCGATTCGTGCAGCACACCGCCCGCCCCCGTCCGGTCCGCGGTCGCAGTTCGCGGCAACCCTCGGTACACGTACGCGACCGCAACACCAAGAAGGGCATAGAGCACGAACATCATCTGGATCGATGCCTTCGCGGTCAGCCCGGTGCTGTCCGACAGCCACGCCGGAATCCCGGCCCCGAGCGACCCTGTGGCGGCCGCCAGCGATCCGACCAGGCTGTAGCGGGCGAAGACTGCCGTGCGCGCATCGTCCTTGGCGGCACGCGAGAGCACCGCATGCTCGAGCGGCAGGAACACGCTCACGTCGCCACTCGATGGATTGAGCGTTCCGACGACGGCGATCAGGAGCAACGGCCAGAAGTCGGTCACGGACGCGAAACCAATTCCGGTCATGGCCATCAGGGCCGCGGCGCCAAGCAGGAATGCACGGTCGTGGTAGCGATGCGCACTGAGGCCAATCGCCAGTGTCAGCAGGCCCGATCCCATCAGCGTGGCGGTCGCGATGACGCCCACCTCCAGCGGCCCCAGACCGAGCTCCAGCAGATACGAGGGGAGCAACAGGCTCACGAAACCGTCGCCGATCGCGCGAATGCCCTTGGCGTACAGAACCCGAGTGATCGACGTCGACGCGCTCACGGTGCAGTACGCTCCGAGGACGACGCCCCTTGGCGTCGTGGGCGACTCAACGGCCCTGCGTCGGCGCTTTCATGCAGCCCATCTCGGGGCCACCATAACCCCAGACGATCGTCGCCTCGTCCTGATGCTCCCAAAGCGCCTCGTTGCGTCCCTGATACCTCGCGCCGCTTCCGCTCGGCTGCAGGTACATGAGCGATACCTGGTCGCCGCGTTCCGCGACCAGCGTCGGAGGCTCCGTCTGGAAGTACATCACGAATGCCTCGCTGGCCGGCTGGTCGTTGCAGATGCAGGTTATCGGGCCCGTGCCCGGCACCAGGCGGTACCATGCCTGTAGTTCGGCGATGCGACGCTGGTACTCCTGCTCGACACAGTTGCGGCGCTGTTCGCTCGTCCAACACTCGTTGCGCCCCTTGATCCACCCGGACATCGGCCGACCACGGGGCTCTTCTGCCAACCAGGAAAGCCGCCCCGAACCCGCTTCCCTACCGCAGTTGCGAGGGTCGCGGCGAGATCATGTCGACGTCCACCACCGTCAACGCCGTCATGTTCACGATGCGCCGCACGGTCGCCGAGGGCGTCAGGATGTGCACGGGCTTGGCCACGCCGAGCAGGATCGGACCGAGTGTCACGCCACCGCCCACTGCTGCCTTTAGCAGGTTGAACGAGATGTTCGCGGCATCCGCGGTCGGCATGATCAGCAGGTTCGCCTCCCCCTTGAGGCGCGAGTTCGGGAACACCGCCAGGCGCACCTGCTCGTCGAGCGCCGCGTCGCCGTGCATCTCGCCCTCGATTTCGAGGTTGGGCGCGAGCGCATTCACGAGCGCGAGCGCATCGCGCATCTTCTTCGCCGAAGGATGGTCGCCCGTGCCGAAGCTCGAATGCGAAAGCAGCGCAACCTTGGGTTCGATGCCGAACCGGCGCATCTCCTCGGCGGCCAGCAGCGTGATCTCGGCGACCTGTTCGGCGGACGGGTCGGGATTGACGTAGGTGTCGGCGATGAACACCGTGCGGGTCGGAAGGATCACCGCGTTCATCGCCGCGTATTGTCGCGCCCCCTCGCGCAGGCCGATCACCTGGTCGACGTAGGTGAGGTGCAGCGCGTGCGTGCCGAACGTGCCGCAAAGCATGCCATCGGCCTCGCCACGGTGGACCATCATCGCGCCGATCAGCGTGAGCCGCCGGCGCATCTCGATCTTCGCGTACTGCTCGGAGACGCCCTTGCGCTCGGTCAGGCGGAAATACTCGGACCAGTACTCGCGGTAGCGTGGATCGTATTCGGGGTTGACGATCTCGAAGTCCTCGCCCGCCCGGATGCGCAATCCCGAATGCTCGATCCGCTTCTCGATCACCGCGGGACGGCCGACGATGATCGGCCGCGCGAGCCCCTCGTCGACCACGACCTGCACCGCGCGCAGCACGCGATCGTCCTCGCCCTCGGCATAGACCACGCGCTTCGGCGCCTTCTTCGCCGCCTGGAAGATCGGCTTCATCAGCAGGCCCGAGTGATAGACGAACTGCGTGAGCCGGTCGCGATAGGCCTCGAAGTCGGCGATCGGCCGCGTGGCGATGCCGGAGTCCATCGCAGCCTTCGCGACCGCCGGCGCGATCGTGACGATGAGCCGCGGATCGAACGGTTTCGGAATCAGGTATTCGGGACCGAATTTCAGGTCCTGCACGCCGTAGGCGCTCGCGACGATGTCCGACTGCTCCGCCATCGCGAGGTCGGCGATCGCGCGCACGGCCGCGAGCTTCATCGGCTCGTTGATGCGCGTCGCGCCGACGTCGAGCGCGCCGCGGAAAATGAACGGGAAGCAGAGGACGTTGTTGACCTGGTTCGGGAAGTCGGATCGGCCCGTGGCGATGATCGCGTCCGGCCGCGCCTTCCGCGCGAGGTCCGGCATGATCTCGGGCTCCGGATTGGCAAGCGCGAGGATCAGGGGGCTGTCCGCCATCGTCGGCAGCCATTCGGGCTTCAGCACCTTGGCAGCGGAGAGTCCGAGGAACACGTCCGCGCCGGGCAGGATCTCCTGCAACGTGCGCGCCTTGGTCGGCTGGGCGTAGCGCGCCTTGTTCTCGTCCATCTCCTCGGTACGCCCGGCATAGACGACGCCCTTGATGTCGGCGACGAAGACGTGCTCGCGCGGAATGCCGAGCGTCACCAGCAGATCGAGACACGCGAGCGCGGCAGCGCCCGCACCGGAGCAGACGAGTTTCACGTCCTGCAATTCCTTGCCGACGACGCGCAGGCCGTTCATGATCGCCGCGCCGACGATGATCGCAGTGCCATGCTGGTCGTCGTGGAAGACCGGGATCTTCATGCGCTCGCGGCACTTGCGCTCGATGTAGAAGCACTCGGGCGCCTTGATGTCCTCGAGGTTCACGCCGCCGAACGTCGGCTCCAGCGCGCAGATCATGTCGACCAGCTTGTCGGGGTCGCGCTCGTCGATCTCGAGGTCGAAGCAGTCGATGCCCGCGAACTTCTTGAACAGCACCGCCTTGCCTTCCATGACCGGCTTGGCCGCGAGCGGGCCGATCGGGCCCAGACCCAGCACGGCCGTCCCATTGGTGATGACGCCGATCAGATTGCTGCGCGAGGTCAGGTTCGCGGCTTCGGCGGGATCGCGCACGATTTCGTCGCACGCGGCAGCCACCCCAGGCGAGTAGGCGAGCGCAAGGTCGCGCTGATTGGTCACCTGCTTGGTCGGCGTGACCGAGATCTTCCCGGGCGGCGACTGGCGGTGGTACTCGAGCGACGCCGCGCGGATGTCCTTGTCGTTCATGGGGGAATCGGGAATCGGGAGGGGATCGGCCATGATAGCGGAAGGCCCCCGGGGCCTGTGGTCTTCCCTTGTGGGCATACCCACGCTGCCGAAACCCACTCGGCGTCTTGACGCATCGCAAGAAGCCGGCAGACCCCGCCGCTATAATCGGCAGCGTCGCGCATGCCACCGGTAGCGTTACAAGCGCGATCCCCTCGACGACTCCCACCGCCCTCACATGCTGGAAGCGCACGAACTCGCCGCGCGCCGCGGCCACTCGCAGTTGTTCGCGGGGGTCGGCTTTGCCATCGCGCCGGGTCGTGCCCTCGTCGTGACCGGCGCCAACGGCACCGGCAAGACGACGCTGCTGCGCATGCTGGCAGGCCTGTCGATGCCAGCGGCCGGCGAGATTCGCTGGAAGGGCAAGGCGATCCGCCCATTCGATTCGGAATTGCGTGCCGCCGTCGCCTACGCAGGCCATTTGCCGGCACTGAAGGACGAGTTGTCCGCCGAGGAGAACCTGTCGTCGCTGATCGCGCTGTCCGGAACCCCGGCAAGCGGCGCCGACCTGTCGCGCGCGCTGGACGCGGTCGCGCTTGGCCGCAAGCGTACGCTTCCGGCACGCGTGCTCTCGGCCGGTCAGCGTCGCCGGATAGGGCTCGCGCGGCTCGCACTGGTCAAGCGGCCCCTGTGGATCCTGGACGAGCCGGTGACGGCGCTCGACACCGCGGGCACGAACCTGCTTGCGCAGATGGTGCGCGAGCACCTCGAGGGAGGCGGCATTGCCGTGGCGGCCACCCACCAGGCGCTCGATCTGCCGGAACAGCGGGCGGCATCGCTGACGCTCGGCGCATGAAAGTGACGACCGCGAACGGGGACGTGCTGCCTGGCACCCCGGCGGGCGATTCCGCGCTTGCCGGCCTGCGCTGGGCGGCCGCGCGCGACCTGCGTCTCGCGTTTCGCTCGCGCGCGGAACTCGGCGTGCAATTGCTGTTCTATGTGATCGTTGTCGCGCTGTTCCCGCTCGGGACCACCCCCGAGCGCAACCTGCTCGCGACGATGGGGCCGGGCGTGCTGTGGGTGGCGGCGCTGCTCGCTTCGCTCCTTTCGCTGCCGCGACTCTTCGCAAACGACTACGCCGACGGGACGCTCGAACAGATCGCGTTGTCCCCCTACCCGCTCCAAGCGCTCGTGTCCGGTAAAATACTGGCCCATTGGCTCACGACCGGATTGCCGGTCGCGCTGCTCGCCCCGCTGCTCGGCGTCCAATACGCGCTCGACGGCGAGTCGCTCGTCGTGCTCGTCGCCGGTCTGCTCGTCGGCACGCCGATCCTGTCGCTGCTGGGCGCGATCGGCGCGGCACTGACGCTCGGACTGCGTGCAGGCGGCAGCCTGCTCGCGCTGCTAATCCTGCCGTTGTACGTCCCGGTGCTGATCTTCGGCGCGGGGGCGGTCGACGCGGTGCGGGCGGGCCTGGGAGCCACCGCGAACTTCTCGCTGCTCGGCGCGGGCCTGCTGCTCGCGCTGGTCGGAGCGCCGTTCGCGGCTGCCGTCGCCGTCCGCATTGCGCTCGACTGAAATCGCCCACACCCGACATGGCCCTCAACTGGTTCAAATACTCCTCGCCTGCGACGTTCTATCCGATCGCCGGCAGGATGATCCCGTGGTTCGCCTGGAGCGCGGCCGTCCTCACGGCGGTCGGCCTCTACATCGGCTTCGGCATCGCGCCCACCGATTTCCAGCAGGGCGAGGTCTACCGGATCATCTTCATCCACGTTCCCTCCGCATGGATGTCGATGTTCCTCTACCTCGTGATGGCGTTCTGGGGCGGGCTGGCGCTCGGCTTCAACACGCGGCTTTCGGCGATGATGGCGCAGGCCATCGCGCCCACCGGCGCGCTGATGACGTTCATCGCGCTGTGGACCGGTGCGCTGTGGGGCCGTCCGACCTGGGGCACCTACTGGGCGTGGGATGCGCGGATGACTTCCGAGCTGATCCTGCTCTTCCTCTACCTCGGGGTGATCGCGCTGCGCAACGCGATAGAGGACCCGCGCCGCGCCGATCGCGCGTGCGCGGTGCTGTCGCTGGTGGGTGCGGTCAACGTGCCGATCATCTACTTCTCGGTCAAGTGGTGGAACACGCTGCATCAGGGCGCATCGGTCAGCGTGACGGCCGCGCCGAAGATGGCGTCGATCATGCTGACCGGCATGCTGATCATGAGCATCGCCGCGTGGCTCTATGCGGTCGCCGCCGTGCTGGCGCGCGTGCGCTCGATCATCGTCGAGCGCGAGCGCGGCGCCGCGTGGGTGAGCGATTTGCCCGAAGTGCGGGCGGCAATCTAGGGCGCGGAACGGAGAGCACCGATGAGCGATTTCCTTGCCATGGGCGGCCACGGCTTCTACGTGTGGGGCGCCTACGTCGTGACGGCGATCGTGATCGTCGCCGAGGTTCTCGCGCTGCGCGCGCGCCGCCGCGCCGCGATCGAGACGGCGCAAGCATCGACCCCCGATCCGCAACCGCCCATCGCGCTCGGCACCGTCAGCCGCACGCACTGACCTCCTTCATGTCTTCGCCGCAGGAATATCGATGAAACCTCGTCACCGCCGTTTCGCCTGGATCGTCGCGGGCGTCGCCGTCCTCGGCATCGCCGTCGCGCTCGTCTTGAACGCGTTCCAGTCCAATCTCGTGTTCTTCTTCTCGCCCTCCGATGTCGCCGAGAATCGCGCGCCGCAGGGCCGCGCGTTCCGTGTCGGCGGGTTGGTCGAGGAAAAAAGCGTCAAGCGCGACGGCCTGGTCGTGCGCTTCAATGTCACCGACACGGCAAAGACGATCCCCGTGGTCTTCCAGGGCATCCTTCCCGACCTGTTCAAGGAGGGCAAGGGCGTGGTCGCGCAGGGCAAGCTCGGCGCCGACGGGGTGTTCCATGCAAGCGAGGTGCTCGCGAAGCACGACGAGAACTACATGCCGCCGGAAGCCGCTGCCGCCGTCAACAAGGCGCATATCGACGCGGCGGAAAAGCGCGCCGCGCAGTCGCTCGCACGGTAAACGACCCCAAGGAATGACCCCATGATCCCCGAACTCGGCCATTTTGCGCTGATCCTCGCGCTGCTGCTCGCGCTCGTGCAGGGCACGCTGCCAATCGCCGGCGCCGCCAGGCGCATCCCGGCTTGGATGGCACTCGCACGCCCGGTTGCGCAGGGACAATTCCTGTTCATCGCATTCGCGTTCTGCTGCCTTGCCTACTCGTTCATCAACAACGATTTCTCGGTGCTGAACGTCGCTACGAACTCGAATTCGCAGACGCCCGTGCAGTACCGGTTCGCCGCGTCGTGGGGCTCGCACGAGGGCTCGATGCTGCTGTGGGTCCTGATGCTTTCCGGCTGGGGCATCGCGGTCTCCATGTTCAGCCGCCACCTGCCCGACGAGATGGTCGCGCGCGTGCTGGGCGTAATGGGTCTCGTCGCCGTCGGCTTCCTGCTGTTCATGCTGCTGACCTCCGACCCGTTCGACCGCATCTTCCCGGTGCCGGAGAACGGACGCGACCTCAATCCGCTGCTGCAGGATCCGGGCATGGTGATCCACCCGCCGATGCTCTACATGGGCTACGTGGGCTTCTCGGTGGCGTTCGCCTTCGCGATCGCCGCATTGCTGGGCGGGCGGCTCGACGCGACATGGGCGCGCTGGTCGCGTCCGTGGACGACGCTTGCATGGTGCTTCCTGACGCTCGGCATCATGATCGGCAGCTGGTGGGCGTACTACGAGCTGGGCTGGGGCGGCTGGTGGTTCTGGGACCCGGTCGAGAACGCGTCGTTCATGCCCTGGCTCGTCGGCACCGCGCTGATCCATTCGCTCGCCGTCACCGAGAAGCGCGGCACGTTCAAGGCGTGGACCGTGCTGCTCGCGATCGCCGCGTTCTCGCTGTCGCTGCTCGGCACGTTCCTCGTGCGCTCCGGCGTGCTCACGTCCGTGCACGCGTTCGCCACCGACCCGCGGCGCGGCATCTTCATCCTGCTGTTCCTCGCGATCGTGATCGGCGGTTCGCTGCTGCTCTTCGCGCTGCGTGCGCCCAAGGTCGGCACGGGCGGACAGTTCGAGCTGGTCTCTCGCGAGTCGATGCTGCTCGCGAACAACGTGCTGCTTGCGGTGGCGTGCGGCACGGTGCTGCTCGGCACGCTCTACCCGCTGTTCCTCGATGCGTTGAATCTCGGCAAGATCTCCGTCGGCCCGCCGTACTTCGACACGGTGTTCGTGCCGGTGATGACGCCGCTCGTCTTCCTGATGGGTGTGGGGCCGCTCGCACGCTGGCGCAAGCAGCCGCTGCCCGAGCTGTGGGTGCAGCTGCGCTGGGCGTTCGTCGTCGCGGTCGTCGTCGCACTGCTGCTGCCGCTCGTCGGCGGCAAGTGGTCGCCGATGATCAGCTTCGGATTGCTGCTTGCGCTGTGGATCGTTATCACGACGTTCGTCCATCTGCGCGAGCGCGTGCGCAATGTGCAGGGTGGCATGCTTGCGCGTCTTGCACGGCAGCCGCGCGGCTACTGGGGCATGATCCTCGCGCACCTGGGTGTCGCCGTATTCATCACCGGCGTCACGCTGGTCAAGGGCTACGAGACCGAGCGCGATGTAAAGATGTCGCCCGGTGACACGGTCTCGATCAGCAGCTACACGTTCAGATTCGAGGGACTAGCAGAGACGGTGGGGCCCAACTACCGCGCGGCGCGCGCCTCGTTCGACGTGCAGAAGGACGGCCGCTCGATCCGCAAGCTCATGCCCGAGAAACGCGTGTACAACGCGCAAGGGATGCCGATGACCGAAGCCGCGATCGACACGGGTCCGTTCGGCGACCTCTACGTGTCGCTCGGCGAGCCGATCGAGGGCGCCGGCGGCGCATGGGCGGTGCGCGTGTACGTGAAGCCTTTCGTCACGTGGATCTGGGGCGGCTGCATCCTGATGGCGCTGGGCGGCCTCGTTGCGCTTTCCGACCGCCGCTACCGTCTCGCCTCGCGGCGCGAGCGCATCGTGCCGACCGGGCGGAGCGCGGTTGCAGGATAAGGGCAACTCCATGAACAACAAGCTGCTCATTCCGCTCGGACTCTTCATCGTCCTGTGCGGGTTCCTGTTCGTGGGGCTGTTCCGCGATCCGCGCGAGGTGCCATCGCCGCTGATCGACAAGGCGGCACCGACGTTCACGCTGTCCCAGCTGCACCTGCCGCAGAAGTCGCTCGGCTCCGTCGACATGAAGGGCCAGGTGTGGCTGCTGAACGTCTGGGCGTCATGGTGCGTCGCGTGTCGCGAAGAGCATCCGCTGCTGGTGGAGCTCGGCAAGCAGAAGATCGTTCCGCTGATCGGGCTCAACTACAAGGACGAGCCCGCGGCGGGCATGAAATGGCTGTCGCAGCACGGCGACCCATACAACCTGTCGGTGGTCGATCGCGACGGGCGCGTTGGCATCGACTTCGGCGTCTACGGCGTACCGGAGACGTTCGTGATCGACAAGCAAGGGGTGATCCGCTACAAGCAGATCGGCCCGATCACCACCGAAGTGCTCGAGAAGAAGATCCTTCCGCTCGTGCGCGAGTTGCAGAAGGCCTGACATGAATCTTCCCGCTGTGCTCTTCGCCGCGCTTTTGCTGGCGGTCCCCGCGCCGGGCATTGCCGCCGACGCGGTCCCGACCGAGAAGGACCCGGTCAAGGAATCGCGCACAGTGAAGCTGACCGAGCAGCTGCGCTGCCTCGTCTGCCAGAACCAGTCGATCGCCGAGTCCAATGCGGAGCTCGCGGTGGACCTGCGCCGCCAGGTGCGCGAGCAGGTCGCGGCCGGCAAGTCGGATCAGGAGATCGTCGACTACATGGTCGCGCGCTACGGCGACTTCGTGCTCTACCGGCCGCCGATGCGCGCGACCACCGTGCTGCTGTGGGCCGGTCCCGCGCTCTTGCTGGTGCTCGGGTTCGTCGTGCTCTATCTCATCCTGCGGCAGCGCCGCGCGCTGCCTGAGGCGGCGCCGCTCTCCCCGGACGAGCGCGCGCGCGCGCAGCGCCTGCTCGCGGAAAACGATACCAAGGATTCCCAGTGATCGCCTTCGTCGTTGCCGCGGCCGTCATGGCCGCGATCGCCCTCGCGTGGGTCGTCGTGCCGCTGCTTCGCCGCAGGGAAGCGGCCTCGGTCGACCGCGATCGCTCGAACCTCGCGATCCTGCGCGACCAGCGCAGGGAGCTCGAATCGGATCTCGCCAACGGCACGGTGACGAGCGAGCAGTACGAAGCCGCGGTGGCCGAGCTCGACCGCCGCGTGCTGGACGAAACGCAATCGGCGCGAAGCGGATCGATCGCGACGCCAAAGCGATCCGGTGGCCTCACCGCAGGCGTGATCGCCGTCGTTCTGCCGATCGCCGCGGCGGGCCTTTACGTGCTGCTCGGCACGCCGGCCGCACTGTCGCCCGAACTGGCTCGGCAGCAGGCACAGGCCGCCGGCGACGAAGCGCACAAGATCACGCCTGACGAACTCGACCAGATGCTCGCGCGACTCGCGACGCGCCTCGAGCAGGAACCCAACAATGCCGAAGGGTGGGCGGTCCTGGCGCGCAGCTACGCCGCGCGCGGCAAGCCGCAGGAGGCGGTCAACGCGTACGAACGCGCGACGACGCTGGTGCCGGACGACGCGGGGCTGCTCGCAGACTACGCCGACACGCTGGGTCTGGTGCAGGGGCGTTCGCTGGCCGGCAAGCCGATGCAGTTGATCGAACGTGCGCTCAAGGCCGACCCGACACAATGGAAGGCGCTTGCGCTCGCGGGCACCGCGTCGTTCGACGCCAAGGATTACCGCAAGGCCGCCGAATACTGGGAGCGCGCCAAGGCTTCGGTACCGCCGACCTCGCCTTTCGCGCAGTCGATCGACGGCAGCATCGCGGAAGCGCGCGAGCTGGGCAAGCTCGGACCCGCACCCGTGGTCGCCGCCGCGGCACCCAAGGCGCCGCCGATCGCTCCGGACGCCTCCAATCCGCGTGCGACGGGTACGCCGACGGCGACGGCGGCGGCGCCCGCTGCGGTTGCAGGCGGAAGCGGCACCGTCGCGGGCACGGTGACGCTCGCGCCCGCGCTTGCCAAGTCGGCGCAGCCGAATGACACCGTGTTCATCTTTGCGCGAGCGGCGCAGGGTCCCCGCATCCCGCTTGCGCTGGTCCGCAAGCAGGTGCGCGACCTGCCGGTGACGTTCACACTCGACGATTCGCAGGCGATGTCGCCCGACATGAAGCTCTCGAATTTCGGCGAGGTCGTCGTCGGCGCGCGCATCAGCAAGACGGGCAACGCGATGCCGCAGAGTGGCGACCTCGAGACGATCTCCCCGGCGGTGAAGCTCGGTACGCGGGGGCTCGCCCTGGTGATCGACCGCACGATTCCCTGACACGGGATCGGCTCGTCTCCCCCGAAGCGCCGCCCGTGATGCGGCGTTTTTCGTTTGCGGCGGCGAACATATCGCATCGAAGTCAACTGGAGTCGGCGCATTACGAAAATCCGGCTTGACCAAGCTCAAGGAAATCGCCGTTCCGAAAGTGGGAGTTCGCGCGCGCGAGTACACTCGAATGCACCATTCCGGGTCCCCTGTGGAGCAGCAATGAACCTCCTCGTTGCCCGCGCGCTGGCGCTCGCCGCCGCCGCTCTCGTGCTCTCATTTTCCCCTGCGACTGCCGTCGCCCAGGCCAAGAAGGCAGCAGCGTTCGACGCGTCCGCGTGCTACGCCTGCCACGCGCCGGTCAAGGATTTTCACGCGTCGGGCAAGCACAAGGCGGTCGCCTGCACGGCCTGCCATGACGGCGTGGACAAGCACCTGACCGACGCCAAGGCGCGGCCGGCGACCAAGACCGACCTCGCCACGTGCGGCGGCTGCCATCAGAACCAGTACAAGTCCTACGCGACGATGGACTGGCACCGTACCGGGCGTTTCGAGAAGAAGCAGATGACGGGGCCGGCGCCCGATCCGGCCTACGACCTGCTGATGACTCCGCACGGCTTCACGCGCGAGCACAACCTGCCGCGCTCGCACACGTTCGCGCTGCTCGACCAGTTCGTCGTCGACCGCGCGTTCGGCGGCCGCTTCACGACCAAGGAAGGCTGGCGCTATCTCGCAGGATATGGCGACTTCAATGTGATGGACGTCGCCGTGGACCAGTACCCCGACAACACCGACCAGAAGGTGTTCAAGCCCGGCACGGCCGCGGCAGCCAATCCGGTATGCCTGTCGTGCAAGACGCAGGACCATATCCTCGATTGGGCCTACATGGGCGATCCGGTGCCCGGCGCCAAATGGAGCCGCACCTCCAAGGTGGTCGAGCTCGCCAAGGCATCGAGGCACTCGCTGAACTGCATCTTCTGCCACGACCCGCATGCCGCGAAGCCGCGCATCGTGCGCGACGCGCTGATCGAAGTCGTGCAGCGCACCGACTTCCCGACCCTCTACGCGCAGGACGCGCGCAAGACCAAGGTCGACGTCAAGGACATGGGCGTGCGCGGCTACACGCGGAAGATCGGGATGCTGGAGCGCTACGACGGCAAGCTGCAGTGCGCGCAATGCCACGTCGAGTACAACTGCAATCCGGGCTTCGATCCGAATACCGGTGCGGCGATCCCCATGGCCGACAAGCGCACCAACTACTTCCCGTTCGTCGGCCCTGGCGACATCCTGAAGGCGTACGACCACATCAGCTTCCGCGACTTCCGCAACCAGTTCACGGGCGCCGCGTTGTGGAAGGCGCAGCACCCGGATGTCGAGACGTACTACGGGTCCAAGCACGAGAAGGCGGGCGTGGATTGCGCGTCCTGCCACATGCCGAAGGTCAAGGACGCAAAGACGGGCAAGTTCTACACGTCGCACTGGCAGACGAATCCGAAGAACTACCTCAAGGAAACCTGCCTGCAGTGCCACAGCCAGTGGAACGAGACCCAGGCGAAGTACGTGATCGAGTCGATGGCCTCGCACTACCAGGGCAAGGTGCGCCATGCCGAGTTCTGGCTCGGCCAGCTGATCGGCAAGTTCCAGCAGGCGCAGCTCGTCGGGATCGGCGACGATGCGCTGAAGGCCGCACGCGCGAAGCACGGCGAAGCGCACGCGAACTGGGAATGGTGGACGGCCGCCAACGGTGCGTCGTTCCACAATCTCGACCTGGCGAAGGAGTCGCTGGCGAGGTCGGTGACGGCATCGCAGGACGGCATCAAGGTGCTGGAAGACGCGATCAAGGCCAAACAAGGCGCAGGCGCTGCGCCGGCCACGCCGCGGCACCCGCAGCACCCGCGGCAGCGGCCGCGGCACCGGCCGCACCGGCTGCCAAGTAGCGAACGACCAGGTCTGATTCCGATCAAAGGCGGGGCGCGAGCCTCGCCTTTTTTTCGGCATGGGCGCGCATAATTCCCCTCGCGCTATTGCCGTGTCCGTGGTGCACCCGAAGGGTCGCCGCGAGCAATTCCGCACTCCGCGGCGCAGGTGGCGTCGACGCGCTGTGCTCCCGTCCGGGCGACCGCGGGCAACCGATGACAGTGTCCACGCTCCTCTTCTGGCTGATCGCCGTGGCCATGGCCGGGATCGCGCTTGCCTTCGTCCTGCCGCGCCTGCTCTCCGGCCGCGCCGTCGAGCAGGGCGGCTCGCGACACGCGCTCAACCTGGACGTTTACCGCGCGCAGCTCGCCGACCTGCAGCGCGAGCGCGACGAGGGAACGCTCGATGCCGCCGAGTTCGCGCGCACCAAGGCCGAGGTCGAGCGGCGCCTGCTCGAGGATGCCCGCGACGACCCGCGAGCAGCGCCACCTGTTGCACACTGGAAGGCCGCGCTTGCCGTCGCACTCGCGCTGCCGCTTGCCGCGTTCGCGCTTTATCGCCTGTTCGGCACACCGGCGGCGCTGGACCCCGCTGCGCTGGTACCGGCGAGCGAAGATCCCGCCGGATATCGCGCCAGCCTTGTGCGCCATCTGGAACGCCATCCGGCCGATGCACGCAGCTGGGTGCTGCTCGCGCGAGCCGACTTCGAGGCGGACCTCTTCGCCGACGCCGCCGATGCCTATCGCAAGGCAATTGCTGCCTCGCCAAAGGTCGCGCGCGATCCCGACGTGCTGTGCGAGCTCGCCGACACGCTCGGCATGACACAGGGTGGAACGCTCGCCGGGCAGCCCTCGGAATTGATCGCCAAGGCGCTTGCGATCAATCCCGTGCATGCCAAGGCGCTGGAGATGGCGGGCAGCGCCGCCTACGAGCGGACGGACTATGCGGGAGCCGCAAGCCACTGGCGCGCGTTGCTGCCGCAAGTGCCCCAAGGAACGCGGCAGCGAGCCGAGCTCGCGACCGCCATCGAGCGCGCCGAAGCGCTCGCGCAAGGTACGCCCACGAATACACGCCCGGCGATCGCACCCGCGGCCGGCCCGGCCGGCCCGGGGCGCTGAGCACGACGAGAAAGGATGCAGACAATGCCTCTGGATCGCGACAAGGACGTCGATGTCGACGTCGTGGTGGTCGGGGCCGGCATTTCGGGCTTGACGGCCGCATGGAACCTTCAGCAGGCCGGATGCAGCGTCGAGGTGGCCGAGGCGGCGCGGCGCGCAGGCGGCGTGATCGGCAGCCGGCGTCGCGACGGCGTGTTGTACGAGCTCGGTCCCAACAGCTCGCTCGACACCACGCCGCTCATCAACCAGCTGCTTACCGAACTCGGCATCCGCGACGAGCGGCTGGACGCGAGCGCCGCCGCCGCAACGCGCTTCATCGTTCGCGACGGCAGGCTGGCCGCGCTGCCGACGTCGCCCGGCGCTTTCCTGACCACCTCGGCATTCTCGCTCGGCGCCAAGCTGCGGCTCCTGGCCGAGCCGTTCATCGCGCCGCTGGCGCCCGACGTCGAGGAGTCGATTGCGAGCTTCGTGCGCCGGCGGCTGGGGCGCGAATTCCTCGACTATGCGATCGACCCGTTCGTCGCCGGCATCTATGCGGGCGATCCCGAGCGCATCTCGGTGCCCGCCGCATTTCCGCGTCTCGCTGCGCTCGAGCAAAAGTACGGCAGCCTGATCAAGGGCCAGATTCTCGGCGCGCGCGAGCGCAGGAAGAATCCCGAGACCGGCAAGAACGTCGCCAGGAGCTTCTCGTTCCGCGAGGGCATGCAGACCGTCACCGACGCGATCGCGAAGCGACTCCCACGCGCTGTGTATGGCGTCCGGGTTTCGTCGATCTCGCGCGCGAGCGACGGTACGTTCACGGTAAGCGGCGAGCAGAACGGCGCGCCCTATGTCCGTCGCGCGCGTGCCGTCGTGCTCGCCACGCCCGCGTACGCGGCCGCAACGATCGTGGAGCCGCTCGCGCCGAAGTCGTCGCAGGCACTGCGCGCCATCGAGTATGCCCCGGTATCGGTCGTCGCGACCGCCTATCGCCGAGCCGACATCATGCACCCGATCGAGGGCTTCGGCTGTCTCGTCCCGAAGATCGAGAAGCGCAGGATCCTGGGCTCGCTCTTCTCGAGCAGCATGTTCGCGGGGCGCGCGCCGGAAGGCACGGTGATCCTCACGACGTTCGTCGGCGGACGGCGCAATCCGGACATCGCAGCGCTGCCGGACAAGGAACTGGTCGCCACCGTGCACAACGACCTCTCGGCGCTCGTGGGCGCGAAGGCGGCACCGCTGTGGTCGGCGATCACGCGCTGGCGGCAGGCGATCCCGCAGTACGACCTCGGCCATCGCGAGCGGCTCGCGGAAGTCGATCGTGCCGAGGCCGCGGTGCCGGGCCTGTGGTTCTGCGCGAACTACCGCGGCGGCGTATCGGTCAGCGACTGCGTGAAGAACGGCCACGCGATCGCCGCGAAGGTGAAGGCGCAGCTCGGCGCGAACGTCGCGCAGCCGGCCTGAATCGCTACACTGCGGCCAGCGAGGCCCCGCATTTCCAGCACAGGTCGAAATTCGCGGGCGATTCCTCCCCGCATGCGCCGCACGTGATCGCGCCCGCGGTGCGCGCCTCCTCCTCGATCCGGGTGAGGAGCAACGCCGCGCGCTCGCGATCCTGGTCGCGCTCGAGCCACACCTGCGGCTGGCCCGCCTCGGGCGGAATGTCTCCCACGATGCTCGCCGCATGCTGGTTGAACACGTGTGCCTTGATGCCGGCCTGGTTCAACCGATCCGCGACCAGGAACGCATCGAAGCGATGTCGCGCAATGTAGAAACGGATCACTCGTGCATCTCGCGCGCCGGGCGCCACGCGGCAAGTCGCGCGACCAGGCGCTGCAGCACGGTGACGAGGCCAGCGGCCTGCGCCGCATTCCAGCCGTAGGGCGGCGCCTCATCCATATAGCAAGCCTGCGCCATCTCGAGCTGCAGCGCATGAACGCCACCCGCCGGCCGCCCGTAGTGCCGGGTGACGTAGCCCCCCTTGAAGCGGCCGTTCACGACGCTGGAGAAGCCGTCGCGCTCCGCCAGCACCGCCGCGGCCTCGGCTTGCAGCGAGGGCGCGCAACTCGCGCCGTTCGCCGTCCCGAGATTGAGATCGGGCAGCCGTCCCGCGAAAAAGCGCGGCACGCGCGCGCGGATCGAATGGCCGTCGAGCAGGACCACGAAACCATGCAGCGCATGCACGCGCTCGATCTCGGCCGCGAGCGTCGCGTGGTACGGCTCGAAAAATGTCACCACGCGCGAAGCAGTCTCCCCGCCCGTCGGGACCTCGCTGTCCTGGTAGATCGCCTCGTCGGCGAACGTGCGCAGCGGACAGATCTCGGTGTTGTCGGCGCCCGGGTAAAGGATCGCGCCGCCCGGATCCCGGTTGAGGTCGACGACATAGCGCGAATGCGTCGCGGCCAGCAACGTCGCGCCCGTCTCCGCCGCGAACGCATACAGGCGATCGACATGCCAATCCGTGTCGGGCAGAGGCCTCGCCGCCGCGGTGAAACGCTGCGCGATCGCATGCGGTACGACGATTCCGGCATGCGGCACATCGATGAGCAACGGCGAGTCGCCGCGATGGAGCGTGAACAGCGACATCATGACTCCCAATGCACGACGCGCCCGCCGCGGATGCGGCCGGCGCACGGGCTGCCGCCGATACGGTACGCGAGCTCGCCAGGCTCGGCGACCGCAAAGAGCGCGAGGTCGGCGCGCTGCCCAGCGGCGATCGTGCCCCGGTCACTCAGTCCGAGCGCACGCGCGGCGTTGCGCGTGATGCCCGCGAGCGCCTCGTCGGGCGTCATGCGGAAGAGCGTGCATGCCATGTTCGCCATCAGCAGCAGCGACGTCGTCGGCGAAGTTCCTGGGTTGCAATCGGTGGCGATCGCGATCGGCACGCGGTGGCGGCGCAGCGCCGGAAGCGGCGGCAGGCGCGTCTCGCGCAGGAAATAGAACGCGCCCGGCAGCAGCACCGCAACGGTGCCGGCGTGCGCCATCGCCGCCACGCCCGCCTCGCTCGTGTACTCGAGATGATCGGCCGACAGCGCACCGAATTCCGCAGCGATCGCGCCGCCGCCGCTGTCGGAGAGCTGATCGGCATGAAGCCTGACCGGCAGGTGGTGTGCGCGTGCAGCGGCGAACACGCGCCGCGTCTGCTCAGGCGTGAAGCCTATCGTTTCGCAGAACGCGTCGACCGCATCGGCAAGTCCCGCGCTCGCCGCCGCGGGAATCGTCTCGCTGCAGACAAGATCCACGTACGCGTCCGCACGGCCGGCGTATTCCGGCGGCAGGGCGTGCGCCGCGAGCAGGGTGGTGCGCACATCGACGTCCGCACGCCGGCCTGCCGCTCGCGCGGCGGCAAGCAGCTTGAGCTCGTCTGCGGTCGCGAGTCCGTAGCCCGACTTGATCTCGACCGTGGTTGCACCCTCGCCCGCCAGCGCTTCGAGGCGCGGCAGGCTCGCGTCGACCAACTCCGCCTCGCTTGCTGCGCGTACGGCGCGCACCGTCGCCATGATGCCGCCGCCCTCGCGGGCTATCTCGGCGTAGGAGACGCCGGCGAGGCGGCGCTCGAACTCGGTCACGCGATTGCCCGCATAGACGAGATGCGTATGGCAGTCGACGAGCCCGGGCAACAACCAGCGGCCGCCGCCGTCGAGCGTGCGCGCCGCCGATGCGTCGCGCGGAAGATCGCGTGCCCGGCCGACCCACACGATCCTGTCGCCGTCGATCGCAACCGACGCGTCCTCGATCGTGCCGTAGCCGGCTTCGTCGCGCATGGTTGCGAGATGCACGTTGGCGATCAGCAGGTCGGCACGCGAAAAAGCCATGTCAGGACGCCCAGAGCTGCGCCATCGCGCTGCGAAAGCGGGTTGCGATGCCCTCTTCCGCCGGATGACGCCCGTCGCGCACGACCCAGCGGCCGCCCACCATCACGTCCCGCACCGGACTGCGCACGGGCCCGAAGATCGCGGCGTCGAGCCAGGCGTCGCGGGGCGCCGTGGCCAGTGTCGCATCGCCACCGTTCAGGACGATGAGATCCGCGCGCTGCCCGACCGCAATCGTACCCGTCGCGCGTGCGACCGCATCGGCACCGTGGCGAGCCGCGTGCGCCCATAGCATGGTCCCGATCGTGCCGGCTCCGGGTGTCAGGCGATTGCGTGCCAGCAGACGCAGCCGCTGCGACCATTCGAGTGAGCGCAACTCCGCAAACGGATCGATGATCGTGTTGGAATCGCTGCCCACGCCGAAGCGGCCGCCCGCCTGCACGAACTCCACGCAAGGAAAAATTCCGTCGCCGAGGTCGGCTTCGGTCGTCGGTGCAAGGCCCGCGACGGCACCGCTTGCCGAGAGTCCTGTGATCTCCTGCTCGTTCATGTGCGTCGCATGCACGACACACCATCGCCGGTCGAGCCCGGCGTTTGCAAGCAGCCATTCCACCGGGCGTTGTCCGCAGAATGCCACGCAGTCGGCCACCTCGCGCACCTGCTCGGCCGCGTGGATGTGCACGGGGACTCCCGCCGCAGCGAGCGGCAGGATTGCACGCAATTCGTCGGCGCTCACCGCGCGCAAGCTGTGCGGCGCAATGCCGAGGCGCACGTCGTGCGCCTCGGCGCTCGGAATCAGTGCGTCGAGCAGCTCCGCATACGTGTCCGGCGTCTGCACGAAGCGCCGTTGCTCCGGAAGGGCAGGCTGCCCGCCGAACCCGGCGTGCGCATAGAACACCGGCAGCAGCGTGAGTGCGATCCCGGACTCCCCGGCCGCGTCGATGACTCGCCGGCCGAGCTCCGCCGGGTCCGCATACGGGCGTCCATCGCGACCATGGTGCACGTAATGGAATTCCGCCACGGTCGTGTAGCCCGCCTTGACCATCTCGACATAGGCCTGCGCAACGATGGCCGCGAACGTGTTCGGATCCATCCGGTCGACGAAAGCGTACATCGCCTCGCGCCAGCTCCAGAAGCTGTCGTCGCCGGCGACGGAGATGCCACCGGTTCGACCGGCGATGCCGCGCTGGAATGCGTGGGAATGCAGGTTCGGCATTCCCGGAACGACGGCACCTCGTGCGCACTCGGCGTCGCCGCATTCTCCACCTTGCACAACGGACTCGATCCGGCCGTGGGCATCGATCGAAAGCAGCACGTCGGCGGCCCAGCCATCGGGCAGCAGCGCGTGCTCGGCGAGCAGATTCATCGCAGGTCGATGGTCGCGACCAGCGCCGCGGCGTGCGAGGCGACCGGGTTGACGTGCAGACGATGCGCGGGAGACTCGTCCTCGACGATCAGCGTCTCGCCCTCGGCAATCTGCAGCGGTGGATGCCCAGCCAGCAGACATTCGCTCGCTCCCACAGCTGCGTAACACAGTGTGAAGCGTGCGGGCGCAATCGTCACCGCCTCGCCGCGCACGACCGCGATGGCGCCCCGCGCGCGCTCGCGCCGCAGCATCAGATTGAAGTCGCGCACTCGCCCCGCAAGCAATTCGCAATGGAGCGGCGCATCGCCTGCGAACGCCACCGGCTCGAGAGGAAGGCGCAGCTCGATCGGATCCCCCTCGCCGGTGAGCCGCACGCCACCGCCCGACAGCAGGACCAGGATGCGGTCCACGCCGGCGAAAACCGAGAATGCGCTGTCCCGCTCGACCTCGGCGATGCTCGCGCGCCAGTGGAAGGTCGCGAAATCGCTGCCTGGCGGATATGAAGCGATCTCGGCCGTTCGCCCGCTCCCGTTCTTCCACGGCATGCGGCGATAACCGGCGGGCGAAAGCACATGATGGGACGTCATCGCGGTCCGCAGTGCGTGTCGCGCCGCGGTGCGCCGATTGTATGCCATAGGGACGCCGCGATGCCCCGCGTGCGACCGCCGTTGACACGCGTGGAAACGGCGGCGACCATTGGCGGGTTTCCGGATCAGGAGAGCATTGCCATGCGCACAGGAATTGCGGGGATGTTGGGGGTGCTGGCGTTCGCCGTTGCAGGCGGTGCGTCTGGGCAGACCAAGGTCGCCATCGGCCTTTCCGGGTGGACGGGTTTCGCGCCGCTGACGCTCGCGAAGGAAGCCGGCATCTTCAAGAAGAACGGCCTCGACGTCGATCTGAAGAAGATTCCGCAGAAGGACCGGCACCTTGCGATCGCCTCGGGGGATATCCAGTGCGCCGCGACGACGGTCGAGACCTGGGTCGTCTGGAACGCGAACGGCGTGGCGACCACGCAGATCTTCCAGATGGACAAGAGCTACGGCGCGGATGGCATGGCGGTGCGCAACAACGTCCAGAAGATCTCCGACCTGAAGGGCAAGACGATCGCGGCCTCCGCGCCCGGTACGGCACCCTACTTCACGCTCGCCTGGTTCCTCAAGAAGAACGGCCTGTCGGTGAAGGACGTGACCGTGGTAAATCTCGAGCCCGCGCCCGCCGCGCAGGCGTTCGTCGCCGGCCAGAACGATGCGGCGATGACCTACGAGCCCTACCTTTCGACCGTGCGCGACAATCCGGCCGCGGGGAAGATCATCGCGACCACGCTCGACTACCCGATGATCATGGATACGTTCGGCTGCACACCCAAGTTCCTCGCCGACAACCCGAACGCTGCGAAGGCGCTGGCCGACAGCTATTTCGAGGCAGTCGAGATGATCGCGAAGGAGCCGAAGAAGAGCTTCGAGATCATGGGCGCGGACGTAAAGCAATCCGGCGAGCAGTTCGAGAAGTCGCAGAAGTACCTGCGCTGGCAGGATCGTGCGGCGAACCGGACGTTCTTCGCTGGCGAGCACGCGCAGTTCAGCAAGGAGGCCGCGGATCTGCTGCTCGAGGTCGGTATCATCAGGCAGCTACCCGACATGGCGAAGCTCGCCGACACGCGTTTCATTCAATGACCCGGTGCGTCGTTTGACGGTGCCGTCGTAGCGGCGACGAGCCTGGGGCCTGTCGCCGCCGCAAACCTTCGTGGCACGCACGTACTTTCGTGCTGAGCTGCCCCGCGCGCGAAGTGAGGCCGCAGGACATTCGGGCAACGCGCAGCGAACCCACAACGTGAAGCCCCTCGTCCCCGTACCGCGCGTGCGTCGCCTCGCGCTCGGCATCGCCTTCTTTGTCGCATTCGTCGCCGTCTGGGCGTTCGCCACGCTCGGCGGCTTCGTGTCGAGGACGTTCCTCGCCGACCCGATCACGATGCTGCACGAGGGCTATGCACTGTTCGCGGTGCATGGCTTCGCGAAGGACGTCGGCATGACGGTCTGGCGCGTCGTCGGCGGCTTCGTGCTCGCGGCGATCCTCGGCGTGCCACTCGGCATCACCATGGGCGCCTACAAGCCGATCGAGGCGTTCTTCGAGCCGTTCGTCTCGTTTGCGCGCTATCTGCCCGCGTCCGCGTTCATCCCGCTGCTGATCCTTTGGGCGGGCATCGGCGAGGCCCAGAAGCTGCTCGTGATCTTCATCGGCGTCTTCTTCCAGATCGTGCTCATGGTCGCCGTGATCGTCGGCTCGACGCGCCGGGACCTTGTCGAGGCTGCCTACACGCTTGGCGCGGACGCGTCCGGGATCGTGCGCCGCGTGCTGCTGCCGAACTCCGCGCCGCAGATCGCCGAGACGCTGCGGCTCGTGCTTGGCTGGGCGTGGACCTATGTGATCGTCGCCGAGCTGATCGGCGCATCCTCCGGCATCGGACACATGATCACCGACAGCCAGGCGCTGCTCAACACGGGCCAGATCATCTTCGGGATCATTGTGATCGGCGTGATCGGACTGGTTTCCGACTTCGCGTTCAAGTGGATGAACCACAAGCTCTTCCCGTGGAGCCTCGCCTGATGGGGCCAGCGTCAAATGAGCGCCGAAGGGCCGTCCCGAGGCGATCATTCCACCCCCTCGGGGGGCGGCGCAGCGGCGCAAGCCGCAAGCGTGGGGGCACACCCATGAGCGCCGAAGTGCCGTCCCAAGGACGCCTGCGCGAGCGGGGCGAAGCCCAGGCTCGAAGAGCGCGCCCGCGAGCGCGGGCGGCGGCCGACACGCAGGTCCTCCGCGCTTCCACAGCGTATACGGAGGCCGCGCATTCCACCCCCTCGGGGGGCAGCGCAGCGGCGCAAGCCGCAAGCGTGGGGGCACACGCGTGAGCAAGCTCGTTATCGATGGCGTTTCGCGCACGTTCCCGGGCGTGAACGGCGGCCCGCCCACGCAAGCACTGCTGCCGACCTCGCTTCGCGTGGCGGACAACGACTTCATCACGATCCTCGGGCCGTCCGGCTGCGGCAAGTCGACGCTATTGCGCATCGTCGCAGGGCTCGATCATCCGACCGCCGGCGGCGTCGCGCTCGACGGCGTCCCGGTCACCGGGCCCGGCGCTGACCGAGGCATGGTGTTCCAGTCGTACACGCTGTTTCCGTGGCTCACCGTGCGGCAGAACGTCTGCTTCGGACTGCGCGAGAAAGGGGTCCCGCCGCGAAAGCAGGACGAGATCGCCGCGCACTGGATCGGCAAGGTCGGCCTGCACGGGTTCGAGCATCATTACGCAAAGATGCTATCCGGCGGCATGCAGCAGCGCACCGCGATCGCGCGTGCGCTGGCGAACGACCCCAAGATCCTGCTGCTGGACGAGCCGTTCGGCGCGCTCGACAACCAGACGCGCGGGTTGATGCAGGAACTGCTGCTCGCGCTCTGGGAATCCGAGCGCAAGACCGTGCTGTTCGTCACCCACGACATCGAGGAAGCGATATTCATGGCGGGACGCGTGGTGGTGATGAGCGCGCGTCCCGGCCGCATCAAGGCGGAGGTGGCGGTGACGCTGGCGCATCCTCGCCACTACACGCTCAAGACCTCGCCCGAATTTTCCGCGTTGAAGGCCCGTCTCACCGACGAGATCCGTGTGGAAGCGTTGAAGGTCTCGGAGGCCGGGGTTGTCGCGGGCTGAGACGGCGCGCGCGTTCGCCGCTGCCGCGCTGATCGCGCTGGCCGCCGCATGCGCGACGGTCCCGGCGGAGCAGCAGGCGTACGCGCTCGGTCACGGTGGCGTCGTCGTCGGCCGCTCCCTGCGCTGCGCAGGCGACGCCGCGGCATCGGGCACGGAAAGGAACGCGGAGCCGTTGCCGGGCCCAACGCTGCGCGTGCTCTCCTGGAACCTGCACAAGAACGAGGACAGGGACTGGGACAGGGACTTGGCGCGGTTTGCCGCGGATCACGACCTGTTGCTGCTCCAGGAAGCCGCATTGACGGCCCGGCTGCAGCGTGTGCTGGCCGATGCAGGCTACGATTGGCTGCTCGCAAGCGCCTTCACGCTGAATGGCCGAGAAACCGGTGTGCTGAACGCCGCTCGCGTACGCCCGGCGAGCGCCTGCACGCAGCGCTTCTTCGAGCCGTTGCTGCAGCTCCCGAAGTCGGCCGTGATCACGCGCTACGCGATGCACGGCGTCGAAGGGACGCTCGCGGTCGCGAACGTCCACTCGATCAACTTCTCGCTGGCGCTCGGCGACTATCGGGCGCAACTCGAGGCGATCGCGCTCGAGCTCGCCGACCACCGCGGCCCGGTGATCTTCGCCGGCGACCTCAACACCTGGAGCCAAGCGCGCCTCGAAGTCGTCGACGACGTGATGCAGCGCATGGCGCTCGCACCGGTGCTGCCACCGAACGACACGCGCAGCCGCTTCCTGGGCCGGCAGGTCGACTACATATTCGTGCGCGGACTCGAGGTCGTGCACGCCGAGGCGCCCGAGGTCGACTCATCGGATCACAATCCGGTCCTCGCGACGCTGCGCGTGACCGGCGCGCCACGTTGTGGTGGATCGGTGAGCGCGACCCCGCGGCGGCAGCGTGTCCCCCGGGGTCCGATTCAATACCGCCCGCCCGCGGTCTGCCAGCGCCAGGCGTCGATGCAGATCGCGTCGAGATTCCGCTTGGTGCGCCAGCCCAGCAAGGCTTCGGCGCGCGAGGGATCGGCGTAATAGCACGCGACGTCACCGGCGCGACGGGGCACGAACGTCTTGGTGATCCGCCGTCCGCAGGCGCGCTCGAAGGTCTCGACCACCTCGAGTACCGAGTGTCCACGACCAGTACCGAGATTCAGCGTTTGCGCGCCGGTTGTCTTCGCCAGGTGGCGCAGCGCGGCGACGTGACCTTCGGCGAGATCGGCGACATGCAGGTAATCGCGGATGGCCGTGCCGTCCGGCGTCGGCCAGTCGCTGCCGTAGATCGGCAACTCGGCCAACTCCCCAGCGGCAATGCGGCAGAGCACGGGCACGAGATTGGCCGGCCGCTCGGGCGCTTCGCCAATGAGACCCGATGGATGCGCACCCGCCGGGTTGAAGTAGCGCAGGATCGCGATCCGCCAGTTCGCGTTGGCGCGCAGGAGATCGCGCAGGAAGTCCTCGATCGCGCGCTTGGTGTGCGCGTAGACGCTCTGCGGGCGCGGCGGCGCGGTTTCCGCAACCGGCAGGCTGTCGGGCTGACCATAGACCGTCGCCGACGAGCTGAAGACGAGCGTCGCCACGCCGGCCTCGCCCATCACTTCCGCGAGTGCGATCGAGCCGCCGACGTTCACGTCCCAGTAGGCGAGCGGGCGTTCCTCGGATTCCTGGACCGACTTCAAGCCCGCGCAATGGATAACGCCGGTGATCGGACAATCGTGGAACGCTGCGCGCAGTGCGTCGCGATCGCTCACGTCGGCCTCGATGCACTGGATGCGGATGCCGGTCAGTTGCTCGAGCCGCGGCAGCACCCGAGGCGAGCTGTTCGCAAAATTGTCGTACACAACCGGAGTGCATCCGGCCGCCGCCAGCGCGATGACGACATGTGAGCCGACATAGCCGGCTCCACCGGTGACAAGCACGGTTTCCTGCATGGCTTTGAATGCTACACGACCGGAGACCGCGAAGGGGTCCCGGCCAAACCACCAAACAAGAGCCGGGCTCGGGGCCCGGCTCCTGACTCGATGCCGACGTCGAATTACTCGGCCTTTGCGGCTTCCGCGGTCGGCTGTTCGGGCCGGTCCACCAGCTCGACCAACGCCATCGGTGCGGCGTCGCCCTGGCGAAAGCCGAACTTGAGAATGCGCAGGTAGCCACCCGGCCGCGCCTTGTAGCGCGGACCGAGTTCGTTGAAGAGCTTGGTGACGACATCGCGGTCGCGCAGGCGGTCGAACGCGAGACGGCGATTGGCAAGCGTCGCTTCCTTCGCGAGCGTGATCAACGGCTCGGCGACGCGGCGCAGCTCCTTGGCCTTCGGCAGTGTGGTGCGGATCGCCTCGTGCGCAAAGAGCGAGTTGGTCATGTTGCGCAGCATCGCAAGGCGGTGCGAGCTGGTACGGTTCAGTTTTCGCAGTCCGTGGCGGTGACGCATGGTCGTATCCTTTTCGTTCCAAGGGGCGCGCCGCATGCGGTGCGCCAGTACGATTTATTGTTGTTCCTGTCTCGGCACGGCGCTTTTCTGCCGTCCAAGCATGCGTGCAACGCGCGTCGCCCGAAGGCGGTCACGCCGCACACGTTGTTTGCTGCAGTTGCCCCACCAAGAATCGTGTGGCTTTGCCATCCGATTCTCGGGAAGCCTTCTCCGGCCGCAGAACGCGCAGAGCGCGTCTTACGGACGATCCAATCCCGCCGGCGGCCAGTTCTCGAGCTTCATCCCGAGCGACAGGCCACGCGAGGCGAGCACTTCCTTGATCTCGTTCAGCGACTTGCGGCCGAGGTTCGGCGTCTTCAGCAACTCCGTCTCGGTGCGCTGGATCAGATCGCCGATGTAGTAGATGTTCTCGGCCTTGAGGCAGTTCGCCGAGCGAACCGTGAGTTCGAGATCGTCGACCGGACGCAGCAGCAGCGGATCGACCTGCGGTGTCGCCCGCTCTGCCGCGGGCGATTCGGTGCCCTTGAGATCGGCGAACACCGACAGCTGCTCTACCAGCACCGACGCCGCATAGCGGACCGCCTGCTCCGGCTCGACCACGCCGTTGGTCTCGATGTCGAGCACGAGCTTGTCGAGGTCGGTGCGCTGCTCGACCCGCGCGCTCTCGACCGCATAGCTCACGCGGCGGACCGGCGAGAACGATGCGTCGAGCAGGATGCTGCCGATCGCGCGGCCGCCTTCGGGCTTCACGCGGGCGGTAGCCGGCTGGTAGCCGCGACCCTTCTCGACGCGGATCTCCATCTCGATCTTGCCGCCGGCCGTGAGGTGCGCGATCACGTGCTCGGGGTTGATGATCTCGACGTCGTGGTTGGGCTCGATGTCAGCGGCCGTGACCGGGCCTTCGCCGGTCTTGGCGAGGCGCAGCAGCACGTGGTCGCGGTTGTGCAGCTTGAGCACGACGCCCTTGAGGTTCAACAGAACGTCGACGACGTCCTCCTGCACCCCGTCGAGCGCGGAATACTCGTGCAGAACACCCGTGATCTTGACCTCGGTCGGCGCGTAGCCGGGCATGGACGACAGCAGCACGCGCCGCAGCGCGTTGCCGAGCGTATGGCCGTAGCCGCGCTCGAACGGCTCCATCACGACTTTGGCGTGGAACGGGGACATGCTCTGCACGTCGATGATGCGCGGTTTCAGCAAGGCGTTGCTTTGCATGCGGTACCTTTATGCGGCTTCGAATCGAAACTCGCGAACGGATGTGGGTCGGGCGGCTCTCGCCACCACGGTCGGGACCGTCGGCTGCGGGCTTACTTCGAGTACAGCTCGACCACCAGGCTTTCGTTGATGTCCTGGCCGAACTCCGTGCGCTCGGGCGCCCCCTTGAACGTGCCCGTCATCTTTTTCGGATCCACCTCGACCCACGACGGGAAGCCTACCTTCTCGGCGAGCTGAAGCGCGTCCTGGATGCGCAGCTGCCCCTTGGCCTTCTCGGTGGTCGCTATCGCATCCCCGGCCTTGACGAGCGCCGAAGGGATCGTGAGCTTATTGCCGTTCACCGTGATCGAGCCGTGGGTCACCAGCTGGCGCGCCTCGGCACGCGTGGAGCCGAAGCCCATCCGGTAGACGACGTTGTCCAGACGCGACTCGAGGAGTTGCAGCAGGTTCGTGCCGGTCGAGCCCTTGCGACGCGCGGCCTCCGCGAAGTAGCGGCGGAACTGGCGCTCGAGCAGCCCGTAGATGCGGCGGAGCTTCTGCTTCTCGCGGAGCTGCAAGCCGTAGTCCGAGGTCCGGGCGCCGGATTTCTGTCCGTGCTGGCCGGGCTTCACGTCGAGCTTGCACTTGGAGTCGAGTGAACGACGCGCGCTTTTCAGGAAAAGGTCGGTGCCTTCCCGTCGCGCCAGCTTGCATTTCGGTCCGATATATCTGGCCATCGCTAGTCCATGTTTTCGGTCGAACAGCGAATTTGCGTTCGACCGAACTTAGTCAGTTGGTACCTATACCCGGCGCCGCTTCGGCGGCCGGCATCCGTTGTGCGGCACGGGCGTCACGTCGGAAATCGACGAGATCTTCATCCCTAGCGCGTTCAGCGCGCGCACAGCGGACTCGCGGCCGGGGCCGGGGCCTTTGATGCGCACCTCGAGATTCTTGACGCCGTATTCCAGCGCCGCGCGGCCGGCCGCTTCCGCCGCAACCTGCGCGGCGAACGGCGTGGACTTGCGCGACCCCTTGAAGCCCGCGCCGCCCGACGTCGCCCACGACAGCGCGTTGCCCTGCCGGTCCGTGATCGTGATGATCGTGTTGTTGAACGACGCATGAATGTGCGCGATGCCTTCCGAAACGCTCTTCTTGACCTTCTTGCGAGCGCGCGCCGCGGCGGCCTTCTGCGAGGGTTGCTGTGCCATCTTGCTTGTTTCCTTCCGTGTCCCGGCGCGCCGGTTACTTGGTGACGCCCTTGGAGAGCGCGACGGTGCGGCCCTTCTTCGGCCCCTTGCGTGTGCGCGCATTCGTGCGCGTGCGCTGGCCGCGGACCGGCAGGCCCTTGCGGTGGCGGACGCCGCGATAGCAGCCGAGGTCCATCAGTCGCTTGATGCTCATCGTCATCTCGCGGCGCAGGTCGCCCTCGACCGTGAACCTGCCGACGTTCTCGCGGAGCTTGTCCATCTCCGTGTCGGACAGGTCCTTGATCTTGGTCGACGGCACGATGCCGGCTGCCACGCAGATCGCCTTCGCACGGGTCGGGCCGATGCCGTAGATCGCCTGCAGAGCGATCACCGCGTGCTGGTGGTTGGGGATGTTGACGCCTGCAATACGTGCCATAGCCTTCTACCTGTCGTTCGACGGTTGTCGCGCGGGACCTAGCCCTGCCGCTGCTTGTGCCGCGGGTCGGTGCAGATGACCCGCACCACTCCTTTGCGGCGGATGATCTTGCACTTGCGGCAGATCTTCTTGACGGATGCCAGTACCTTCATTTTTCTCTCCAAGCCGACCGTCCCGTCACGCCTTCCTGGCGCGCCACCGGTGACGCTTCGGCATCTCTTCCTTGTCGGCTGACCACAGACCCCTGGATCACTTCGCCCGGAATACGATCCGCGCGCGGGACAGGTCGTACGGCGTCAGTTCCACCGTCACCTTGTCGCCAGGCAGGATCTTGATGTAGTGCATCCGCATCTTTCCAGAGATATGTCCCAGTACCACGTGATCGTTCTCGAGCTTCACCCGGAACGTCGCGTTGGGCAGCATCTCGATGACCTCGCCCTGCATCTGGATGACGTCTTCCTTCGCCATGCGGTAGCCGGTTGCGCAGCAAGCCACTCCATTTCCCCTCGTCCGCCCGCGGGAGATGGGAACGGGTGAGGGCTCATCGCGTGGGCAGTCCCCCCTTGAAGTTCGCCTTCCGCAGCAGGCTTTCGTATTGCTGCGACATGAGGTACGCCTGCACCTGCGTCATGAAGTCCATGGTCACCACCACGATGATCAGGAGCGACGTGCCGCCGAAATAGAACGGCACGTTCTTCCAGGCAATCAGGAAGTTGGGGATGAAGCAAACGATCACCAGGTAGATCGAGCCGAGCAGCGTGAGCCGCGTGCTGATCTTCTCCAGGTACTTGGCCGTCTGGTCGCCCGGCCGGTACCCCGGTATGAACGCCCCGCTCTTCTTCAGGTTGTCTGCCGTCTCCTTCGGGTTGTACTGCAGCGCCGTGTAGAAGAAGCAGAAGAAGACGATGGCCGCCGCGTAGAGGATCTCGTGCACCGGCTGCCCCGGACCCAAAGCCGCCGCGATGTCGCGCAGCCAGACCGTGCCCTCGCCGGAGCCGAACCACTGCACCAGCGTTGCCGGGAACAGGATGATCGACGAAGCGAAGATGGGCGGGATAACGCCGGCCATGTTGAGCTTGAGCGGCAGGAACGAGCTCTGGCCCTGGTAGACCTTGTTGCCGACCTGGCGCTTAGCGTAATTCACCTGGATCTTGCGCACGGCGCGCTCGACGTACACGACGAACGCCGTCACGATCACCACCAGCGCAGCGATGCCGAGCACCAGGGGAATCGAGTAGGCACCGGTGCGCGCCTGCTCGAGCGTCTGCCCGATCGCCCTCGGCAAGCCTGCGGCGATGCCGGCGAAGATGATGAGCGAGATGCCGTTGCCGAGGCCACGCTCGGTGATCTGCTCTCCGAGCCACATCAGGAACATCGTCCCGGTCACCAGCGTGATGGCCGTGACCACCCGAAAGCCGACGCCTGGATCGAGCACGAGCCCCGATTGCGCCTCCAGCGCAACCGAAATGCCGAGCGCCTGGAAGAATGCAAGACCCAGCGTGGCGTAGCGCGTGTACTGCGTGATCTTGCGGCGACCGGCTTCGCCCTCTTTCTTCAACGCCTCGAGCGTCGGGATCAGCACCGTGCAGAGCTGCATGATGATCGAGGCGGAGATGTAGGGCATGATGCCCAGCGCGAGGATCGAGAAGCGCGACAGCGCGCCTCCCGAGAATACGTTGAACAATCCGAGGATGCCGCCTTGCTGCGATTGGAAGAGCTCGTCCAGCACGGACGCGTTGATGCCCGGCACCGGGATGTGCGTCCCGATCCGGTAGACAATCAGCGCGCCCAGCAGGAACCACAGCCGCCGCTTCAGATCGGCGTACTTGGAACCGCTCTTCAGGGCGGGATTGACCGTTGCCACGTCGTTACCTGACTTTCTTCCCCGGATCCGTCACGCCACGCTGCCGCCGGCGGCTTCGATGGCCGCCTTGGCACCCTTGGTCGCCAGCACACCGGAAAGCTTGACAGCCTTCTCGAGCGTGCCGGTCTTGATGACCTTGACCGTCTTGACGCCGGCCGGCACAAGCCCCGCAGCCTTCAGTGCCAGCAGGTCGATCTCGGCGACCGGAAGCTTCGCCAAGTCGGACAAACGCACTTCGGCCGTGTCGTCGCGAGAGCGCGACACGAAGCCGCGCTTGGGCAGCCGGCGCTGCAAGCGGCATCTGGCCACCTTCGAAGCCGACCTTGTGGAAGCCGCCCGAACGCGATTTCTGGCCCTTGTGGCCGCGGCCGGCCGTCTTGCCGAGTCCCGAGCCGATGCCGCGCCCGACGCGACGCTTCGGCTTGTTGCTGCCGGCCGCCGGCTTGATCGTGTTGAGACGCATCGCTTGCTCCGATATCGCTGCTTCGTCGTCCCCGCCCAGGCGGGAACCCAGTGTCGTTTCGCGCAAGTCGCCGCATCCCCGCAATCAAGGACGCGGCGGCTTCGCATTCGCTACGCTACGGGGCCGTCACCTTGAGCAGGTAGCCGACCTTGTTGATCATGCCGCGCGTGGCCGGAGTGTCCACCACCTCGACCGTGTGGTTCGTCCACTTGAGGCCCAGGCCCCGCACCGTCTCGCGGTGGTCCTTGCGCGTGCGCGCGACGCCCTTCACCAGCGTCACCTTCACCATCTTCGCGTCCGCCATGCTGGTCATCCTTCCAGGATCTCTTCGACCGTCTTGCCGCGCTTGGCCGCGATGTCCGACGGTGCGCTCTGACGCAGCAGCGCGTCCAGCGTGGCGCGCACGAGGTTGTACGGATTGGTCGAGCCGTGGCACTTGGCGAGCACGTTGGTCACGCCAACCACTTCGCAAACTGCGCGCATCGGGCCGCCGGCGATCATGCCGGTACCCTCCGCGGCAGGCTGCATGAAAACCTTCGTCGCGCCGTGACGTCCCTCGACCGCGTGATGCAGCGTGCCCTTCTTGAGGCGCACCTTGACCATTCGGCGGCGCGCCTCTTCCATCGCTTTCTGCACGGCAACGGGTACTTCCTTTGCCTTGCCCTTGCCCATGCCGACCCGGCCATCCCCGTCGCCGACCACGGTAAGTGCGGCGAAGCCGAGGATCCGCCCGCCCTTCACCACCTTGGTGACGCGGTTGATGCCGATCATCTTCTCCCTCAGGCCGTCACCGCGGTCGTCCTGCTGCTGCGGCTGGCGGGGATTGCGACGTTGCTCTGCCATTTGAAACCTCTAATTCAGAACTTGAGGCCGCCCTCGCGGGCCGCGTCGGCCAGCGCCTTCACGCGGCCGTGGAAGCGAAAACCGGAACGGTCGAACGCGACCGCCTCGATGCCGAGCGCCTTCGCCTTCTCGGCGATGCGCTTGCCGACGATCGCGGCGGCGGCCTTGTTGCCGCCGTTCTTGACGTCCGCGCGCACCGCGGCCTCGACCGTCGAGGCGCTCGCAAGCACCTTGTCGCCGGTCGGGGCGACGATCTGCACGTAGATGTGGCTAGTTGCTGCGGTTCACCACCAGCCGCGTCGCAACCTGCTCGGCAATGCGCACCCGGGTTTTGCGGGCGCGGCGGACTCGAGCTTCCTTCTTGTTCATGCACGTCTCCGGTTACTTCTTCTTGGTTTCCTTGATCACGACGTGCTCGTCGTGATAGCGGACACCCTTGCCCTTGTACGGCTCCGGCGGCCGGTAGGCACGGATCTCCGCCGCCACCTGGCCAACCTGCTGCTTGTCGATGCCCTTGACGAGTATTTCCGTCTGCTGCGGTGTCTGCACGGTCACGCCCTTCGGCATGGAATGCACGACCGGATGCGAGAAGCCGAGCGTCAGGTTGAGCTTGTCGCCCTGCGCCTGCGCACGGTAGCCGACGCCGACCAGCGTGAGCTTCTTCTCGAAGCCGTCGGTCACGCCCTTGACCATGTTGGCCACCAGCGCGCGAAGCGTGCCATGCAGCGCGGATGATTCGTCGTTGGCCGCCTTGAACACGAGCTGGTCGCCGTCCTTTTCGATGGTGACCGCGTCGCCGAACTCGCGCGACAGCGAGCCCAGCGGGCCCTTGACGGTGATCTGGCCAGCCGCGAGCTGCACTTCCACCTTCGCGGGCAGCTTGACCGGGTTGTTGCCGATGCGGGACATTTCCGTGTTCTCCCGTCAGGCGACGATGCAGAGAACTTCGCCGCCGACGCCGGTGGCGCGCGCCTTGCGGTCGGTCATCACGCCCTGCGACGTCGAGACGATCGCGATGCCGAGGCCGTTCATCACGCGCGGAATGTCGTCCTTGCTGCGGTAGATCCGCAGCCCGGGCTTCGACACACGTTCGATCTTCTCGATGACCGGGCGCCCCGCGTAGTACTTGAGCGCGATCTGCAGGACGGGCTTCGCTTCGCCGTCGACGCGGAAGCCGTCGATGTAGCCCTCGTCCTGAAGCACGCGCGCGATCGCGATCTTGACCTTCGAGGAGGGCATCTCGACCGTGGCCCGCTCGATCATCTGCGCGTTGCGGATGCGGGTCAGCATATCGGCGATGGGATCACTCATGCTCATGCGTCACCTCTTACCAGCTGGCCTTGACCACACCCGGAATCTCACCCTTCATCGCGTACTCCCGCAGCTTGTTGCGGCCGAGGCCGAACTTGCGGAAGACGCCGCGGGGGCGGCCGGTGAGCGCGCAGCGGTTGCGCAGTCGCGTCGGGTTGGCGTTGCGGGGCAGCTGCTGCAGCTTGAGCCGCGCCTCGTAACGGTCCTCGTCCGACACCTTGGGGTTGTCGATGATCGCCTGCAGCGCGGCCCGCTTCTTCGCGAACTTCGCGACCAGCTTCTCGCGCTTGTACTGGCGGTTGATGACTGCAAGCTTCGCCATGGCAGGCCCTTAGCTCTTGAACGGGAACTTGAACGCCGCGAGCAACGCCTTGCCCTCGGCGTCGGTCTTGGCGCTCGTCGTGATCGTGATGTTCATCCCCCGCAGCGCGTCGATCTTGTCGTACTCGATCTCCGGGAAGATGATCTGTTCCTTGACGCCCATGTTGTAGTTGCCCTGGCCGTCGAAGCCCTTGCCCGACACGCCACGGAAGTCGCGCACGCGCGGCAGCGCGATCGCGACCAGACGGTCGAGGAACTCGAACATGCGCTCGTGACGCAGCGTCACCATGCAGCCGATCGGGTAACCCTCGCGGATCTTGAAGCCCGCGATGGCCTTGCGGGCCTTGGTGATCACCGGCTTCTGCCCGGCGATCTTCTGCATGTCGCCGACGGCGTTGTCGAGCAGCTTCTTGTCGCCGGTGGCTTCGCCCACGCCCATGTTGAGAACGATCTTCTCGATGCGGGGCACTTCCATCACCGACTTGTACCCGAACTGCTTCATCAGCGCGGGCACCACTTCCTTCCGGTACGTTTCCTGCAGGCGGGCCATGTCTGTTCCTTTACGCGCCGATCTGCTCGCCGTTGGACTTGAAGAACCGGACCTTGCGGCCGTCCTCGAGGACGCGCACGCCGACGCGGTCGGGTTTCTGCGTGACCGGGTTCCAGATCGCGACGTTGGAAACGTCGATCGGCATCTCCTTGCTAACGATGCCGCCCGGCTGGTTCTTGAGCGGATTCGGACGCGTGTGGCGCTTCACCTGATTGATGCCGTTCACGATCACGTGCCCGGCATCGACCACCCGCGACACCTCGCCGCGCTTGCCCTTGTCGCGGCCGGCGATGACGACGACGTTGTCGCCCTGCTTGATCTTGCGCATTTGTCGGGACTCCTTGCTCTCGCGCCGCGCTACAGCACTTCGGGCGCGAGCGAGACGATCTTCATGAAGCGCTCGGTACGCAATTCACGCGTGACCGGTCCGAAGATGCGGGTGCCGATGGGTTCGAGCTTGGCATTGAGCAGCACCGCCGCGTTGTTATCGAAGCGGATCAGCGCGCCGTCGTCGCGGCGGACGCCCTGCCGGGTGCGCACGACAACAGCGTTGTAGATCTCGCCCTTCTTGACGCGCCCGCGCGGGGCCGCGTCCTTGACGGACACCTTGATCACGTCGCCGATGTGCGCGTAGCGACGCTTGGAGCCGCCCAGCACCTTAATGCACATGACCGAACGAGCGCCCGTGTTGTCGGCGACGTCCAGCACCGTCTGCATCTGGATCATGACTGCCTTCTCTCCAACTTAACCCGCCGCGGCCGCCGGCTAGGGCGGCCGGTGAAGCAATGGCGGCCAGTCTTGGACCCCGTGGCCGGACGGACGAAAAGCCCGTCCCAGGGAAGGGCCGCAGACTTCCCGCCCGGCACGAGCCGGACGCCAAGTGCTGCGGCAAGCGAATTTGTAATTATGGCAGGAGCCTTGCTCGCGCGCAACCCCGCCATACGCTCCGGCGGCTAGACCGTGCGCGCCTTCTCGATCAGCCGCGACACCCGCCAACCCTTGGTCTTGCTGAGCTTGCGGCTGGCCACGATCTCGACGAGATCACCTTGCTTGCACTCGTTGCTCTCGTCGTGCGCGTGGTATTTGGCCGAACGGGTCACCACCTTGCCGTAAAGCGGGTGCTTGACCCGGCGCTCGACCAGCACCGTGACTGTCTTGTTCATCTTGTCGCTGACCACGCGTCCGGTCAGCGTCGCGATCAGCGACTTGCGGGTCGGCGCAGCGGCCGTGCCCGTTTTCTCGGTTGTGGCTTGTTCGCTCATGCCTGGCCCGCCTTCTGTCCGATCAGCGTCCGCACGCGCGCGATGCTGCGGCGGACCTGGTTCAACTTCGCCGTGTTCGTCAGCTGTTGCGTCGTCTTCTGCATCCGCAGACCGAACTGCTCGCGCAGCAGCGCATTGAGCTCTTCCTGCAGCTCCGCGGCCGACTTGGCCCCTAGGTTCTTCTTCGCTTCCGATGCCTTCATCGCGGGCCTCCGTCAGCCGACCAGCCGATACACGAACGTCGTGCGGATCGGCAGCTTCGCCGCAGCGAGCGCAAACGCCTCGCGGGCGAGCGTCTCGTCGACGCCATCCATTTCGTAGAGCACCTTGCCGGGAACGATCTCCGCGACGTAGTACTCCGGGTTGCCCTTGCCGTTGCCCATGCGGACTTCCGCGGGCTTCTGCGATACGGGCTTGTCCGGAAAGATGCGGATCCAGATCCGGCCGCCGCGCTTGATGTGACGCGTCATCGCCCGCCGCGCCGCCTCGATCTGGCGGGCCGTCAGGCGGCCGCGGCCGGTGGCCTTCAGGCCGTATTCACCGAAGGAAACCTTGTTGCCGACGGTGGCCACGCCCTTGTTGCGACCCTTCTGCTCCTTGCGGTACTTCCTTCTAGCTGGCTGCAGCATTCTTCGCTCCTGCACGTCGCGGGCGCTTCGGCGCATCCGGCGCGGCGGCCGGCACGGCCGCCGGTTCGGCGTTGTGCGCCAGCAACTCGCCCTTGAACACCCAAACCTTGATGCCGATGACGCCATAGGTGGTGCGCGCTTCGGCGAATCCGTATTCGATGTCGGCGCGCAGCGTATGCAGCGGCACGCGGCCTTCGCGGTACCACTCGGTGCGCGCGATCTCGGCGCCGTTCAGCCTGCCGGACGACATGATCTTGATGCCCTGCGCGCCGAGGCGCATCGCGTTCTGCATCGCGCGTTTCATCGCGCGGCGGAACATGATCCGCTTCTGCAACTGCTGAGCGATCGAGTCCGCGATCAGTTGCGCGTCGATCTCGGGCTTGCGGATTTCCTCGATGTTCAGGCCGACGTCGCCACCCATCATGCGGCGCAGGTCGGCACGCAGCGTCTCGATGTCCTCGCCCTTCTTGCCGATCACCACGCCCGGACGGGCGCTGTGCACGGTGATGCGGGCATTCTTCGCAGGCCGCTCGATCGTGATCTTCGCCACCGAGGCGTGCGCGAGCTTGCGTTTGAGGTACTCGCGGACCTTGATGTCCTCGCCGAGCGTCGGCGCGAAGTTCTTGCTGTTCGCGAACCACTTCGACGTCCAGTTGCGGTTGACGGCCAGGCGGAAGCCGGTCGGATGTATTTTCTGTCCCATGGCGTTCCCTATTTGCCCTTGCCGTCGCCGACGACGATGTGGATGTGGCAGCTCTGCTTGCCGATCACGTTCCCGCGGCCCTTGGCGCGCGGGGTCATGCGCTTGAGCGTGTCCGCCTTGTCGACGTAGATCGTCGTGACCTTGAGCTCGTCGATGTCGGCACCGTCGTTGTGCTCGGCGTTGGCGATCGCGCTCTCCAGAACCTTCTTGATGATCCGCGCGCCCTTCTTCGGGCTGAACGCCAGGAGGTCGATCGCCTTCGCGACCGGCATCCCGCGGATCTGATCGGCGACCAGCCGGCCCTTCTGGGCCGACAGCCGGATGCCGCGCAGCGTAGCAGTGGTTTGCATTCGTCCGCTCCTCACTTCTTCCTCGGGGCCGCCGGCGCCGCGGACTTCCTGTCCGAGGAGTGGCCCTTGAAGGTCCGGGTAAGGGAGAACTCGCCCAGCTTGTGGCCGACCATGTTCTCGGTCACGTAGACGGGGATGTGCTGCTTGCCGTTGTGGACGGCGATCGTGAGTCCCACGAAGTCCGGAGTGATCGTCGACCGCCGCGACCAGGTCTTGATCGGACGCTTGTCGCTGGTCGCGCGCGCCGCGCCCACCTTCCTGACCAGGTGGTCGTCGACGAACGGTCCCTTCTTGATTGAACGTGCCATCGCTTATCCCTTCGCCTTCTGGCGCCGGCGGACGATCATCACGTCCGTGCGCTTGTTCTTCCGCGTCTTGTAGCCCTTGGTCGGGGTGCCCCATGGCGACACCGGATGGCCGCCGCCGTTGGTACGGCCACCGTGGGGGTGGTCGACCGGGTTCATCGCGATCCCGCGCACCGTCGGACGCTTGCCGCGCCAGCGGTTCGCTCCGGCCTTGCCGATCGAACGCAGGCTGTGCTCCTCGTTGCCCACTTCGCCGATTGTCGCGCGGCAGTCGACGTGCACCTTGCGGATTTCGCCGGAGCGAAGCCGCAGCTGCGCGTAGATGCCCTCGCGTGCCAGCAGCTGCACGCCCGCGCCGGCCGAGCGCGCGAGCTGCGCGCCGCGACCGGGCTGCATCTCGATGCAGTGGATCGTCGTGCCAACCGGGATGTTGCGCAGCGGCAGCGTGTTGCCCGGCTTGATGCCCGCTTCCGCGCCCGACAGGAGCTCGGTGCCCACGGCCACGCCACGCGGGGCGACGATGTAGCGGCGCTCGCCATCCGCGTACAGCAGGAGCGCGAGATGCGCACTGCGGTTCGGATCGTACTCGAGGCGCTCGACCTTCGCCGGGATGCCGTCCTTGTTGCGACGGAAATCGACGACACGATAATGCTGCTTGTGACCGCCACCCTTGTGCCGGATCGTGATGTGGCCGTTGTTGTTGCGGCCGGATCCGCGCTTCTGGCTTTCGGTCAGCGCATCGAACGGGCGGCCCTTGTGCAGATTCGGGTTGACGACCTTGACCAGCGCACGCCGGCCGGCGGACGTTGGCTTGACCTTGACGAGGGGCATGATCAGACCTCCGCCGCGAAGTTGATTTCCTGGCCCGGCTTGAGACACACGTAGGCCTTCTTCCAGTTGCGCCGGCGGCCCATGAACTGGCCGAAGCGCTTCTGCTTGCCGCGCACGTTGCTGATCTGGACCGACTCGACCTGAACCTTGAACATCAGCTCGACCGCGGCCTTGACTTCCGGCTTGGTCGCATCCTGCGCCACGCGGAAGATCACCTGCTCGAACTTGTCGGCGATGTGCGTGCCCTTTTCCGAGATCACGGGCGCGATCAGCAGCGTCATCAGACGCTCCTGGTTGTAGCGCTTGGCGGGTGTGGTGACGGCATTCATCCCAGCATCTCCTCGAATTGCGCAACGGCCGCCTTGGTGAGCAGCACGTTCTCGAAGCGCACCAGGCTCACCGGATCGACCTCGCGGGTCTCGAGCACCAGCACGTTCGGCAGGTTGCGGGACGCGAGGAACACGTTCTCCTCGAGCTTGTCGGTGACCACCAGCACGGTACCTGCGTAGCCCAGGCCCTTGATCTTCTGCGCGAAGAGCTTGGTCTTCGGTGCGTCGAGCGCGAGGCCCTCGATGACGGCGAGACGATCCTCGCGCACCAGCTGCGACAGGATCGACGCGATGCCGGCGCGGTACATCTTGCGGTTGAGCTTCTGCTCGAAGTTCTCGTCGGGCGTGCTCGGAAAGATCTTGCCGCCGCCACGCCAAAGCGGGCTGTTGGCCTGACCTGCGCGGGCACGACCGGTGCCCTTCTGACGCCACGGCTTCTTGTGCGACTTGTTGATGTCGCTCCGCGCCTTTTGCGCGCGCGTACCCTGCCGCGCGTTTGCCTGGTACGCGGTGACGACCTGGTGAATCAGCGCCTCGTTGTAGTCGCGCGCGAACAGCGCGTCGGACGCCGAGACGGTCGCGGCCGGCTGGCCATTGTCGTTGATGAGCTTGAGATCCATCGTCACGCCCCCTTCTTCGCGGGCGTCTTCACCGACGGACGCACGACGATGTGGCCGCCGTCCGCGCCCGGCACCGCGCCCTTGACGAGCAGCAGGCCGCGCTCCTTGTCGATGCGCACCACGGTCAGCGTCTGCACGGTGCGTGTCACGTTGCCGTACTGTCCCGGCATGCGCTTGCCCGGGAAGACACGGCCGGGGTCCTGCGCCATCGAGATCGAGCCCGGCGTGTTGTGCGAGCGCGAGTTGCCGTGCGAGGCGCGGTTGGAGCTGAAGTTGTGGCGGCGGATTACGCCGGCGAAGCCGCGGCCCTTCGTCGTGCCGGTGACATCCACCAGCTGGCCGGCTTCGAACGTCTCCACGCCGACGACGTCGCCCGCCTTGAACTTCGCGAGGTCTCCCGCCGGCACGTGGAACTCCTTCAGCGTGACGCCGGCCTCGACACCCGCCTTGGCGAGGTGGCCCGCCTGCGGCTTGGCCACGCGCGACGGACGGCGCTTGCCGTAGGTGACCTGTACGGCCGCGTAGCCGTCGGTCTCCGGAGTCTTGATCTGCGTGACGCGATTATTGGCGACATCCAGCACCGTCACCGGGATGGACGTTCCATCCTCGGCGAAGACGCGGGTCATGCCAATCTTGCGACCGACAAGTCCGAGTGACATTTTCATCTCTCTTCTTGGTTGCCCCGCTCGCGCGGGGTGCCGGCTCCAGTTGGCCGGCCATCCATCCGGATTGCGCCGGATCCTTCGCGGCGTGGCCCGCGACTGCGCCACGCCGTCCTGCCATCGATTACTGAAGCTTGATCTCGACATCCACACCCGCGGGCAGATCGAGCTTCATCAACTGGTCGACCGTCTTGTCGGTCGGGTCGATGATGTCCATCAGCCGCAGGTGGGTGCGAATCTCGAACTGGTCCCGCGATGTCTTGTTGACATGCGGCGAGCGCAGGATGTCGTACCGCTCGATCTTGGTCGGCAGCGGGACCGGGCCCTTGACGACCGCGCCCGAACGCTTTGCCGTCTCCACGATCTCGAGCGCCGACTGGTCGATCAGCTTGTAATCGAACGCCTTCAAGCGAATGCGGATTCTCTGGTTTTGCATCGGTATTCCTAGATGTCAGATTTCAGATGTCAGATGTCAGCGCACTGGCGCAATCGAGTCGGATGCCACTGCTGCCATCCGACATCTGACACCCGACATCCGCTATTCCGTGATTTTCGCGACCACGCCGGCGCCGACCGTCCGGCCGCCTTCGCGTATCGCAAACCGCAAGCCCTCTTCCATCGCAATCGGCGCAATCAGCGCCACCTGCATCTGAATGTTGTCCCCAGGCATCACCATCTCCGTCCCCGCCGGCAACTCGATGCTGCCCGTCACGTCCGTCGTCCGAAAATAAAACTGCGGCCGATAACCATTGAAAAACGGCGTGTGCCGACCACCCTCCTCCTTGGAGAGCACATACACCTCCGCCGTAAACTTCGTGTGCGGCGTGATCGACCCCGGCTTCGCCAGCACCTGACCACGCTCCACTTCCTCCCGCTTCGTCCCACGCAGCAACACCCCAACATTGTCCCCAGCCTGCCCCTGGTCCAGCAGCTTGCGGAACATCTCCACCCCAGTGCACACCGTCTTCACCGTCGGCCGCAACCCCACAATCTCGATTTCCTCCCCCACCTTGATGACCCCGCGCTCCACACGCCCCGTCACCACCGTCCCACGACCCGATATCGAAAACACGTCCTCCACCGGCATCAAAAACGGCCCGTCAATCAGCCGCTGCGGCTGCGGTATGTAGCTGTCCAGCGCCTCCGCCAGCTTCAGAATCGACCCCTCCCCAAGCTCCCCCTTGTCCCCTTCCAGCGCCAGCTTCGCCGAACCAATCACGATCGGCGTCTTGTCCCCAGGAAACTCGTACTTCGACAGCAGCTCCCGCACCTCCAGCTCCACCAGCTCCAACAGCTCCTTGTCGTCCACCATGTCCGCCTTGTTCATGTAGACAATGATGTACGGCACCCCAACCTGCCTCGCCAGCAGAATGTGCTCCCGCGTCTGCGGCATCGGACCGTCCGCCGCGCTCACCACCAGGATCGCCCCATCCATCTGCGCCGCACCCGTGATCATGTTCTTCACGTAGTCCGCGTGCCCCGGACAGTCCACGTGCGCGTAATGCCGGTTCTTCGTCTCGTATTCCACGTGCGCCGTGTTGATCGTGATCCCCCGCGCCTTCTCCTCCGGCGCCGCATCAATCTGGTCGTACGCCTTCGCCTCCCCTCCGAACAGCTTCGACAGCACCAGCGTCAACGCCGCCGTCAACGTCGTCTTCCCGTGATCCACGTGCCCAATCGTCCCCACGTTCACGTGCGGCTTCGTACGCTCAAACTTGCCCTTCGCCATGGCGCTCTCCAACTCTTTCGTTTCGTTGAACTTGCCGCCGGAAACCCACGGACTCAGCCCGCGATTCCCCGGTTACCTATTCGGACAAGAACAGGGGTTTACTCTCGTCCGCTCAGCTCTTCTTGTTGATGACGGCCTCGGCGACGTTCTTCGGCGCCTCGGTGTAGTGCTTGAATTCCATCGTGTACGTGGCGCGGCCCTGCGACAGCGAACGCAGCGTCGTCGAGTAGCCGAACATCTCGGCAAGCGGCACCTCGGCCTTGATCACCTTGCCCGTCGGGTTGTCATCCATGCCCTGCACGATGCCGCGGCGGGACGAGAGGTCACCCATCACGTTGCCCATGAAGTCCTCGGGCGTCTCGACCTCGACCGCCATCATCGGCTCCAGCAGAACCGGATGGGCCTTGCGCATGCCGTCCTTGAAGGCCATCGACGCGGCCATCTTGAACGCGTTCTCGTTCGAGTCCACGTCGTGGTAGCTGCCGTCGAAAAGCGTCACCTTGACGTCGACGACGGGGAAGCCTGCCAGCACACCGTTCGGCAGCGTTTCGTTAAGCCCCTTTTCGACCGCCGGGATGTACTCGCGCGGTACCGTGCCGCCCTTGATCGCATCGACGAATTCGAAGCCCTTGCCCGCCTCGTTCGGCTCCAGCTTGATCCAGACGTGTCCATACTGGCCGCGGCCGCCCGACTGCTTGATGAACTTGCCCTCGACCTCGACCGGCTTGCGGATCGCTTCGCGGTACGCCACCTGCGGCGCACCGACGTTCGCCTCGACGCCGAACTCGCGCTTCATGCGGTCGACGATGATCTCGAGGTGCAACTCGCCCATCCCGGAGATGATCGTCTGGCCGGACTCCTCGTCCGTGCGCACGCGGAAGGACGGATCCTCCTGCGCGAGCCGATTGAGCGCGATGCCCATCTTCTCCTGGTCGGCCTTGGTCTTCGGCTCTACGGCGACGTGGATCACGGGCTCCGGAAAGATCATCTTCTCGAGCGTGATCACCTTGGCCGGATCGCACAGCGTGTCGCCGGTCGTCGCTTCCCTTCAGGCCGACCGCCGCCGCGATGTCGCCCGCGCGGACTTCCTTGATCTCCTCGCGCTGGTTGGCGTGCATCTGCAGGATGCGGCCGAGGCGCTCCTTCTTGCTCTTGATCGGGTTGTAGACGGTGTCGCCCGAATTCACGACGCCCGAATACACCCGGAAGAAGATCAGCTGGCCGACGTACGGGTCAGTCATGATCTTGAATGCGAGACCTGCGAACGGCTCGGTGTCGGACGCCTTGCGCTCGCCCGTCTGGCCGTTCTCGAGCTCGCCCGTGACCGGCGGAATGTCCGTTGGCGCCGGCATGTAGTCGATCACGGCGTCGAGCATCGCCTGGACGCCCTTGTTCTTGAACGCGGAGCCACAAAGCATGGGGACGATCTCGCCCGCGACCGTGCGAAGGCGAAGGCCGCGCTTGATTTCCTCGATCGAAAGCTCGCCCGATTCGAGGTACTTGTTCATCAGCTCTTCGTTCGCCTCGGCCGCGCTCTCGACCATCTTCTCGCGCCACTCGTCGGCTATCGCCTTGAGTTCGCCGGGAACGTCGCGCAGCTCGTACTTCATGCCCTGCGTCGAGTCGTCCCAGTAGATCGCCTTCATGCGGACCAGGTCGACCACGCCCTCGAACTTCTCCTCGGCGCCGATCGGCACCTGGATCGGCACCGGATTGGCCTTGAGGCGCGACTTCATCTGGTCGTAGACCTTGAAGAAGTTCGCGCCCTGGCGGTCCATCTTGTTGACGAACGCAAGCCGCGGGACGTTGTACTTGTTGGCCTGCCGCCAGACGGTTTCCGATTGCGGCTGCACGCCGCCGACCGCGCAATACACCATGCACGCGCCGTCGAGAACGCGCATCGAACGCTCGACTTCGATCGTGAAGTCGACGTGGCCCGGCGTGTCGATGATGTTGATCCGGTGCTCCGGATGGTTGTTGTCCATCCCCTTCCAGAAGCAGGTCGTCGCGGCCGACGTGATCGTGATGCCGCGCTCGCGTTCCTGCTCCATCCAGTCCATCACCGTCGCGCCGTCGTGCACCTCGCCGATCTTGTGCGAGACGCCGGTGTAGAACAGGATGCGCTCGGTGGTCGTGGTCTTGCCGGCATCGATGTGCGCACTGATGCCGATGTTGCGATACCGGTCGATTGGGGTTATTCGGGGCACGTTCGTTTCAGCCGCGCCCGCCCCGGGAGGATCGCTCCCGGCACGCGCACCGCCGTCCTGTCTCTTGCTGCTGCTGTAGTGGACTTCCGAAAATGGCGATCAGAAGCGGAAATGCGAGAAGGCCTTGTTGGCTTCCGCCATGCGGTGCACTTCCTCGCGCTTCTTCACCGCGCCGCCGCGACCCTCCGCGGCGTCCATCAGCTCGCCCGCAAGGCGCGCACCCATCGACTTCTCGCCGCGCTTGCGCGCTGCCTCGCGCAACCAGCGCATCGCGAGCGCCATCCGCCGCACCGGGCGCACCTCGACCGGAACCTGGAAGTTGGCGCCGCCCACCCGGCGGCTCTTCACCTCGACCATCGGCCGCGTGTTCTGCAATGCCTGCGTGAACACTTCCACCGGGTCCTTCCCACCCTTCTTGGTGATCGCGTCGAACGCGCCGTAAACGATGCGCTCGGCGACTGACTTCTTGCCGCTCGTCATCAGCACATTCATGAACTTCGCGACATCCGTGCTGTGGTACTTGGGATCGGCGAGGATTTCGCGCTTGGGGATTTCTCTGCGTCGCGGCATGATCTACTCGATTCGGTTCTTGGATCGGAGGAAAATCGTCAGCCCTGCTTCGGGCGCTTCGCGCCGTACTTGGAGCGGGCCTGCTTGCGGTCCTTGACGCCGGCGGTGTCGAGCGCGCCGCGCACCATGTGGTAGCGCACGCCCGGCAGGTCCTTCACGCGGCCGCCGCGGATCAGGACGACCGAGTGTTCCTGCAGATTGTGGCCTTCACCGCCGATATAGCTGATCACCTCGAAGCCATTGGTGAGCCGCACCTTGGCGACCTTCCGCAGCGCGGAGTTCGGCTTCTTCGGAGTCGTGGTGTACACGCGCGTGCAGACGCCGCGCTTCTGCGGGCTCTGCTGCAGCGCCGGAACCTTGCTCTTCGAGACGGCGGGCTCGCGGCCCTTACGCACCAGCTGATTGATAGTTGGCATTCGTGCTTCTTCCGCGTTAATGCATGCGCGTGTGGCGTGCGCTGTTTATCGAACCCGCTTGAGTTGTCCTGAGTGTGCGGCGGCGCGTTTGCTTGCGCGTCCGCAGGGCTCATTGCCGCTTACGGCGTGTCTTGTTGCCTCGATCAAATCAAAGTGGCCCAAGCGCGGACGGGTTTTGGTTCCGCCAGCCAGCTTGAGGCCACCTTGTTCGCGCCTCCGCCGACAGCCGCGACGGGGTACGCACGCTTGACCCGTGCCGCCCGGCCGTCTCGGCCGGTGACAAGAGGCGCGCAAAGACCGCAAAGACTTGAAATTCTAAAGGGAAAAGCTGTTCATGTCAATGCGCTGCTGCGGCGCATCAGCAGCGGAAAGGGCCCGGGCGTCCACCCTTACCTGCGGCCGGAACCTACCCGTGCGTGCGGCGCTGCCGAAAGGATTTCGGCAGGAGCGGTCGGCCGTCGTCTCCCAAAGGACACCGGCGCCGGACCGTCCGCGCTACTTCGGTGGCTTCGCCTGGACCTCGATCGATGCGAACCAGGCGGCCAGCGCATCGATGTCGGCGTCGACAAGCGACTTCGCGACCACCGCCATGACTTCGATTGCTGCGCTTGCCCGACCGATAAAGGCGAAGCTGTTCCGCGAGGTAGATCTCGGGTTGGCCAGCCAGATGCGGCGCGTTGGGCAACACGCTGATGCCGAATTCGCCATGGCATGCCGCACAGCTGGCCGCCTTCTGGCGGCCCAATGCGGCGTCCGCCCCGCGCGCGGCAGGCAGGTCCGCAATGACGGCCGCCGTGAGCGAGATAGCAAACAGGGTGTTGCGCATGCGGGTCTACGAAGGGCGCACCGCTCGGCGCACCCTTCTCCCGTAGGAGTCACTCCCCGGCGTACCAGATTCGGTAGATGGCGCCGGCAAAGTCGTCCGAGACCAGGATCGAACCATCGGGCAGTTCAGCCACGTCCACCGGCCGGCCGCGATAGCGCTTCGTTTCCGGATCGAGCCACCCGTCCGCGAACACCTCAGTCTTGTCGGCCGTGCCGTCCGCCTTGAGCGAGGTGAACATGACGCGCGCGCCAATGGGTACGGTCCGGTTCCACGAGCCGTGCTGGGCGGAGAAGATGCCGCCGCGGTACTTGGCCGGGAACTTGTTGCCCGTGTAGAAAGCGAGGCCGAGATCCGCCGCGTGCGCGTCCATCATCACTTGCGGATTCGTCACGTTTGGCGGCAGCGGATCCTTGTCGTAGCCGTGCTCGGTGATCCGCGTCTTGCCCTGGATCCACGGATAGCCGAAGAACTGCCCCGGTCCAGTCGCGCGGTTGATTTCGCCCACGGGAATGTCGTCGCCCATCCCGTCGGTCTGGTTGTCCGTGAACCAGAGCGTGTTGTCCTTCGGGTTGAAATCGATGCCGACCGAGTTGCGGATGCCGGTCGTGTAGACCTCGCGCTTGCTGCCGTCGAACGGTTCAGCCGGATGACGCCGCCGATGCCCAGTTTCTTGTACAGGTCGAGCTTGTCGCGCGGCGGCACGTTGAACGGCTGGCCAAGCGCCACGTAGAGCAATCCGTCCTTCGCCACTCGGCACACGCGCGCGCCGTGGTTGAACGACTCCTCGTCCACCGGAATCAGCTGTCCCTGCGGCACGACTTCGATAACCGCGACGTCCGGTCCCTCGTAGAAGAACTCCGCCGCCGGAAAGTTCAGGATGCGGTTGTGCTCCACGACGATCAGGAACCCGTCTTTCGTCCAGCAGACGCCATTGGGAACCTTGAAATTGAGCGAAGGGGCAAACGCCTTCACCTCGTCGGCCACGCCATCGCCGTTGCGGTCGGTCACCGCCCACACCATCGTCTTGCGGGTGCCGACGAAAAGCATGTTGGTCGACGGCGCAACGGCCATGTGCCGGGCGTCGGGGACTATCGCATAAAGGTCGATCTTGAAGCCGGGCGGCAGCTTGACCTTCTTCAGGTTCTCGCGGATCGCATCGGCATTGCGGCCTGCCTGCGGCACTGGCGCGATGTTGAGGTCGGTCGTGGCGACCTTGAACTGCTTGAGGCTCTGCAGGTTGTCGGGCTTCGCCTGTGCAAGAGCAGGCGGCGCGGCAAGCGCTGCCGTCGCGGCCAGAGCGACGGTCCAGGTGAGCAAGCGCATGATCTCCTCCTCTGTCTAATGCGATGTCCTGTCGTGGCGCGACCGACGGGAAGCAAGTGTCGTCCGCGCCCGCCAGGAAATCAATGGTCATGGGCAACGTGTCCGACCCACGATCGCGATCGCGACGTTCCAGCTGTTCTTCTTCGCTTCGGCAGCAGCGGCCGCGGCGACCATTTTCGCAGTCTCGCGAGTTTCCTCAAGGCACCGCGACGCGTCAAGCCGCGGCGCATCAAAAAGAAACGGGTCGGCGTTGCCACCGACCCGTCGCGAGAGTACCGAGCCCGGCCTCTCGGCCGGGACCGTGCGCAGTTGTTACGCGGCGTTCGCCGGCATTTCACCCGAAGCCGCCATCGGCACCGGTTCGGCCGGCGCTTCCGCGCCTGCCTCCGGACCGATCGTGAGCGTCTCGGGCCCGAGCAGCTTCGGCACGCTTGCGCGCGTTGTGGTGCGCGAGACCGGTGCCCGCCGGAATCAGGCGGCCGACGATCACGTTCTCCTTCAGACCCGCGCAGGTCGTCCTTCTTGCCCATGATCGCAGCCTCGGTCAGCACACGGGTCGTCTCCTGGAACGACGCCGCCGAGATGAACGAGTCGGTCGACAGCGACGCCTTGGTGATGCCGAGCAGCATGTGGTCGTAGGTCGCCGGCTGCTTCTCCAGCGTCGGTCGCCTTGTCGTTCTCGTCCAGCACGTCCGATCGCTCGCCTGCTCGGCGTGGATGAAGCGGGTGTCGCCGGCATCGCTCGATCTGCACGCGGCGGAGCATCTGCCGCACGATCACTTCGATGTGCTTGTCGTTGATCTTGACGCCCTGCAGGCGATAGACGTCCTGCACCTCGTCGGTGATGTACCGCGCGAGCGACTCGACGCCGAGCAGCCGCACGATGTCGTGCGGGTCGGCCGGGCCGTCGACGATCATCTCGCCCTTGTTCACCACCTGGCCGTCGTGCGCGGTGACGTGCTTGTCCTTCGGGATCAGATACTCGTGGGCGACGCCGTCGAGGTCGGTGATGACCAGACGCTGCTTGCCCTTCGTGTCCTTGCCGAACGACACCGTGCCCGTCACTTCCGCCAGCATGCCGGCGTCCTTCGGCGAGCGCGCCTCGAAGAGCTCGGCCACGCGGGGCAGGCCGCCCGTGATGTCGCGGGTCTTCGACGTCTCCTGCGGAATCCGCGCGAGCACCTCGCCCACGTTCACCCGCTGGCCGTCCTTCACCGTGATGATCGAGCCCAGCTGGAACGTGATGTTCACCGCGTGATCGCTGCCGACTAGCATGATCTCGCTGCCGGCTTCGTCGAGCAGCTTGACCTGCGGGCGGACGCCCTTGGCGGTCGTTCCGGCGCGGCGCTTCGGGTCGATGACGACGAGCGTGGAGAGTCCCGTCACTTCGTCGACCTGCTTCGCCACCGTCACGCCTTCCTCGACGTTCTCGAACTTCACGGTGCCCGCGTACTCGGTGATGATCGGCCGCGCGGTCGCATCCCACGTCGCGAGCACCTTGCCCGCCTTGACCACGTCGCCGTCCTTGACCTGCAGCGTCGCGCCGTACGGCACCTTGTGGCGCTCGCGCTCGCGGCCGTTGTCGTCGTGGATCGTGACTTCGCCCGACCGTGCGATGACGATCAGCTCGCCCTTCGCGTTGGTCACGTAGCGCACCAGCGCGGAGAACCGCACCGTGCCCGCAGACTTGGAGTCGACCTGCGACGCCGCGGCGGTCCGCGACGCCGCGCCGCCGATATGGAACGTCCGCATCGTGAGCTGGGTTCCCGGCTCGCCGATCGACTGCGCCGCGATCACTCCCACCGCTTCGCCGACGTTGACGAGGTGCCCGCGGCCGAGATCGCGGCCGTAGCACTTGGCGCAAAGGCCGTACCGCGTGTCGCAGGTGAGCGGGGTGCGCACCTTGACCTCGTCGATGCCGAGGAGCTCGATCTGCTCGACCTCGTCTTCGCCGAGCAGCGTGCCGGACTCGAACAGCGTCGCCTGCGACTCCGGGTTCACGACGTCGGCAACGACCGTGCGGCCGAGGATGCGCTCGCGCAGCGGCTCGATCACTTCGCCACCTTCGACCAGCGCCTTCATGGCCACGCCGTTGCGCGTCCCGCAGTCGTCCTCGGTGACCACGAGGTCCTGCGTGACGTCGACGAGACGACGCGTCAGGTAACCCGAGTTCGCCGTCTTCAACGCGGTGTCGGCAAGGCCCTTCCGGGCGCCGTGCGTGCTGATGAAGTACTGCAGCACGTTCAGACCCTCGCGGAAGTTCGCCGTGATCGGCGTCTCGATGATCGACCCGTCGGGCTTCGCCATGAGGCCGCGCATGCCGGCGAGCTGCCGGATCTGCGCCGCCGAGCCCCGCGCACCCGAGTCCGCCATCATGAAGATCGAGTTGAACGACGTCCTGCTTCACCTTCTGGCCCTCGCTGTCGGTGACCTCCATCGTGCCGAGCTGCGCCATCATCGCCTTCGCGATCTCGTCGCCGGCCCGGCCCCAGATGTCGACCACCTTGTTGTAGCGCTCGCCCTGCGTGACGAGACCCGACGTGTACTGCGCCTCGATCTCCTTCACTTCCTTCTCGGACTTCTCGATGATCGTGTGCTTCTCGGCCGGGATCAGCATGTCGTCCGCGGCGAACGCTGATGCCGCCGCGCGTCGCGAGGCCGTAGCCGGCCTGCATCAGCTTGTCGGCGAAGATCACCGTCTCGCGCAGGCCGCAGCGGCGGAAGCTCGCGTTGATGATGCGCGAGATCTCCTTCTTCTTGAGCGGCTTGTTGATGTAGCTGAACGCGAACCCGACCGGCAGGATCTCGGACAGCAGCGAACGGCCGACCGTCGTCTCGTAGCGCGTGATCTTCTCGACACGCTCGCCATTCCTGTACTCGCGCTTCGCGGATGCGCACCGTGATCTTGGCGTGCAGCTCCACCTGGCGCGAATCGTAGGCGCGCGCGACCTCGGCGACGTCGGCGAACGCCATGCCCTCGCCTGCGGCACCGATCTTCTCGCGCGTCGCGTAGTAGAGGCCGAGCACGATGTCCTGCGATGGCACGATGCAGGGCTCGCCGTTCGACGGCAGCAGCACGTTGTTCGACGCGAGCATCAGCGTGCGCGCCTCCATCTGCGCTTCGAGCGACAGCGGCACGTGGACGGCCATCTGGTCGCCGTCGAAGTCGGCGTTGAACGCCGTGCAGACCAGCGGATGCAGCTGGATCGCCTTGCCTTCGATCAGCACCGGCTCGAACGCCTGGATGCCGAGGCGATGCAGCGTCGGCGCGCGGTTCAGCAGCACCGGATGCTCGCGGATCACCTCTTCCAGGATGTCCCAGACCACCGGCTCCTGGTTCTCGACCATCTTCTTCGCCGCCTTGATCGTGGTGGCGAGGCCCATCGTCTCGAGCTTGTTGAAGATGAACGGCTTGAAGAGCTCGAGCGCCATCAGCTTGGGCAGTCCGCACTGATGGAGCTTCAGCTGCGGGCCGACGACGATGACGGAGCGGCCCGAGTAGTCGACGCGCTTGCCGAGCAGGTTCTGGCGGAAGCGGCCGCCCTTGCCCTTGATCATGTCGGCGAGCGACTTCAGCGGACGCTTGTTGGCGCCCGTCATCGCCTTGCCGCGGCGGCCGTTGTCGAGCAGCGAGTCGACGGCCTCCTGCAGCATCCGCTTCTCGTTGCGCACGATGATGTCCGGCGCCTTGAGCTCGAGCAGGCGCTTCAGCCGGTTGTTGCGGTTGATCACGCGGCGGTAGAGGTCGTTCAGGTCCGAGGTCGCGAAGCGGCCGCCGTCCAGCGGAACGAGCGGGCGCAGCTCCGGCGGCAGCACCGGCAGCACTTCGAGGATCATCCACTCGGGCTTGATGCCCGACTTGTGGAACGCCTCGAGCACCTTGAGGCGCTTGGCGATCTTCTTGATCTTCGTGTCCGAGCCGGTCGTCTCGAGTTCCTTGCGGAGCTTGTCGATCTCGTGGTTGACATCGAGGGTCTTCAGCAGCTCGCGGATGCCTTCCGCGCCCATCGCCGCCTGGAAGTCGTCGCCGTGCTGCTCGAGCTTCGCGAGGTAGTCGTCCTCGGTCAGCAGCTGGCGCGCGGTTGAGCGGCGTCAGGCCCGGATCGGTGACGACGTACGCTTCGAAGTAGAGCACGCGTTCGATGTCGCGCAGCGTCATGTCGAGCACCATTCCCATGCGGGACGGCAGGCTCTTCAGGAACCAGATGTGCGCGACCGGCGAGGCGAGCTCGATGTGGCCCATGCGCTCGCGCCGCACCTTGGCGAGCGTCACCTCGACACCGCATTTCTCGCAGATCACGCCGCGGTGCTTGAGGCGCTTGTACTTGCCGCACAGGCACTCGTAGTCCTTGACCGGCCCGAAGATCTTGGCGCAGAACAGGCCGTCACGCTCGGGCTTGAACGTGCGGTAGTTGATCGTCTCCGGCTTCTTCACCTCGCCGTACGACCACGAGCGGATCTTCTCGGGCGATGCGAGCCCGATGCGGATCGCGTCGAATTCCTCTTCCTGCGTCACCTGCTTGAACAGATCGAGCAGTGCTTTCATTCGCTGATTCTCCAATTGCCCGGTGCAACGGCGCGCGGGGCGCCTTTCACCGGGTGTTTACCGAACGGATACCTGTTCCCTGATTCCCGATCCCAAGTTCCCGATCAGTACCGTTCCATGTCCACGTCGATCGCGAGCGAACGGATTTCCTTCACCAGCACGTTGAACGATTCCGGCATGCCGGCCTCGATCTTGTGCTCGCCCTTGACGATGTTCTCGTAGACCTTGGTGCGGCCGTTGACGTCGTCGGACTTGACCGTCAGCATCTCCTGCAGCGTGTAGGCCGCCCCGTATGCCTCGAGCGCCCACACCTCCATTTCGCCGAAGCGCTGGCCTCCGAACTGCGCCTTGCCGCCGAGCGGCTGCTGCGTGACCAGGCTGTACGGGCCGGTCGAGCGCGCGTGCATCTTGTCGTCGACCAGGTGGTGCAGCTTCAGCATGTGCATGAAGCCGACCGTCACGTCGCGGTCGAAGGCATCGCCTGTTCGGCCATCGTGCAGCCGGACCTGCCCTGAGCGCGGCAGCCCCGCGAGCTCCAGCATCGCCTTGATCTCGTCCTCGGTCGCGCCGTCGAACACCGGCGTCGCGAACGGGACGCCCCGCGCAGGTTGTCCGCGAGGCGCACGATGTCCGGGTCGCTCAGTTGCTGGAGCGGTTCCGGCCGTCCCGTCGAGTTGTAGACCTTCTCGAGGAACTGGCGGACCAGCGCTGCGCTGGACTGTGCGCGGAGCATCTCGTCGATCCTGCGGCCGAGGCCCTTGGCCGCCCAGCCAAGGTGAACTTCGAGAATCTGGCCGACATTCATCCGCGACGGCACGCCGAGCGGATTCAGCACGATGTCCACCGGCGTGCCATCCGCCATGTACGGCATGTCCTCCACCGGCACGATCTTCGACACGACACCCTTGTTGCCGTGCCGACCGGCCATCTTGTCGCCGGGCTGCAGGCGGCGCTTGACCGCGACGTACACCTTGACCATCTTCTGCACGCCCGGCGGCAGCTCGTCGCCCTGCGTGAGCTTCTTCTTCTTCTGCTCGAACATCGCGTCGAACTGGATGCGCAGCTGCGCGAGCGAATCCTTCATTGCCTCGAGCTGCGCGGCGGAGTCCTCGTCGGCGAGCCGGATCTCGAACCAGTCGTGGCGGGGGACGCTCTCGAGGTAGTCGGGCGTGATCTTCGTGCCCTTGGCGATGCGCTTCGGCCCGCCGTTGACCACCTTGTTCTGCAGCATGCGGTCGATCCGTGCATACGCATCGTTCTCGACGATCCGCAGCTGGTCGTTCAGGTCCTTCTTGTAGTCCTTGAGCTGATCTTCGATGATCTGCGCCGCGCGCTTGTCGCGTTCGATGCCTTCGCGCGTGAACACCTGGACGTCGATCACGGTCCCGCTGATGCCCGAGGGCACGCGCAGGCTCGTATCCTTCACGTCGGAGGCCTTCTCGCCGAAGATCGCGCGCAGCAGCTTTTCCTCCGGAGTGAGCTGGGTCTCGCCCTTCGGCGTGACCTTGCCGACCAGGACGTCGCCCGCCTCGACCTCGGCACCGATGTAGACGATGCCGGAGTCGTCGAGGCGCCCCAATTGCGCCTCGCCGAGGCTCGAAATGTCCCTCGTGATCTCCTCGGGGCCGAGCTTGGTGTCGCGGGCGACCACCGACAGTTCCTCGATGTGGATCGACGTATAGCGGTCATCGGCGACGACGCGCTCGCTGATCAGAATCGAGTCCTCGTAGTTGTAGCCGTTCCATGGCATGAAGGCGACCAGCATGTTCTGGCCGAGTGCGAGCTCGCCCATGTCGGTCGAGGCACCGTCGGCGATCACGTCACCGCGGGCGATGGTGTCACCCACCTTGACCAGCGGGCGCTGGTTGATGTTGGTGCTCTGGTTCGAGCGCTTGTACTTGACGAGGTTGTAGATGTCCACGCCGACCTCGCCCGCCGCCGTTTCCGCGTCATTGACGCGAACGACGATGCGGGAGGCATCGATGTAGTCAACCTTGCCGCCACGGCGCGCCATCACCGCCGTGCCGGAGTCGACGGCGGCCGTGCGCTCGACGCCCGTGCCGACCAGCGGCTTCTCGGGACGCAGGCACGGCACCGCCTGGCGCTGCATGTTCGAACCCATCAGCGCGCGGTTTGCGTCGTCATGCTCGAGGAACGGGATCAGCGAGGCCGCCACCGACACGATCTGGCTCGGCGCCACGTCCATGTACTGCACCTTGTCCGCGGTGGCGAGCATGAACTCGTTGTGGCTGCGGCACGAGACCAGGTCGTCGGCCAGCTTGCCCTTGGCGTCGATCGCCGCGTTCGCCTGCGCGATCACGTACTGGCCTTCCTCGATCGCCGACAGGTAGTCGATCTCGTTGGTGACCCGGCTGTCCACGACCTTGCTGTACGGCGTCTCGAGGAAGCCGTACTCGTTGGTGCGGGCGTACAGCGCGAGCGAGTTGATGAGGCCGATGTTCGGGCCTTCCGGCGTCTCGATCGGGCAGACGCGGCCGTAGTGCGTCGGGTGCACGTCGCGCACCTCGAAACCCGCGCGCTCGCGCGTCAGGCCGCCCGGGCCCAGCGCCGAGACGCGGCGCTTGTGCGTGATCTCCGACAGCGGGTTGGTCTGGTCCATGAACTGCGACAGCTGCGACGAGCCGAAGAACTCCTTGATCGCGGCGCTGATCGGTTTGGCATTGATGAGATCGTGCGGCAGCAGGTTCTCGCTCTCGGCCTGGCCAAGCCGCTCCTTCACCGCGCGCTCGACACGCACGAGGCCGGAACGGAACTGGTTCTCGGCGAGCTCGCCCACCGAGCGCACCCGGCGGTTGCCGAGGTGGTCGATGTCGTCGATCTCGCCGCGGCCGTTGCGGAGCTCGACCAGGATCTTGATGACCGCGATGACATCGTCGTTCGTCAGCGTGCCGGAGCCCTTGAGCTCGTCGCGACCCACGCGGCGGTTGAACTTCATGCGGCCGACCGCCGACAGGTCGTAGCGGTCTTCCGAGAAGAACAGTCCGTGGAACAGCGCCTCGACCGCTTCCTCGGTCGGTGGCTCTCCGGGACGCATCATCCGGTAGATCGCGACCTTCGCGGCATACTGGTCGGGCGTGTCGTCGCTCTTCAGCGTCTGCGAGATGTACGGACCCTGATCGAGGTCGTTCGTGTAAATCGTGCGGATCTCCGCCACGCCGGCGGCGTCGAGCTTCGTCAGCACGTCCTCGGTCACTTCGTCGTTCGCCTTGGCGATGACCTCGCCGGTCGTCTTGTCCACGACGTTGGTCGCGAGCATGCGGCCGAGCACGTACTCGGCCGGCACGGCGATGCGCTTGACGCCGCCGTCCACCAGCTCGCGCACGTGGCGCGCCGTGATGCGCTTGTCCTTGGCGACGATGACCTTGCCGTCCTTGCCGACGACGTCGAAACGCGCCATCTCGCCGCGCAGCCGCTCGGGCACGACGTCGAGATTGAAACCGCCCTTGCCGTTCAGATGGAACGCATCGAAGACGAAGAACTCCTTCAGGATGTCCTCGTTCGACAGCCCGATCGCCTTCAGCAGCGTGGTGACTGGCATCTTGCGACGGCGATCGACACGGAAGAACAGGAAGTCCTTCGGGTCGAACTCGAAGTCGAGCCAGGAGCCACGATAGGGAATCACGCGCGCGGAGAAGAGCAGCTTGCCCGAGCTGTGCGTCTTGCCGCGGTCGTGCTCGAAGAACACGCCGGGCGAGCGGTGCAGCTGCGAGACGATCACGCGCTCGGTCCCGTTGATCACGAAGGAGCCGTTCTCGGTCATGAGCGGGATTTCACCCATGTAGACCTCCTGCTCCTTCACTTCCTTCACGGTGTCCTTCGGCGCCTCGCGGTCCATGATCACGAGGCGGACCTTTGCCCTGAGCGCCGAACAGTAGGTGAGGCCACGCTGCTGACATTCGACGACGTCGAACGCGGGTGCGAGCAGCGAATAGCTCACGAACTCGAGACGGGCATTGCCCGAATGGCTGCTGATCGGGAAGATCGACGTGAACGCCGCCTGCAAGCCCTCGTTCTTGCGCTTGTCCCCTGCCGTGTCGGCCTGCAGGAATGCGCGGAACGAGGCGAGCTGGGTCTCGAGCAGGAACGGCACCTGCAGCACGCTTGCGCGCTTGGCGAAGCTCTTGCGGATGCGTTTCTTCTCAGTGAAGGTATACGTATTGGCCATTGATGCTCCGATAGTGTTATCACCCGCCCGTCATTGCGCTCGGCACTGCCTTGCGGTAACGGCACACCGGAACGCGGCATGCGTTCGAAAACGATGCCGGCCCGCCGCACGGTTGCTTCTGGCACTGCGTTCGCCAACGATGGCGTTTGCGACGACGAACGCGGTCGTGGAAGTTCGACCGCGCAATCGCATCGACTGCCGGGAGCATTGCACTCCCAGGCGTGGTGGTTGGCCGCTACCAACCGCTGGCTGACGGCGGCATCCAGCTGCTGCGATGCCGCCCGACCATGCCCGTCTTCTGCAGTCGCTTCAGAAGACGAAGAGGAGAAGACCGATCGATCCGCTCCTCTTCGGCTTCTCGGAGATCACGAAGCCTCCGCAAAACCCGCCCGCACAGGGCGCGAAAGGCCGGCGGTTGCCCGCCGACCCGACCCCCGTCGAACCCTGCCCGCTGCGCTCGCGGATCGACGGGCATGGCCCGCGATCCTCGAAGTCGCAACCGGCCACAATTGCCGGGGGAACATTCGGCCGGTCGATTACTTGATCTCGGCCTTGCCGCCGGCTTCTTCCAGCTTCTTCTTCGCAGCTTCCGAATCGGCCTTGGAGACGCCTTCCTTGACGGGCTTCGGGGCACCGTCGACGAGATCCTTGGCTTCCTTGAGGCCGAGGCCGGTCAATTCGCGCACGGCCTTGATGACGTTGACCTTGTTGTCACCGATGGCGGTCAGCACCACGGTGAACTCGGTCTGTTCTTCGGCGGCGGCAGCCGGGGCGGCACCGGCGGCCGGGGCGGCCACGGCGACGGAGGCGGCGGCGGACACGCCGAACTTGTCTTCCATCGCCTTGATGAGCTCGGACAGCTCGAGCACCGTCAGCGAGGCGATCTTGTCGAGGATTTCGGTATGGACTGCGGACATGAATTGCTCCTGGAGAACGTTGTTAAATGGGGTTGTCGCTTGCGGGATCAAGCCGCCTGCTTGGAATCACGGATCGCAGCCACCGTGCGCACGAACTTGCCCGGCACCTCGTTCAGCGTGCGGACAAACTTCGCGATCGGCGCCTGCATCGTGCCCATCAGCTTGGCGATCAGCTCTTCGCGCGACGGCAATGCGGCGAGGGCGGTGACTTCCTTGGCGGACATCACCTGGCCCGGCATCGCACCGGCCGTGATCACGAACTTCTCGTGGCTCTTGGCGAAATCGCTGAGGACCTTCGCCACGGCAACGGGGTCGCGGCCGATGCCGTACGCGAGCGGTCCGATCATCTTGTCGGACAACGTCGCGAACGGGGTGTCGACCACCGCCCGGCGCACCAGGGTGTTCTTGACGACCCTGAAGTAGACGCCCGAAGCGCGTGCCTTCGCGCGAAGCTGCGTCATCTGCGAAACGGGCAAGCCACGGTTCTCGGCCAGGATGATGGCCTGCGCACCGGCGACCTGTTTCGCAACTTCCGCAACAACCGCTTCCTTCTGCTGCAGATTAAGACTCAAGCTCACCTCCGTATTGCTTCCGAGCACCGCCGGGCTCGAACAAATGCTTGCCCTTCCGGCTCTCGTCTGTACGCAGGACCGTGAATCCGATCCGGCGTACCGTTCGGTGACCTTACGTCCAGGAGAACCTGTCCGAGGGCACCATCTGCGCTGGATTCAGGAGCCAGGAGACAATTGACAGAAGTTGGACCACCTTCTCGTCATGTCCCTGCATCCATTCGTTTGAGCGCTTCCGCTCCAGCGGTCTTTGACGGCTCGCAGTTCAAGACCTCGAACTGCGCTCCCCCAATCCTTCTGAATCCTGTTGCCTGCCACCCGATCACTGCTGCGCTGCCTGCTGCGAAAGCGTGGCCGTATCCACACGGACTCCGGCACCCATCGTGCTCGAAACGCTGACCTTGCGCAGGTAGATGCCCTTCACGCCCGATGGCTTCGCCTTGTTGAGCGCATCGATAAGCGCGGTCAGATTGCTCTTCAGCTGCTCGGGGGTGAACGACGCACGGCCGATCGTGCACTGGACGATTCCGGCCTTGTCGGTGCGGTACTGCACCTGGCCGGCCTTCGCGTTCTTCACCGCGGTAACCACGTCGGCCGACACCGTGCCCACCTTGGGATTCGGCATCAGACCGCGCGGGCCGAGAATCTGGCCCAGCTGGCCAACGACCTTCATCGCGTCCGGAGAGGCGATGACGACATCGAAGTCCATGTAGCCTTCCTTGATCTTCGCAGCGAGGTCGTCGAAACCGACGACGTCGGCACCCGCGTCGGCGGCAGCCTTCGCCTTGTCACCCTGTGCGAACACGGCGACGCGCACCTTCTTGCCGATTCCTGCGGGCAGTACAACCGAGCCGCGTACAGTCTGGTCCGATTTCTTCGCGTCCACGCCGAGGTTGACGGCGACATCCACCGACTCGTCGAACTTGGCGACGGCGGTTTCCTTGACGATCTTCAGTGCCTCGTCGACCGGATAGAACTTCGCGCGGTCCACCTTGCCGCGGACCGTCTGCATGCGCTTGGAAAGGCGCGGAGTCTTCTGTTCGGCGGCCATGATCACTTCACCCCTTCGACGGTGATGCCCATGCTGCGAGCACTGCCTGCGATCGTGCGGACCGCGGCATCGAGGTCGCCGGCAGTCAAGTCCGGCTGCTTGGTCTTCGCGATCTCCTCGGCTTGCGCACGCGTGAGCTTGCCGACCTTGTCGGTGTGCGGCTTGCTGCTGCCCTTCTCGACCTTCGCGGCCTTCTTGATCAGCACCGTGGCCGGCGGCGTCTTCATCACGAACGTGAAGCTCTTGTCCGCGTACGCCGTGATCACGACCGGGATGGGCAGGCCCGGCTCCAACTTCTGTGTCTGGGCGTTGAACGCCTTGCAGAATTCCATGATGTTGAGACCGCGCTGCCCCAGCGCGGGGCCGATCGGCGGCGAGGGGTTCGCCTTGCCGGCCGGCACTTGCAGCTTGATGAAGCCGACGACTTTCTTTGCCATCTCATTCTCCTGTGGGTGTTAGCGGGCGCACCATTCGCGCGCCCTCCCCGCTACGCGGCCCTCGTTGCCTTTACTACGCGAAAAGCGAAGGGCCGCCCCGAGCTTTTCGCGCTGAACTCACCTCGCCGCAAGATCGCGAAGCGATTTTCGGCTAATCCACTCAAGCCTTTTCGACCTGCGAGAAATCAAGTTCCACCGGTGTCGACCGTCCGAAGATCGTGACCGACACCCGCAACTTGCTCTTTTCGTAATTCACGTCCTCGACGTTGCCGTGGAAGTCGGTGAATGGTCCTTCCTTGACACGTACCGCCTCGCCGAGCTCGAACAGCACCTTCGGGCGCGGCTTTTCCACGCCTTCCTGCACCTGCTGCAGGATGGCGTCGACTTCCTTCTGTGAAATCGGCGTCGGCTTGTTGGCCGTGCCGCCGACGAAGCCGGTCACCTTCGGCGTGCTCTTCACGAGGTGCCAAGTGTCGTCGGTCATTTCCATCTCGACCAGAACGTAGCCAGGAAAGAACTTCCGCTCCGAAATCGCCTTCTGGCCGCCCTTCATCTCGACGACCTCCTCGACAGGCACGAGGATCTTGCCGAACTGATCCTCCATGCCCGAGCGCTTGATCCGTTCGGTCAGCGCGCGCATCACGCTCTTCTCGAAGCCCGAGTACGCGTGCACGACAAACCACTTCTTGCTCATCCCGCCCCCCGCCCGGTGAGCAGCGACACGACCCAGGCAAGCGTCGAATCCACCGCGAACAGGAAGAGCGCCATGATCACCACGAAGGCGAAGACAATCCCTGTCGTTTGCATCGTCTCCTTGCGGTTCGGCCAGCTGACCCGCTGCGCCTCGGCCCAGGATTCCTGCGCGAACGCGAAGAATTCCTTGCCCTGCACGGACGTGTAAGCGACGCCGGCCGCCGCGAGCAGACCCGCGAACACCATCAGCACCCGCAGGACGACGGCCGTCTCGGAGAAGTAGTAGTACGCTGCGACGCCGCCGGCAACGCACAGTAGCGACAGCGCGATCTTTGCTTTATCCATATCTGCATTCAGTTGGCAGTTGTCAGTCGACAGTCACGGCTGGTTGCTTCCGCGCACTGTCAACTGACAACTGGCGCCTGCCACCGGAAGTGGCAGGCCAGGAGGGAATCGAACCCCCAACCTGCGGTTTTGGAGACCGCCGCTCTGCCAATTGAGCTACTGGCCTATTCCGTTCGGGCAAGTGCGCCTGAGCGCCTTCGCCCGGCAATCGCTATTCCGTGATTTTCGCGACCACGCCGGCGCCGACCGTCCGGCCGCCTTCGCGTATCGCAAACCGCAAGCCCTCTTCCATCGCAATCGGCGCAATCAGCGCCACCTGCATCTGAATGTTGTCCCCAGGCATCACCATCTCCGTCCCCGCCGGCAACTCGATGCTGCCCGTCACGTCCGTCGTCCGAAAATAAAACTGCGGCCGATAACCATTGAAAAACGGCGTGTGCCGACCACCCTCCTCCTTGGAGAGCACATACACCTCCGCCGTAAACTTCGTGTGCGGCGTGATCGACCCCGGCTTCGCCAGCACCTGACCACGCTCCACTTCCTCCCGCTTCGTCCCACGCAGCAACACCCCAACATTGTCCCCAGCCTGCCCCTGGTCCAGCAGCTTGCGGAACATCTCCACCCCAGTGCACACCGTCTTCACCGTCGGCCGCAACCCCACAATCTCGATTTCCTCCCCCACCTTGATGACCCCGCGCTCCACACGCCCCGTCACCACCGTCCCACGACCCGATATCGAAAACACGTCCTCCACCGGCATCAAAAACGGCCCGTCAATCAGCCGCTGCGGCTGCGGTATGTAGCTGTCCAGCGCCTCCGCCAGCTTCAGAATCGACCCCTCCCCAAGCTCCCCCTTGTCCCCTTCCAGCGCCAGCTTCGCCGAACCAATCACGATCGGCGTCTTGTCCCCAGGAAACTCGTACTTCGACAGCAGCTCCCGCACCTCCAGCTCCACCAGCTCCAACAGCTCCTTGTCGTCCACCATGTCCGCCTTGTTCATGTAGACAATGATGTACGGCACCCCAACCTGCCTCGCCAGCAGAATGTGCTCCCGCGTCTGCGGCATCGGACCGTCCGCCGCGCTCACCACCAGGATCGCCCCGTCCATCTGCGCCGCACCCGTGATCATGTTCTTCACGTAGTCCGCGTGCCCCGGACAGTCCACGTGCGCGTAATGCCGGTTCTTCGTCTCGTATTCCACGTGCGCCGTGTTGATCGTGATCCCCCGCGCCTTCTCCTCCGGCGCCGCATCAATCTGGTCGTACGCCTTCGCCTCCCCTCCGAACAGCTTCGACAGCACCAGCGTCAACGCCGCCGTCAACGTCGTCTTCCCGTGATCCACGTGCCCAATCGTCCCCACGTTCACGTGCGGCTTCGTACGCTCAAACTTGCCCTTCGCCATGGCGCTCTCCAACTCTTTCGTTGACCTGACTTTGCGTCGACTGTTCCGCGCCGAAACGACGGACCCTGCCCGCGATTCGGCGGCAACTTCTCCGGGCAAGTGCAGGTTCGCACTCTTGCCCTCAATACTCTGGTGCCCATGGTGCGGATTGAACGCACGACCTCTCCCTTACCAAGGGAGTGCTCTGCCACTGAGCTACATGGGCGCTTTGTGCTTCCTTCTCTTCCGCATGCCCAGTGTTGGAGCGGGTGAAGGGAATCGAACCCTCGTCGTAAGCTTGGAAGGCTTCTGCTCTACCATTGAGCTACACCCGCGGTTCAGGAGTCCGTTGGCAGTTGTCAGTTGACCGCTGTCGTCCAGTCTCTACCGGTGGCGCATCGAGCGCCCGTAACCGTCTGCCGCTTGCTCACCATGGCGCTGATTGCGCCACCCCGAGAACGCAGATGCAACCGACAACTGTCAACTGACTCCTAGCACCTGACTGGTGGAGGGGGAAGGATTCGAACCTTCGAAGGCTGAGCCGGCAGATTTACAGTCTGCTCCCTTTGACCGCTCGGGAACCCCTCCGACGGAACCCGTGATTCTAGCAGCAGCCGCGCTTCTCGGTCAAACCACCGGAAATGCGGCGAAAGCGGGCGATGGGCACCCGCGCGATCCCAAGAAACAAGGACTTGATCGCGGTCGGCCGGCAAATCGACGACCGCACAGGAGACGCTGGCAACCGTCATTTGGGATACTTCAGTTGCACGCGTAGCACTGCCAAGCACAAGGCGAGCCGAACGGCTCGACGAGGAGGAGGATCGATGCGCTGCTGTCATGCCGATTTCGCGCTGGTCGAGGGGAGCGATCGTGGCTTCACCGTCGGCATGCCGACGTTCACCTTCGGGTCCGGCGTGCTCACCGAGGCGGGCGATCGGGCCCGCGAGCTCGATCTCACCCGAGTCGGACTCTTCACCGACCGCACGCTGGCCGCGGGAGAGCACGTCGCAAGCGTCCGGGATTCGCTCACCCGCGCCGGCGTGGACGTGGCCGTCTACGACGACGTGAAGATCGAGCCGGACGACGGCTCGTTCGGGGACGCGACCCGCTTCGCATCGGATGGACGCTTCGACGGATTCGTGTCGGTGGGCGGCGGCTCGGTGATGGACACCTGCAAGGCGGCGAATCTCTACGCGTCGCGCCCCGCGGAGTTCATGACCTACGTGAACGCGCCGATCGGAGCAGGCCAGCGCGTGCCCGGCCCTCTCAGGCCGCACATCGCATGTCCCACCACCGCGGGAACCGGCTCGGAAACGACCGGCATCGCGATCTTCACGCTGTCTTCGATCAACGCGAAGACCGGCATCATTTCGCGGCGGCTGATTCCCGACATCGCGCTCGTCGACCCGAACGTCACCCGCACGCTGCCGGCCAACGTGATCGCGTCCACCGGTTTCGACTGCATGAGCCACGCGCTCGAAGCGATGACCGCGCGAGCGTGGCCGCGCCGGTCGAATCCCGCGAAGGGCGTGCTGCGTCCGGTCTCGCAGGGCGCGAATCCATTCTCCGACATGCTCGCCACGCAAGCGCTGAAGCTGGTCGGAGAATTTCTCGTGCGCGCCGTGCGCGACGCAGCGGACACCGAGGCGCGCACCGAGATGATGTATGCGGCCATGCTCGCGGGCGTCGCATTCAACGCATCGGGCTGCCACCTGCCGCACGGACTCTCGTACCCGGTGTCGGGCCTCGCGAGGAACTGGCATGTCGACGGCTATCCGGCCGGCACATCGCTCGTGCCTCATGGCATGGCTGTCGTGTTGAACAATCCTTCCGTGTGGCGGTACTTGGCCCCATCGAACCCGATTCGCCATCTGCATTGTGCGTGCTGCCTCGGTGCGGACACCAAAGGCGCGACAGCGGCCGACGCTGGGGAGGTGCTGGCGAAGCGCGTGATCGAATTCATGCGCGCGACCGGCATGCCCAACGGCCTGCAGGCGCTGGGCTTCGGCGAAATGGACATCGACGCGCTCGCAACCGGCTCCGAACCACAGTATCGCGTGATCAAGAACGCGCCCGTGGACATCGGGCGCGACGAACTCAAGAGCCTGTTTCGCGCGGCGCTTCGCTACTGGTAGGCATCGCCTCCTTGTCCGTGGAATCCGGCGTCGGCGCCGGCTTCACGCGCCGCGCAGGGAGCCTCACGGCGAACCTGCTGCCGCGGCCGGGCATGCTCTCGATTTCGAGCGTCGACTGGTGACGCAACAGCACGTGCTTGACGATCGCAAGGCCGAGACCGGTGCCACCTGTCGCGCGCGAGCGGCTGCGATCGACGCGGTAGAAGCGTTCCGTGAGACGTGGGACGTGCTCCGGCGCAATGCCAAGTCCCGTGTCGACGACCGCGAAGACGCCGCTGCCGTCGCCATCAATACGCCACCTGAGGGTGATCGAACCACCCGCCGGGGTGTAGCGCACGGCGTTGCTGACGAGGTTGCCGAACGCGCTTGCGAGCTCGTCGCGGCTGCCGAGTACCATGGCCGCGTCGCCGACATCCACGGCAACGGCGTGTTGACCCTGCGACAATCCCTTGGCATCCGCTGAGAGCTCGAGCAGCAATGGCACGACGGCAAACGCGGATTCGTGCAGCGGGTTCTGTTCGCTTTCCAGCGCGGAGAGCGTGAGGAGATCGCTCACCAGCCGCTGCATGTTCTTTGCCTGCTCCTGCATGAGCTGCAGGTAGCGCGTGCGCTGGCGCGGGTCGAGGTCCAGGTCCTGCATCGTCTCGACGAAGCCGCTGATGACCGTGAGGGGGGTCTTGAGCTCGTGCGAGACATTGGCGATGAAGTCGCGCCGCATGCGCGCCACCGCTTCCAGGCGCGAGATGTCGCGGCAGATGAGCAGCCGCTCCTCGGTCCCGAACGGCACGAGCTGGACGGAAAGGGTCACGCCCACCTCGCGCTGCGAATCCACGATCAATGGATCTGCCTCGTCGCTCTGGTCCAGATAGCGGACGAGCTCGGGCTGGCGCACGAAGTTCACCACCGGCCGGCCGACGTCACCGGGGAACGCGACGCCGAGGTAGCGTTCCGCGCGCGCGTTCGCCCAGCGAATCCGGTTGTCCGCGTCCAGCAGCACCATGGCATCCGGAATCGCCTCGGCCGCCTTCTGGAAGCGCAAGATCGTCTGCGTGAGGTCGCGCTGATATGCCGTTCGCACGCGGGTTCGGCGATACAGCGCGGCGAATGTGACCGCCCATGCACCCCGGCCTTCGGGAACGCGCGCGTCGAGCGGCCCCGCCGCCCATTCCGTTGCCTGATGCTGGTAGTAGAGGTTGACGCCGATGATGACGGCGGCGCCGACCGCGAGCACCACGAGCGCCCAGCCGCTGTCCGCGAGTCCCCAGATGGCAAGCGTGACGGCGGCGACCACGGCGGGCGCCGCAAGTCCACGCGTCACCACACGTCGGGTCATCGCGGGTTCGAGAGCCGATAGCCGGCGCCGCGAACGGTCTCGATCAACCCGTCCTGGCCGGTCGGCTCGAGCGCGACTCGCAACCGGCGGATGTGCACGTCGACGGTCCGCTCCTCAATGTAGACCTGGTCGCCCCACACCTGGTCCAGCAGCTGCGCGCGCGAATGCACGCGCTCGGGGCGGGCGAGCAGGAAGCGCAGCAGGCGGAATTCCGTCGGTCCGAGGTGGACCGGCGTGCCATTGACGGAGACCCGGTGCGTGGTCGGATCGAGCGTCAGCGGCCCGGCTGCAAGCGGCTCCTGCGCGGCTTCCGGCGCGCGCCGGCGCAATACCGCCTTGATGCGTGCCTTGAGCTCGCGGGGGGAAAACGGCTTGGTGACGTAGTCGTCCACCCACGCCTCGAGTCCCGCGACCTTGTCCGATTCGTCGGCACGCGCGGTCACCATGATGATCGGCAACTCGCGGGTTCGCGAATCCGCCCGCAACTGCTTGGCGAGCGCGAGACCTGACTGGCGAGGAAGCATCCAGTCGAGCAGGAGCAGGTCCGGCAGGTCTTCCTTGAGCTGTGCCTGCGCGGTCTCGGCATCCTCGGCCGTCTTCACCTCGTAGCCGGCGTCGACCAGATTCACCTTCAGCAGCTCGAGAATCGCCGGCTCGTCCTCGACGACGAGGATCGACGGCATCATGACTCCGAAACCTCGGCACGGATTTGCTCGAATGTGGCGTGACGCACGTCCTTGCCCTTGACGACCTGCACGACCGACTCCGCGATGTTCTTCGCGTGGTCGCCGATGCGTTCGATCGACTTGGCGATGAAAATGATCTCGAGCGCCGGCGAAATCGTCCGAGGATCTTCCATCATGTAGCTGATCAGCTGGCGCAGGATCGCGTGGAACGCCGCGTCGATCTCGCTGTCGCGGTTGATGATCTCCGCCGCAGTCGCGGTATCGAGCCGGGCGAACGCGTCGAGGGACATCTGCAGCAGTTCGTGCGCTTCGTCGGCCGCACGCACGACATCGTAGTGGCGCACCCGGGTGAGCTCCCCGCCGCCGCGTGCCTGGGCTGCCTTGAACGCGATCTTCTTGACCTCGTCGCCGATGCGCTCCAGGTCGTTCACGATCTTGCTGACCGTCAGGATCATGCGCAGGTCGATCGCCGCCGGCTGCCGCTTGGCGATGATCTGACTGCACTGCTGGTCGATCGCCATCTGCATCTGGTTGATCTGCTGCTCGTCCGCCGCGACGGCGTCGATCAGATTCGCGTCATCCTCGTCTCCGAGGGCCGCAATGGCGCGGTTCAACTGCTTCTCGGCAAGCCCTCCCATCGCCAGCACGCTGCTGCGGATCGCCTCCATCTCGGCATCGAACTGCTTGTGCGTGTGTTCGGTCATATCGCGCTCCTCGCAGGCGGGTTCCGTCAGCCGAACCGGCCCGTGATGTAGTCCTCGGTTGCCTTCTGCTTCGGCTGCAGGAACAGGCTGTCGGTGCTGCCGAACTCGATCAGCTCGCCGAGGTACATGTAGGCGGTGAAGTCCGACACGCGTGCGGCCTGCTGCATGTTGTGGGTGACGATGGCGATCGTGTAGTCCTCCTTGAGCTCGGTGATCAGCTCCTCGATCTTCGCCGTCGAGATCGGGTCGAGCGCGGAGGTCGGCTCGTCCAGCAGCAGCACCTCGGGCTTGATCGCGACAGCGCGCGCGATGCACAGGCGCTGCTGCTGGCCGCCGGATAGCGCCATGCCGCTCTGCTTCAGGATGTCCTTCGCCTCGTTCCACATCGCGGCCTTCGTCAGCGCCCATTCGATCCGCTCGTCCATCTCGCGCGATGACAGGCGCTCGTACAGGCTCACGCCGAACGCGATGTTGTCGTGGATCGACATCGGAAATGGCGTCGGCTTCTGGAACACCATCCCCACCTTCGCCCGCAGCAGGTTGAGGTCCACGCCCGAATCGAGAATGTTCTGGCCGTTGAAGAGGATGCGGCCGCTCGCCCTCTGGCCTGGATAGAGCGAGTACATGCGATTGAGCGTGCGCAGCAGCGTGGACTTGCCACAGCCCGACGGGCCGATGAACGCCGTGACATGGTTTTCGGCGATCTCGAGGCTGACGTCCTTCAGCGCGTGGAACTTGCCGTAATGGAAGTCGAGACGCTCGACCGACATCTTCGATGGAATCGCCGGTACGGACGGATTGGCCGACCGGCGCGACGATGTCGGAAGGGAGACGCTGGTTTGCAGGTTCATCGCGGAGTCCATCGGGTCAACGCGCCGCGCCTTGCCGGAACACGGTGCGCGCAAGGATGTTGATGACGAGCACCGTCAACGTGATGAGCAGCGCCGCGGCCCATGCCAGCGTCTTCCAGTCGTCGAAGGGACTCATCGCGAACTGGAAGATGACCACGGGCAGGTTCGCCATCGGCGCGTTCATGTTGGCGCTCCAGAACTGGTTGTTGAGTGCGGTAAAGAGGAGCGGCGCCGTCTCGCCCGAAATGCGCGCGACCGCGAGGAGAACCCCCGTGATAACGCCACCGCGGACCGCCCGCAGCGTGACCATCAGGATGACCTTCCACATGGGCGCACCGAGCGCGACCGCGGCCTCGCGCAGGCTTCCGGGCACCAGGTTCAGCATGTTCTCGGTCGTCCGGACGACCACCGGGATGGCGATGAGCCCAAGCGCGAACGAGCCCGCCCATCCCGAAAAATGGCCCACTTGCATCACGTACACGGTGTAGATGAAGAGGCCGATCACGATGGACGGTGCGGACAGCAGGATGTCGTTGATGAAGCGTGTCGCACCGGCCAGCCACTTCCCCCGGCCGTACTCCGCGAGGTAGATGCCGGCGAGGATCCCGATTGGCGTGCTGATCAGCGTCGCGACCCCGACGATCGCGAGGCTGCCGAAGATCGCGTTGGAGAGACCGCCTGCGGACCCGGGTGGCGGCGTCATCTGCGTGAACAGCACCGGGGTCATCGCCGTGAAGCCCTTGTAGAACAGCACGCCGAGAATCCAGAGCAGGAAGAACATGCCGAAGGCCATCGTGCCGAGCGACATCATCAGGTTCACGCGGTTGATCAGCAGGCGGCGCCGGTAGCGCGGGTTCATTGCGGCGGCCCTCACGTCTTGGTACCTTCGCCACGGGCGAGACGCGCGATCAGGTAGCGCGACGCCGCCAGCACAATCAGCGTCAGCAGGAACAGCACGAGGCCGAGTGCGATCAGCGACGCCCTGTGCACCGGGTCGGCCGCCTCGTTGAACTCGTTCGCCAGGGCGGAAGCGATCGAGTTCCCCGGCTCGAACAGCGATGCCTTGATCCGGTATGCGTTGCCGATCACGAACGTGACCGCCATCGTCTCGCCGAGCGCCCGGCCCAGGCCCAGCATGATGCCGCCGATCACGCCGACCTTGGTGTAGGGCAGCACGATGTTCCAGACGACCTCCCAGGTCGTCCCGCCGAGGCCGTACGCCGATTCCTTGAGCACCGGCGGCACGATCTCGAACACGTCGCGCATCACCGAGGCGACGAACGGGATGATCATCACCGAAAGGATGACGCCGGCCGAAAGCATGCCGATGCCGTTGGGCGCCCCCTGAAACAGGGGCCCGAGTATCCACAGATCGCCGAAGGCCTGCTGCAACGCAGGCTGGACGTAGTCACCGAAGATGGGGGCGAAGATGAAGAGCCCCCACATACCGTAGATGATCGACGGAATGGCCGCAAGCAGCTCGACCGCCGTGCCGAGGGGTCGCTTGAGCCATGCGGGACACATTTCGGTGAGGAAGAGTGCGATGCCGAAACTGACCGGGACGCCGATCGCCAGCGCAATCGCCGAAGTCACCAGCGTGCCGTACATCGGCGCCAATGCGCCGAAATCGCTGGTGACCGGATTCCAGACGTTGGTGACGAGGAATGCGAAGCCGAACTTCTCGAATGCCGGGAGCGCGGCGACGAGCAGCGCAAGAACGATCCCCAGCAGCAACCCCAGGACCGACAGCGCGAAGAATTGCGTGGTGCGCTCGAACAGCGCGTCCTGCCACTTCGGCGCCGACTCCCGCCGCCGGGGCGGCGTCGGTTCGCGTTCGTCACGGAGCGAAATCTCGGCGGACATCGGGGAAGGAAGCGTGGCGGCGCCTGCGGATGACGTCATGATAATCCCCGAAAGGAAACCGACCGCGGGCTGACTATCCGCGGTCGGAGCTGCGAGAGGATGCCCGCAGGCAACCGCCGCATCCCGACGGCCACCTGCGGGCAAGAGGGTCAGTTCCAGAGCGCCTTGCCGGAACCGTCCTTGATCGAGATCTTCCAGGCCTCGGCGATCTGCTTGACGACCGCGTCCGGAATCGGCACGTAGTCGAGCTCGGACGCCATCGGTCCGCCGTTCCTGAACGCCCACTCGAAGAATTTCATCACCTCGACCGCGTTGGCCGGCTTGTCCTGCTTGCCATGCATCAGGATGAAGCTCGCGCCGCTGATCGGCCAGCTGTTCTTGCCGGGTTGGTCGGTCAGGATCGCGCCGAAACCAGGTGTTCCCTTCCAATCGGCACCGGCAGCGGCCGCCTGAAACGTCAGATCATCGGGTTGCACGAAGGCGCCATCGCGATTCTGGACCTGCGCATGGGCCATCTTGTTCCGCTTCGCATACGCATACTCGACATAGCCTATCGAGCCCTTGATCCGTTGCACGTACGCAGCGACGCCTTCGTTGCCCTTGCCGCCCACGCCCTCCGGCCACGACACGGCGGTACTCGCGCCGACCTTCTGCTTCCACTCCGGGCTCACCTTCGAGAGGTAGTCGGTCCAGAGAAACGTCGTGCCGGACCCATCCGAGCGACGGACGACGGTGATCGGGTCATCGGGCAGCTTGACGCCCGGGTTCAGGTCCGCAATCGGCTTCTCGTTCCACTTCTTGACCTTGCCAAGGTAGATGTCCGCCAGCACCGCGCCATTGAAGCGGAGCTGCCCCGGAGTGATGCCGTCGACGTTTACGACGGGCACCACGCCGCCGATGATCGCCGGAAACTGGACCAGTCCGTCCTTCTCAAGATCCTCCGCCTTGAGCGGCATGTCGGAGGCGCCGAAATCGACGGTCTTCGCCTTGATCTGGGCAATGCCGCCGCCAGACCCGATCGACTGATAGTTCATGCCGACGCCCGTCTTCGTCTTGTAGGCATCGGCCCACTTGGCGTAGATCGGGAAGGGAAATGTCGCGCCCGCACCGGTGATGTCCACGGCAGCGGCCGTACCGGCTCCAAACAGGATCGCGGCGGCGGCCATGCCGCCGAATATGAACTTGCGCATCTTGCTCACCTCGCACTTGTGGGAATGCCGCGAGGTTAGCCGCACCATATTACAGCGCCATGACGGGCCGGTGACCGCGTGTGACAGCTTTCAGCGGAGGCCAGACAGCGCCGCTACCGCCGCCGGACCGGCAAGCAATCCCCAGGTGACGGCCAGCAACACCAATGCGACCAGCACGGCTGCGCTGCCCAGGTCCTTGGCGCGCTTCGCCAGCCGGTGCGTGTCGAACCCGACCCGGTCGACCGCCGCCTCGACGCTCGAATTGAGCAACTCGACGACGAGCACGAGCAGGACCGAACCGACAAGCAGCACCCGGTCCGTCGCGGCCACGCGGCAGGATGCACGCGAACGGCAGCAGCACGGCGGCGAGTGCGATTTCCTGTCGGAACGCGCTCTCGTGCCGATAGGCCAGCGCAAGACCCGAGAGCGAGAAGAAGAACGCATTGACCAGGCGGCGCAGGCCACGCTGTCCCTTGTGCGGGCTCTCCGCGGTCTCAGGCGCGTGCATCGGCTGGCGTCAGGTTGTTCAGGAACTGCGACGTGGCGGTGTCCCACGAGAAATTGAGCGCAAAACGCCGCACCGCCGCACGGTCGAGGGCAAGCGCTGCCAGCGCAGCCGACCGGAGGTCCTCCGACAGCACCCCGGCAGCCGGATCGGTCACGACATCGAGCGGTCCCGGCACCGGAAAGGCGGCAACCGGTGTCCCGCACGCCATCGCCTCGATCATCACCAGCCCGAACGTGTCGGTGCGGCTCGGAAACACGAACACATCGGCCTCCTGGTAGTAGCGCACGAGCTCGCGTCGGGGCTTGACGCCGCTGAAGAGGACGTCGGGAAATGTGCGCTCGAGCGCGGGTCGCGCCGGCCCCTCGCCGATCACCCACTTGGTTCCGGGTAGGTCGAGACGCAGGAAGGCTTCGATGTTCTTTTCGATCGCGACGCGTCCGACACACGCGAAGATCGGCCGCGCGTCTTGCGCGGTACGCTCGGCGGGCGGGCGGAACAGCGCCGTGTCCACGCCACGCGACCAGTGCACGACGTTCGTGAACCCGCGCGCCCGAAGCCTGTCGACGATGGCGGGCGTCGGGCACATCACCGCAGCCGCCGGACCGTGGAAGCGCCGCAGCCACGCGTACGTCAACCCGACGGGCAAGCGGCAGCGCGCGTGCACGTACTCCGGAAACTGCGTGTGATACGCGGTCGTGAACAAACGTTGGGTCCTGACACAATGGGAGCGCGCCGCCAGTCCAAGCGGGCCCTCGGTCGCGATGTGCACGGCGTCCGGCTCGAACGCCTCGATGCGCCGCGCGACTTTACGGCGCGGGAACAGTGACAACGGGATGTCGGGGTAGCTCGGCAGCGGAACCGTGCGAAAGCCCTCCGGCGTGATCAGCTCGACCTCATGCCCTTGCTGGCGCAGGCCGGCGATCGTGTGCGTCAGCGTCACCACCACACCGTTGACCTGCGGCGCCCACGCGTCGGTGACGATCAGGATGCGCAGCGGCCGCGCCGTCGATCCGTCGACGCGAATCGAGGGAAGCCCGATGCCTCCCACCAGTGTCTCGGATCGTTGCATTCTAGTCCCCCACCCGCACGAGCACCGGCTCGTTCTTCCCTAGTGCCATGGATGACGCTCCCCGCCGGTGGCCGGCCAACTCGCCCCAGCGCACGATGCGCAGTTCGCCTTCGGTGGTTTCGACCAGCGCCGTCAGGCTTTCGACCCAGTCGCCGTCGTTGCAATAGAGGATGCCGCCGATCCTGCGGATCGCAGCCTTGTGGATGTGCCCGCACACCACGCCGTCCAGACCGCGACGCCGCGCTTCGTTGGCGAGCGCGTCCTCGAACGCGCCGATATAGGAGACCGCGTTCTTTACCCGGTCCTTGAGGTACTGCGACAGCGACCAGTAGGGAAGTCCCAACCGTGCGCGAAGCGCGTTGAAGTGCTGGTTGAGCTTCAGCGCGAACGTGTAGGCCACGTCACCCAGCAGCGCGAGCCAGCGTGCGCACTGGACCACACCGTCGAACAGGTCGCCGTGCGTGACGAGCAGGCGCTCGCCACGCAGCGTGCAGTGGATCGCCTCCTCGCGGATCGCGATGCCGCCGAAGTCGACGTCGAGAAAGTGGCGTGCCGCTTCGTCGTGGTTGCCCGGCACGTAGACGACCCGCGTACCTTTGCGCGCCTTGCGCAGCACCTTCTGCACGACGTCGTTGTGCGACTGCTGCCAGTACCAGCGGCGGCGCAGCTGCCAGCCGTCGACGATGTCACCGACGAGATAGAGGTACTCGCACTCGGTGCGACGCAGGAACTCGAGCAGTGGCTGCACTTGGCAACCGGGCGTACCCAGATGGAGGTCCGAGATGAAGATTGCGCGATAGCGATGCGTGCGCTCGTGGCTCGGGGGCTCCGGCCGCGCCACCGGCCGAGGCATGTCGAGTGGCGGCATCGGCATCCCGGATTGCGAGGCTACAGCGCGCGCAGGTAGTGCCGCACGTAGCGTGGCGCCACGCGCTCCAACGGCAGGAACACGAACAGGCCCACCGTATTGAAGTCGGGATCCCAGGCGGGCTCACCGCCGATCCAGGCACCGAGTCGAAGGCAGGCGCGCAACAGGGGCGGCATCAGCACAGGCGATGCGACCGCGTCGAGCGAGACGTCGTTTGCCTGCAACGGATGCCGCGGAAATACGCGGTATTCGATCGGCGCTATCTGCGCCGGCGGGAGCTGCTCCCAGATGCGGGTGGCCGCGACGCCCCCATCCGCCATACTGACGGAGGCACAGCCCATCAGATAGTCGTATCCCCGCTCCTGCATCAACCCCGCGATCCCTTGCCATAGAAGCGTGATCGTCGCACCGGTCCGGTAGTCGGCGTGGATGCAGGCGCGGCCCACCTCGCAAGCACGGTTGCGGATCAGCGCGAGCCGTGTAAGGTCGAATTCTGTCTCCGCGTAGAACGTTCGCAGGCTGCGCGCCCGCTCAGGTGTCAGTATCCGGTAGGTGCCGACGACCTCGTCGGTTGTCTCGTCCTGCACGAGCAGATGCTCGCACCAGGGATCGAAGAAGTCGCAATCCATACCGGGACGCGGTCCGGCGATCCGCGCACCCATCTCTTCGGCGAACACGCGGTAACGCAGCCGCTGGGCCGCCTCAACTTCGTCGACGGTTCGCGCCAGCATTGCGCGCAAGCGACGCCCCGAACGCTCTGCGACAGCTTCGTGCCCTGTCGTAACAGGCACCCGCATCTCATTGATGTCCTGCGCGATGGAGTCGAGATTGCCGCGGCGATGCGACGGCGCGATGAACGCCGCATTGCCGGCCGATGACATTGCGCACGCGCGCGGAGCGTCATGCGGCTGTCACACGGCAGCAAACATGCTGCCAACAGGCTTGCGTATCGTTGGCCGCTCACGGTCGAAACGGAGAGGGCCATGCAGGACAGCGGCGACAGTCTCGAATACGAGTTGGAACACGACGTTTGCGCGCGTGTGTACGACACGACGCGCGATGATGAAGGGAGCGGCCGCCTCCATCGTGCTGGGGGGGTTGCCCTTGGCGGGTTGCGCGTCCGCGCCCTCAGCGCGATTGGCCGACACCACGCCTGCCAAGCCCGGTTTTCGTTCGGTCCCGGTTTCGCGGGCCGACACGCTCGTCGTCGCTGACGGTTACGAAGCACAGGTGCTCTATGCCTGGGGCGATCCCGTGTCGGCCGGGCCGGTATTCAAGCAAGACGCGTCGAATACTGTCGAGGAGCAGGCACTGCAGGCTGGCATGCACCACGACGGCCTGCACTATTTCCCGATGGTCGCGACCGCCGCAGACGGCCAGCTCGAGGCGTCGTCGGCGCACGGGTTGCTCGTGGTCAATCACGAATACACGGACGACGGGTTGCTGCATCCGGACGGCATGCGGACGTGGACCGAGGCCAAGGTACGCAAGTCACAGGCGGCGCACGGCGTGTCGGTGATCGAGATCCGGCGCGTGGACGGCCGTTGGATCATCGTGCGGCCGTCGCGCTTCGCACGCCGGATCACGGCGGCGACGCCGATCGCGATCAGCGGGCCTGCGGCTCGTGATCCAGCGCTACGCACCGCCGACGACGCGTCAGGACGTATCGTCCTCGGCACGATCAACAACTGCGCACATGGCGTCACACCGTGGGGCACGTATTTGACCTGCGAGGAGAATTTCAACGGCTACTTCGTCAATGCGTCGGGTGCAATACCGGCGGAACAACGTCGGTATGGCATCACGGAGAAGGGCGCGGGCTACCGGTGGCACGAGCACGATCCGCGCTTCGACGCAGCGCGTCACCCGAACGAGCCCAACCGCTTCGGCTGGATCGTCGAAATCGATCCGTGGGATCCCCGCTCGACGGCCGTCAAGCGTACGGCGCTCGGACGCTGCAAGCACGAAGGTGCCACCGTAACGCTTGCCGCCGACAATCGGGTGGTTGTCTACATGGGTGACGACGAGCGGTTCGAGTACATCTACAAGTTCGTCAGCGCGGCGCGCTACGTGCCGGGCGAGCGCGCGGCCAACCGCAATCTGTTGGACGACGGCACGCTCTACGTGGCGCGCTTCGATGCCGACGGGTCGGGCACCTGGCTGCCCCTCGTCTTCGGCCAAGGCACGCTAACCTCCGCGAACGGCTTCCGCGGCCAGGCCGATGTGCTCATTCGCGCGCGTGCCGCGGCGGACGCGGTCGGCGCAACGAAGATGGACCGCCCTGAGTGGATCGCCGTCTCGCCGCTATCGCGCGACGCGTTCGTCACGCTGACCAACAACTCGCAAAGGGGAGGCAAGGACCGGCCGGGCGTGGACGCGGCGAATCCGCGCACGGACAACGTGTTCGGCCACATCGTCCGCTGGACCGAGCGCGGCCGCGACCCCGCGTCGGTCGAATTCCGCTGGGACATCTTCGCGCAATGCGGGGACCCGAGCCTCGTCGATGCGGGCAAGCGCGGCTCGATCTGTGGAGACGCGTTCGGCAGCCCGGACGGTTTGTGGATCGACCCGCGCGGCCTGCTGTGGATAGAGACCGATGTTTCGACGTCGACGCTCAATCAAAACGATTACGCGAACCTCGGCAACAACATGATGCTTGCCGCAGACGTGACGTCCGGTGAGACCCGCCGCTTCCTCGTAGGACCTGCGGGATGCGAAATCACCGGCGTGATCATGACGCCGGACATGCGTTCGATGTTCCTAAACATCCAGCACCCGGGCGAGACCGCGAGCGAGCGGTCCGATCCCGATCGTCCAAAGGCGGTTTCCTCATGGCCCGGCGGGCCGGCAGGTGGACGGCCGCGCTCAGCCACTGTCGTCATCACGAAACATGACGGCGGCATCATCGGAACCTGATCGGCACCGAATTCTCCTTTCCCGGGCCGTGAGCCGCCGCCAGAACGGGCGGCCTTGCGAAGCCGCGCACTTGCGGCTCCTTTTTTTCTCGTGTCGGACGAGGCGCGATGCAGCGTGCGAACCAACGCGAAACACGGCCTGTAACCCTTGTGCTGGGATGCGGCGACGTCGGTAGCGCGATCGCCCTCCATCTCCACCGGGCCGGGTTCGCCGTCGTATTGATGGACGACGTCGACCCACCCTGGGCCCACCGCGGCATGGCGTTCACGAACGCATGGTATGTGGGCAATGCCGAGCTTGAAGGCGAGACGGCCGTCTTTTGCGCGAGCCTGCGCAGCGTTCCACTCGTGCTCGACCGCAGCGCCGCGATTGCGGCAACGACCTGGTCCTGGCCCGGCGTCGCGGCAGCGTTGCCTCCGATCGCGCTGATCGATGCGAGGATGCGCCGCGAGGGACCATCGCTTTCGCTGCTGGCGAAGGCCCCCCAAGGGCTATACACCATTGGGGTCGGTCCCGGGTTCGTCGTGGGCGAGCATGTCCACGCGGCCCTGGAAGCCGCGACCGGAGTGCAGATGGACGATATCGCCGATCATCGCGATACATTCTCGATCTGCACTGAATTGCCCCTCCTGGGTGGCGCCGGTCGAGAACGCTTTGTGTACTCGGCCGTGGGCGGCCGCTTCTCCACGGCTCGCCGGATCGGTGATCACGTCGAACGCGGCGAATGGGTCGGCGCAGTCGGCAATCGGCCCGTCGCGGCGCCGTTGACTGGCGTGCTGCGCGGACTCAGCGCGAGGGGCGCGCGGGTGGAACCGAGCACAAAGATAATAGAGGTGGATCCCCGGAATGACCCCGCGCTCTGCTTCGGCGTGGAGGAGCGCCCTCGCCGTGTCGCAGAAGGCGTGCTCGCCGTCCTTTCACGCGCGCACGCGCTGCCACCGCCGCGCAGGCAGTGACCCGCGCAGCACTTCACTTTCCCGGTTATGCGCGGCGGCGCGTCAGCGCGTCGCGCGTGCGTCGCACCGCGAACAGCACCAGGTAGTCGGTCACCCGCGCGCTCGACCTGAGCCGCGTGAATTCCGCCTCGTAGATCTGTTCGACTTCGGTCAATGGCTGCTTTGTCGACTCGACCAACTCGGCAATCGCGTCGCGATGAACTGCCTGCGACCGCAAGGAGACGCCTTCCAGCGGATTGGGAACTTTTGCCGTCATGGAGGACTGGTATGAATGGACGGGAGGTGCTGCGAGGAACAGGAAAGTGGTACTGCGAACGACATTCTACGCTCCGCAAGTACGCTGGCAATGTTCTATGCTTCAACGTTGTTGCGCAGCAATCGACATTGCCACGTGAATCAATCGCTTGGCAGTGATTGCTTGCACATCAGAATTGGCGTATGCGCGCTTCTGCAATATTTCTGTCACAAATCTGGCGCCGGCAATCGCGAGAATGACGGCTCCGACTCAACGAACCAATGCATGGCGATCGCAACGATCTACCGCTCCGACAGCACCGGCCTCGTATGCGGCTATCCGCTGTCCGCCGAGGAACGCTGCGAGCGCATCGAGGCGGAGAATGCGCTTGCGTTGCTTGCAGCGCCCGCCAGCGATCGCTATCGGTGGGTAGGCGAGGAAATTGACACCGCCAATCGGCGTGACGCGGCCGAAGGTGGGCGACGAGAATCCGGGGCTCGGCGCGATCTCGCAAATCGGGCCGTCCACTTTCCGGATCGACCTTTCGCGGCGCGTGCAAAAAAGGCGCCGACGCATACCGGCGGAGCGGCCCTCGGTGCCCTGCGATCCGCCTCGACGACCGACCTCCGAGGCTGCGCCGCATGCACATCGAAGCCAGTGTAAGGCTCAGTTCACTCGGCCGTCGCCTGCGCCGCTTCGGCGCGGCGCCCAAGCGAACCGTTGACGTCGGACACGCGAAGCTTCCGAAGCCGCGCTGTCTTCTTGTACTGGTGCGCCTCCATCCGGCCCAGCACGTCGATCAGGAATCGAAGCGTCTCGCGGATGTAGGGGCCCTTGTTCAGCATCACACATTCGGCGCGGCTGCCCATGGCGGCATCCGTGACTTCGGCGCGCGACGGCATTCCTCCCTTGGCGAGCGACTCGAGCACCTGCGTCGCCCAGATCACCGGGACATGGGCGGCCTCGCACAGCCAGAGGATTTCCTCCTGCACCTCGGAGAGCCGCTCGAAGCCGAACTCGACGCCGAGGTCACCGCGCGCGACCATGACGGCGACCGGCGGATGACGCATCGCCGTGAGCAGGAGCATCGGCAAGCGATTGAATGCCGCCTGCGTCTCGATCTTGAGCACGATGCCGAGTTGCGGCGCGCGAGCTTCGCCATCGCGCCGAGCAGCGCCGCGATGTCTCGCCGCGCTGAACGAACGACAGCGCCACGATGTCGGCGTGCTTTGCGAACGAAGCGCAGGTCGTCGACGTCTTCGGCGTCAGCGCGGGGAGCGGCAGGTCGGAGTCGGGCAGGTTGATTCCCTTTTCGGCCTGGAGCTTGGCGGTGCCGCCCGGCCACGGCGGTGATCTCGAACGCGCAGCCGGTCTTCGAGCACGCCGCGGATCGTGCCGCGGATCTTGCCGTCGTCGAAGAGGATGGACTCGCCGACGCGAACGCCGACGAACAATTCGGAGAGCGCGCACGAAGCCGACCGCGGGTTCGAGCAACGCGACCGTCGTCGTCGTGAACCGCGTCGCGGCCGGGATCTCGCCGCGCACGATGTCGAGTACGTCGCCGGGCCGGAGCGCAATCCACGGCTCGAGCGCCGGCAGGTCACCGACTTGCGAGGCGGTCGCGAACCGCTCGGCCCTTGCGTCGCAACGCGAGACGCGTTCCCGGCACCACGTACGCGGTCGCATCCGTCTCGCACATGCACTTGCCGGGCTCGACTTCGACCACCTTGAGCATCCGCCTTCGGTCGCGTGTGTCGGTGAGTGCAACGGTGTCGCCCGTCTTCATCTTGGCAAGGAATCCGCCTTCGACCTGGATCGTTGGCTCGTCGGCGTCGGCTTCGTGAACGCGCGTGACGAACCGGACCCGGGCAGGTTCCGTCACGAGGCCGACCGCATCCCGCCTTGGCCGCCACTTGACGACGGCCGGCCCGGGCGCCATGGGTCCGGTGCGAAGCTTGGGCCCGGCGAGGTCGAACGAAACCAGGCACCGCTTGCCGGCTTCGCGCTCTGCACGGCGCAGATGTTTGACCATGCGTTCCCAGACCTTCGGACTGTCATGTGCGCAATTGATGCGCATGATTCCCATGCCGGCCTCGATCAGATCCCGTATCAGCTCCGGATCATCGGCCGCTTCCCCCGGCATCGTGACCATTATTCGCGTCGCCCGCCCCCGTTCCGGCGCACCCAGAATCGCGTTCGCGTGCTCGGCAAGCAACGCATCGCCGGTCTCGAACGTGACCGGCGGCTCCTCGGCGATAGTCCGGGGACTCGTGTCGCCGCGCAGCGCGTGGAGTACCTCGAGCACCGCCTCCAGCGACGCCATGACGTGCGCCTCCATTCGCCCGAGCGAACTCAGGCCAAGGCGCGCGAGCTCGTCCTGCAATTGGCGCACGTCGTGGCGACGCACCGCGAGATAGTGAACGAGGTTGTACGCACTCTCGCGCATCGAGGGTGCCACAGCGTCGAGATCGGCAGCGAACTCCTGTTCCACCGCGAGCGCGGCACGTCGCAGTTCCTCGACGCCACGGACCGCGCGCTGAAGCCGCAGCATTCTGGACACTTCATGTTCCGTACGTCGCTTCGTTGTCATCGTGAATCCGGTTCATGGTCGCGAGCCGGAACCGGACCGCGACGGACCGACGCCCATTGCCGATGCTGCTCGGTCCATGTTCCCGTTTTGTGACACGGCGATAGAGTCGGGGCGCAGCTTCGCCGCTTCTTGCGGTTGAGCAAGGTCCGCCACGACCCGCTCCACCGTTTTCGGCAACAGGGGTGCCCGGAGCGCGCGCCGGGTCGGCCACGCCCGCTACCACATCGGAGGCCGCTGGCGTTGCAGAGCTACGACCACGCCACCCGCCAATCGAGGCGATCGAACTCCGTCTTCAGCCGGTCCCGCTCGGCCCGCAACGCGACGTCGTCCGGTGCTTGCGCGAGCGCAGCCAGCAGGCGCCCGCGCGCGACGATCCAGTCGGTGTATGGCAGCGGCTCCTCTGCCGTGTATCGCTCGAGCGCCGCTGCGTGATGTTCGACCCGCGGCCACGCCTCTCGCTCGAGCGCGTCCTCGATGCCGCTGCGGTGATAGGCGATGTGGCAGTGACTGACGCAACCTGACGCGAGCAGCGCTTCCGCTTCCTGACGACAGCGGGCAGCTTCGTCGCTATCCGTGCTGACCCGCGCCTTGAGGCCCAGCATGATCGGACCGCAGAACGCCATGCCCGTTTCGCGCGCGAGCGACAGTGCCTGGTCCACGGCAGGAACCACTCGCTCGCTGTCGCCAAGACCGATCCAGCTCTCGGCGAGGAGCGCCAAGAGCAACGCCTGATAACGGCGAGCCCCGACGCTCTCCGCGAGGACGAGACTCTGCGCAAGCGGCCCGAGCGCCTGCTCAAGACGGCCGCACCATGCAAGCGCGAGGCCGAGGCTCTCCAGTGCAAACATCTCGGCATGCCGGTTGCCGACCTGCCGCGCGGCGCGCAGCGCTGTTTCGAGGTCGGCGATCGCCCCATCGAAATCGTTCAGGTAGAGGCGGCAGTTTCCCATCATGCCGCGATTGGCGATGGCGATCCGCGTCAGGCCGTGCGCCTCGCACAGCGATACGCAGCGCGCGAACCGCTCGTGTGCGGTGCGCATCCGACCCTCGGCGTAGTCGGCATCGGCAAGACCGGACAGCGCCCGCGCTTCCCACGCCGGGTCCGCCAGCGCTTGCGCGTGCGCGAACGCAGCCTCGTGCTCGACGCGGCAGTCGCCGATCCGGCCCTGAGCGAAGCGCAGGTTGCCGCGCAGGTAATGCAATTCGGCGAGCTCGCGCGAAAGTCCGCTGGCGCTGGCGATCGGCTCCGCGTCGGCAAGTGCCGCGAGCGCCGCGTCGACATCCGCGGTGAGGCGCATGCCCGCGGCGGCGGACAGCAATGCGCGGCACCGGTCGGTTGGAACTTCCGCCACAGCCAGCGCAGCGCGCGCTGCCTCCGTAGCGGGCTTGCCCTCGCCCATCTCGCGCAGCAGCTCGCTTCGGAGCAGGTGCAGCGCGACGACGTCGGACGGTTCGTGCGCGATCGCGGCACCACGGTCCGCCAGCGCCAGGGCGCGCTCCAGACGCAATGCCGCCATCTGCACGTGTGCCGCGCGCAGGTAGGCCGCAGGCGCCTCCTGCGCGCCGGCGCGATCGAGGTGTTCGGCGTGCAGTACGGCGTCGCGCTCGCCGTACCAGGACGCCGCCGCGCGGTGCAACGCAACGCGGCGGGCGAGTGTTAGCGATGCGTAGACACCATCGCGGATCAGCGCATGCGCGAACAGGAAGTCCGTGCCATCGGGCCGCACGAGGAAATGCGCGATCAGCTCATCACACCGATAGTCCGGCAGCTGTGCAAGCTGCTGCAGCAGTTCGAGCTCGAAGCGTTGCCCGATCACCGCCGCGGCGCGAAGGGCCGCCCTGTCGCGCTCGGGCAAGCGGTCGACGCGCGAAAGCACGAGGCTGTGCAGCGACGCGGGCAGGCGCTCGTCGTGCTCGTTGGCTGCATGCAGGAGCTGCTCGAGGAAGAGTGGATTTCCTGCCGCGCGCTCGACGCACTTCTGCGCGACGCCGGGAGCGGTGGAAAGCAGACTGCCCACGAGCGCGAGCGCGTCCTTCGTTCCGATCGGACCCAGATCGAGGGTGAGGAGCGGACTGCCCTGGATGGATGAGCGCCACGAAGCGCCGACAGGATCCCCCTCCAGGCGCAAGGTGAAGACGACCACGATCGGTAGCGTACCCGCCTCTCGCGCCAGCACGGCGAGATAGGAGAGCGTGGGACTGTCCGCCCAATGGACATCCTCGACGGTCAGAAGCAGCGGAGCCTGTGCTGCCGCGGATTCGAGCAGGCAACGCAGCGCGGCCGCACGACCGCGCTGGCGGGCCGCATTGTCCATCGCCTCGTAGATGCCACGGGTCTCGTTCGACTGCGGTAGATCGAGCAGGTCGAAGAGGAACGGGCGCTGCTCCGCGGGACACCGCACCTCGTCGTCGATTTTCGCGAGCTTCGCCGAATCGTCCGCGCCAGCCGGCAGTTCGAGCACGCTAGCGACGATCTCTCGAATTGCGTCGCGTCCCTCCGCCATGCCGAAATCGAGCACGAGTCCCGTGTGACACGCGAAACCGCGCGCCGCCGCAATCCGGCGCAACTCGTGGACGAGGCGCGATTTGCCGATACCCGGCTCGCCGCGCACCAGCGCTGTACCTCCGATGCCGCGCGCGCGGCAGCTGTCGAGCATCGCGACAAGTTGCGCGAGTTCGGCCTCGCGCCCGACCATCGCATGCTCGACGTCATCGGCCTGCGGCGTGACCTCGACCAGCCGCCAGGCGCGGAATGCGCCGTCGATACCCTTTGCCAGGACGTTCTCGATGGCGTCGAAGCGCGCCTGACGCCGCGCCTGCTCGTAGACGGCCTGATCGACGACCGTTTCTCCCTCGCGCGCGACGCCGAGCAAACGCGCCGCGAGGTTCACCGAAGGCCCGATCACCGTGTAGGCGCGATGCTGCGCGCTGCCGAGACCGCTCGCCATCACCTCGCCCGCCGCGATCCCGATATGCACGCCGAGCGGGCGACCGGTCTCGCTCGCGAGTGAAGGCACGGCAGCCTGTATCTCCGCCGCGGCGCGCACCGCGCGCAGCGCATCGTCGCCATGCGCGGTCGGCGCGCCGAAGAGCGCCATCACCGCATCGCCTATGTGCTTGTCGATCGTGCCGCCCCAGCGCGCGACGATTCCATCCACGCTCGCGAAATAGCGTCCGAGCAGGCAATGCACCACCTCGGGATCCAGCCGTTGCGAAAGGTGGGTAAAGCCAGCAAGGTCAGCGAACAGGACCGTGATCGGGCGGCGCTCGCCGTCCACGGCGGGCTCGTCGGTTGCCGCGGGAACCACGACCGATGACAGTGGCCGTACCGGATGGTCGACAGCGGCGAGAGTGCCGGGCAGGGCGCCGATCGGCGCACCGCAGCCGCCGCAGAATTTCTCCCCCGGCTGATTGGCAAAGCCGCATTGCGCGCATGCCTCGGCCAGTGCGGCGCCGCAGTCGCCGCAGAAGCGCCGGCCCACCCTGTTCTCCGCGCCGCAGTCTTCACACCGCATGGTGCCCCGCGCGAGTCTTCGCGAGCGGCAAGGTTAGAACGATCGCCATCCGCAGGCAAACGGAGATGCGCTCCGCTGCGTCGAGACATGCGGAAGAATGCGAGCGGAGCGGCGATTGCCGCAGTCTGGCCCGCTACAACGAGGAGCGGGACGATGCGGTCGCCGCAGGATGCGCGGGCTCGAAGCACGGCGAGCGCACCTGCGTCTGGCTGATGGACGTGGCGAGCTTGGGATGCGCCATCGTCATGTTCCCGCCGCGGCGACCGCGACTCGGTGCCTGTCGATCCAGTAGCCCCAGGCGACGAACAGCCAGCCCGCGAGGGCGGAGAACGCAAGCGCGCGTACCGACGGCGGCGGTGGCCCGAGAAACGCGCCGAGGTACAGCACGACGAGCAGGCACAGCAACGCCGCGAGCAGCCACGCGCCGAGGCGATCCGTGGCGCGCGTTGCACGCGTGTAAAGCCATGCACCTGCCGCGAGAAGCGCGAATTCGAGCGCGAGCGAGAGGGGCACCGACCGCCACGCGCCCATGCCCCATCGGGGTCCGCCGGGCCATACCGGCAGGTCTGCCTCGTGAACGATGAGGTCGAGAACCCAGTGCGAAACGACCAGCGCCCCAAGCAACCAAGCGCCGCGAGCGTTGTTGCGAACAATGCGATAGACGAGCGCAAATCCGACCGCCCAGACGAGCACCGCGAGCAGGCTGTGCGTCCAGGGATAGTGGACGAATTCCAGCGGGGTCATCGGCAGGTGGCCCGGCACGATGGTCACCTGTTCGATGCCGCCGAGCAGTAGCACTGGCCAGACCAGATCGATCCATTGCGAAGCGAGGATCAGTGTGCCGAGAGACGTTCGTGGCGCGAACGACTTTGCCGCGAGCGCCACACCGAAGTGACCGATGAACATGCACGCTCGACGACGGTCGTGGCCGCCGCCAACCCTCAGGTGCTCGGCGCCGCCGTGGCGCGATACTTGGCGAGGTGGCGCACCGGCAACGCGAGCGCGTCGCGGCGGAACGGGTCGCCCAGCTCCCGCGTCACCATCATCTCGAGCACGGTGGTCCTCCCCTCGCGCTGCACGTCGGCCGCGCCGCGCAGCGCCGGCCCGACGTCGGAGAGCTTCTCGATGCGCACGCCTTCCGCGCCCATTGCTCTTGCCACCGCCGCCCACGACGGCTGGCCGTCGAGATTCACGCCGATGAAACGGTTGTCGTAGAAGTCCACGTGGTTCTTCTTTTCCGCGCCCCATTGGCCGTTGTTGAACACCACTGCCGTGACGCCGATCCTCTCGCGCACGCAGGTTTGCAGTTCGCCGAAGCTCATGCCCCACGCACCGTCGCCGACATACGCGATCGCCGGGCGATCGGGGGCGGCGACCTTCGCGCCGATGATCGTCGGAAACGCATAGCCGCAGTTGCCGAAGCTCATCGCCGCAAACATGGACCGCGACTTGTCGAAGCGCAGGTATGAATTCGACACCGAGCAGATGTTGCCGATATCGGTCGACAACATCGCGTCCGCGGGCATCGCCCGCTCCATTTCGCGCAGCATCTGCCGAGGGTGCATGGCGCTCGAGTCTTTCGCGACCTGGAGCGACCAGGCATCCTTCTCGCCCGCCCAGCCGTCGAGCTCTGCTTCCCAGGTGCGCTTCTCAGCGGCGATCTCGGCAAGCCGTGCATCACGATTGCCGTCGCAGGCCAGTGCGTGACCGGAGAGCCGCACGACAAGCGCCTGGGCGGCGGCGCCCGCGTCGCCGCAGATGCCGACCGAAATCGGCTTGACGAGCCCCAGCATCTTCGCGTCGGCATCGACCTGGATGACCTTCGCCTGCCGGGGCCAGTATTCCATGCCGTATTGCGGCAACGTGCCGAACGGTCCGAGGCGCGTCCCGAGCGCGAGCACCACGTCGGCTTTGGCGATGAGCTTCATCGCCGCCTTGCTGCCCTGGTAGCCGAGCGGTCCGCACCACAGCGGATGGCGTGCCGGGAATGCGTCGTTGTGCAAGTAGGAGGTGGCCACCGGCGCCTGCAGCCGCTCGGCCAGCGCGATCGCCTGTGCAACCGCGTCGCCCATCACGATGCCGCCGCCGACCAGCAGCACCGGAAATTTCGCGCCGGCGAGCAACCTCGTCGCCTCGTCGAGGCTCGCCTCCCCGCCCGCGCCGCGTTCGATGCGGATCGGTTGCGGGATCTCGCACTCGATGTCCCCGTAGAAGAAATCGCGCGGAATGTTGAGCTGGGTCGGACCCATCTCGAGCAGCGCGCGGTCGAACGCACGGCCCGTCAATTCCGCCATGCGCGCCCGATTGTTGACGTGCGCCTGGTACTTGGTGATCTTCGCGAAGATCGGCAGCTGCTCGGTTTCCTGGAACCCGCCCAGACCCAGCGTCATCGATCCCGTCTCGGGCGTGACGACGACGACCGGCGAATGCGCCCAGAACGCGGCCGCGGTCGACGTGACGAAATTCGTGATCCCCGGGCCGTTCTGCGCGATGCACACGCCGTGGCGGCCCGACACGCGCGCATAGCCGTCGGCCATGTGCCCGCCGCCCTGCTCGTGCGCGACCGAGACGAAGCGGATACCGGCGAGGGGAAACAGGTCGAGCGCATCCATGTAGGCGGAGCCGACGATGCCGAATACGTGCTTGACGCCCTGCGCAACCAAAGTCTCGACGAACGCCTCCGAGGGCGTCATCTTCTGCAGTCCGGCCACAGCCGGGCTCTTCATCTCGGTCATCGTGTTCATCGCGGTTTCCGTGTGGCGTGGAGTTGGTTGCCGGACCGGGCCGAGGTCCATGGATGGATTGTCGCGGTCGCGCGACAGCCAGGCTAGAGCCAGCGGGCTAGACCTGCTGGGGCCAGACTCACTGCTTGGCGTCGGCGACGATCTGGTCGCTCGCCTTCTCGGCCACCATGACGACCGGCGCTGCGGTGTTTCCCGATGGAATCGTCGGCATGATCGAGCAATCGACCACGCGCAGGCCGGCGACGCCGTGCACGCGCAGCCGCGAATCCACGACGGACTGCGCATCCGGGCCCATCTTGCAGGTGCCGACCGGGTGGAAGATCGTCGCGCCGTGGTTGCGGCAGAACTCGAGAAGGTCCGCGTCCGTTTGCGCCGCGGGCCCGGGTCGGTACTCGGCCTCGACGTAGGGCTGCATCGCGCGGGTCTGCGCGATCCGCCGCGCGAGCCTGACACCGGCGACGGCGCATCGTCGGTCGAGTTCCGTCGCGAGGTAGTTCGCGTGCATCGCAGGCGCGGCCAGCGGGTCGGGCGACTTGATCTGCACGCGGCCGCGCGAAGTCGGCCGCAGCTGGCAAACCGAGAACGTGAATCCGGAGAACGGGTGCACCTTCGCACCGGCCATCTCCGCGGACAGCGTCGCGAAATGGAACTGGACGTCCGGTGTCGCCGACTCGGGCAGCACGCGCGTGAACATGCCGCCCTGATTGATGCCGATCGCCAGCGGCCCGCTGCGGAACAGGATCCACTGCAGCCCGATCCTTGCGGAGCGCCACCAGGAATTGAGGTCGTCATTGGTGGTGATCGGCTTGGCGCACTTGTAGATAAGTCGCAGTTGCAGGTGATCCTGCAGGTTCTCGCCGACGCCCGGCAGGTCCACGACGACCGGGATGCCGAACTGCTGCAGCAACTGCCGCCGGGCCAATGCCCGAGAGCTGCAGGAGTTGCGGGCTCTGCAGCGCGCCCGCCGCGAGCAGGACTTCGCGCCGCGCGCGCACGGTCGTCGTCTGCCCGCCCTTGCCTGTACTCGACACCGGTCGCCCGGGCTCCATCGATGACGACGCGCGTCGCCTGGGCGTTCACCTCGACGGCGAGATTCGACCGCGTGCGCGCGGGCTTGAGGTATCCGGTCGCCGTCGAGGAGCGCCACCCCTTGCGGGTGTTGAGCTGGTAATAGCCGACGCCTTCCTGGCGGTCGCTATTGAAGTCGCGTTGCGCGGGATGCCAAGCTCGCCCGCTCCGTCGATGATCGCCTCGATCAGCTCGTGCTTCTTCCGATGTCCGAGCCGCGAGCGGGCCCGTCGCGCCGTGGAACTCGCTTTCACCGCGCTCGTTGCTCTCGAGCCGCCTGAAGTACGGCAGCACGTCGGCCCACGCCCAGCCGGGATTGCCCTCGGCCGCCCATTGATCGTAGTCCTGCGGCTGGCCGCGGATGTAGATGAGGCCGTTGATCGACGAGCAGCCGCCCAGTCCCTTGCCCCGCGGCCAATACACGCTTGCGTCCATTCATCGTCGGCTCGGGCTCGGTGTAGAAGCCCCAGTTGTAGACCGGGTGGAACATCGTCTTGCCATAGCCGATCGGCACGTGGATCCAGAGGTAATCGTCCTCGGGACCCGCTTCCAGCAGCAGAACCGTGTTGCGGCCGTCGGAAGTCAATCGGTTCGCGAGCACGCAGCCGGCCGTGCCAGCGCCGACGATCACGTAGTCGAATGCGGAAGTCTGGGCGGGCATGGCGATCCGGACGCGGAATCGATAGAGGTCGCAGAGCGCGATTCGTCGCCTTCCGATCGCGCGCACCGCGCACGGCAGAGTGTACCGCCCGCCGTGGGCCGCAGGCGCGGCTCCAGCCACCCGAACGACGTCACGCGAGCACGGTGTCCGCAGATACGAAACCGTAGCCGAGGGCTTGCGCCACCGGTTGGCAGGTCACCTTGCCGAACGCGATGTTCAGACCGTTCTGCAGGTGCGGGTCGTCGGCGAGCGCCTTCTTCCAGCCCTTGTCGGCGAGCGCCAGCACGAAGGGCAGCGTCGCGTTGTTGAGCGCGAACGTCGATGTGCGCGGGACGCCGCCGGGCATGTTCGCGACGCAGTAGTGCGTGACGCCGTCGACGACGTAGACGGGTTCGGCGTGGGTCGTCGGGTCGCGAGGTCTCGAAGCAGCCGCCCTGGTCGATCGCGACGTCGACGATCACCGAGCCGGGCTTCATCCTCTTCACCAGGCGGCGCGAGACGAGCTTCGGCGCCGACGCGCCCGGGAATCAGCACGCCGCCGATGACGAGGTCGGCGCTCGGTCACGTGGTTCTCGATCGCGTCGTGCGTCGAGAACACCGTGTTGAGCGGACGGCCGAACTGCCGCCACAGGCGAGCGCAGCACGTCGACGCTGCGGTCGAGCACCCACACCTCGGCGCCCATGCCGAGGGCGATATGGCACGCGTGCGATGCCGACGACGCCGCCGCCCAGCACGACGACCTTCGCCGGATCGACCCCCGGCACGCCGCCCAGCAGCATGCCGAGCCCGCCGTGCGGCTTTTCGAGGTAGTACGCGCCCGCCTGCACGGCCATCCGGCCGGCGACCTCGGACATCGGCGCAAGCAGCGGCAGCCCTCCGGTCGACGAGGTGACCGTCTCGTACGCGATGCAGACGGCACCGCTGGCGACCAGATCCTTTGCCTGCTCGGGGTCGGGCGCGAGGTGCAGATAGGTGAACAGAATCTGGCCGCTGCGCAGCATCGCGCGCTCGACCGCCTGCGGCTCCTTGACCTTGACGATCATGTCGGCGCCGCGAACACCTCGGCGGCGGCATCGACGACACGTGCGCCGGCCTTCCGATACGCGTCGTCGTCCATGCCGATGCCCTGCCCCGCGTTGTGTTCGACGACGACCTGGTGACCGTGGGTCACGGCTTCGCGCACGCTGCCGGGCGTCAGCCCGACGCGGTTTTCCAGTACCTTGATTTCCTTCGGGACACCGATGCGCATCGACGTATCTCCTGTGGTCGAGGGTTCGCAACCGCGCAGCGTAACGCCGAACCACAGCGCGTGCGGCGCCGCCAGCCCGTTCCCAAGGCGCGTCATTCCGTTGCCTTGCCGGTCTCCACGCATGGCTTGAGCCGAGCGTCAGCCCGGTGGCATCGCCGGAGGGCGTGTGATCGCGCGAAGGGGCGAGGACAGTGACATGGCGCGGCGGCGCGTGCGGAAGAGCGTGTCATGGTAACGCGGGTCGGCCATGGAATGGCCCTGCTTCAGCGCTCGCACCGGTACAACTCTGCGGCGAGCGCGGCGAGCTCGCGTATGCCCGGCACGATGCGCTCGGTCGCGATCGACGCGAAGCCGAGCCGCGCGTAGTTGCGCGGCGGGGCATCACCGGCGAAGAAGACATCGCCAGGCTCGATCAGCACGCCGCGCCGTTGCGCGGCCATCGCGCGAGCGCGCGCGTGTCGATCGGCGTCCGGGAATCGAAGCCAGCACGACGATGCGCCGCCGATCGCCCGGTAGGTGACTTCCGGCAGGCTCGTGTCGACCGAGCGCGGCGCGACCACCCGCGCACGCTCGCCGCAGATCTGGCGCATGCGGCGCAGCAGCGCGTCGTGATAGCCCATCGCGAGAAACAGCGCGACCGAGCGCTCGTTGTTCGCGGCCGGATGGCGCAGCATCAGCCGCCGCAGCATGCGCGCCTCGCCGATCAGCTCGCGGCTGCCGACGATGAATCCCATCCGGATGCCGGGTGCGATCGTCTTCGACAGACTGCTCGACGTACAGCACGCGTCCGTCGCGGAATCGAGGCTCTTCAGCGCCGGCTGCGCGCGACCATCGGTGCCCAGTCTCGATCTCGTAGTCGTCCTCGATCAGCACGCGGTCGCGCGCTCGGCCCAGTCGAGCAGCGCCTGCCGGCGCGCGAGCGGCATCGTGACGTTGGTCGGGCACTGGTGCGATGGCGTTACGTACACGTAATCGCACTCGGCGAGCGCACGGCGTCAATTCGAGCCCCTGCCCGTCGACCGGCAGCGGCACCACGCGGGCCGTGCGCGATGCGAAGATGTTGCGCGCATCGGGATAGCCCGGATTCTCGACGCCCACCGTCACGTCGGGGGTGACGAGCAGCGTGGCGAGCAGGTACAGCGCATGCTGCGCCCCGACGGTGACGAGGATTTCGTCCGGAGCCGCCCAGACTCCGCGCCGCGCAAGCAGGCGGGTCTGGATCTGCTCGATGAGCAGTGGATCGTCCGCGTCGATCAGGTCGCCTGACCAGCCGCGAATGGCGGGGACCGACATCGCCTGCACGCTGCACTCGCGCCAGCCTGGGATCGGCAGCAGCGCCGGATCGATCTGGCCGTACACGAACGGATAGGAATACTTGTTCCAGTCGCCCGGCTTGACGATGTTGCGCTGCGACGACGGCGTGAAACGCAGCCGGCCTTGCCATGCGACTGGTGTCGCGTTGCGTCCCGTCTGCAGCCGAGGTCGCGCTTCCGGCCGGTTCGCGAGAATTTCCGGATTGACGAAATGGCCGCTGCGGCTGCGCGTGAGCAGATAGCCCTCGTTGACCAGCAGCTCGTAGGCCAGCGCCACGGTGTTCCGCGCCACTCCGAGCTGCAGCGCAAGCGCACGCGTCGACGGCAGCGCGGCCCCGACCGGGATGTGGGCGTCGAGGATGGCGCCCACCAGCATCTCGCGGATCTGCGCCTGCAGGCTGACCCGGCTTCCGAACGACAGCCGGAACAGCTGATCCCACATCGGCTGGTTTGCGCGGCCGGACATGATCCCTCGCAGTGGTTTTCGTCCCCGGGGCCACACCCGGCACGAATTCGCGCGCGCTGGCCCACAGACCGCCACCGAACTGGCTCCATCGTTCGCGCAGCGTCGCCGCGACAAAGGAGTACGATTCCAATCTATCACGAACGGCGCAACCGGATCGCCGGGCCGGCGCCTTCGCCTTGGAGCAACACGATGGGCCACGCCGAACTCACGCTGCACGACAGACTCTCCACGAGAACGATCTCGATGGACGAATACTGGATGCCGTTCACGCCCAACCGCGATTTCAAGCACGACCCGAAAATGGTCGTGCGCGCCGAGGGGATGTTCCTGTGGAACGATCGCGGCGAAAGGCTGATCGACGCCTCTTCAGGTCTCTTTTGCGTCAATGCGGGCCACTGCCGCAAGGAAATCGCCGACGCCGTGTCCGCGCAGCTTCGCGAGCTCGACTTCATCGCGCCGTTCACGCGCGGCCACCCCAGGCAGTTCGAACTGGCGACGCGCGTGGCCGAGCTGACACCCGGCGACCTGAACCGCGTCTTCTTCGTCAACTCGGGCTCCGAAGCGGTCGACAGCGCAATGAAGGTCGCGCTCGCCTACCACCAGGCGCGCGGCCAGGGCGGGCGCAATATCTTCGTGTCGCGCGAGCGCGCCTACCATGGCGTCAACTTCGGAGGCGTCGCGCTGGCCGGCATCGTCAACAACCGGCGCAAGTACGGTCCGGCGCTGGCCAACGTCGCGCACATGCGGCACACGCACCTCGAGGAGAACCGGTTCCAGCCGGGCGAAGGCGCGACGCGGGGCCGACCTCGCGCTGGATCTCGCCCGGATCGTCAACCTGTATGGCGCGGAAAACGTCGCCGCCTGCTTCGTCGAGCCGATTGCCGGTTCGACCGGTTGCCTCGTGCCGCCCAGGGGTTATCTGAAGCGTCTGCGCGAGATCTGCGACGCGCACGGCATCCTGCTCGTGTTCGACGAGGTGATCACCGGCTACGGCCGCACCGGCCAGGCGTTCGCCGCGCAGAGCTTCGGTGTCACGCCCGACGTCATGACGATGGCCAAGGGCATCACCAACGGTGCGCAACCGATGGGTGCGGTCGCCGTCAGCGAGCGCATCCACGACACGATCATGAGCGCCGCCGCGGAAGGCGCGATCGAGTTCTTCCACGGCTACACGTACTCGGGTCATCCGGCAGCGTGCGCCGCGGGGCTTGCCACGCTCGACCTCTACCGCAGCGAGGGACTGTTCGAGCGCGGCCGCGAGCTGTCGCCCTATTTCCTCGAGGCGCTGTTCTCGCTCAAGGACCTGCCGGTCGTCACCGACATCCGCGGCTACGGCATGATGGGCGCGATCGACGTCGCGATGGACGGCACGCCGGGCAAGCGCGGCCATGCACTCCAGAAGAGGCTGTTCGACAATGGGCTGCACCTCAAGGCGACCGGCGACGCCGCGATCGTCGCGCCGCCGCTGATCGCCGAGAAAAGTCATATCGACATGATCGCGGACATCTTGCGCCGGACGCTCGCAGGACTCTAGCATCGCGTTCGGCGTTGGTGATCCAATTGGCGTCCCGAGGCGCTCGTCGGGCAGCGCTTCCGCGGGACAGCGCTGACCCGACTCCGATCCACCCAGCATCGCTGCTCGCATAACCGCTCTGACCCCATGGGAGACCTGGCATGAAACGACTGTTCACCGCATCGCTGTTCACTATCTTCTTCGCCACGCCGGCACTTGCGCAGCAGAAGGAAGTCACGATCGGCTACCAGGACATGGTGGTGCCCTACCGGGTCGCGCAGGAGGCCAAGGAGCTCGAGAAGGCCACCGGCTACAAGATCAACTGGAAGCAGTTCGGCGGCGGCGGCGAGGTGATCAAGGCGATGGCGTCCGGCGCGGTGCAGATCGGCGAGGTCGGCTCGGCCGGTATCGCCGCTGCCGTCTCACGCAGCGAGCCGCTCGAGTTGTTCTGGATCCTGGACGACATCGGCAGCGCCGAGGCGCTGGTCGTGAAGAACGGCTCCGGCATCAACACCGTGGCCGACCTGAAGGGCAAGAAGATCGCGATGCCCTTCAACTCGACGACGCACTTCCACACGATGGTCGCACTGGAGCAGGCGAAGGTGAACCCGGCCGACGTGCAGATCCTGAACATGCGTCCACCGGAAGTGCGCGCGGCCTGGCAGCGCGGCGACATCCAGGCGACGTTCATCTGGGACCCGGTGCTCGCCGAGGTGAAGAAGGACGGCAAGGTGATCCTCACCTCCGGAAAGATATCGGCCGACACCGGCAAGGCGACGTTCGACGGGTACGTCGTCAACAAGGACTGGGCGAAGGCGAACCGCGACTTCATGGTGAAGTTCGTCAAGATCCTCGCGGCGTCCGACGAGGCCTACCGAAAGAACAAGGCCGCCTGGACCAAGGACACACCCGAGATCAAGGCGATCGCCAAGTGGTCGGGCGCGAAGCCCGAGGATGCTCCGGCATCGATCGCGCTGTACGCGTTCCCGACGGCCTCGGAGCAGGCGAGTAAATGGCTGGGGGGCGGCAAGGACAGCACGGCCGCCAAGGCGCTTGCGGCGACGGCGGAGTTCCAGCTGTCGCAGAAGCAGATCGAGAAGACGCTGCCCGACTACTCTGTCGCCGTGAATCCGTCGTACGTGCAGGACGCCCTCAAATAGGATTGTTCCGTCACCTCCCGTGACGGAACCGCTCGGCGCGTCGGAGCGGCACCCGCTGCCCGCCGCTCGACGCGCCGCCAACATGAGCAAGCTCGAGATCCGCCATCTGTCCGTCAACTACGCCGGCCGCGGCGGGCAGTCGACACACGCGCTGCACGACATCAACCTCGCGCTCGACCCTGGCGACTTCGTCGTCGCGCTGGGCGCTTCCGGTTGCGGAAAGACGACGCTTCTTTCCTGCATCGCCGGGTTCATGCAGTACTCGGCAGGCGAGATCGTTCTGGATGGCAGGTCCGTGACCGGGCCGGGCGCCGAGCGCGGCGTCGTGTTCCAGAAGCACGCGCTGATGCCCTGGCTGACCGTTGCGGAGAACGTCGAGTTCGGCCTGCGCATGCGCGGCGTGGACAGGCCCCAGCGACGAGCGATCGCGCTCGACAAGCTTCGCCTCGTGGGGCTCGAGAAGTTCGCCGGCTATCCGATCTACCAGTTGTCCGGCGGGATGCAGCAGCGCGTCGGCCTCGCGCGGGCGCTCGCGAGCGACCCGGAAGTCATGCTGATGGACGAGCCGCTCGGCGCACTCGATGCGCTTACCCGCGAGCAGATCCAGGAACTGATCCTGCTGCTGTGGTGGGAGACCCGCAAGATGTTCTTCTTCATCACGCACAGCGTCGAGGAAGCGCTCTTCCTCGCTACCGAGCTGATCGTGATGACGCCCTCGCCTGGCCGCATCGCCCACCGCTACAAGCTCGACTTCGGGCGACGGTTCATCGAGTGCAAAGACGCACGTGCGGTCAAGGCGGACCCGGAGTTCATCCGCTTGCGCGAGGAAGTGCTGCAGGTGATTCACTCGGCGCCGCAGGCTGCGGCCGCCTGAACCCGGATCGCCCCGCGGAGTTCGCATCGTGAGCACGCCCGACCCCGCGATCGCCCCTCCGCCGCACGGGGCTGTCCCAACGGCAGGCCATGCGTCCGTCGTCGTGGAGAAACCGGTTGCCGCCGGGCGTACGGTCACCGGCTACAGCGTACCCGGCGAAGGGCCGAACGTCGCAATCAGCATCGTCACCGTCATCGCGCTGCTCGTGCTGTGGTGGGTCGCGACACACCTGGGCTGGATCCGCGACCTGTTCCTGCCGACACCCGAGCGGATCATCACGAGCTTCGCCGACGCCTGGAAGGGCGACATCCAGGGAGGACGTCCGCTGCTCGAGCATTTCTGGTGGAGCCTCGTGCGCGTGTTCGCCGCGTTCCTGTTCGCCGTCGTCACGGCAATTCCGGTCGGCATCGCGATGGGCGTGTCGCGCATCGCGCGCGGCATCTTCGACCCGCCGATCGAGTTCTACCGGCCGCTGCCGCCGCTCGCCTACCTGCCGCTCATCGTGATCTGGTTCGGCATCGAGGAGACCGCGAAGATCGTGCTGATCTTTCTCGCGTGTTTCGCACCGCTGGCGATGGCGGCGCGCGCCGGCGTGAAGAGCGTCATGATCGAGCAGATCAACGCCGCGTACTCGATGGGCGCATCGAAGTGGCAGGTGATCTGGCACGTCGTGATCCCGGCGGCGATGCCGGAGATCTTCACCGGCATGCGGATCGCGATCGGCTTCGGCTGGACGACGCTGGTTGCCGCGGAAATGGTCGCCGCGACGGTCGGTCTCGGACAGATGGTGCTGAACGCATCGAACTTCCTGCGAACCGACGTCGTCATCATGGGCATCGTCGTGATCGGCGCGGTTGCCTACCTGTTCGACCTCCTGATGCGCTACGTCGAGCGCCTCGTCGTGCCGTGGAAGGGGAAGGTGTGAGCAGCCGGCGTGGGTGCCCGCGAAGCGGGCTCGACGGCAAGTGCGAGTCGCCGATGGGCGAGGCCGACGTCGCAAGCTCGCGCAATTTGACGTCAGCACCAGGAGGTCGAGGTGGAGCGCCCCGCGCGCGTGCGGGGATCGGAGCAATCGCGAATCACCGTGGGCGGCCGACGCTCGATCTCCCGCACCACGGAACGGTGCATCGCATCGTCTTCCGCGCTAAGTCGCGAAAGGTCGCAGCGCCCCCGCGAATTCGCCGAGTGCGCCGCGGTCGAGCTTGCCGCCGCGCGTGTGCGGCAGCTGTCCGACGTAGCAGATCGCGCGCGGCTTCTTGTGCGGCGCAAGGCGCGCGTCGATCCAGTCGCGCAGCTCAGCATCCGACGGCGCCACGGCTTCCGCGACGAGCACGGCGACGATCGTCTGCCCCCACACCTGGTGTGGCACGCCGAAGACTCCGGCTGCCGCAATTCCCGGACATGCCTCCAGTACCGCTTCCACTTCCCCCGGGTAGACATTCTCACCGCCGGTCACGATCAGGTCCGTGCGACGCGCGTGCACCGACAGGTTCCCGAACTTATCGAGCATGCCCACGTCGCCCGTATCGAACCAGGCATCTGCCGCAAGCGGCGGCGCGTTCCAGTAGCCGTTCATCAGCATCGGTCCGCGCACATGAATCCGGCCGTCGACGAGACGCAGCTCGATGCCGGGCAGCGGCGCACCTGCGCCTTCTCCCGCCGGCGCAAACCGGGATGCATAGCGCGTCGCGGTCACCTGAGAGCAGGCCTCGGTCAACCCGTAGGTAACCACCAGCGGCACGCGGGCCGCGGCGGCACGTTCGAGCAAACGCGGCGATGCCGCCGCGCCGCCCAACAGGATCGCGCGCAGTGTGCGCGGCGGTCGCCATTCGGGATGTGCATCGAGCACGCGGTTGAGCATCGTCGGCACGAGCGAGGCGAGCGTCACGCGCTCTTCACTCACCCACCGCGGAAACCGCTCGGCGTCGAAACGCGGGTGCAGCGCCACGCACCGCCGCGCCGCAAGCGAGCGGGTCAGGATGGAGAATCCGCCGACGTGCGCGAGCGGCATGCACATCAGCCAACAGTCCTGGCCCTGCCATCCGAGATTCGCTTCGCTCGCCTGCGCTGAGGCGAGGAGCGCGCCGCGCGAGAGCACGGCCGCGCGCGGCACCCCGCTCGTCCCGGAAGTGTGGATGATGACTGCCGGATCGGGGCCGGGCAGCGGTCCGCTGCGAGCAGCCACGTCCAGCAGTTCTTCGCGCTCCACCCGCGTAAGCCTCGGATGCAGCAGCAGCGCGGGTATGTGACGCTCGAGCAGCGCATAGAGCGTGACCACCGTATCGAGCGCCGGGTCACCGACGACCGGGAACGGCGCATCCCGCAGCCCGTGCCCGAGCGCGGCCAGGCGCGCGCGACGAGCGTCGCGATGTCGCGATAGCTGTAGGCGCACGTTCCGTCGATCAGCGCCGGCGCATCGCCGGCATCGCGCGCAGCGGCGGCGATCGAGAACGGCTCGCTCATCGCGCGACGGGAGCGGTGCGGCGCGGACGTCAGGGCAGCCGCTTGAACTTGCGGAAGTCGGGCTTGCGCTTCTCGAGAAACGCGTTCTTGCCCTCCTGCCCCTCCTCGGACAGGTAGTAGAGCAGCGTCGCGTTGCCGGCGAGCTCCTGCAGCCCCGCCTGCCCGTCGCAGTCGGCGTTCAGCGCGGCCTTGAGGCAGCGCAGCGCGATCGGGCTGTTGGCAAGCATCTCGCGGCACCACTGCACCGTTTCGGCCTCGAGCCGCTCGTAGGGCACGACACAATTGACCAGTCCCATGGCGAGCGCCTGCTCGGCGTCGTATTGGCGGCAGAGAAACCAGATTTCGCGGGCCTTCTTCTGGCCGACGATGCGCGCCATGTAAGCCGCGCCATAGCCGCCGTCGAAGCTGCCGACCTTGGGCCCCGTCTGGCCGAAGCGCGCGTTGTCCGCGGCGATCGTCAGGTCGCACATCAGGTGCAGCACGTGGCCGCCGCCGATTGCGTAGCCCGCGACCATCGCAACCACCGGCTTCGGCAGCGTGCGGATCTGCCGCTGCAGGTCGAGCACGTTGAGCCGCGGCACACCGTCGCCGCCCACGTAGCCGCCCTTGCCGCGTACGCGCTGGTCGCCGCCGGAGCAGAACGCGTCCCTGCCCTGCCCGGTCAGGATCACGACACCGATGTCGGGATCGTCGCGCGCGTCGGCGAATGCCGCCTGCATCTCGCGCACCGTCTCGGGCCGGAAGGCGTTCCTCACCTCGGGCCGATTGATCGTGATCCTGGCGATCCCCTCCGCCTTGGCGTAGAGAATGTCGGTGTACCCACCCACCGGCTGCCAGGCCGGCAAGGGACGGTCGTTCGTCGTGCGTTTCATTGCGATCCTGCCTGTCTGAAACGGGAGCCGCGGCTGCGGCCCCGACCCTAATCGACTTTCGCTCCGGAAAGCCGGACCACGTTCGCCCACTTCTCGCTCTCGCGCTGGATGTGGCGCGCGAACTCCGCGGGCGTGCCGGCGACGGGCTGGGCGCCACGCGCGAGCAGCGCGTCGCGCAACTCGGGGTCGTCCAGCGCCTGACGGATCGCGGCGTTCAGCTTGTCGACGACCGCCGGCGGCGTTCCCGCCGGGGCGAGCACGCCGTCCCACGCGGCGACCTCGAATCCCGGCACGCCCGATTCCGCGAACGTCGGAAACTCGGGCGCCGCAGCAGAGCGCCGCAGCGTCGTGACCGCGACGCCGCGCACCTTGCCGCCCTTCGCCAGCGGAAAGGCGTTGGGCATCACGTCGATCATCATCTGCACCTGCCCGCCCATGAGATCCGTGGCGGCAGCGGCACCGCCTCGATACGGCACGTGCACGATATCGATTCCCGCCATCGACGCGAGCAGCACGCCCGCAAGATGCGAGGTCGTGCCGTTGCCGGCCGACGCGAAGTTGACCTTGCCCGGATTGGCCTTCGCATACTGGACGAGCTCCCCGACCGAATGGACCGGAAACGCGGGATTGACGATCAGCATCGCGGCAATCTGCGTCATCCGCGCCACCGGCGCGAAATCCTTCACCGGGTCGAACTGCAGGTTGCCGTAGAGCGTGCGGTTGATCGCGTGCGTGCCGTTGGTGCCATAGAGGAGCGTGTAGCCGTCCGGCGAAGCGCGCGCGACGAGTTCGCGCGCCGATATTGCCGCCTGCGCCCGGCCGGTTGTCGATGATGATCGGCTGCCCGAGCGCCTGCCCGACCTTGGGCATGATGAGCCGTGCCAGATTGTCCGCGCCGCCGCCGGCCGGAAAGGGCACGACAAGATGAATCGGCTGGTCGGGATATTCGGCGTTCGCTGCCGGCGCGCCCATCGCGCCGGCAATGGCGAGCACCGCCACGACGAGCCGGCAGGCGATGCGTCGCGCACACGCCCGCACCGCCGGCATGGCAGCGGTCCGATCGGGGGAAGGAAGAATGGACGAGCGCATGGGCACGCATTCTAATGGCCCGCGCCCGTGTGGCACCGCTCTTGGCAGCCAATCAGGCAAGCCCGGCCCGGCCGCGCGCCGGCACGCGACATCGCGCGGGCTGCCGTGGCCCCAAGCGGCCGCAGGCCTCGCCGCGCTAGTGCAGGACGCCATCGACAAGATGCAGCGTGCGATCGGTACGTGCCGCGAGCTCGGCGTCGTGGGTGACGATCACGAGCGCGGTGCCGACCATCTCGTTCAGCTCGAGCATCAGGTCGAACACCGCGCCCGCCGTGCGGCGGTCGAGGTTTCCGGTCGGCTCGTCAGCCAGCACGCAGCGTGGTTCGGTGACGAGCGCACGGGCGAGCGCGACGCGCTGACGCTCGCCGCCGGACAGCTCGCCGGGCAGATGGCGCAGCCGATGGGCAAGCCCGACCCGGTCGAGCATCCGCGTCGCGGTGTCGCGCGCGGCGGCCGTCGTCAGCCGCCGGATCGCGAGCGGCATCGCGACGTTTTCGAGCGCCGTGAACTCGGGCAGCAGGTGATGGAACTGGTAGATGAAGCCGAGCGCGCGATTTCGCACCCGGCCCCGTTCGGCTTCGGAGAGTGCCGCGAACGGGCGCCCTTCGAGCAGCACCTCGCCGCCGGTCGGTGCGTCGAGTCCGCCCAGCAGATGCAGCAGCGTGCTCTTGCCCGAGCCGCTCGCGCCGACGATCGCGATCCGTTCGCCGGGCGTGACCGCGAGGTCGACGCCGAGCAGTACCGGCACCTCGAGCGGCCCGCCGACGTAGGTCTTGGTGAGACCCCGGCAGGCGAGCACGGGCGAGAGCGCGTCACTCATAGCGCAACGCGGCGGCCGGGTTGACGCGCGCCGCCTTCCACGCGGGATAGAGGGTCGCGATGAGCGCGAGCAGCAGCGCGATGGCGGCGATCGTCGTCACGTCGCCGCGCTGCAGGTCGGAAGGAAGGTCGCTGATGTAGTAGATGGACTTGTCGAGGAACTGCACGTTGAACGCGCGCTCGATCGCCGGGACGACGACGTCGATGTTCTTCGCGAGCAGGATGCCTCCGACCACGCCGATCAGCGTGCCGAGAATGCCGATCAGCGCGCCCTGTATCACGAAGATCGCAAGGATGGACGCAGGTGTGGCGCCCAGCGTACGCAGGATCGCGATGTCCGCCTGCTTGTCCGTGACGACCATCACCTGCGCCGACACGATGTTGAACGCCGCGACCGCGACGATCAGCGTCAGGATGATGAACATCATGCGCTTCTCGATCTGCACGGCACGGAAGAAGTTCGCGTGGCTGCGCGTCCAGTCGCGCACCTCGGCGCTTGCGGGGAGCGTCGCCAGCAGCTCGCGGGCGACAAGCGGCGCGCGGAAAAGGTCGTCCAGCTTGAGACGCACGCCCGAGACGCCGTCCATGCGGTAGAGCTTCTGCGCGTCGACGATGTTGACGAGCGCAAGACCGCTGTCGAACTCGAACATGCCGACCTCGAAGATGCCCGAGACATGGAAGCTCTTGACGCGCGGCAGTGTTCCGGCGGGCGTCACCGTGCCTTGCGGCGTGATCACGACCACGTTCTCGCCCACCCGCACGCCGAGCGCGCGGGCAAGCTCGCCGCCCAGCACGATGCCGAAGCTGCCCGGCGTGAGCTGTGCGAGCGATCCCTGCCGCATGTGCCTGCCGATGTCGGCGACGGTGTCCTCCAACGCGGGGTCGATGCCGCGCACCAGCGCACCTCGATTCACATCGCCTGCGGAGAGCATCGCCTGCCCGGTCACGAACGGCGCGGCAGCCGTGACGCTGTCGTTGCGGCGCGCCTCCTGCGCAACCTGCGACCAGTCGGCGAGCTCCGGCAGTCCGCGAATCTCGATGTGCGACGCGACCGAAAGGATGCGATTGCGCAGTTCCTGCTGGAAGCCGTTCATCACCGAAAGGACGACGATCAGCGCGGCGACGCCCAGGGCAATGCCGGCCATCGACGTGAGGGAAATGAAGGAGATGAAACCGTTGCGCCCAGAGCCCTTGCGGGCTCGGGTGTAGCGCAGCCCGACGGCGAGTTCGTAGGGGGACACGTGCAGGTGTGGCGGACGCCGATCGCCATTGCGACCGATCGCGATGATGACGGCGATTATCGCATGCTAGACTCGACGCGCCGTGCAGGCGCCGCAGCGTTGCCGCTGCCGGCCGCGCACCGCGTTCCCCTCGCCCCGTTGCCGCGTCCATGCAGCTGCTGCTCGTCGTGCCCGGATTGCTCGCGCTTCCATCGGCGGTGCTGACGGGCAGCGACGCGCTCGGAAGACTTGCGAGCGTCGCGGTGCCGAGGCTCGTCGAGGATGGCGTGGAGGCCGCCACGCTCGAGGCACTGTCGCTCGACCTCCCCGTGGCTCCGCTCGCCGCGCGTGGCGCCGGGCTCGCCGTCGGGACCGACTATCTGCTGTGCGCGGATCCGGTCACGCTTGTCGCCGGACTGGACGACGTGCGCCTCACCGGCCGCGTCGACGATCTCGAAGCCGATGAGGCGCGCGCGCTGCGGGACGTGTTGAACACGCATTTCGCAAGCGACGGCGTCGTGTTCGAAGCGCCGCGCGCAGACACGTGGTTCGCGCGCGTTCGCGCGCCGCCGGCACTTGCGACGGTGCCGCTCGCACGTGCGCTGCAGCGCCCGCTGAGGCCCCTGCTGCCCGGCGGGCGCGACGGCGGCGTGTGGCGGCGTTGGCAGGACGAGATCCAGATGCTGCTCTTCGAACACCCGGTCAACGCCGCGCGCGTCGCACGTGGAAGCGCACCTGTCTGCGGGATCTGGTTCTGGGGAGGTGGCGCACTGGCACAACCGATGGCGCGGTCAGGCTTGCGCGCATTCGCCGACCCCGGACCGGAGGGCAATGTACTGCGCGGCATCGCAATTGCAGACGGTGGCAATGCATCGTCACTGCCACCCAGACTTGCGGATGCGCTGGGCGATGCGAGCGGTGGCGCCGTCGCTGCGGCATTGTCTCGCGTGACCAGCGAGTCCGCGCTCGCCGCCTTCGTCGGCGACTGGCTGCAACCGGCGCTCGCGCAGCTGAATCGCGGTCCGCTGCGGCGTCTGCGGCTCGTCGCGGACGGCCACGGAGCGGCCGCCGTGTGGAGCGCAGGTCGCATGGCATTGCTTGACCGCCTGCGTGCGCGCGTCGCGCCGCGGCCGTTCGCAGTGCCTGTGCCGGACCAACCCGCATGACGATCGCCCTCGTCCGCCGTGAACCGGCGGCGACGCTGCCGGCGCTGCTCGCTGCGGGCATCGATCCGGTGCTCGCGCGCGTCTATGCGGCCCGCGGCATCGCCTCCGCGGTGGAGCTCGATTGCGCGCTTTCCCGCCTGCCTCCGTTCACCGCCCTGAAGGGCATCGACGAAGCCGCGGAGCGTCTCGTGCACGCGATCGTGGAGCGCGAGCGCATCGTGATCGTCGCCGACTACGACGCCGACGGCGCGACCGCCTGTGCAGTCGGCGTACTGGGCCTTCGCGCACTGGGAGCCGAGATCGACTTCATCGTGCCGAACCGCTTCGAGTACGGCTACGGCCTGACGCCGGAGATCGTCGCGCTTGCCGCACGGAAGGCGCCGCGCCTGATCGTCACCGTGGACAACGGCATCGCGAGTCTCGAGGGCGTCGCCGCCGCCGCGGCGCTGCACATCGACGTGCTGGTGACCGACCACCACCTGCCCGGCGACACGCTGCCCGCGCCCGCAATCATCGTCAATCCCAATCAGCCCGGCTGCACGTTCGTCTCCAAGAACCTCGCAGGCGTCGGGGTGATGTTCTATGTCGTTGCGGCGACCCGCGCGCGGCTGCGCAGCGAAGGTCGGAGCGCGGGGAATGCGCCGAACCTCGCTTCGTTGCTGGATCTCGTCGCACTCGGCACCGTCGCGGACGTCGTCCGGCTCGATCATCCGAACCGAATTCTCGTGGAACAGGGGCTGCGCCGCATGCGCGCAGGCAAGGCGCACCCGGGCGTTGCGGCGCTGTTCGCGGTCGCGGGACGCGACATCGCGCGTGCGACCGCCTACGACCTGGGCTTCGTCGCCGGACCGCGGCTCAACGCGGCGGGACGACTCGCCGACATGTCGCTCGGCATCCGCTGCCTGCTTGCCGAGGACACCTCGGCCGCGCTGCCGCTCGCAGCAGAGCTCGATCGCCTGAATCGCGAACGACGGCAGGTCGAGGCGACGATGCAGGAAGAAGCGCTGGCCGATCTGGACGAGGCGAGCGCCGAGGTCGGCGCAAGCGAGGCGTTCACGCTCTGCCTGTTCCGGCCTGATTGGCATCAGGGCGTCGTAGGCATCGTCGCCTCACGCCTCAAGGACCGCTTTCACCGCCCGGCAATCGTGTTCGCGCGCGGCGCCGGCGGCGAGTTGAAGGGCTCGGGACGCTCCATCACAGGATTCCACCTGCGTGACGCGCTGGATCTCGTCGTCAAGCGGGAACCCGGCTGCATCGGGAAATTCGGCGGCCACGCTGCGGCGGCCGGCGTCACGATCGCCGAGCGCGAGTTGCCGCGTTTCGCCGCGACGTTCGAGCAGATCGCACGCGAGCAGCTGACGGCGACGATGCTCGCGCGCACGATCGAATCCGACGGCATGCTCGCGCGCGGCACGCTTTCGCTCGGCCTCGCCCACCGGCTGCGCAACATCGTCTGGGGCCAGGGATTTCCGGCACCGGCCTTCGACGACACGTTCGCGGTCGTCGATCAGCGCGTGGTCGGCGATCGCCATCGCAGGCTCGCACTTGCCCGCGAAGGCGAACGCTTCGAGGCGATGCTCTTCGGTCAGGCCGCGCCGCTGCCCGCGGCGATCCGTGCCGCATACCGCCCCGACGTCAACGTTTGGCAGGGCCTCGAGTCCCTCCAGCTCGTCCTGCTCCACTGGTGGCCGGTATAGGGGCCACCCCATTCGGCTTGGTATCGGGGGCTCCGCTGCCGCTAATCCGCAGGCGCAGCATGAATGTACGGTTCCGCGACGTGTGGACCCACGCCCACCGGGCTTCCAGCCACCGCGGGTTGATCCGATTACGGCATTGATATTCAAAACAAATATGGCGATTCTGCACGCCCACGGCCGCGCCTAGAGCGCGTTGGCCCGCTTTATGCACAAGTCTTGTGCGCTGCAAAAATATCCGTTAAGTTAGCAAGGTTTGACTGCATTGGCGCAACTCCCTGCGCGGCAGTCCCGGGAACATGCGGAAGGGGCATTCGATCATGCGTCTGATGGACAAGGTGGCGGTCATCACGGGCTCGGGCTCGGGCATCGGCGAGGCGACGGCCGTAAAGTTCGCCAGCGAAGGCGCCAAGGTCGCCGTGTGCGACATCAACGAAAAGGCCGCGCAGCACGTCGCCCGCACGATCACCGCTGCCGGCGGCACCGCACTCGCGTTCCACGTCGACGTCTGCAACAAGGCGAGCATCGGCCGGATGGTCGAGGGCGTGATGAAGGCGTGGGGCCGAATCGACACGCTGGTCAACAATGCCGGGATCGTGCAGGACGCGCAGTTCAGGAAAATGACCGATGACCAGTTCGAGCGGGTGATCGACGTCAACCTGAAAGGCGTCTACAACTGCACGAAAGCGGTCGTCGACATCATGCTCGAGCAGAACTCCGGCTGCATCCTGAACGCCTCGTCGATCGTCGGGATCTACGGCAACTTCGGCCAGACCAACTACGCCGCGACCAAGTTCGGCGTGATCGGCATGATGAAGACGTGGGCGCGCGAGCTCGGCCGCAAGGGCATCCGGGCGAACGCGATCTGCCCGGGCTTCGTCGAGACGCCGATCCTGAAGTCGATGCCCGACAAGGTCATCAAGATGATCGAGGACAAGGTGCCGCTGGGCCGGCTGGGCAAGCCCGAGGAGATCGCGAACACGTACGCGTGGCTCGCCTCCGACGAGGCGTCCTACATCAACGGCGCGGTGATCGAGGTCTCCGGCGGCGTCACGATCTGACGTTTGCCGCGTCACGCTACGCGTTACCGCCGCCGCGTGGATGTGGCAATCCTTCGCCGTTTTCCACGATCGGGCATCGATTCCCCGGCATGCGACCGTCCGGCGGGCGCTTAGGCCGTGCAGACGGCTTGAGACCGTCGCTTCGCAGGGAGTAGGATTCGCCTCCATCGCACAGCGTTGGACGCCACCGTGATCCGAAAAACCCGCAACGCCCTGCTGCCGCACGCGCTCATCGTCGCGTCAGCCCTCGCGCTCGCCGCACCCGCCGCGGCGCAGAGTTCGCAAAGTTACCTGGGCAAGAGCAAGCCGATCGGGGGCAATCCCGGACCCGCGCACAACTATGTCTGCCCCAACGCCGACGGCGGCCCGGCGCTCGACTGCTTCTTCGACGCCGTGCGCCATCTCTACACGATGTGCAAGCACGTGAAGAGCATCGAGATCATCGAGTTCGGCTATGAGAAGAGCGACGAGGGCACCAACGGTGCCAAGAGCGCCTATTGCGTCGACAAGCAGAAGCAGAACATCTCGAGCCCGTATCAGGCCGCATTGCGCGAGGCGACCGTCTCCAAGCAGGCGGCGGAAATGGTGCGCGCATTGCACGAGTACTGGATCGATTCGCTCGTAAAGCTGCACTGGCACCAGGGCGAAAGCGACGAGCAGTACAAGGACCGCACCGCCAAGGTCTACGCGACGTTCGACGAGCGCATCACGGGCATCAAGACGATCGTCGCCACGGTTCGCGAGCGCGTCACGCCGGCCGCCGCCGCCAAGCCCGCGGCTTCCGCAAAGCCCGCGGCTGCCACCAAACCCGCCGGTTCCACTGCGCGCGCCAAGGCGGAGCGCTGAATCCGCCGGCCGCGACCGGCGCCTGCGCGTGAGCGCCAATCCGGCGGACCACAACCGCAGCGGGTCCGCCCGCGCGGACCCCACGCTCGCCGCCGCGTTCACACCCGAAGGCGCGCTCGCCCGCGCACTGCCCGGCTTCCGCTTCCGCGCGCAACAGCTCGCGATGGCGGAAGCAGTCGCGCACGCGATCCACACGCGCGGCCGGCTCGTCGCCGAAGCCGGCACCGGGACGGGCAAGACCTTCGCGTATCTGGTGCCGGCGCTGCTTTCCGGTGGCAAGGTGATCATTTCCACCGGCACGAAGACATTGCAGGACCAGCTCTTCGAACGCGACCTGCCGCTCGTTCGCGACGCGCTCGGCGTACCGGCGACGATCGCACTGCTCAAGGGGCGCGCAAACTACGTCTGCCACCATCACCTCGAGCGCACGTCGCGGGAAGGCCGGCTCGTGGCCCGCGACGACGCACGCCACCTGCGCAGGATCGTCGCGTTCGCGCAGGCCACGGAACGCGGCGACCGCGGCGAGCTCGCCGACGTCCCGGAGAACGCATCGATCTGGCCGCTCGTCACCAGCACGCGCGAGAACTGTCTCGGCAGCCATTGCGGGTTCTTCCGCGACTGCTTCGTGATGAAGGCCCGAAAGGACGCGCTCGACGCGGACGTGGTCGTCGTCAATCACCACCTGTTCTTCGCCGACGTGATGTTGCGCGACGAGGGCCTTGCCGAGCTGCTCCCCGCGTGCAACACGGTGATCCTGGACGAGGCGCACCAGCTGCCGGATACGGCGACGCTCTTTTTCGGCGAGCAGACCACGGCCGGGCAGCTGGCCGAGCTCGGCCGCGATGCCGAAGTCGCTGCGCGCACCGAATTGCGCGACGTGCCGGAATTGCCCGATGCGGCGGGCGAGCTCGCGCCCGCGATCCGCAAGCTGCGTCTCGCGGCCGGCGAGCTGCCCGGCAAGTTCTCGCGCGAGGCCGCGTGCGCGCGCGGGGCTTTCCGCGAAGCAGTGGACGCGCTCGCCGCGGCGCTCGATCGCCTTTCCACCGAGCTGTCGCTCTTCGCCGAGCGTAGCGAGGATCTCGCAAGCCTCGCGGCGCGCGCCGACGACGCGGCGCGGCGTGTCGCGCGCTGGCGCGCCGACGACAGCGTCCCGGTGGCGCCCGACGAGCCGGCATGGATCCGCTGGATCGACGTCACGCCGAACGGCTGGCAGCTGCAGGCATCGCCGCTGTCGGTGGCAAACATCTTCCGGCGGCAGGTCGAGTCCACCGCGCGTGCCTGGGTCTTCACCTCGGCCACGCTCTCGGTGGGCGGCGACTTCCGCCACTACACGCAAGCGCTCGGGCTGGACGATGCCGCAACGGCGACGTGGGAAAGTCCGTTCGACTACGACCGCCAGGCGTTGCTGTACGTGCCGCAGGGTCTGCCCGAGCCGAACACGCCGGAGCACACGGAAGCGGTGATCGCCGCCGCGTTGCCGGTGCTGAAGGCGAGTCGCGGTCGCGCCTTCCTGCTGTTCACCACGCTGCGCGCGCTGAACCTCGCGCGCGCGCTCCTGACGGAGGCCTTCGCGCGCGAGGGCATGGAATTTCCACTGCTCGTGCAGGGCGAGGGGTCGAAGAGCGAGCTGCTCGAACGCTTCCGACGACTCGGCAATGCGGTGCTGCTCGGCAGCGCGAGCTTCTGGGAGGGTGTCGACGTCGCCGGGGACGCGTTATCGCTCGTCGTCATCGACAAGCTGCCGTTCGCTCCGCCCGACGACCCGCTGCTCGCGGCCCGGCTGGCCAAGCTCAAGGCCGACGGCGGCAACCCGTTCCGCGACTTCCAGCTGCCGGAGGCCGCCATCAGCCTGAAGCAGGGTGCGGGCCGCCTGATCCGCACCGAGACGGACCGCGGCGCGCTCATGATCTGCGATGCGCGAATCGCCGAGAAGTCCTACGGCAAGCTGCTGTGGCGCAGCCTGCCGCCGATGCGCCGGACGCGCTCGCTCGCCGACGCCGTCGCCTTTTTCAGTGGCACGCCGGTCGACGATGCGGCAATGCCAACCGCAGCGCTCTAGCGCACGCGGGACATTCAGGCCAAGCGCGCCGGCGGGTACCGCGCGGACGCGATGCACTGCGCTAAGGAACCTCTGCAAAACCCGCGCACGGTCGCGACGGAGCTTGGCGGGATGCGGATGCTTGCGAAGCGCGGCGAAGCCGAATGGTCGACCTCCTTGGCAAGCCGAGCGAGGCGAAGCAGGCGCCGCATCTCGCAGCGCCCGATCGGGCTGCTGCGAAATGCGGTGCCTGCTTCGCCTCGCTCCTCGGCATTGCCAGGCCAAGCTACGACCATCGGCTCGCTCGGCTTCGCAATCATCCGCATTCCGCCAAGCTGCCGCGCGGCCGTGCGGGGGTTTTGCAGAGGTTCCCTAAGCCACCGGCGCGGGCACGAAAGCGCAGCGCTACCAGAACTTCCACCAAGGCCGGGACGGGTCCTCGTCGGTGCCGACATCCACGCCCCTGTACGTCTCCGGGCCCCAAAGCTTCCACCACGGGCGCGAAGGTCCCTTGCCGGTCAGATAGGGGCTTTCCGGAAACGTCTTCTCCATGATCCGCTTCGAGTCTTCCGACAGCTGCTTCATGCCAAGCTGGTTGTAGCTGCGCGTCATCACGTCGAGGGCATCCTCGTTCGCGGGCGTGCGCGGATAGTTGACCACCGCCATCTGTGCACGATTCGCCGCAGCGAGATAGGCGCCACGGTTGTAGTAGTAGCGCGCGACGTGCACTTCGTACATCGCGAGCGCGTTGGTCAGGTAGCGCATTCGCTGCCGCGCATCGTCCGCGTAGCGGCTTTCCGGGAACTTTTCCGCAAGTTCCTTGAACGCGGCGAACGATTCCTTCATCGACTTCGGGTCGCGCTCGGAGAGGTCGAGCTCGTACACGTAGCCAAGGAGCCCCTGATCCTCGCGGAAGTAGACGAGACCCTTGAGGTAATAGGCGTAATCGACGTTCGGGCTGTTGGGGTATTGCCGGATGAAGCGGTCGCAGGCCGCGGTGGCCGTCGCGGTCTCGCCGGCGCGATAGTTCGCGTAGGCGCCTTCGAGGATCGCCTGCTGAGCGTAGCGCCCGTAGGGGAAGCGCGACTCCAGCGTCTCGAACAGCTTGACCGCCCGCGTATAATTTCCCTCGAGCATCGCGTCGTGCGCGTTGCGGTACAGGCGGTCGGCTGACCAGTCGGCGGTCTCGTCCTTGACCTCCGGCAGCCATCCGCAACTCGCGAGCGTCATCATGCACAGTACGAGCACCGCCAACATGCGGTGCCACGTTCCGCCTGCCATCCGCCACGATTCGATCGACATCCCCACCCTCTTCCGGTTGCGCGTGAATTATAGCCGAGCCCCCTCCGCGTCGGCGGACCCAGAGGACGCAGGGCGCGCGACCCGGACGCTCGTCGTCCCCGCGACGTGCACGGGGCTCCGGCTCGACCAGGCGCTCGCGCAGCTCCTGCCGCAACACTCGCGCAGCCGGCTCAAAGGCTGGATCGATGCCGGGTTCGTGCGTGTGGATGGTCGGATCGTCGCCCCGCGGTACAAGCTCGCGGGAGGCGAATCGCTCGCCGTGCGCGAAGTCGCGCAGCCCTCGGACGAGGCGGCCGCGCCACAGCCCATTCCGCTGTCGATCGTCTACGAGGACACGGCAATCATCGTCATCGACAAGCCGGTGGGCCTCGTCGTTCATCCCGGCAGCGGCAATCGTGACGGCACGCTGCAGAACGCGCTGCTGCATCACGACCCGACGCTCGCAGCACTGCCGCGTGCGGGCATCGTGCATCGCCTCGACAAGGACACGAGCGGGCTCATCGTCGTCGCCCGCACTCCCGAGGCGCAGACAGCGCTCGTCCGTCAGTTGCAGGCGCGCACGGTGAAGCGCGAGTACCTGGCGCTGGTCGTCGGCGACATCGACCGCTTGCTCGTCGTCGATGCGCCGATCGGCCGCCATCCGACGCAGAGGACGACAATGGCGGTGGTGGCGAACGGCAAACCGGCGCAGACGCGCGTCGAGCCGGTCCGCCGCTGTGGCAAGGTCACGCTCGTGCGCTGCCGCCTCGCGACCGGCCGCACGCACCAGATCCGCGTGCATCTCGCCTCGATCGGGCATCCGCTCGTTGGCGATCGGGTATATGGCGCGCGGCGTGCGGTGCTGCCGGCGCCGCTCGGCAGCTTCCCGCGGCAGGCATTGCATGCCACGACGCTCGCGCTGCGAAATCCTGCGAGCGGACAGTTGCAGGAATGGACTTCCGCGCTGCCGGCGGACTTCGCGGCGCTGCTCGAAACCCTCGACACGCACGCGCCCACGGGAGCCTCGGGAGTGATGCCGCCGTCGCGTCGGCGATGAGCATGCCCGAGGTCACGCGCAACGGACTTGCCGATCGCATCGCAGCGTGCGGGCTCGATTGGATCGTTCCGGAGTGGGCGGCGCCGGAAAACGTTTCCGCGTTCTTCACGACCCGCAACGGTGGCAGCCTGGACCCCTTCGATGTCGGCCCTGCCCGCATCGAATCGCTCGGGCCGGACGCTCGCGCTGCGATCCTCGCGAACCGGGGGCGCGCCGCTCGATTCCTGCCGGCACCGCCCTGCTTTCTCGAGCAGGTGCATGGTGTGAACGTGGTCACACTCGACAGGGCATCCGTGCACGATGCACTGCCGATTGCCGACGCGGCGGTCACACGCTCAGCCGACGTCGTGCTCGCAATTCGTGTCGCCGACTGCCTGCCAGTGCTGTTCGCGGACGTCGGCGGCAGCGTCGTCGCGGCAGCGCACGCGGGGTGGCGCGGGCTCGCCGCAGGTGTCCTGGAGTCGACGCTCGCCGCGATGCAGGTGCCGCCAGCGTCGGTCGTTGCATGGATCGGCCCCGGAATCGGCCCGGACGCATTCGAAGTGGGCGCGGACGTGCGCGCTGCGTTCGTCGATACCGATGCCGGCAGCACCGCGCATTTCGAACCACGCCCGGCGGGCAAGTGGCTTGCGGACCTGCGTGGTCTTGCCGCGCAACGGCTTGCGCACGCCGGCGTCGCTCGTATCGCTAGCAGCGGCCAATGCACCGCAAGCGATCCCGCTCGTTTCTTCTCGTTTCGCCGCGACCGCTCCGCCGCGCGCATGGCGGCGTTCGTGTGGCGCAGCGAGATCCGCGCCGACTGACTGCAGGGCCGATATAATCCGCCGGCCACACAACACGACGCAGCAGTGACGCGCGCCGTGTCCCTCCCATGACCCCTCTTGCCTCCACAGTCCTTGCCGCGCTGGCTGGCGGCGTGCTGTCGGTGCTCGCGGCGGCAGGCACACTCGCGTTGCACGCAACATGGATCTCCCGGCTCGTCTCGTTCGCAGTGGGCGCGTTGCTCGGCGCCGTATTCCTCGAACTCCTGCCCCACGCTCTGGAGGAAGGGTCGGCCGAGCGAGTGATGGTAACCGTGCTGGTCGGCCTGCTTGCGTTCTTCCTGCTGGAGAAGCTCGTGCTGTGGCGCCACAGCCACGGGCACGACGAGCACGATCCGGACGTCGAGGAGTCCGAGCACGACCACGCGCTGCACGCGCACGACCATGGTCGCTCGGGTCTCATGATCCTGATCGGCACTGCGGTTCACAACTTCTGCGACGGCGTCGTGATCGCCGCGTCGTTTCTCGCCGACACTCGGCTCGGCATCGCGACAACGGTCGCGATCGTCGCGCATGCGGTCCCGCAGCAGGTCGGTGACTTCGCCGTGCTGCTGCATTCCGGCTTCCGGCGTGGGCGGGCTTTCGCCTACAACGTCTCGGCCGGCTTCGCGACACTTGCCGGTGCGCTTGCGGGCTACTACGCGCTCGCGGACATGCAGCAGATGCTGCCGACGGTGCTCGCGATCGCCGCGGCGAGCCTGCTCTACGTGGCGGTCGCCGACCTGATCCCCAGCCTGCACCGGCGGCCCGAGCCGCTGGAGACCGCGAAGCAGATGCTACTGATCGGGCTGGGCGTCGGCGTCATCGCCGCGGTACACGTCGCGCTCGCGCACTGACCCGGCGCGCTCCTCGCGCTGACGGCGTGCGCGGCGCGCGGCGAGCGCCGCATAAAGCAACACCGGGGCCAGCCCGAGCAATGCAAAGAAGGCCACGCCGGCGAGTGCGTTCGACAGCGTGAGCGCCATCAGCAGCGTAATGTAGAGCCAGGCGATGATGACGATGTGCACGTGCCTGCGGGACCGGTTGTCTCGGGCGACTCCGTTTCCGTTGTCCGCCACCCGCCGCCACGATAACATCGTCAGCCTCCTGCACGCCGGCGCGCTCGGCGCCACACCATTCCGGCCCTTCCCCAATGCCGCGTCGCGACGAAACCGCCAAGACCGCCAGCGCCGCTGCTGCGCGGGCTGACGTCGCCGCCGGATGGCCCGAGGCAGCCCGGGAATGGACTGCATGGTGGACCCGGGCTGCGCTGCCGCCGGAGGCACACGCGGCGTTTCCGGACTCCGCAGTGGCGCCCGTGCCGCCCATCGTCGCGCCTGACACGGCCGCCGCGATCTCGGCGCGATACCGACAGCGGTTCGCCGAGCTTTGGCAGGCGAGCCTTGCCGCGGCTCCAGCAGGCGCTGCGCCACCGGATATCGTTCCGTCGCAACCGGGGGACCGGCGCTTCAGCTCGGCGGAATGGCGCGAGCTGCCCTTCTTCGCGCTGCTGCGCCAGGCCTATCTGCTCTACGGCGAATTCCTGCAGGAGCTCGCAGCGCACGCGGACCTGCCGCCCGAGGAGCGGAAGCGCCTCGGTTTCATGACAAAGCAGTACATCGAGGCGATCGCGCCCACGAATTTCCCGGCCACCAATCCGGATGTCGTCAAGCGGGCGATCGCCACCGAAGGCAGGAGCCTCGCCGAGGGACTTTCGAACTTCGTCGCCGATGCGGGCCGCGGGCGCATCACAATGAGCGACGAGAGCGCTTTCGGCGTCGGCCGCAACCTCGCGGTCACGCCGGGCAGCGTCGTGTACCGCAACCAACTGATCGAATTGCTGCAGTACGCGCCGACCACGCCAGACGTCTGCGCGCGCCCGCTGGTGATCGTCCCGCCATGCATCAACAAGTACTACATCCTCGACCTGCAGCCGGCGAACTCGTTCGTACGCCACGTCGTCGCGAACGGCCAGACCGTGTTCGTCGTCAGCTGGCGCAACATCCCGGCGGCCCTCGGCCACCTGACCTGGGACGACTATCTCGAGCAAGGCGTGCTGCAGGCGATCGCCGTCGCGCGCGACATCGCCGACAGCCCAGCCGTCAATGCGCTCGGCTTCTGCGTCGGGGGCACGCTGCTCGCGTCCACGCTCGCCGTGCTCGCAGCGCGCAACGAGGATACCGTCGCGAGCGCGACGTTCCTCACGACGATGCTCGACTTCGCCGATCCGGGCGACATCGGCGTCTACCTGAAGCGCGAGTTCCTGGACAGCCGCGAACCCGCGTTCATGGCGGGCGAGCGCATGAAGGGCAGCGAGCTCGCTGGCGCGTTCGCAAGCCTGCGGCCGAATGACCTCGTCTGGAACTACGTGGTCAGCAACTACCTGAAGGGGCAGACGCCGCCTGCGTTCGACCTGCTCTACTGGAACGGCGACTCGGCCAACCTGCCCGGCCCGATGTACGCCTACTACCTGCGCCAGATGTATCTCGAGAACCGACTGCGCGAGAAGGCCGCGCTGACGATGCTGGGCGAGAAGATCGATCTGTCCCGCATCCCATTGCCCGCCTACGTCCTTGCCTCGCGCGAAGACCACATCGTGCCGTGGCGCTCGGCCTATCGCACGACCGCGCTGCTCGGCGGCGAAGCGACGTTCGTGCTCGCCGCGTCCGGCCATATCGCCGGCGTGATCAATCCGCCCGTGCCGCAACGGCGCAATCATTGGACCAACGATCTCGTTGCCGAGGACCCGGACGTGTGGCTCGAGCGCGCCCAAAGCGTCCCTGGCAGCTGGTGGCCGCACTGGCTCGCGTGGCTTGCCCGCCACGGCGGCGCGAAGCGCGAAGCCCCGCTTGCCGCGGGCGGCGAGCGGTATCCGGTACTCGGGCCGGCACCGGGCCGCTATGTCGTCGAGCCGGCCGATTGACACCCGGCACGGGAATGTCAAGCCGCACTGCACATTCACGATTCGGCGCGCTGCGCTAGTATGTAGGCGAGGGTCCGCGCGGCCGCGATTGTCGGGCGCCGGCTTTCCAATAACAAACGCACCTATGGAGGAATCATGACGGACACGCACCGCATCGCTCTCGTGACCGGCGGCATGGGCGGCCTCGGCGAGGCGATCTGCATCAAGCTCGCCGCGCTCGGCTACACCGTGGTGACAACCCACTCGCCGGGAAATACCAAGGCGCAGGAGTGGCTCGACAGCATGAAGAAGCTCGGCTACAGCTTCAGGGCGTACCCCTGCGACGTCGCGGACTGGGACTCGGCTGCCGCGTGTGCGCGGAAGGTCATCGCCGAAGTCGGCCCCATCGATGTGCTGGTCAACAACGCGGGCATCACGCGCGACATGACCTTCAAGAAGATGGACAAGGCAAATTGGGACGCGGTGTTGAAGACAAACCTCGACTCCTGTTTCAACATGACGAAGCAGGTGTGCGATTCGATGGTGGACCGCAACTGGGGCCGCATCATCAACATCTCGTCGGTCAACGGCCAGAAGGGCGCGTTCGGACAGACGAATTACTCGGCCGCCAAGGCCGGCATGCATGGCTTCACCAAGGCGCTCGCGCTCGAAATCGCGCGCAAGGGGGTGACCGTCAACACGATCTCGCCCGGCTACATCGGAACGAAGATGGTGATGGCGATCCCGAAGGAGGTGCTGGACAGCAAGATCATCCCGCAGATCCCGATGGGGCGGCTCGGCAAACCGGAGGAGGTCGCGGGCCTCGTCGCCTATCTCGCGAGCGAGGAAGCGGCCTTCCTGACCGGCGCCAACATTTCGATCAACGGCGGACAACACATGTTCTGAAGCCGGTGATTTTCGAAACGACGGCGGCCGAAGTACGGTCGCCGTTTTCGTTCCCGGAGTCCCGCACGACGCACGCCGAGCAGTCAGGCGCTGCCGATCACCCCCAGGGCAGTCCCCGTGTCGCCAACCTAGTGGCGTTCGTGCCGGACCTCGCCATGCCGGGAGCGCGAAGCGGGTGAAATTTCTCTGCGACGAGATGCTCGGACGCCTCGCGCGTTACCTGCGCGCCGCGGGATACGACACGACGCTTGCGCACGGTGGCATGCCGGACGCCGCGCTGCTGCAGATGGCTCGCGCCGAGCGTCGGCACTTCCTTACCCGCGACCAGCGAGTCCTTGAGCATCTGGCAGCACGCGATGTGGCGTTCCTCGTGCCCGCGGGCGACCTGACGGCCATCGCGGCAGTACTGCGCGCTGGCCTGGGTGTGAATTGGCTGCACCGCCCTTTCACGCGCTGTCTCGTGGACAACACGCCGCTCGCGCCTGCAGCAGCCGCGGATCACGCCCGATTGCCGCCCGACGTGCGTGCCGCCGACGCACTGCGGTGCCCGGTCTGCGAGCGCGTGTACTGGGCGGGCTCGCACCATCGCCGCATGCAGGCGCGGCTTCGCGACTGGTGCTCGTGAGGCTACACGGCTACGCAATGCCTAAGCTCGAGGCGCACAACAAAAAAAGCCCCGATCAGCGACCGGGGCTTGAAGTCTGCATCTCTCAGGAGGAGGAGAAAGACGCAGTCGTAACGCCCATCATGCGCGCGGTTGCAGAGGATGCAACGCAGTCGCGCGGAGGAACGTCACAACGGCATTCTCCCAAAGCGTATTAGAGGCGTGCATCTAAACTGAGTCAGCACCGCCACCGCATTGGCGCGAAAAAAAAGCCCCGCCGAAGCGGGGCTCGAGGCTGTATCAATCAGGAGGAGGAGATCGATACAGAAGGAGACATCAGTCCCGAGATGGGGCCCGTGGCGGGGGTTTCAAGTCCACTGGGCCCCTTGGGACGGTCCGCCATGCTGCGGCAGACCGATGACGGCGTTGTGACAGCCTGTTACGCAGCCTTGCGGCCCTTGACCGGCGCTGCCTTCGCGGCTTGCGCCGCAGCGGCGCGGAAGTTCGCGTCGGCGAGGTTCACGACCTGCTTGGTCGCCTTCTGGAACTGGTCGAACGCAGCGGTCGTCGCGGCGACCGTCGACTTGATCGCGTTGACGGCGACATCCGAGCCGGCCGGCGCGGACTTCGTCGCCTTGTCGACCCAGGTCGCGACACCCTTCGTGTAGGCGGCCCACGCTTCTTCCGACAGCGCCGAGTACTCGGCCTGCGCTTGCGTCGCCAGTTCGTACAGGTTGCGCGAATAGCCGAGCGCGCTCTGCACGCCGAGTTCGGCGAGCTTCGTGCGGACCGCCACGAGTTCCTGCACGTCCTTGATGGTGGCGACAGCCTGCGCGCTCTCGATGCTTTGCGCGAACGCGGCCTTGGCGGCATTCAGGTTCAGCGCGAACAGCTTTTCGGCGTTACCCATCGCAACGGTCGCGAACTTGGTCGCTTGCGTCACGTTGGCCTTGTTGAGTTCGGCGAATTGTTCGGTCGGGTTGTACATTTGCATTGCTCCTAGGGTTGACGGGTAAGTGATCGGCTCGTTGTTGCGGTGCGTCCCCGGTGGTCGGCTATTGCGACCTCCCAGCCACCGGCTGGACTTCGGTTTTGTTGCACCGCACAAATCCAGTATAGGAACGGGAAAAGGCAAAGTCAAGGGGTTTTTGGTGCAGTGCGGTAGAATATTGCCTGACCGCTGGCCGGAAATCCAAACAGCCCGGCAAATCAGAGGGTTATAATTCCCTGCATTGGAGGAGCACGACATGGCCGACAACGTCCGCCTCATCAAGAAATACCCGAACCGCCGTCTGTACGACACTGCGAACAGTGGCTACATCACCCTCGCGGACGTGAAGCAGATGGTGCTCGACAACATCGACTTCCAGGTCCTCGACGCGAAGACGGGCGAGGACCTCACCCGCGCAATCCTGCTGCAGATCATCCTCGAGGAGGAGTCGGGCGGTGTGCCGATGTGGAGTTCGGAAATGCTGGTGCAGATGATCCGCTTCTACGGCAACGCGCAGCAGACGATGATCGGCCAGTACATCGAGCAGAACGTCAAGGCGTTCCTCGCGATCCAGAAGAAGCTGCAGGACCAGGCGAAGCAGATCTACGGCGACAAGATGTTGCTGACGCCGGACGTCTGGAAGCAGTTCATGCAGATGCAGGCGCCCGCGATGCAGGGCATGCTCGGCAGCTACCTCGAGCAGAGCGCAAAGCTCTTCATGGACATGCAGCAGCGCATGCAGGACCAGACGCGCGGCATATTCGCGGCGTTCCCGTTCCCCAACTTCGTTGCAACGGCACAAACCGCTGGCGAAGACGAGAAGAACCGCTGATCGCGTCGAACGCGGCGCACAACGCCGCTCTTCCTGGCGGACTTGCTGCGCCGCGTGATGTTCCGAGGGTGACGCTGTTGCCGCGCGTTTCTCGCATCCGCACTGCACGCGCCCCGTCGCGATGACTGTCCGCACGACGGCAACGCCGGGCCGACGCGCAGCTGTCGCACACTGCGCGCCAAGCGTGGGTTTCGTTTCGCTCGGCTGCCCGAAGGCACTGGTCGACTCCGAGCAGATCCTCACGCAGCTGAAGGCCGAGGGCTACGCGATCGCCCCGACCTATACCGGGGCGGACCTGGTCGTCGTCAACACCTGCGGCTTCATCGACGCGGCGGTCGCGGAATCGCTCGACGCGATCGGCGAGGCGATCGCCGAGAACGGCAAGGTGATCGTCACCGGCTGCCTCGGCGCAAAGGACGGCGGCGAACTCGTGCGCAGCGCGCATCCCAAAGTGCTCGCCGTCACCGGGCCGCATGCGACCGCGGAGGTGATGCAAGCGGTGCACGCGCATCTGCCCAGGCCGCACGATCCGTTCACCGATCTCGTCCCCGCCCAGGGGATCAAGCTCACGCCCGCGCACTACGCCTACCTCAAGATCTCCGAAGGCTGCAACCACCGCTGCACGTTCTGCATCATCCCCTCGATGCGCGGCGACCTCGTGTCGCGGCCGCTCGGCGAAGTGATGGCGGAAGCCGAGCGGCTCCTCGTCGCCGGCGTCAGGGAATTGCTGGTGATCTCGCAGGACACGAGCGCCTACGGCGTCGACGTCCGGTATCGCACCGGATTCTGGCAAGGTCGTCCGGTCAAGACGCGGATGACCGAACTTGCACGCGAGCTCGACGCGCTCGGGCGGGCGCACGGCGCCTGGGTGCGGCTGCATTACGTCTACCCTTACCCGCACGTCGACGACGTGATTCCGCTGATGACCGATGACGGCAACGGCGGCGGGCTCGTGCCCTATCTCGACGTCCCGTTCCAGCACGCGAGCCCACGCGTACTCAGGCTGATGAAGCGGCCGGCTGCTCCAGAGCGTGTGCTCGAGCGCGTGCGCGAATGGCGCAAAGCCAAGCCCAGACCTCGCGATCCGCAGCACGTTCATCGTCGGCTTCCCGGGCGAGACGGAAGCCGAGTTCGAAGAGCTGCTCGCGTTCCTCGAGGAAGCGGAACTCGACCGCGTCGGCTGCTTCGCCTACTCGGCGGTCGAGGGCGCCGCGGCGAACGCGCTGCCCGATCCGGTCGATCCCGAGACTCAGCAAGTGCGGCGAACTCGCTTCATGGACGTGCAGGCGCGGATCAGCGCGCGAAAGCTCGCCGCCAAGGTGGGCGCGACGCTCGATGTACTGGTCGACGGCCACGAGGAGCGGGGGCGCGGCCGCGCAAGGACGCGCGTCGCGATCGCTCGCAGCGCGGCCGATGCGCCGGAGATCGACGGTGTCGTGCGCATCGTCGACGGTGGCGGGCTTGCACGCCGGCGAGTTCGTGCGGGTGTCGGTCACCGGCGCGGACGCGCACGATCTCACCGCCCGACACGACCGCTGACCCTGCGCCGACTCGGCAGCGATGTTCGCTGCCGTTCCCGCGCGGGATAGGGCCGAAATGTCGGATGCGCGCGCGTCTGTCGCAGTGATCGACTCTTGGCAAACGGTCGGACCGTCGAGGCACACCGTTCGCCCGGGAACATCGTATTGCAGCTGCAGGCGCACGGCCATCCGGTGCCGGGTTCTGCACGCTCGCAACCCCGGTTTCGTCGACAAATTTCGCGGGCTGAGGCAAAGTGCCGATTTCGCGTCTCGGTGCCCGCTCGAGGCACCGGACCCTCCGCCTTCAGGACTGACCGCAATGACCCTTCGTCACGGCATTTCCCGGCGATCGCGCGTCAGGTCGGCGATCGCCGCAGCGCTCGCCGCCGCTCTCGTGTTCACCGCGGGCTGCGGCAAGGAGGAGAAGAAGGAAGCCGGCACGGCCACCGGTCGAAGTGACGGCGCTGACGGTCGCCGCCGCGAGGACGTGCCGATCAGCTCGGTGTTCGTCGCGCAGACGCAGAGCTCGCAGGCGGTCAACATCGCCGGCGCGCGTATCCGGCTTCCTCGACAAGCGCGTCTACACCGAAGGCTCGGTGGTCAAGGCCGGCCAGGTGCTGTTCCGGATGGACCAGAAGCCGTTCCAGGCGCAGGTCGACGGCGCCGCGGCCGCGCTGCAGCGCAACCAGGCTGCGCTCGAAGTGGCGCGGGCCAACCTGGCGCGCACCAAGCCGCTCGCCGCAGCAGAACGCGCTGTCGCAGAAGGACCTGGACGACGCGCAAGGGCCAGTACGAGCAGGCGGCCGCGGCAGTCGCGCAGTCGAAGGCGCAGCTCGAATCGGCGAGCTCGACCTTTCGTACACGACGATCACGCTCGCCGGTCGACGGCGTCAGCAGCTTCGCCGCGGTGGCCGACGGCACGTATGTCAACGCGCAGAACAGCCAGCTGACGACGGTCTCGGTGCTGACGCCGATGTGGATCAACTTCAGCGTCTCCGAGAACGAGATGGAGCGCATCCGCGGCGAGGTGCAGAAAGGGCTGATCAAGCTGCCCGAAGACAACCAGTTCGTCGGTCGAGATCGAGCTCGTCGACGGCACGCTGTTCCCGTACAAGGGCAAGATCACGTTCGCCGATCCCGTCGTACAACTCGCAGACCGGCACGTTCCTGATCCGCGCCTCGGTCGACAATCCGAAGGGCGTGCTGCGTCCGAACCAGTACGTGCGCACGCGATTGCACGGCGCGATCCGGCCGAACGCGATCCTGGTGCCGCAGCGCGCGGTGCAGCAGGGCGCGAAGGGTCATTTCGTGTGGGTCGTCAACAAGGACGGCAAGGCCGAGCTGCGCCCGGTTGTCGTCGGCGACTGGTACGGCGACAGCTGGTTCATCGCGCAGGGCCTGAGCGCCGGCGACCAGGTCGTGGTCGACGGCGGCGCTGCGGCTCGCGCCGGACGCAGCGGTGAAGGTCGACCCCCTACGTGCCGCCAAGCCGGACGCCGCCGCGAAGCGGCACCGGCGTCGAGCGCCGCCGCGGAGCGTCGCTGCGTCGTGCAATTCGCGACGGGCAAGTCGACGCTCGACGGCGAGGCCATCGCGCCTCGCTCAAAGGATTCGTGCCGGCGATGAAGCGCGGGCATCGAACCCCGATCGACGTCACCGGCTTCGCCGACCGCACCGGCAATCACGCCGCCAATGTCGATCTCGCCAAGACGCCGCGCGATGGCCGTGCGCGATGCGCTGCTCGCCGAGGGCATCGCCGCCGACCGCGTTCGCCTGAAGCGCGCCGCAGGACGTCACCGGCCCAGGCAGCGACCGCGAAGCCCGCCGCGTCGAAATCGCGGTCGGCAAGTAGGCGAGGCGACGCCGACATGTTCTCCCGCTTCTTCATCGAACGACCGATCTTCGCCGCGGTCGTCGCGATCATCATCTGCCTCGCCGGCCTCGTCGCGATGTACGTGCTGCCGGTCGCAGCAGTACCCGACGATCACGCCGGTGCAGGTCACGGTCTCCGCGACTTATCCGGGCGCCGACTCGAAGACGCTGGCCGACTCGGTCGCCGCGCCGATCGAGGCGCAGATCAACGGCGTCGACAACATGCTCTACATGTCGTCGACCAGCTCGGCCACCGGCCAGCTCACGCTGACCGTCTACTTCTCGCTCGACGACCGATCCCGACATCGCCCAGGTGCAGGTGCAGAACCGGGTCAACCTCGCGTTGCCGCAGCTGCCGTCCGCGGTGACGCAGCTCGGCGTCTCGGTGCAGAAGAAGTCGTCGTCGATCATGATGCTGATCGGCGTGTTCGGGAAGGGCGACCGCTACAGCGCCGACTACATCGCCAATTACGCGAACGTCTACGTTCTCGATGCGCTGAAGCGCGTGCCTGGCGCGGGCCAGGCGCAGATCATGGGCGTGCCGGACCAGGCGATGCGGATCTGGATGAACCCGGACCGTATGGCATCGCTCGGCATCACGACCAGCGACATCGCCAACGCGATCAACGCGCAGAACGCGCTGTTCGGCGCCGGGCAGATCGGGCAGCAGCCGACCGCCGGCCCGGTCGAGCTGACGTTTCCCGGTCGTGACGCAGGCGCCGTTCACCGATCCGCGGCAGTACGAGCAGATCATCCTGCGCGCGAGCCAGGACGGCAGCGCGATCGTCCGCGCTGGGCGACGTCGCGCGCGCCGAGGTCGGGCCTGCGCCAGTACATCGTCGACTCCAAGCTCAATGGCGACGCCGACGACGTTCATCGCCGTGTACCTGCAGCCCGGCGCCAACGGGCTCAAGGTCTCGGCGGGCGGTGCGCAAGACGCTTGAGGAAATGAAGGCGCGCTTCCCCGAGGGCATCGACTACGTCGATCGCGCTCGACACCAACGACTTCGTCAAGCTGTCGATCGAGGAGGTGATCCACACGCTGTTCGAGGCCGTCGTGCTCGTGGTGCTGGTCGTCTACCTGTTCCTGCAGAGCTTCCGCACGACGATCATCTGCACGGTGGCGATCATGGTCGCGCTGATCGCGACGTTCGCGGGCATGCTGGCGCTCGGCTTCTCGATCAACCTGATCACGCTCTTCGGTCTCGTGCTGGCGATCGGGATGGTCGTCGACGACGCGATCGTCGTCGTCGAGAACGTCGAGCGCAACATGCACGAGCATCATCTCGCGCCCAAGGAGGCCACGATCAAGTCGATGGACGAGATCGCGAGCTCGCTCGTCGCCGTCGTGCTGGTGATGGCCTCGGTGTTCATCCCGGCGGCGTTCCTGCCCGGCACCACCGGTCAGCTCTACAAGCAGTTCGCGATGACGATCGTGATCTCGGTGGCGGTGTCGGGTTTCGTCGCGCTGACGCTGACGCCCGCGATGTGCGCGCTGATGCTGAAGCACAACCCGCCGCCGCAGCGCGGGTTCTTCGCGTGGTTCAACCGCCAGGTCGACGCGGTGACCCGTGGCTTCGGCCACGCGGTCGCGCTCGTGATCAAGCGCGCGGTCGCTCGCGCTGGTGCTGCTCGCCGTCTTCCTCTGGAGCATCTGGCATCTCTTCACGGTGCTGCCGACGAGCTTCGTCCCGAACGAGGATCAGGGCTACGTGATGGCGGCGATCATCATGCCGGAAGCCGCGAGCATCGACCGCGCCGCAGGCGGTGGCCGAGAAGGTGGACGCGATCTTCGCCAAGACACCGGGCGTGGAGTTGCGCTCGATGATCACCGGCTACAGTCTGCTCGACAGCGGCTTCAAGACCAATTCCGGCGCGTTCTTCGTGACGCTCAAGGATTTCAGGGAGCGCTACGCGTCGACCGAGGCGGCGCGCGCGCAGAATGCGCGGGCCGTGCTGATGAACCTCTACCGCGAGGCGCCAGAGCATCGAGGAGGCCATCGTCATACCGGTCGCACCACCGCCGATTCCCGGCATCGGCACAACCGGCGGTTTCGAATTCTGGATCCAGGACACCGGCGCCGGCGATCCCGGCGCAGCTCGACCAGGTGACGCAGGAATTTCTCAAGACGGCTCGCACGCGCACGGAGCTCGCCAGCCTGTCGAGCACGTTCCGGGCGAACACGCAGCAGCTGCGCGCGATCGTCGATCGCGACAAGGCCACGCTGCTCGGCGTGCAGATCGAGGATGTCTACAGCGCCATCCAGGCGCAGTTCGGCTCCCTGACGGCGAGCCAGTACAACCAGTTCAGTCGCGTCTGGTGGGTGATCGTCCAGTCGGACGCCAGGTACCGGCAGGACCCCGGTGACCTGACGCGCCTGTACACGCGCTCGAAAGACGGCCACATGGTGCCGCTGTCGGCGCTGGTCACGACCACGTGGGTCGCGGGCCCGGACCTGCTCCCGCACTTCAACGGATTTCCCGCAGCGAAGGTCAACGGCAACCCGGCGCCGGGGTACAGCTCCGGCGACGCGATCGCAGCGCATGGAGGCAGTGGCGACCGAGGTCCTGCCCCCCGGCTACACGTTCGCGTGGTCCGGCATCGCGTTCGAGGAAAAGAAGTCGGGCGGCACGTCGATGATCGCGTTCGTGTTCGGCCTGATCATCGTGTTCCTGGTGCTCGCCGCCCAGTACGAATCGTGGACATTGCCGGGTGCAGTGATGAGTGCCGTGCCGTTCGGGATCCTCGGCGCGCTCGTCACCAACTGGGCGCGCGGCCTGGAGAACGACGTCTACTTCCAGATCGGGCTCCTGGTGCTGATCGGCCTCGGGGCGAAGAACGCGGTGCTGCGCGTATCGGCCGCGGTCGAGTTCCGCAAGCAGGGCAAGTCGATCATGGAGGCGACGATTCTCGCCGGCGAGCAGCGGCTGCGCCCCATCATCATGACCTCGCTCGCATTCGCGTTCGGCTGTTTGCCGCTTGCACTGGCGATGGGCGCCGGCGCCAACGCGCGGCACTCGATCGGCACCGGCATCATCGGCGGCATGATCGGGGAAACGACGCTCGCGATGCTCTACGTGCCGCTCCTCTTCTATCTGTTCGACCGGCTCTCTGAGGGCAAGGGCGAAGCGGCCGATTCGCCACCGTTGACGCCTGCGGTGGTCGCGACTGCGCCCGCAGCAGGAAGCGGAGGCGCCGGCTCCGCGCCCCACGCGCCGCGTGAGGATGGCTGAGATGGCAGCTTCCACACTCACCTGGTTCGTCGCGTGGTTCGCCCCCCCAGGGGGCGGTCGGTGCCCTTTGGACGGCCGGGCGGCCGCTGGCTGGGTCGCTCTTGCCGCGATGGCCGTGGCACTGCTCGCCGGCTGCACGATGGGGCCGGACTATGCACGGCCGAACGTGGACGCGCCGACATCGTTCCTCTACGAACCGAAGGAGGCGGCCGATACGGCAAATACCGAATGGTGGAAGATGTTCGGCGACCCGGTGCTCGACCAGCTGATCGACACCGCCCTCGCGCACAACCTCAACGTCAAGATCGCCGCCGCCAACGTCGAACAGGCAATGGCGGTGATCACCCAGACCCGCTCGGCATCGTTCCCGCAGCTCGGGTACTCGGCGACAGGCGAGAGAAAGCGCGTTCCGGAGACGGAGCTGATCGCGTCGATTCCGAACTATCCGAATCCTCAGACGATCTACCAGGCGCTGCTCACGGCAAGCTGGGAGATCGACTTGTGGGGACGGATTCGGCGCCTTTCCGAGTCCGCGCAGGCCAATATGCTCGCCTCGGACGAGGCCCGTCGCGGCGTGATCCTGACGCTGGTGAGCTCGGTTGCCACCAGCTACATCACGTTGCGCGGACTGGATGAGCAACTCGTGATAGCAAAGCGTACGCTCGGCACCTACGCCGAGTCGGTGCGCCTCTATCAGTTGCAGTTCAAGTATGGGCAGACCTCGCAGATGACCGTCGCGCAGGCGCAATCGCAATACGAAACCGCGGCGGCGCAGATCCCGCAGATCGAATTGCAGATCGCGCAGACCGAGAACGCGCTGTCGATCCTGCTCGGCAACAACCCGGGACCCATCCCGCGCGGCAAGTCGATCTACGATCTCGCACTGCCCGCGGTGCCCTCCGGACTGCCCTCCACACTGCTCGAGCGGCGTCCGGATCTCCTCCAGGCCGAGCAGACGCTGATCGCGGCCAACGCGCAGATTGGTGCCGCCAAGGCGCTCTATTTCCCGACGATTTCGCTCACCGGCGCGCTGCGGCAGCTCGAGTACGGATCTTTCGAACCTGTTCAAGGGACCGACCCGGGTCTGGAGCTACGCCGGACAGTTCATCGGGCCGATCTTCACGTTCGGAGCAATCAGCGGGCAGGTTGCGCAAGCCGAGGCGGCGCAGCAGGCCGCGCTGCTCAACTTCCAGCTTTCGATCCAGAGCGCGTTCGCCGATGTCGACAATGCGCTCGTGGCCAACCAGAAGCTTAAGGACCAGCTCGCGGCGCAGGAACGCCTGGTCGTGGCCCTGAAGGATTACTCGCGCCTGGCAAGACTGCAGTTCGACGGCGGCTACGCTCCCTTCTCCACCGTGCTGCAGGCCGAGCAGGCGCTGTTCCCCGCCGAGCTCACGCTCGCCGCAGTCCGCGCATCGGTCTTCTCGTCGGTTGCCGGCACCTACAAGGCGATGGGCGGCGGCTGGGTCAGCGACGCAGACAAGCTCACCGGCGGACCGCGCTCGCCGCCCGACGTTTCACTCTCCAGGCAGCCGCTGTTCTGAGTCGCGGCGCGGCGTTGGTGCGCAGCACTTGCACGAGGAAACCCTGCGGCCGCGTGGCATTGTTGCGCGGGGCCCGACCAGGGTCTAACGGCGACTGGACGTCAGCAGATGCGAGACCATTTTCCAAAAAGCGTGGATGGCATCGCTCCAGCCACCGGTTTGCGACAGCCGGCGGCTTTCCAGATGCAACTTCTGGTTGGCGTCCGTTGGCAGCAGAATCCAGTACATGGCCCACCTCTTGCGGCGATCACGCAGCGAACCTGCGTGGGAACACCTCACAAGCACTGAACGTGCCAATGCACTGCAATGTGTCTGGGTACTCTGAAGCCGGGCAAGGGCGGATGGTCGCGGACACGGCAGGGCGACACGGCACAACGAGGGCGGTATCGGTGCAAAGCTTGTCGAGGCCACTCCGCCTGTGGCAGCGTAGGTTACGCCCGCCGGGTACAGCGACGCTTGATCGGAGTCCCGCCAAGATTCGTCCTGGCCACTGCCTTCTTCAGGGCAGGCTTGGCACGGGGCTTGACCAGCGTAACGTCGCCGACGCTGACTCCGCGTGATCGTTTGGCGCGTTGCACGACGGCGCCCGGAGTCTGAACAGCATCCGCCGCGCCGGCTTTGACACGGTCCCTGCGAGTCGGCTCGTTGACGGCCACAACGGGGATATGACGCTTGGTGGACCGTATTCGGATCTGCCCAGCTTCGTCGAGTGACGCCGCCGCCGTCGTCCCTTCGTCAATCGCCGCCTTCGCCAATACGACTGTATGTTCGCGCAGGTCGAGTTGCCCGCTCGCCAGCCGTTGCCAGATCTCGTCGCGGTCCACCTCCAACTTGCGCGCCTTGCGCTTCGATACCAGACGCTTCCAGAGTTCGCGAAACGTCGCGTAGCTCACCCGGACTTCTTCGGGTTCCGTCCAGCTCTCCTCCGCTTCGGTCGCGCGCCATGACCGCGCCACGTTGGCAATCAAGCGGGTGTAGTCGTTGGTTCGCCGCACGCGACGCCTAGGGTGCGCGCCCGAGCTTCGGCGTGGCTGGGCGGGCGCGGTTCACGGAGGGGATCGCGGCCTGAATCTGCTCCAGGACACGGTGCAATCCCGCTGCGGTCGTGAAATCGGCAGCGTCTCGCACCGGATGCAAGGAAACCAGCACCTCGTCCATGTCGTCCAGAAGCTCGCAGGCGTGATAGACGAATTGATTGAGCCGGGTGTCGAATTGGCCGATTCGGACGAGCCGTTGCGCGTCGCTTAGAATCGACGCACACATGGTCGCCTTTCGCGCCAACACATCTTTAGCATCGCGTGGACTATGAAGCGAAGACCGCACGCACAGCGAGATCGTCTCACGATTCATGGCAGCCGAGCCGTCGAGCAGATTACGAATTTGTGACACCGGCGCACTCGAAAATCGGTTATAAAGTTCCGTCGCGGCTTCGCCAATGGACTCATGGCGCGCACATCGCCGGCTGCCAAGTGCGTTATCCGACTCAATCGAAAGTCGCGGTCTTGGATCTGCTGGGCCGCACCTCCAAGAGCGAAGTCTGGACCTGCAATGTGTCAGTTTGAAGACGGGCGTACCACGTAGCCCGACTGGGATAGCGGCGGGTGATTCGCCGGGTATCTCGATCACGTCCGATATGTCGAAAATGGGAATCCTATATGGGCGATGCGTACAAGAAGAAGGTTGACTTAGGCCGTTGCGGCGCGGTGACGCTCCATCTGTCCAAGGATGACAAACACCTGCTGCTCGAATTCGAAACCGTGCCCGAAGGTCTGGACAAGACGGGGCTCAACAGCTTCATCGACGCATTGAAGAAGGTTCGGGAACGGATGAGCCGTTGACATCCAGCGGATTTCCGGCCTCTCGAATGTCCTTGTTGACGTTCGTCGTTGTCGACCGGTCAACGATGCCTAGAACAAGCAGGATGTTTCCGACGACAACGAGCGGCACTGCGACCAGGTGCATCAGCAAATTCGCGGCGTTCTTGTGCACCGGAGGTGTCTCCCGCCACGCCCATGATAGGAGCGCCGGAAACGACATTGAATTTCTGTCTTCGAACTTATCCTGCGTCACGTTGCCCGCTACCGACCCAGACGCCAGACGCCAAACGTTTGACATGGGCGGCAGCACCCGGCTTGCCGGGACACGTCCGCTCGATGAAAGGGTTGGGCGTCATTTCACTATCCCTGAATCGCGGGCTCGAACGAGGTTCGCAAGTTGTGCGAGCGAATCCTGCCAGCTCGAGATAGCACATCTCGAGCGGAATGGCCTAGGCGTGTCGTGAAGTTCGTGAACGATATCCTGAAGGCGCCTTCCACTTTGGCATCCATATGGTGAACCTTGCAGATGAAGCTGTATGGCGGAAGCCACTTGGCCGTCGCTTCAGCATCCAGGAGCGCGCGATCGACGCGCTCCGGATTCGTACGAAGCACGCGATGACATCGGATGGTGCCTGTGGCCATGATCAATTCGCCTTTGGATTCACTGTTCGGCGGGAGCCCCGAACCGCCTGTCGCAATCGCGCGCATTTGGGCAGAGGCCCCCTAGTGCAGCTCCTTGATCCGGTCGAGCTTCGCTGCATAAAGATCGTGGTCGCGGCGGGTCGTGCTATTGGTCATCGCGAGCGTCAGGTGTCTGCGCGCCGCCTCTGTGTCCCCGATGTTCAGGTAGGCGATGCCGAGCCAGAAATGAAACTCGTGGTAGTCCGGCGCGCGGGCGACCTCCCGTGCGAACGCGTCTCGTGCGGTCTTGAAATCGCCAACGCGCATTGCCGCCATGCCGCGATTGAAGTGACTGAACGGCGGTTCGGGATCGAGTTCGCGCGAGCCTGGCGGCCAGTCGCTCGGATTCCTCCACGCGACCCAGATCGTTCAGCACCGCGACAAGGTTGGAAATCGCCTGCGCATTCCCGGGCTCGCGCTCGAGAACGTGGCTGAGCACGCGCTCCGCCTCCTGCGGATTGCGGTGGCGCTGATAGATCACGCCGAGCGTGTTGTACGGGATCAGGAATCCCGGGGCCTGTGCCACCGCCCCGCGCGCCCACCAGTACGCATTGTCCAGCTGACCGCGCGCAAGCGCCTCGACCGCCCGATTGTTCATGTACATCGCGACGACGATCTCCTCGCCGATGGCCTGCGTGCGCACCGATCGCAGGTCGCCCGGCGGCAGGAAGTCGATCGTCATCGCCTCGCTTTCGCGCGGCGTGGCCCCAGCGCGATTCGCGACGCTGATTTCGTCCAGCCTCCTCCGGCCGAGGGTCAGGTTGACGTGGCCGATCGAGAGATAGATATCGCCGCTGCGGGCCCATGTGTTGTCGACGAATACCTTCTGATACCCGACGAGCAACCCGAGCTCCTTGGCGAAGGCCGCGGTCATGATGACCAGCGACAGGCAGTTGCCCGACCGCGCGGCAAATGCCTGCGCGGCATTGCGGGTCATTTCGCTGTCGTACTCGAGCCTGAGCTGGCCCTTGCTGTAGAGGGCGTCGATCAGCGCCCGCTGACGGCCCTTGGCGCGCGCCGGCTCGGCGATCTCCTCGTCGAGATAACGCGTCATGCCCTCGCTGACCGCGAACACGTCGGCGGCGCCGACGCGCTCCGAAGGCGCCGCAAACAATCGATCGTGGAAGAAACGCTCGTCGAGTTGCGCCACCGGCGCGGCCGCGCAGGCCGCGAGCAACGACGAAAACAGCAACACCGTCCAGCTCTTCATCGGGCGCCTCCATTTCCGGTGAGGCCGACGTGCATTCTAGCCCCGGGCGCGAAAAGCATTAAGGGGCTGCCCAACGGCTCGATCGTCGAGGTCGACGGGGCACCTGCGCTCCTCGGGCAGGGTCCCGGTGTCGGTCAGCGCCACTCACCGGGCCGATGCGCGGCTCGGCAAGTCCGCAGCTACGGCTTCCCGAGGTCCGCCACGGCGAGGTCGCGCACGAGCTCCGCGAGGATCATGCCGAGCCCGGCGTTCCAGGCTTCGGCCAGCGCGTCCGGCGTATTGGCCTTGAGCGGCACGCGGTGGCGGTAATCGCGCGTCCACACGACCGCGGCAGGGAACGACGTGCGGGATACGTAGAAACTGATGGCGATCTCGGCAGTGTTGGCCGACTGCCGTGTATCCGCGTAAAGGTCCGAGACGAATCCCTCGAGCACGAAGTCGCCTTCCTCGGGCGCCGCGGCGCCCGGCACCACCCGGCTGAAGACCTTGGCCGCGGCGAGCGCCTTGGCGACGTCCTCGGCAATCATCGGGCCCGGGGCCACGAAGAACTCGTGGTAGTAATCCGATTCGAATCTCAGGTCGCCGGTGCGGTAGACGAAGCTGCGGTCGCGATAGGCGCCCGCGACGGTGAACGTGCCCACGCGCAACACAACGGGCCGCGGAGCTGCAACCGCGGTGGGCAGCGGCGGGTCGAGCAGGAACGTGCGCTTGACCGGCGCAGGACGCGAAAGCGAGCACGCGCCGAGCGCAGCGGCGAGCGTGACGGCGGCGAGCCACCCCAGGCAGCGCCGAATAGCGGGAGCGGCGGCGGGGATGCGTGCGGATGATCTCATGGGTCGGCCTCCTTGGGCCGGTTGCGCATCGAGAATGGTCACGTGTCGGCCTCCTGCCGAATCGCGCGCCGACGCGCCCTTCGGGCCTTGGCTTCGCCCGCCGCGCTCATCGATTGCGCTCCAATGGCGTGGGCGGCTCGCCGAACAGCAGGTTCGAGGGATAGCGCTTCGCGTTCTCGGACAGCTCGCGCAGATTGTCGGTGATCGAGCGCAGGTTGGCGATCGTCGTCGCGAGGTCCGTCTGTCCGCCACCGGTCAGACGGTCGAGGCGACCGAGCGTGCGCTCCAGATGGCCGAGCGTGGCCGGAAGACGCGGGTCGGACACGAACTCGCGCATCTTCACCACCGCCGCGCTGGCCTCGTCGGGCAGCTTCTGCAGCGCGGGATTCGCGAGCGTCTTGCGCAACTCGGCGTTGCTCTGGCGCAGCTCGGCAATGAGCGCGACGCCCTCGTCGGAAAGCTTCTTCGCCGCGATGCCGTCGAGCGTGGACTCGATCTTCGCGAGCGTGCGCTCGGTGCGCTGCGAGATCGTCTTGGTGTCGATCGCCTCCAGCTTCGCGGTCGTCGTCGTCATGAGCTTGTTGAGGTTCGCGACCGTGCCTTCGATGTCGAGCGAATGCAGCCGATCGATGATCTCGGACGCAGCGTTCACGAACTGCGCCACCGTGGACCTGGTGCTCGGGATGTAGAGGTTCTGCGGCGTCCAGTTGATCGGCAGCACCGGCGGGGGCGGTTCGATGTAGTCGACCTCAAGGTAGCTCGTTCCCGTGATCCCCTGCGGCGCGAGGCGCACGCGCAGCCCCTTCTCGACCTCCTGCGCCATCCCCTCGGCGGTCGTCAGATCGCCGGCGGCTGCGCGACTGCCGATCAGCCGCGGCTCGATCTGCGCCTCGACCAGCACGTATTTGTAGCGTTCCGCCATCGGCAGGTCGAGCTGGTAACGCACGTACGTGAAGCTGATCTTCGTCACCTCGCCGATCACCACCCCGCGGTATTTCATCTTCGAGCCGATTTCGAGCCCCTGCACCGACTCGTCGAAGTACGTCTCCATCGTGATGCGCTGCTGGAACCAGCGCCCCGAGCCAATCGCGAGCAGCGTGACGACGGCGGCGGCGACGGCGCCGATCACGAACAGCCCCAGCTTGAAATAGTTGGCCTTGAGGCTCATGTTCGTTTTCCCTGTCAGGCGGCGGCCGCGGTCTCGGGTTCCCGGTTGAGGAACGCGTGCACGCGGTGGTCGGGCGACTCGCCGCGGAGCTTGCGGGGGTCGCCCTCGGCGATGATCGTCTTGGCGTTGCGGTCGAGCAGGATCACACGATCCATCAGGTTGAAGATGCTCGGGAGATCGTGGCTCACGATCACGAATGTCATGCCGAGGTTGTCGGCAAGCCGGCGCACGACCGCGTCGAGCGAGGCCGAGGTGATCGGGTCGAGTCCGGATGATGGCTCGTCGAGGAACAGGATCGCCGGGTCGAGCGACATTGCCCGCGCGATACCTGCGCGCTTCTGCATGCCGCCTGAAAGCTCGTTCGGCATGTGCCCGGTGAACGCCTCGAGGCCCGACGTAGGAGAGCTTCATGCGGGCCACGAGGTCGATCGCGTCGTCCGGCAGATCGGTGTACACCTCGAGCGGCAGGCGCACGTTCTCCAGTAGCGTCATCGAGCCGAACAGCGCGCCCGATTGGTACATCACGCCAAACTTGCGCAGCAGCCCCTCGCGCACATCGTCGCCGACCCACAGCGGCTCGCCGTCGATCAGCACGCGGCCCTCGAGCGGCGGATTGAGGCCGATCATGTGCTTCATCACGGTGCTCTTGCCGCCGCCGGAGCCGCCGAGGATGCCAAAGACCTCGCCGCGCTGGACCTCGAAATTGATGTCCTTCTGAATCACGATGTCACCGTATCCCGCGACGAGGTTCTCGACGCGAATGATCGGGGAGGCGTCCGGGGCGGCGGGCATCGGAATGGCAGGGTCAGATATTGAGCACGTAGTACGCGAGCGCGAACAACCCGTCGACGACGACGAGCAGGATGATCCCCGAGACCACCGCGCGGGTGGCCGAATCGCCGACCGCGGATGCGCCGGCCTTGGTCTCGAGGCCGCGCAGGCAACCGATGCCCGCGATCAGGATCGCGAACACGAACGTCTTGACGAAGCCCGCGAGGAAGTCCTGCAGCTGGACCGCGCTGTCGACCTCCTTGAAGAACGCGACGAACGGGATCGAGAACGACTGCATCGTGATCGCGCCGCCGATGAGGCCGACCAGGTTTGCGAACAGCGAAAGCATCGGCACGGTAATCAGCGCCGCGATGATGCGCGGCGTGACCAGGAACCGCACCGGGTCGAGCCCCATGGTCGTCAGCGCATCGACCTCCTGGTTGACGCGCATCGTGCCGATCTCGGCAGCGAACGACGCGCCGGAGCGACCCGCGAGCAGGATCGCGGTCATCAGCGGTCCCAGCTCGCGCAGCATCGCGAGCCCGATCAGGTCGGCGACGAAGACCTCGGCGCCAAAGCGCTTCATCGGCACCGCCGACTGGAATGCGAGGATCATGCCGAGCAGGAAGCTGATCAGCGCGACGATCGGCAGCGCATCCACGCCCGCCTTCTCGCAGATTCGCCAGACGTCGCGCCAGCGCACCGACGCAGGGTGCGTCAGCGCATGGAACAGCGCGGCGTTGATCTCGCCGATGAACGACACCTGCGCCTTGATGTCGCGCCACACACCGGAGGCCGCGAAGCCGATTTCCTCGATGACCGGTCGCCGCGGTGCCTCGGGATCGAGGTCGTGCTCCAGCCGGTGCGGATCGACCCCCGCGAGCAGCGAGGCGATGGAGGGCTTGAGGTTGGCGATCTCGACCGCAGGTTCGCGCGGATGCCGCAGCAGGTCGACGAAGAGTGCGATCCCGGCGCCGTCGCAATAGTCGACGTTTGCCGCGTCCACGGTGACCGGGCGATTGCCCGCCTCCGCCATCGCCTTGCGCGTCGCCTCCCAGACCGCGGGAATGCTCTCCGCGTCGAGCCGACCGGAATAGGCCAGCATTCGGCGTCCCTCTGGCGTGTCCGATATCGCGAGCGACGCCATGGGATCGATTACTGCACGAGTTCGAGCTGGGTACCGTAGACGCGCACGCGGTCGCCCGGCTGCAACAGCGGGTCGTAGTCGGTCTGGACGGTGCGTGGCGCACCACCATCCATCTTGATCACGATCTCCCAGCGCTGCCGCTCGTACGCCTGCGGGCGCTTCGCGTAGGCGGCGCCACCTGCCGCGCCAAGCAGCACCATGCCCTCGTTCTTCCCTTGTGGGCCGATTGCGAATGTGGTCGTGGTCCGGCCCGGATTGAAGTCGCCGGTGACGCTGCCCGGCGAAACGGTGCCAAGCGGCCGCCAGCTCGTCGTCTGCTCCGCCATGACCTTCACCGACTGCACCCTCCCGCAGTTGTCGCACCCGTCGGGGGCGGTCTGCGCGCCGGCATCGCGGCCGGAAAGCGCGACAAGTGCAAGGGCGATGTATAGGAGGTGATACATATCAGTCGGGCAACGAGTTCAGGTAGAACATCGAGTGCAGCAGCGGTCCCGGCCGGCCCAGCGCGGAAAGCCAGCGCAGGAATATCGGATCGATTTCGCCGCTCTTGTAGAGCTTCACCAGCGCACGATTGACCGCGAGCCTGAAGTCGGGATCGTCTCGCCGGACGACCAGCGCATAGGGCTCGAACGAGAAGTCGTTCTCGACGAACACGAGGTCGCGGGCGCGTGGATCGCGCGCCTTGAAACCCGCCAGTACGACGCGATCGCCCGCGTACCCATCCACCTTGCCGGCGGTAACGAGCGCGATGCCCTCGGTGCCGTCCTTGACCGGCACGAGCGTCGCGGGCGCCTCGATCAGCTTGAGCGTCCGAGCAAGCGCCTGCTCGGTCGTCGTTCCGCCAATCACCGCGATACGCGTGCCCTTGAGGTCCGCGAGGAAGACCGGCTTCGCACCATCGCCGCGCACGAGCACCCCGCCGCCGTCCACGAAGATCGGCACGCTGAAATCGACCTTCTCCATCCGTGTCAGCGTGATCGTGGTCGTGCCGCACTCGATGTCGGCGCGACCGGACGCGACGGCATCCAGGCGGCTCGCAGCATCGACCGGGAGCCACTCGAGCTTGAGCGCGGCCAGCGCGAGCATCGCCTCGATCGACTTCGCGACCTGCTCGCAAAGCTCGATCGAGTAGCCGCGGATCTTGCCGTCGCGGTCCTTGAACGAGAACGGGTTCGCGCTCTCGCGATATGCGAGGCGCAGCGTTCCGGACTTCTGGATCCGTTCGAGCGTCGGGCTGGCCGCAACGGCCTGGACAGGCACCCCTGTGGCGACAACGGCGAGCAGCACGACGACCGAACGCAGCAATGGCCGAAAAGGCATGGGATTACACGGGGTTGGCAGGGCGCGGGCAGTGTAGCACGCAGGGTGGCGCCGCCGCCCCCGGCACCCCGACGGGAGGATGCGGCCGCCGACGTGTGCGCAACAGCGTTCGACGAACAGGATTCCCTTGTCCGGACAGCCGGTTACGCCGTCTCAAGTGCCCCGGATTGCTGTATCATTCAGCTTGTCCCATGCATCAGGGACGTCCCCCTTCCGTTCGAGGATCTCCGTGCATCGTTTCCTGGTCGCGTTCGTCGCCGCGGTGTTCGTCGCTGCGCTCACCGTCGCGCACGACGCATCGGCCCAGCGGGTGGACACGCTGGGCAAGATCCGCACTGCCAAGTCCATCAACGTTGCGTTCTCGGGCGACTCGCTGCCGTTCTCGTTCGTAGGCGAAGGCAATCGCGCCGCGGGCTACTCGATCGACCTCTGCAATCGGGTGATCGCCGCGATAGGCCGCGCCGTCGGCGAACCGAACCTCAAGGTCAACTGGATGGTCGGCACCGTCAGCGAGCGTCTGGCGATGGTCGCAGCGGGGAAGGCGGACATGGATTGCGCCAATACGACGGCAACACTCGCGCGCATGAAGGACGTCGATTTCTCGAGCCTGATCTTCATCGACGGGGGAGGCTTCATCGTCAAGGCCGCGTCGTCCCTCAACCGGTTTGCCGACTTCGGCGGAAAGACGATCGCCGTGATAGGCGGCACGACAACCGAGCAGCGCCTGAACGCCGTGCTGAAGGAGCGACTCGTCAACGCGACGGTCGTCCGGGTCCGCGAGGGCGGTGAAGGCATCGCAATGCTCGAATCGGGCAGCGTTGACGCATTTGCGAGCGACAAGATCAAGCTCGTCGGGCTCGCTGCGCAGGCCAAGGACCCGAATGCCTTCGCGCTGGTCGCCGACGACCTGTCCTTCGAGCCTTATGCGTTCGCGCTGCCGCGCAACGACTCGGCGTTCCGCCTCGAGGTGAACCGCGCGCTGTCGCAGATCTACACGAGCGGCGCCATCGAGGCGGTGTTCGCGCAGTGGCTCGGCAAGCTAGGGCGCCCCTCCGGACTGCTCGCCGCAATGTACCTGCTGAACGCAATCCCCGATTGAGGATCTGATGAATGCGCGGATGGCCAAACGCAATCCGCATACCGCGGTATGCCTTGGCAGACCGTAATCAATGGCGACCGGAATGGGTCCGGTGCCGAAGGAGAAAGCAATGTCGAAATTGATGCGTACTTTGATGGCAACACTTTTCGCCGCAGTTCCGCTCGCGCTCTTCGCCCCGGCTGTTTCGGCGCAGACCGAGCAGCAGGGGCTCGTCAACCAGCGGACGCGACGCTGACCAATTTCCTGCGCGATCCGGAAATGGGGTGGCTGCAGCAGAACTTTCACCGGGCGCGGCGGTCTTGATCGCGCCGGAGATCGTCAAGGCCGGCTTCATCTTCGGCGGCTCGGGCGGCCGTGCGGTGCTGGTCGCCAAGGGAGACGGCAAGTGGCGCGGCCCTGCGTTCTACACGATGGCGACCGCCAGCGTCGGCTTCCAGGCGGGCATCGCGGTGTCGGAAATGGTGACGCTCGTCATGACCGAGAAGGGCATGAACTCCATGCTGTCCGCGAACTTCAAGCTTGGTGGTGACGCGAGCGTGGCTGCGGGCCCGGTGGGCGCCGGCGCGAAGTCCGACGTCGTTGCCGACTTCATCTCGTTCACGCGCGCGAAGGGCGTGTACGGCGGCCTCAACCTGGACGGCACGCTCGTCAACCTCACCGACGACTGGAACGCTGCCTACTTCGGCAAGAAGGTGCAGCCGGTGGACATCCTGGTCCGGGGTACGGTCAGCAACCCGCAGGCCGACAAGCTGCTCGCCAACGTCGCCAAGGCAACCGGCGGAAAGTAAGCCGGAAGTCCCGGCGACGCGCGTTGCCGACGTCACGGCCAAGGGCGCCCCGCGGGGCGCCCTTTCTCTTGCATCCGGGCGCCGCCAGGCCGGCCAGCCAACGGACAGGGTGCGCCTCCGGGAATCGCCGATTGACAGCCGCGCGCAAGGGCGCGAGGATGCACGACCGGCACGTCCGGTGGACCGCCTGCCACGTCCACGCCCATGGAATTCGCGAGCCTCCAATTCCTGCTGAACGGCGAGCCCGTCGAGGTCGTCGGCGTCTCGCCGCAGACCACGCTGCTCGAATGGTTGCGGGAAACGCGCGGTCTCACCGGCACCAAGGAGGGCTGCGCCGAAGGCGACTGCGGCGCGTGCACCGTCGTGCTCGCGGAGCCGGCGGGCGACGGCCTCGCCTGGAAGCCGATCAATGCATGCATCCGGCTGCTGCCATCGCTCGACGGCAAGGCGATCTTCACGGTGGAGAGTCTCAAGGCCGCCACCGGGCTGCATCCGGTCCAGCAGGCGCTGGTCGAGTGTCACGGCTCGCAGTGCGGATTCTGCACGCCCGGATTCGCGATGAGTCTGTTCGGTCTGTACAAGAATGCGCATCGGCCGGACCGTGAAGCGGTGGACGACGCGTTGTCCGGCAACCTGTGCCGTTGCACGGGCTATCGGCCGATCCTCGCCGCCGCGCAGCGCATGTACGATCTCGACGCGGCGCACGGCTGGCGCGCGCCGGGCGTGGCCGCCGACGGCAGCCGCATCGTGTCGCGCGAGGAGGAGAGCCTGATTGGCGCAATTGGCCTCGATCACCCGCGACGGTACGCTCGCCTACGAGGCGGATGGCCAGAGCGCCTATGTTCCGCAGGACGCCGACGCACTCGCCGCGCTGCGCGTTGCGCACCCCGATGCGCGCCTCGTGGCCGGGGCCACGGACGTCGGACTCTGGATCACCAAGCAGCATCGGCAGCTGGGCACGCTGATCTTCACGTCGTCGGTTCGGGAGCTCACGCAGGTGCTCGACGACGGACGCGCACGTCGAGATCGGTGCTGCGGTGACGCTGGCCGAAGCGTTCGGTGCGCTTCAAGCCGACTTTCCCGAGCTTTCCGAAGCATGGACGCGCTTCGCCTCGGTGCCTATCCGAAACGCGGGGACACTCGGCGGCAATATCGCCAACGGCTCGCCGATCGGCGATTCGATGCCGGCGCTGATCGCACTCGGCGCAACCGTCGTGCTGCGCGAAGGCGGCGCGAGCGCGAGATCCCGCTCGAGGATTTCTACGTCTCGCTATCAGACAGACGGCGCTTGCGCGTGGCGAGTTCGTCGCGGCGATTCGCGTCCCGCGGCGCGATCCCCGCGTCGTGCTGCGTGCGTACAAGATCAGCAAACGTTTCGATCAGGACATCTCCGCCGTGTTCGCGGCGTTCGCGCTGACGTTGGGCGATGGCCGGGCGCAGCGCGGTGCGCATCGGCTGCGGCGGCGTCGCGCCCATACCCGAAGCGTGCGATGGCCACCGAAGCAGCGCTTGCCGGACGCGCCTGGAACAGCGCCACCGTGCAGGAAGCGGCGCACGTATTGCGCGAGGAATTCACGCCGATCACCGACATGCGCGCGTCCGCCGCGTACCGCCGGAAAGTCGCTCGGCAATCTGCTGATCCGCTGCTGGCACGAGACCGGCGGCGGGGAGCGCGTCGTCACGCGCATCGCCGACGTGGCCGTGCAGCCGATGTGACCGAGCGAATCCGTCCGACATGAACGATCCGCGCCCCCCGCCACCTGGCGCAGCAACGACTGCGACGAGCGAGCGATCGGAGTCGAAGTGCCGCACGATTCGGCAGCGCTGCACGTCGCCGGCGAGGCGGCCTACACCGACGACCTGCCGGAGCCGCGCGGCACCCTCCACGCGGCAATCGGCGTGTCGCCCATCGCGCACGGTCGCATCCGGACGCTCGACCTCGACGCGGTGCGCACCGCACCCGGGGTCATCGACGTCATTGCCGCAGCGGAGATCCCGGGCGCAACGACGTCGGGCCGATCGTCGCCGACGATCCGATCCTCGCGCGCGACATCGTGCAGTTCGCCGGCCAGCCGATGTTTGCGGTCGCGGCGACGAGCGTCAACGCCGCGCGCCGCGCGGCGAAGCTCGCCGCACTCGATCTGGAATCGCTGCCCGCAATTCTGACGATCGAGGAAGCGATGGCCGCCGAGTCGTACGTGCTGCCGCCCGTGCATGTCACGCGCGGCGACGCGGCGACCGCGCTGGCGCGCGCGCCGCATCGCCTGCGCGGGCACGGTGGCGAGCGGCGGACAGGACCACTTCTATCTCGAAGGCCAGATCGCGCTCGCCGTGCCGGCGAAGCCGGCGGCATGCGCCTCTTCACGTCGACCCAGCACCCGGGCGAAGTGCAGCACATGGTTGCGCACGCGCTCGGGGTGGAATGCGCACGCCGTCGTCGTCGAGTGTCGGCGCATGGGCGGCGGCTTCGGCGGCAAGGAAACCCAGATGTCGCTCTTCGCCTGCGTCGCCGCGGTGCTCGCGCGACGCACCGGGCGCGCGGTGAAGCTGCGACTGGACCGCGACGACGACATGATCGATGCACCGGCAAGCGTCATGCGTTCCTGCATCGCTACGACGTCGGGTTCGACGAGCGACGGCCGCATCCTCGGGCTCGATCTGACGCTCGCGTCGCGCTGCGGGTTCTCGGCCGACCTTTCCGGCCCGATCAACGATCGCGCAGTGTTCCACGCCGACAACGCGTACTGGCTGCCCCACGTCGCGATCCACTCGTTCCGCTGCAAGACCAACACCGTGTCCGACACGGCGTTCCGCGGCTTCGGCGGACCACAGGGCATGTTCGCGATCGAGCATGTGCTGGACGAGATCGCACGCGCGCTCGGCCGCGACCCGCTGGACGTTCGCAAGGCGAATTTCTACGGCACGACGGAGCGCAACGTGACGCCGTTCGGCATGACCGTCGAGGACAACATCGCGCCGGCGCTCGTCGAACACCTCGAAGCAACGTCACGCTACCGCGCGCGCCGCAGCGAAATCGCCGCGTGGAATCGCGCCAACCCGATCGTAAAGCGCGGCATCGCCCTGACTCCGGTCAAGTTCGGCATTTCGTTCACGGCGACGCACTACAACCAGGCGGGCGCACTCGTCCACATCTACAACGACGGGACGGTGCTGTTGAACCATGGCGGCACCGAAATGGGTCAGGGGCTGTTCATCAAGGTGCAGCAGGTCGTCGCGCACGAGCTCGGCATAACGCTCGAACGAGTGCGCGTGTCGGCCTGCCGACACGAGCAAGGTGCCGAATGCGTCACCGACGGCCGCGTCCTCGGGCAGCGACCTGAACGGCATGGCGGCCTGCGATGCGGCACGCACGCTGCGCAAGAGGCTCGCCACGCTCGCGGCGCCCCTGCTCGGCAGCACCGTGGAGGCGGTGGTCTTCCACGATGACGTGGTGACCGCGGACGGCAAGACGATCGCGTTCGAGGACCTCGTCCGGCAGGCGTACCACGCGCGCGTGCAGCTTTCCGCCACGGGCTTCTACGCGACACCGAAGATCCATTACGATCGCAAGACGCTATCCGGCCGGCCGTTCTACTATTTCGCGTACGGCGCAGCGGTAACCGAGGTCGCCGTCGACACCCTGACCGGCGAGCACCGGCTGCTCGGCGTCGACATCCTCCACGACGTCGGCCGTTCGCTCAACCCTGCGATCGACCGAGGCCAGATCGAAGGCGGGTTCCTGCAAGGCTACGGCTGGCTCGCCATGGAAGAGCTTTGGTGGAACGACAGGGGCGAGTTGAAGACCCATGCGCCCTCGACGTACAAGATCCCCACCTCGCGCGATTGGCCGGAGCGCGTGCGCATCGAGTTCTGGCACGAACCGAATCGCGAGGAGACGATCCACCGCAGCAAGGCGGTGGGTGAGCCGCCGTTCATGCTCGCGCTGTCGGCCTTCCACGCGATCCGCGATGCGGTCGCGAGCGTGGGCGACGACGGTCGATTGCCGCGCCTCGACGCGCCGGCGACCGACGAGCGGATTCTGGCGGCGGTCAGTGCGCTGCAGGCGCGAAAGGACACTGCATGAGCGCGTGGCTCGACGCACTTGCCGCGGCCCTGGCGAAGCACGGCCGCGCCGCGCTGGTGACGGTCGCGCACGCCGCGGGCTCGACACCTCGCGAAGCCGGCGCGGCAATGACCGTCACCGCCGATGCGATCGTCGGCACGATCGGCGGCGGGCATCTCGAGTACGAGGCGATGCGGCTCGCCCGCGAGGCACTCGCGCAGCGCGGCGCACCACCGGCACTCTGGCTCGTGCGTTTCCCGCTCGCGGCGCGCCTCGGCCAGTGCTGCGGCGGTGTGGCCACGCTCGCGCTCGCCACGGTCGACGAGCGCGCGCTGCCATGGCTCGACGCAGCTGCCGCGTGTGCGCGCACGGCTGCGGCATTCGGCATCGTGGGCCGCCTGGGATCCGGTGACGACGCGGCGCTGCGGCTCATCGTGAGCAGCGATGACGCTCAGGGCACGTTGGGAAATTCCGCACTCGACTCGATCGCCGTCGCCGCCGTGCGGCAACGGCTCGCCGGCGACACGCACGAGACAGGCGCTGATCGAGACGGACGACGCGACGCTGTTCGTGCACGTCACGCGCGCGGCTGCCTTTCCCGTGCTGGTGTTCGGCAACGGCCACGTCGGTCGCGCGCTCGTGCAGGTGCTGGGCGCGCTGCCGGCCCGCGTGCGCTGGATCGACGTCCGCGAGAACGACTTTCCTTCGCAGGTGTCCGCCAACGTCGAAATCGTCGCGACCGATGCGCCGGAGAGCGAGATCCGCGCTGCGCCGCGCGGTGCGTTCGTCGTCGTGATGACGCACAGCCACGCGCTGGATTTCGACCTGGTGGAAGCCGCGCTCGCGCGCGACGATTGGCGCTACATCGGGCTCATCGGCTCCAAGGCGAAGCGCGCGCAGTTCGAGAAGCGCGCCATCGCACGTGGCGTGCCGGCCGAGGCATTGGCACGGTTCGTCTGTCCGATCGGCGCAGGGACCTTTCGCAGCAAGGAGCCCGGCCCTATCGCAGTCGCCGTCGCGGCGGAGATGCTGGCAGTGCGGGAGGCAGCGCTCTCCCGCGACCGCACACACGCGGCGCAGCGCGGGCGATAGGGAGCACGCATTCGACCGCCGCCCCCGAACGGTGCAGGCGGGACGCAGTCGTCGTGCGCCGAGCCGTTTCCGGCTAACATCGCGCGATCCCGCAAGCACCGGCTCCCATGACTGCCGCCCCCGAACCGCGCCTCGTCCTGTCGGGCATCACGAAGATCTATCCGTCCGTCGTCGCCAACGACGGCATCGACCTGGACGTGCTGCCGGGCGAGGTCCACGCGGTGCTGGGCGAGAACGGCGCCGGCAAGTCCACGCTGATGAAGATCATCTACGGCGTCGACGAAGCCCGACGCCGGGACGATCACGTGGGAGGGCAAGCGCGTGCACATCGCGAATCCGGCGCGCGCGCGCAAGCTCGGCATCGGGATGGTGTTCCAGCATTTCTCGCTGTTCGAGACGCTGACCGTGGCCGAGAACATCGGACTCGCACTCGAAGCCGAGCGCGCCGGGCACGGGCTTGCGGAGCGCATCCGAAAGGTCTCCGCGCACTATGGCCTGCCGCTCGACCCCGACCGCCACGTGCACTCGATGTCGGTCGGCGAGCGCCAGCGCGTCGAGATCGTCCGCTGCCTGCTGCAGGACCCGCGGCTCCTGATCATGGACGAGCCGACCTCGGTGCTGACACCGCAGGCGGTGGAGAAGTCTGTTCGAGACGCTGCGAAGGCTCGCGGCCGAGGGCTGCAGCATCCTCTACATCAGCCACAAGCTCGACGAAATCCGCGCGCTGTGCCATCGCGCCACGGTGCTGCGTGCAGGCAAGGTTACCGGCCAGTGCGATCCTCGCGGAGAAAGCGCGACGTCGCTCGCGCGCATGATGATCGGCGGCGACCTTCCGCATCCGAAGCACGTGGACGCGAGGATCGGCGCGCCCGCGCTTGTCGTGGACCACCTGTCGCTTCCCTCCGAGGATCCGTTCGGGACCACGCTGCACGAGATCTCGCTGACCGTGCACGAGGGCGAGATCGTCGGCATCGCGGGCGTGTCGGGCAACGGCCAGCAGGAGTTGCTCGCGGCGCTTTCGGGCGAGCGCGCCTTGCCCGATGCCGGGTCGATCACGATCTGCGGCACGCGCGCGGGGAGGCTCGACCCCGCCGAGCGGCGCGCGCTGGGACTCGCGTTCGTTCCCGAGGAGCGACTCGGCCGGGGCGCAGTGCCCGACATGTCGCTTGCGGAAAACGCGCTGCTGACCGCGCATCGGCGAGGGCTGGTGACCCACGGGTTCATCCGCGTCGATGCCATGAACGAGTACGCGGCCGCAACGATCCGCGAATTCAAGGTCAAGGCGCCCGGACCGCAGGCGGCCGCGCGCAGCCTTTCGGGCGGCAATCTTCAGAAGTTCATCGTCGGCCGCGAGATCCGTCAGCAGCCAAGGGTGATGATCGCCGCGCAACCGACCTGGGGCGTCGACGTGGGCGCATCCGCGCAGATCCGCCAGGCGCTGCTCGACCTGCGCGACGCCGGCGTCGCGGTCCTTGTCGTCTCCGAGGAACTGGACGAGCTGTTCGAGATCTGCGACCGCCTCGCCGTGATTGCGCAGGGGCGGCTGTCGGAGGCTCGGCCAGTCGCCACGACGAATGCGGAAGAGATCGGCCTGTTGATGTCAGGCTCGTTCATTGCCCCGGGTGCGCACAGCGAGCGCCACTTCTCACCGGCCGGCGCGCTGGGAATCTGAGCCGGGCCGCCGATCCCACCTGACGCTCTGCCTGCGGGCAGGCCCAACGCTCTGAACATGCTGCGCCTCGAGCCTCGCCCGGAACCTTCGCACCTCGCGGGCTACGTCTCGCCGCTGCTCGCCGCGGTCGCCACGCTCGCGATCGGCTTCGTGCTGTTCTCGCTGCTCGGGCAAGGATCCGTGGACGGCATTCCACGCGTTCTTCGTCAAGCCAGTCGAGACGAGCTACGGCGTCGCGGAGCTGCTGCTGAAGGCAAGCCCGCTGATGCTGATCGCCACCGGACTCGCGGCCGGCTACCGCGCGAACGTCTGGAACATCGGCGCGGAAGGGCAGCTCACGCTCGGCGCAATCGCCGGCGGCGGTCTCGGACTCGCGTTCCACGAGTCGGGATCGCCACTGCTGCTGCCGGCGATGCTCGCGGCGGGCGCGTTGGGCGGCATGGCGTGGGCTGCGATTCCCGCGTTCCTGCGCACACGCTTCAACGCGAACGAGATCCTGACGTCGCTGATGCTAGTCTACATCGCGACGTTCCTGCTCTCGTATCTGGTGCACGGCCCGTGGCGCGACCCGGAAGGCTTCAATTTTCCGCAGTCGCGCATGTTCGGCGAGGGCGCCCTACTGCCCATCCTGCTCGACGGAGACGCGGCTCAATATCGGAGTCGTGCTCGCGCTCGTGGTCGTCGCGGCCGGCTGGGTGTTCATGCGCAAGAGCCTCGTCGGCTACCAGATGCGCGTCGCCGGGCTCGCGCCCGCGGCAGCGAACTACGCGGGCATTTCCGCGAAGCGCAACGTGTGGACCGGCATGCTGATCGGCGGCGCATGCGCTGGACTTGCCGGCTTGCAGGAAGCGGCAGGTCCGGTGGGGCAATTGCTGCCGTCGATCTCGCCGGGCTACGGCTTCGCGGCGATCATCGTTGCATTCGTGGGTCGCCTGCATCCGGTCGGCATCGTGTTCGCGAGCCTGCTCATGTCGCTTCTGTACCTGGGCGGCGAGTCGGCGCAGATCAATCTCGCGCTGCCCTCCGCCGTGACGGGACTGTTCCAGGGCACGCTGCTCTTCTTCCTGCTCGCGGCGGACGTGTTCATCCATTTCCGGCTGCGCCGGGTCCGGCGCGCGCCTAGCGCGGCGGCCCCCCAGAGCTAGGGATCCCCTACGTCATGGACCAGCTCGCGCAACTCGTCGTGCTCACGCTTGCGGCCGGGACGCCGCTCGTCTACGCGGCGCTGGGCGAGCTCGTCACGGAGAAATCCGGCGTGCTGAACCTGGGCGTGGAAGGCATGATGCTGGTCGGCGCCGTCACCTCGTTCGCCGTGGCGGCGACCACGAATTCGCCATGGCTCGGCGTGCTGGCCGGTATGCTGGCCGCGTGTGCGGTGTCGCTGATATTCGCGGTCATGACGCTTTCGCTGATGGCGAACCAGGTCGCGAGCGGTCTCGCGCTGTCGCTGTTCGGCGTGGGGCTTTCCGCGTTCGTCGGCCTCTCCTACGTCTCGGCGGTGATCGAGGGCATCCTGCCGTGGCGTTTCGGCGGTCTCGCGGACATTCCATTCGTCGGCAAGCTCCTGTTCGGACACAACCCGCTCGTCTACCTGTCACTCGTGTTGTTCGCGGCAGTGCAGTGGTTCCTCTACCGCACGCGCGCCGGCCTGATCCTGCGCGCCGTTGGCGAGTCGCCGCAATCCGCGCACGCCATCGGCTATCCGGTGATCCGCATCCGCTATTTCGCCGTGATGTTCGGTGGGGCGTGCGCGGGCCTGGGCGGCGCATACCTTGCGGTCGCCTACACGCCGCTTTGGGTCGAGGGCATGACCGCGGGACGCGGCTGGATCGCGCTTGCGCTGGTCGTGTTCGCGACGTGGAAGCCATGGCGCGTGCTGGCCGGCGCGTACCTTTTCGGCGGCGTCACCCTCGCGCAGTTCCAGGCGCAGGGGCTCGGTGCCGCGATCCCGTCGCAGCTCCTGTCGATGCTGCCCTACATGGCGACGATCCTGGTGCTGGCGCTGATTTCGCGCAATCCGACCGCCATCCGGCTGAACGCGCCCGCAGCGCTCGGCAAGCCCTTCCATGCGGAAGGGTGACACGGCCGACATCGACTAGCCAGGACGGTCGACGCCTCAAGACCCCAGGGGCGGCGTCCGGCCGCGCATGCAGTAGAATCGCCGTCCATTACGCCCACCACCCGTTTTCGCAAGGAGCTTCCATGATCCACGCCATCCGCCGCAAGACGCTGGCCACGCTCGCCGCCGGCGCCGCCGCCCTCGCGCTCGCCCTGCCCGTCGCCGCCCAGCAGAAAGCCGGCGAACCGTTGAAGGTCGGCTACGTCTACGTGAGCCCGATCGGCGACGCGGGATGGACCTACCAGCACGACGTCGGCCGCAAGGAAATGGAGAAGGCGCTCGGTGGCAAGGTGACGACCAAGTACATCGAGAGCGTGCCCGAGGGCGCCGATGCCGAGCGCGTGATCCGCGACCTCGCGCAGTCCGGCCACAAGCTGATCTTCACGACGTCGTTCGGCTACATGAACCCGACGATCAAGGTCGCGCAAGCGTTCCCGGGCACGACGTTCGAACACGCGACCGGCTACAAGACCGCGAAGAACGTCGGCACCTACAACGCGCGCTTCTACGAGGGGCGCTACCTCGCCGGCATCGTCGCGGGCAAGATGAGCAAGAGCAACGTCGCGGGCTACGTCGCTGCGTTCCCGATCCCCGAGGTCGTGATGGGCATCAACGCGTTCGCGCGCGGCATGCGCAGCGTCAACCCGAAGGCCGAGGTCAAGGTGATCTGGGTGAACTCCTGGTTCGACCCCGGTCGCGAGCGCGAGGCCGCCGACACGCTGATCTCGCAGGGCGCGGACGTCCTCACCCACCACACCGACTCGACCGCGGCGGTGCAGGCCGCCGAGGCGAAGAAGGTCTACGCGGTCGCCTACCACTCCGACATGTCGAAGTACGGGCCCAATGCGCAACTGACGGCCGTCACCCACAACTGGGGGGATTACTACACGAAGACCGTGCAGAGCGTGCTCGACGGCAAGTGGAAGAGCGAGTCGCCGTGGATGGGCGTGAAGGAAGGCGTGATCCGCATGGCGCCGTTCAACAAGGCGGTGCCGCCGGACGTGCAGGACCAGGTGAAGAAGGTCGAGGCCGACATCAAGTCGGGCAAGTTCCACCCGTTCACCGGCCCGGTAAAGGACAACGAGGGAAAGGAACGGCTTGCCACGGGCAAGACGATGGACGACGCAACGCTCAACAAGATGGACTATTACGTCGAGGGCGTGCAGGGCAAGCTCCCCGCATCGAAATAATCGCAGCGTTGCTGCATAAAGGCCCTGGCGGAGTCCGGGGCTTTTTTGCTTTTTCGGGCCCATCTCGGCACTCCGGATGCCTTGGCCGATTGCGACCCCTGCCCGTCGCGTGATACGGTTCGACGAAGGCAGGCTCGTTCGTCGGAACGGCGATTCAACAACGAGCGGGATCCCGCCACCGCATGCGCCCGTAGCGAGTGCCGGTCGAAGCAATCCTCGGGACGCGGATCGGAGGACCATGTTCCGTGCCGTTGACACGCGAGATCCGGTCGCCGTCGAGAGCGAGGTTCGCTCGATCTACGCCGCGCTGTTCCCGCACGGGGACGCGACGTTCGTGACGCGGGCGTTCGGGTGGGTCACGCAATGCTTCGCGGGACGCCACGCCGGCTACCAGCCGCTCGACACGCGCTATCACGACGTCGAGCACACGATGCAGGGCACGCTGTGCCTGGCGAGACTGCTGCAGGGACGCGACGCCGCGGGCGCCGTTCCCAGGCTCACCGCAAAGGCATTCGAGCTCGGCCTGCTGGCGATTCTGTTCCACGACACAGGCTACCTGCGGCGCCAGGACGACACCGAGGGAACGGGAGCCAAGTACACGGCAATCCATGTGCACCGCAGCGCCAGCTTTGCTGGAGATTTCCTCGAGCCCAAGGGATTCGCGAAGGCGGACGTGGCCGCCGTGCAGAACATGATCCACTGCACCGGCGTAGACACCAACTTGAAGGCGATCCCGTTCCAAAGCGAGCTCGAGCGCATCGTCGGCTACGCGCTGGGAACGTCCGATCTGCTGGGACAGATGGCTGCCTCGGACTACGTCGAAAAGCTGCCGGTGCTGTTCGACGAGTTCGCCGAAGCATCGCGCAATCCAGCGATTCCGATGCCGCCCGCCTACGCATTTGCCAGCAGCGACGAGCTGATGCGCAAGACGCCCTCGTTTTGGGACAAGTTCGTCCAGCCGAAGATCGATCGCGACTTCGGTGGACTCTATGCGTACCTCAACGACCCCTACCCCGACGGGCCGAACGCCTACGTGCAGCGTATCGAGCAGAACGTCGCGCGACTGCGCGAGATCATGGGCACGTCGACGTCGTAACCGAACCCATTGCGATTGCGGTCCAAGCGGCCTGACCGAAGCATTGCATGTTGGCGACGGAACCTCTCGTCCTTCACGAGGACGGACTTGCGCGGTGTGCGTGGTGCGGCACCGATCCGTCGTACGTCCGCTATCACGATTCCGAGTGGGGGGTGCCGGTGCACGACGACCGGCGCCTCTTCGAATTCCTTTGTCTCGAAGGCGCGCAGGCGGGCCTCGCCTGGATCACGATCCTGCGCAAGCGCGATGCCTATCGTCGCGCCTTCGACGGCTTCGATCCGGTGCGCATGGCGCGGTACACGCCGCGTCGGATCGAACGGCTGCTGACCGATCCCGGAATCGTGCGCAACCGTCTCAAGGTCGAGGGATTCGTGCGCAACGCGCGGGCCTACCTCGCGCTCGTGGACAGCGAGGGGAGCTTCGCCCGGCACCTCTGGCAGTTCGCTCCGGCTGGCAAGAGGCGCCGACCAGGCCGACTTGGCGACATCCCGGCGTGCACTCCCGAAAGCGAGGCGATGAGCAGCGACCTGAAGCGCCGTGGCTTCAAGTTCATTGGCTCGACGATCTGCTACGCATTCATGCAGGCCGTTGGCATCGTCGACGACCACGTGCAAGGGTGCTGGAGGGCGGCGGCCGCGACCCGTAAGCGCTGAGGTCGGGACACGGCAGCCCTCGTCCGCCATGGCGTGGTGACGCGCGCCTGGCCAATGCGCCCCGCCATTCCGCTGGCGGGCGCATCCGCGACATGCGGCGTCGCCCGCTCAGTGCTGGAAGTACGCGTAACCCTCGCGTGTCTGCAAGCGCAGGATCTCGTTGACTGCGCCCGGAACCACCACGGCATCCCTCGACACGACATCCGCGGTGACGTTGCGCGCCTTCAGGGTGTTGTTGCACACCTTGAACTCGACGCCCTTCGTCGTCAGCGCCGCAAGCTGTGGTTCGTAGGACGCACCCTTCGGGTCCTTCGCATCCTTGAGCATGAAGTCGATGCCCGGGCCATACCCGACGACGGCTACCTTCGCAGTCGGTTCGGCGATCAGGTAGTTGGTCACGAAGCGAAGAATCGTCGGCGCATCCTCGGCAACGTTGATCTGGAACACGACCTTCGGGGCTGCCGGTGGCGAGACCGTGAGTGTCTGCGCCGTCGCAGCGGCGGTGGGTGCGGCAGTCGCGCCGGGCGAGATGATCGCGGCCGGCGCGGCAGCGACCGTGGCGTTGGGTACCGGAGGCGTTTCCGCCGCGGCGGAAAGCGCAATGCCGGCAAGCAGGGCAATCAGGAGCTTGGATATCTTCATGGTCATTCCTCAATGGTGAATCCGATGGCGGGAAGGCGGCGCCGCCTTCACTGGACACAGCTCAACTTGGGTTTCTTGGGCGACGCTTCCGCGACCGCGTCGGCCGGCTCGGTGCTTTGCGATGCGGCCTGCGTCGATTGCGATGCGGAGTCCGGGCGCACGGACGCGCTGCCGCATCCCGCAGCGATCGCTGCGAACGCCACCATGACAAACATGCGATGCATGACTTCTCCTTCGGGCGGCCGATTCGTGCTCGAACGTTGTCGTACGAACGTCGGCCATGATGGGAGGCGACCGCCGCCCACAACGTGCGCGGCGCCCCGGGCGCGATGCGCCCGACACGTCAGGAAACGATGCGCGGAGGTCGATCGAGGCGATCGCGGTCCGGTGCCGGAACGATCGCCAGCGGTGAAGGAAGCGCGACGAACGGCGCCATGGCGACGTGGCAGGCCGCGGCAGGTGCAGCAATAACCCACGCGGTGGCACCACAATGCATGCCGCAATCGCTACAGGGCGCAGCGCCGAGGGTCGGCGGAGGCACGCAGTCGATCGCGCGCGTGGCCAGCCCGTGGCTCGGAGCCGAGGTTGCTGCGTGGTCGGCGCAAGGCTGGCCGATCAACGTGGTCACCAGGACAACCAGTGCCTGCCCGTGGCCGCAGCAGTCGCCGCTCGCGCGAAACGCGGCGGCACCGGCGAGCTGCAGCGGCATCGCCGCCAGGAGCAGCAGCGCGACCATCCGGTGCGCGCGCGAGGAAATGTACGATCTCGCCATGGGAAAGCGGCGACCGTCGAGGCCGCCGAAGGCACACCGTCATTTGAGGCGACTTGACTTTCCGGGGCAACCTCCGCGAAACCACTGCTTGACCTGTCGCAAGGATCGAGGGCGCGCTTGTGGGGTTTTTCCCACAGGTTGCGGGGATTCAGGTCGCGCGAAAACCTGCGGTCAATCGCCCCAGCAACGGCGCGGGCATTCGCCAGGAGGATTGCGCTGCCGGTGCGAACTTGAGCCACGTTAAGGTCATGTACGCTGCGTGTCGGTCTCATACGGCCCTTGGCGCAACGTATCTGCCCGCGTGAACGATGCAGTCATGGGCGCGCCGGTCGCCGCAGTTGGCGGAATGTTTGACGCAACGTTGGGCACGAAACGCGCATGCCACCTCCTCTCCACGTCTCCGCCGCCATGCCGAAGCGCACGGAATTGCAGCCTGCGCCGTTGTGGCGACTGGGTTTTCGCCCCTTCTACCTCGGCGCCAGCATCTACGCGGCGTTGTCGATCGCGCTCTGGGCGCTGCAGTACGCGGGATTGCTGCCCGCGCCGGTGATCGCCGGCCCGCTCGCTCACGCGCACGAGATGCTGTTCGGCTTCACGTTCGCCGTGATCACCGGTTTCCTCTTCACCGCCGTGCGCAACTGGACCGGAGAGCCCACGCCTGCCGGCGGCGCGCTCGCGGCGATCTTCACGTTGTGGATGGCGGGTCGTGCGCTCGCCTTCGTGCCGGCGCTGCCGTGGATCGCGGCGCTCGTCAACGCCGCTTTTCCGTTGACGGTCGCCATCGCCATCGGCCGCCCGCTGCTCGCGAGCGGCAACCGCCGCAACTACTTCTTCGTGGTGATATTCGTCGCGGCGGCGGTCGCGGTGTCGCTCGTGCATCTCGCCTCGCTCGGCGTCGTGGCGCTGCCGCCTTGGCTCGGCATCCAGGTCGCGCTCGATCTCGTGCTGTTCGTCATGGCCGTCATGGGTGGCCGCGTGATCCCGATGTTCACCAACAACGGCGTGCCGGGCGCCGCGGCGCGGTGTGTCGCGTGGCTGGAGAAGCTCGCGCTTGGCGCGATCCTCGCCATATTGGCGTTCGACCTGGCGGGCGCCGGCGGCCTGCCCTTTGCCGCGCTGCTCGCGGCGGCGGCGCTCGCGCACGCGGCGCGGTTGTGGCTGTGGCAGCCGTGGCGGACGCTTCGCGCGCCGATCGTGTGGGTGCTTCACGCAGGCTATCTCTGGATCTCGATCCATCTCTTGCTGCGCGCGGCGGAGGAGCTGCAATTCGTCTCGCCGCAGCTCGCGACACATGCGCTGACGGCCGGCGCAATCGGCGGGATGACGATCGCGATGATGACGCGCACCGCGAGAGGCCACACCGGTCGGCCACTCGTGGCCGATGGAAAAGACGTCGGGTGCTACGCGCTGGTGCTTGCGGCCGCGACGGTGCGTGTCTTCGGCCCGCTGTTGTTGCCCGGGCTTTACGTGCCGTGCATCGTCGCATCCGGAGCGCTGTGGTCGGCCGGCTACGCGCTCTACTTTGCCGCCTATCTGCGACCGCTCACCCGCGCGCGGGCGGATGGAAAGCCCGGCTGAGCCGCACGCGCTCCGTCCCTCCACGCGCGACGAATCGACCCGCAAGCGGCCGTGCGACAACTCACGGCGCCTTGCGCCGCGCGTAACGGCCGTCGAACACAAGCGTCCAGGTCCTGCCGCCGTCGGCCGACGTTTCCCAGACCTGGCGCACACCGTCGCCTTGTGGCGTCCACGTGATCCGCTGCAGCGTCTTGCGTGGGGGAATGTCATCGGAGAGTGCCTCGCCCGCGAGTACCATGTGCCCGTCCGCGAACTCGCCATCCAGTACGAGAAGCCCGCCGGTGTTGTCCACCCACGTCTGGTGCCAGCGCTTTCGATCGGCGTCGTAGATGTTGAGGCTCATGCCGGTGACACCGCCCGCGCCACGCCATTCCTCCAAGAGCGCACAGCCACCTTGAACCCTGGTGATGCGGTTTTCGCCCGCAAGCTTGCCGGCCGCATCGCGAACTTCCCATTCGCCCAGCCAGAAGTCGAACTGGCGATGCTGTACCGAAGCGCACGCGGGCGATTTGGCAGGCGCCACCGCCGTTTCGGCCAGCTGCTGCGCAACGGCCGCCCCTGCGACGAGCAATGCCATTGCAACCATTGACGTGCGAAGGATCATGCGGCGCATCGGGTCTCCTCGTCCGTATCGGCGCGCTTCGGACATCGCGCGCTGCGTGCAATGCAAACCTTGCGCGATCCCGGGCACGCGGGCAAGACGTCGCGCGCAACAGACGGCTGAACGTCTGCTGCGGGGCTGATCTGGGTTGCTCCGGGCTCCAAGTCCTCGCTCGCTCCTGTGCACGCTCGGTCTCTCGCCCCTCGCGCGCCATATCCCGACGTATTCGCGATGGCTTTCGACAATCTCCTAACCGCTCTGTCGCTCCTGCCGGTTCGTCGGGTCGAGCGCGTCGAACGGACTGGCGACACCGCGCCCGCCACGGTTCAGCACATGGGTGTAGATCATCGTCGTGCTGACGTCCGCGTGGCCGAGCAATTCCTGCACCGTGCGGATGTCGTAGCCCGCCAACAGCAGGTGTGTCGCAAAGGAACGGCGCAGCGTGTGGGGCGTCGCCGGCTTGGCGATTCCAGCGCCGCGCACGGCGTTCTTCATCGCGCGCTGAAACGCCTGGTCGGTCAAACGATGCCGCCGCTCGACTCCATCGCGCGGGTCGAGCGAGCGCGCGTCCGCCGGAAAGACGTACTGCCAGGCCCATTCGCGCGCGGCGCCCGGATACTTGCGATCGAGTGCGAACGGCAGCCAGACAGCGCCGCATCCGTCGGCCAGGTCGCTACGGTGCAGCTGGCGCGCATGGCCGATCTGGTCGCGAAGCGGCGCGACCAGACGCGCGGGGAGCATCGTAACGCGGTCCTTGTTGCCCTTGCCGTCACGCGCGAGGATCTCGCGACGCGAGAATGCGACGTCCTTCACTCGGAGTCGCATCGCCTCCATGATGCGCAGGCCCGTGCCATACAGAAGGGCGCCGATCAGCCGGTGCACGCCTACGAGCCGGGCGAGCACCTGTGCGACTTCATCGTGGGTGAGCACGACAGGCAGCCGGACCGACGACCGCGAACGAGGTCAGGAAGGCCTCGACCTCCCCTGCTCCCAAGTCGGAGGGGTAATGCTTGCCATGGAAAATGATGAAGCGTCTAATCCAGTCGCAATACGCCTGCTCGGTGCGGATGCTGTGGTGCTTCAGCCGTACCTTTTCCGGTACCTGATCCAGCAGCATCGCAGGCCGTCTTGACTCCATGAAGCAGCGCCTTTCGGCCACCGATTCGCAACCCAGAGCCGTGATTCTCGGCCCGCGGGCGTCCTTCGGCGCCCGCCGGCAGCGCCGCTCACCTTATTCGTTAGGTCTCGCCAGAAACAGTGGCGCCGTGCGTGATACCTCTTCATTGGTGGTCGACACCGGGGTACTCTTTCTTCGGCACCTCACTCTCGCCGACACGGCCACAATCTTTCGGCTCAGTCGGGAGCAGGGCATGATGGCCTGGCTTCCCGATCAGGTCTATTCGGACGAGGCCGAAGCGCGGGAGGTCTTTCGTTTTCTGGCTGCCCAGTACGGCGCAGCAAGCCCGTCCCAGGCGCCTTACGTGCTTGGCGTTTGCTTATCGGCGTCCCATGAACTCATTGGCCATGTCGGGTTCAGTCCCTGCGAGTACGGCGTGGAGGTCGGCTACGCCATCGGTGAGGCTTACCAAAACCGCGGCTACGCCAAACAGGCTGTCTCCGCCGGCGTCTCGTGGGCGCTCTCAAGGTTCGGTCTTTCAGCCATCTACGCGATAGTCGCAGCAGCAAATGTCGGCTCATTCAGAGTCCTACAGTTGTGCGGCTTCGAATCGATTGACGTGATTCAGCGCAAGTTGCATGGTGTCGAGCGCACGGTAAGAATCTATAGGTTCACCAATGCTTCACGCCGCGATGCCTAACCCTTCGCTGCACCCGACTCGCTGCAGCGGGCTTCGCCCGCTTCCGCCCGCGGGTGAACTCAAACGTTAGGCCTATATGGCGGAACTCAATCTCTTTCTGACGCCAGAGGCATGCCGGCACTTTGATCAATTTCTATCTGGCATTACCGAGTATGGGCCTACGCACCTGAGGGGAACTTGAGCAGAGTTCGACGCAGGCGGTTTCTGATCGAGGCGGGCGCGCTTTTGGCCGCGCCGCTTCCGGGGCTCACCCAGCAGCCGGCCGCGAGGATCCCACGGATCGGGTTCCTGGGAGTTGCTACGCCGGCGGCATGGGCCACCCGTATCGATGCGCTTCAAGCGGGATTTCGCGACCTGGGTTACATCGATGGCAAGAACATCGTCATCGAGTATCGCTTTGCGCAAGGTCAGTACGATCGTCTTCCCGCACTCGCGGCCGAGCTCGTTCGCCTCAGGGTCGATGTCATCGTGACACACTCGTCCCTGGGCGCCGTAGCCGCGAAGCAGGCAACCGCAACGAATCCGATACCGGTCGTCATGACGAATGTCGGCGATGCCGTGGGGTTTGGCCTCGTTGCGAGCCTCGCGCGGCCCGGCGGCAACATTACCGGCGACACGTTCTTTACCGCCGAGATCGCGGCGAAGCGGCTCGAGCTGCTCAAGGAAGCGTTTCCGTACGTGCGCCGCGTGGCCGTCCTCGCGAATCCGGACACTCTCGTCACCGCGCCGGCCATCCAGGCCATGGAGGTCACGGCCAAGGCGCTCAACGTGGCGTTGCAGCGCTTTGACGTCCGGGATCCCGCTGACTTGGACGGCACATTCGCTGCAATGGCGAGGGACAATCCCGACGGGCTCAGCGTGATCGAGGACGTCAAGCTCATCAGCAGCTTCAGGAAGATTGCGGAGCTTGCGATCAAGCTCCGTCTCCCGTCGATCGGCTTTGTCGACTATGCGGACGCGGGAGGGCTCTTCGGCTACGGCGCGGATTTTCGCGCGTTGTATCGCCGCGTCGCCGTCTTCGTGGACAAAATCCTCAAGGGAACCAAGCCCGCGGACATTCCGGTCGAGCGAGCCACGAAGTTCGAATTCGTAATCAACACGAAGACGGCCCAGGCCATTGGCCTCGCCATTGCACCGGCGATCCGATTGCGCGCGGAACGTCTCATTGAATAGTGGAACGAGAGCAGGATGATCGGGATGATCAGTGGCTGTCACCGGCGGTTTGCAACGATCCGGATTGGGACCTTGCGTGTGCCTACGCAATTGACGCCCAACCCCGCGCTCAACCGGACGGGCCGGCAAGTGCCTTCAACTTGGCAAGCGTCGGCGCGGCCCGCAGGTTAGCTTGTCGTTCGGCATCAGGGGCGGAAGCGTGAGTGACATGCTGGAAGCTTTGAAGTCGGCGCTCGAACGCTTTGGCAAAGCAAATGACGCGTCGACCACCGAACGCTCCAAGCGCATGCTGAACATCACCCGCGACACCGGAGAATTCCTGTCAGTGCTCATTCGCGCTATGGGGGCACGCCGCGTGCTCGAGATCGGGACGTCGAACGGTTACTCTACCCTCTGGCTCGCTGAGGCCGTCAAGGCGACCGGAGGTAGCGTTACCACCCTTGAACTCTCCGAATACAAGGTGCGCATGGCCTCGGAGACGTTCGCACGCTCTGGCCTGGCGTCAGTCATTTCGCTTGTGCACGACGACGCGGGGCGCGCTCTTCATAGAGCCGACGCGGGGGCCTTTGACTTCATCTTCCTCGATTCCGAGCGCTCAGAGTATCCCGGTTGGTGGACGCAGCTCAGTCGCGTTCTGCGCTCTGGCGGGTTGCTGGTCGTCGACAACGCGATCTCCCACGCGGAGCAGTTGGCTCCTTTCACCGCCCTGGTGAAGGCTGATCCCCTGTTTACGACCAGCCTGGTTCCGCTTGGCAATGGTGAGTTTCTTGCGGTCAAGGCGTCCTTATGAACCTGCTTCCGAACCAGCCGTTCCAGGGGACCGCTTGCCAGCGGGGCTGCGCTGCGCTTCGCCCCGCTGACGCGGCCCCTGAACGACGCCGTTAGGTTCCCATATGCCAGTTACCAAGAGAATCTTCGCCCTCGGTTTCGTGGCCGCATTCTGCACGATTAACGCGGCACACGGCGCGGACTCGGCAGCGTCGGACAGAGCCAAGACTTTGGTCAAGCTAATGCGCGCTGACGATAGCATCGTGACGGCGCTGACCTCCGCTACCAGGGCGCGCTGCAATCAACTACCCGCCGACTCAAGGAAGCAGTGCGACATGCTCGCTGCGAAACTCGGCCAGGAAATAGATCGTGAGCACCTGGTCGAGTTGCTGGCGCCATTCTTCAAGTCGCAGTTCTCCAGCGATGAGATCGAGGCGATGATTCGCTTCTATGACAGCGACGAAGGAAGACGTCGCAACATCGCTTCGATCCGCAGAGTGTAGCACTTCATTGAGTGCTTCAGCGGGTGTACGCCACCCGAGGGTCTTTCTGGGCCGCGTATTCAGTGCAAGCGCCACCGCCTGAAGTTCACTCTTGCGGTGAACGCTGAGATCGGTCCCTTTCGGGAAGTACTGTCGCAGCAGGCCATTGGTGTTCTCGTTGGTCCCGCGCTGCCACGGACTTTGCGGGTCGCAGAAATACACCTTCAGCCCCGTGTCGATGGTGAGACGGGCATGCTGACTCATCTCCGCGCCTTGGTCCCAAGTGAGAGAGCGCCGAAGCTGCTCTGGCAGCGACCCCATCGCTTCTGTGATTGCGTCGCGTACGGCCTCGGCTCCGTGTCCCGCCAGCGCCGGCCCGTTCTTTTCGCGTACTTGATCGCCGTGCCCTGGCAGGCGCGGCAGACTGCAGCAACATCGTGAACCGCGTCGTTCGCTCGACCAGCGTTCCAATGGCGGAGCTGGCCAGCCCAAGGATGAGGTCGCCTTCCCAGTGGCCGGGAACGGCGCGATCTTCGACCGTAGGCGGGCGCTCGCTGATGAGAATCTCCGGCGTGATGAAGGACTTGCCGCGACCGCGCGTTCGCGCTCTGGGCACGCGCAGCGCTCGCCCTGTACGCAAGCAGGCGGTGAGCTCACGTCGAAGCGCACCACGCCCTTGGATGTACAGCGCCTGGTAGATCGCTTCGTGACTGATGCGCATCGAATTATCATCGGGGAAGTCGATCGGGCAGCCGATGAGCGATCTGTTCTGGACTCCACGCCCGCGACCATCGCCGGTGCTGCCTTGGCCCATGGCGCCGGCCGTTCCACGCTACCTCGGGGCCAGCGATCGCCTTCCCGGCAGGGGTGACGACCTTGCCGGACAGCCGGTCCTGGACATAACGGCGCAGACCAGCATTAGTCGCCAGTTTGGCACGCTTGGGCCGCCGTGCGGCCCGATCGGCATGCCACTGCGCCGTGGTCGCCCGATACTCGAAGCCTCCACTGCGGGTGGCGGCGTTTCGCCGCAGCTCGCGCGAGATCGTCGATGGGGAACGCCGGAGTTGCCGCGCGATCTCTCGAACTCCCTCGCTGCGGGCACGCAGCAGAGCAATTTGCTCTCGCTCAGCCAACGACAAGTAACGTCCCGATGCTGGCGGTGACGACGGCGCAAGATGCGATGGCGGCATACCTCCACACTCCCGAAACCATCTGACCCCAACCGCCGATGAAACCCCGGCTGTTCGAGCGGCCTCTTCGCTCGAGCATCCAGCGGCGATCGCCCGCCAGAACGGCCGTCGCTCCGACCGATGCAGCACGGGAGGCCGCCCTGGCGACCTCATCTTCGCACGCTCAGCTCGATCTGCCCGTCGCTTTCTTGTACCCATCGCAACCTCCGTCAGGATGTGTTGCGACGATGGGTTGAATTCACCCAATGGACCAGCATGGGGGGATCGGCGCGTTGTCCTGGAACTCACCACAGACCGTTTCGAAATTGGACCGGGCAACAACCGAGAAGCTGACCGCTTATCTGCGGTCGCCGGTCTCTCGGAAGTTCGACGGATTAGCATCGCGATTCAGCGCGGAAGCGGAACGTCAAGTGGGCCCGTACCTGTGCACGCTGTTTGAGCCGCGCGGCTTTTCCTGTGCCGCAATGACCCAGATGGTGGGTGCGGGTGTTGGTGCGGGGGCCGGGCTACTGGGCACCATGTTTCAAGATCCCCAAAGCCTCGAAGAGACATACCAGCACGACGCCGACATCGTCCGCGCGCGCCATCTTCTCGAGTGGGCACGAATCATTGAGGCCTATCACGACAAATCCGGCTACTACCCGCTTCAGCGCCGTGTTGAGGGCGATAAGACGTCACGGGTGCTAATCGCGACGCGTGAGCAACAGTCTTATCTCGGCCGCGCGAAAGACGATCCGCGCGTCACATCGGTTTCCGTCAAGGAATTCGTTGCCGACATCGAAGCGGTGCTCGAACGCGAAATTGACGAGCGATACGATCCGCAGCGCGTGCCCAGCGGGGCGCCGATATACCTCAGCTATTTTGCGACGAAAAATGGATACCTGATATGGGCCGTTTGCCGGACCTGCGCGTCGCGTTCAAATAGTTTCACGATTCCTTTGTCGAGAGGCATTTTGACCATCAATATCGGCTCGACCTGGTTCATTGACAACTTAGCCAAGACGCAGTCGATCGCGGGCCTGCAGACGAACAAGGAATTCGTCGAATTCATTGGCAAGGGTCCGACAAGAGCAGCGTGGTTCGACGAGCTTGAACGCGCCTAGGTTCATGAGAGCAAGAACTGACTCGGAACCGGCAAGAGCGACTGGTGGCACGTCGCGGGGAGCAAATGATGCAGAAGCGTCCGCTTGGATCAAACCACCAAGTCTCGGCCAACACGCTTTGCAGGATCCATTGGACCCAAATCGGGCCTAACTGCTCGCTCAGCCCGCACGCGCCATCGGCGGGCGGGCGCTCGAACATTCTCGCGCGCCCGCCTTGCCGGTGCGCCGGTCAGCTTGGTTCGTTAGGCCCCGCATGGCCGGCTCTGTGACGCTCGATGTTTTCGGCAAGCGGATGCTCGTCGTGTGGGAGGAGGAACGCTGGCGGACCTACCTCCTTAGTTCCGACGGAAAGCGATCGCTTGTGAATATCCCCATTCCCGAATCAATGCCGGAGGCTGAGTTGGTGCAGTACTTCGATGACATCTACCATGAAGCTGCGACTCCGCAACGTCCGGCAGTTGTCCGGCTTTCCTGACCACGGCCATGTTCACTGTCCGCCTTCGGCTCTCCGTTCAGCCCGGCCGGTGTGAAGTGGCGGGCCTAACTACGCGGCTTCGCCCGTGCCGGGGTCGCCGGTTACCTTACTCGTTAGGCCGCACAGGAGTTCGTCGCCGTAGCGGCATTTCAAGATAGGTTCCTTCGGAGACTCATTGTGAAATGGCCCAGCACCGACGATATAGCTTCGCTACATAGGCTCCCCGAAGGATACCGGTTTGAGCAACTCAGCAGGTCCGACATTCCCGCGCTGATCAGCGCAATTGCTGCCTGGCATCCCGACATTTCCATCGGCATCGGTAGTTGCTATCTGCGTGAGAGCTTCTATACCGAAAAGGTATTCCTGCGCGATGAAGTCGAGAAGGACTTTTATGTTGTTCTCATCATGCATGGAGAGGAGCTGGCCGGAATGGGTTCCTGGGAGCGCGAACCAGATGCCCTTACGCTGTACGCCAGACTGGGAATCGTTGCCCCGGAGCATCGCGGTTTGAAGATCTCGGTCCGGGCCGTGGAGTTCTCCGAGAACCTTGCGCGAGCGATGGGAGCGGGATTTGTCTACGGACTGGCAACCCTGAAGGTGCCCAGCATGCAGCTCGCACTCGAGCGTGCCGGTTACCAGTTGTTGGGCTTTGTTCCGGGGTACGACCGAGAAGTGGTTGCTCCGGGACTCGTGAAACGTGTTTACGAGGCCGTCTACGCAAAGGTGCTGGTTCCCGATGAGGAGCTACTCCGCCCTGACCCGAAGAACTTGTCGCCGAAGGCCAGGGCACTCTTCGAGGTGCTGTTCCCTGGGTAACGAGTGCGGCAAATCCAATGCTCGGAGCGGCCTAACCCTGCGCTCAACCGGACGGGCCGGTATGCAGCTTCAACTTGGCGGGCATCGGCACGGCCCGCCGGTTAGCCAAAATGTTAGGCCGCAGGAGACATGATGAGGGTGGAGCGGGCGAAGTTGTATTTCATGTGCGGAAAGATGGCCGCTGGGAAATCAACTTACGCGAGGGAGTTGGCTCAAGCGAAGAATGCCGCCCTCCTCATTCAAGACGAATTCCTTGATACTTTGTATCCTGGCGAAATTCTGAGTATCCAGGATTTCGTCAAGTACTCTGCTCGTGTGAGAGTTGCTTTGTCACTTCACATCCAAGATTCTCTTGACGCGTGGGGTTTCAGTGGTCCTTGACTTTCCTGCTAACACTCGAGTTCAGCGTCAATGGTTTCGAGAGATCTTTGAAGGCGCCAACGTCGAACATGAACTGCACTTCATCGACGCTGCCTAATGATCTCTGTAAACGCCAACTGCGACAAAGAAGTGCAACTCTACCTGCCGGCTCTGCTTGGACCACAGACGTTGAGTTCGATGCAATCACAGCGTACTTTCAAGCGCCTGCTGAAGATGAAAAGTTCAATGTCATTCGTCATGAGCGGGCCTAACCCTGCGCTCAACCGGACGAGCCGCCAGGCGGCTCGTTGTTGGCGGGCGTTGGCGCGGCCCGCCGGTTAGCTAGCACGTTAGGCGCCCCACATTGGCAAGCCGCACGGGAGATCAGAGGACGTCATGACCCTTGGGCATTGTGGGCGCAACGTCTGCATCGTCGCGGCCGGCGCGACGTTGCTGGGTTCCGGAGCATCGCTCGCCGCGCCGGACGAGGAGGCGCTGGGCAAGTCGGAGGGCTATCCGATCTGCGGTTCGCTGATCGTGCCCGAGACGCGCTGCCTCGTCGGACTGGTCAGCCGCCGGGACGAGGTCTACCCGCATCGCATCGTCGCCAAGGCAGAGCGCGCGCGGGAGCTGAAGCGCGCGAGCGCCGAGCCGCCCTTGCGCATTGACTACGCGGGCTACACCGGCAGCATCGACGACTACCTCGCGCGCAACCGCACAACGGGTCTCCTCATCCTCAAGGACGACACGATCCTCGTCGAGCGCTACCAGTACGACCGCACGCCGGCGCATCGCTTGACCTCGTTCTCGATGGCGAAGACGGTGGTCGCGATGCTCGTGGGCATCGCGCTGGCGGAGGGAAGCATCAAGTCGCTCGACGATGCCGCGCAGAAGTACGTGGTCGGGCTCGCCGGAACGCCCTATGGCGAGACGCCGATCCGTCACCTGCTGACGATGTCCTCGGGCGTGCGGTTCAGCGAGACCTACAGCGGCACGGACGACGTCGCGACCCTGGCGCGCCTGTCGGTGCTGGGCGAGAGCGAAGGCGGAGCCGCCACGGTCATGCCGTTTCGCAGCCGCGAGCGTCCGCCTGGACAGCAGTTCAGCTATGCGTCTGGCGACACCCAGGTGCTGGGGCTTGTGCTGCGGGCGGCGACCGGCAAGCCGCTTGCCGACTACCTCTCCGAAAAGATCTGGAAGCCGATGGGTGCGGAGAGCGATGCCTCGTGGATGATCGACAAGGGCGGTTTCGAAACGGGCTATGCGGGGATCAATGCCACGCTGCGCGACTACGGGCGACTCGGGATGCTGCTTGCACACGACGGCGTCCTCGACGGCCGCCGCATCCTCCCGAGCGGCTGGGTGAAGGCGGCGACAACGCCATCGGCAAAGCAGTTCGAGCCTGGCCAGACCGGCGCGGGCCTGTTCGGTTACGGCTACCAGACCTGGCTGATCGGCGGCAAGGGACGACAGTTCGTGCTTCGCGGTCTGCGCGACCAGGCGATCTTCGTCGATCCGGCGTCGAAGCTGGTGCTCGTGCACACCAGCGCCGGTCCGGTTGGCGGCATGTCCCCCGATCTGCTGGCGCTGTGGTTCAGCGTGTCGAAGCGCTTCGCGAAGTGATGCGGCGCGACGCTATCTGCGTCCATCGGCCTGCGGCCGCAGGCCGCTGGACGCGCTCGAACCATCGGAGCGCACCTGCACGGCGCCTAACCCGCCGGTCAACCGGACGCGCCGATCGGCGGTGTTCTTCTGACGCACCATTCGTTGGCGCGCCGGTTACCTTCCGTCGTTAGGCGCCAGGTCACAAACAACTCAAACGTCGACCAAGATGCAAGGCCCCCCATTCAGATCAGGACTCATCGGCGCCCTCGTTTGGCTGGGCGTCTGCATAGTCGGCGGCTTTGTGGTTCTCGCATATTTGCAGGAGTATGGCTCCATTGTGCAACCCCTGGTTGGCCTTGTTATGGGTCTGCTCGGGGCGGTATCCCACGCCCTGCTATGCGCATCGGCTCGGTTTCGCAATCTTGGCTTTCTGCGCCGAGCCCTCTTGAATTGGGTCTGCGCCTATTTGCCGTTCACAGTCATCGCTATGGTCCTAATGAACTTCAATATGGCACAGCACAATCCGGATTTCTGGTCTGGCTTGCTGAAGTTCATGGCGCTCTACACAGGCTGTCCCATGCTGGTAGTTGCAACGCTTACCGCCATCCTCACCAGTTCGAAGCGCCGCCCAGGTGTGGCCTAACATGGCGCTCAACCCCGCTCCCTTCGGTCGCTGGACGCCGCGCAATAAGGCCACTCAACGCCGGTTAGCTCTACGTTAGGCCGCACGATCCTCACACAACCGTAGGAGACATTGGCCATGCCGATACACCACAACCTCCTCGGCCAAGTTCCGGCGGACACCGATCGCATCCGGAACTACTTGGCGAACGAGGACTTGGCGCCAAACACTATTCTGCTCACGAAAACGTCCTGAAACCCGGTGCCGAGGTACCTGCGCACATGCATCAAGTGGAAGAAGTCATCGTCTGCCTTGATCGCGAGGGTGAGTGCAGCATGGGCAATGCCGTGCCTGTGAGGTGCATGAGTGGACGCGTCATCATCATCCCACCCAACACAGCGCACATCCTCCGTAACGTCGGTAGTGTGAATCTGAGGCAGACTTGCTTCTTTGCCGGGAACCCCACGCACACGCGCTGGGCAGGTTCCGAAGAAAGTGTCAGCGATGTCAGCGGTCCGAGTGAGACCTAACCACGCGCTCAACCGGACGCGCCGGTACGTGTTCCTTGCTCGGCCACGTCGGTGGCGGCGCACCGGTTACCTTGGTTCGTTAGGCGTCACGAGCAGCACCGCCGCCTGCAACCAGCCGTGAACACACTGTGAACACTATGAAGGCGCATGAACGAGAAGAGCTGCTGCACGCACTGAAGGTTCGCTTCGAGAAGAACATGCACCGTCATCGAGGAATTGCATGGCCTGATGTACACACCAGGCTCGAAGGCAATCTCACAGCACTCAGGTCGCTACGCGAAATGGAGTCGACGGGCGGTGAGCCGGACGTCGTCGGCCAGAACAAGGAAGCGGGCCAGTACACGTTCTGCGATTGCTCCGCAGAAAGCCCCACGGGCCGCAGGAGTGTCTGCTACGACCGCGAAGCGCTTGAATCTCGGAAGGAGCACAAGCCGGACAACAGCGCCGTCGAACTGGCAGCCGCGATGGGCATCGAGCTATTGACGGAGGAACAGTACCGAGAGCTCCAGAAGCTGGGTGACTTCGATACGAAGACCTCGAGCTGGATCAGAACCCCGTCTGACATTCGGCAGCTCGGTGGAGCTCTGTTCTGTGATCGCCGCTATGGCAAGGTGTTCGTGTATCACAACGGCGCACAGTCGTACTACGCCGCCAGAGGCTTCCGCGGGTCACTTCGAGTCTGAAGACGGTTTCGTTGGCTTCGTGGCAAGGAGTCCATTTTCTCGTGGAAAAAGGATTCGGGGTTCCGCTCTGACTTCTGTTCCGCCTGTGGTTCTCCAGTACCTAATCCGCTAAGGAGTTTGCCTTACTTCTGGATTCCCGCCGGGTTGCTCGAGAACGGCACTCAACTGGAAATCGTTGCTCACGTGTGCGAGGATTCCAAGGCATCGTGGGATTCCATTCCTCTTCAAGGGGTGTGCTATGACGAGTTGCCGAACCTGTCAGAGTCCATCGCAATGCTGCGCGCTGCTGATGCCTAACCCGTCGTTGCTCCCGACGTTCGCCAGCCTGCCGCTGTCGCCCACGGGTGAACTCCAAAGTTTGGCCTCACCAACCGAGGCGCGCCGTGGCGTTGACTGATCTCGAGCGCAAGCGATGCGAGCGCGACCTTGCCAGGTTCATGGAACGGCGTCGTCCTCCGCCGGATATCCGGCCGAAGCTCGATATCGGCTACAGGATTTCCGGGCAAAGCGTGGAAATCTTTGAGATCCGGCCGGACTGGCAAGACCCGAAGCTGACGATGGAACATCCGGTCGCGAAAGCAACCCTCGTCCGGACGAAGAACCGATGGCGCGTCTTCTGGATGCGCCGCGACCTCAAATGGCATGGCTACGAGCCGGACTCCGAGGTCCATAGCCTCGAAGCCTTCTTGCACGTCGTCGACCGAGATGAGTACTGTTGCTTCTTTGGCTAAGTTTGTGCCGCCCAACCTGGAGGTCAACACGGACGCCCCGCGTGCACGGCGTCGCCTGCGCAGCGGGTCGCCGGTTACCTTGGTTCGTTAGGCGTGACAACGCGACCGCTTTCGGCAAACCAAGCAGCAGCACAAGACGAAAGGAATCAACAATGCCAACGGCAATCATCTTCCATGAAGTTCAGGATGGCGCAGTTTGGGCAACAGCATGGAAGGAAGGACCGGGAAGCCGACATGAGATGTTTGGAAAGCTTGGAATCAAGTGCCGAAACTTCCGCGATCCCCAGAACCCCAACGCAACGGGCCTTATCGTAGAGATACCGGATATGGCGAAATTTCAGGACCTGCTGAAGTCCGACGAGGGCGTGAGAGCGATGCGCGAAGATGGCTTGAAAGTTGAGACGATGCGGATGTTGATTGAGTTCACCCCATAGGTGGAGAGCAAGTTGAACGATCGCCCGACCATGCGCTCAACCGGACGGGCCGGCACACGGCTTGTTTCTTGCGACCGTCGGCGCGGCCCGCCGGTTAGGTTGATACGTCAGGCACCACAAGAGGGTGTCGTGGCAACGCCGAACGAAGGGCCTCCTCCGCGCTTGGCTGTCCCTCTGGTGGCCAGCGTTGGCGGACTTCCCGCATAGGCGCAGAATCTCGCTTGTCTGCCACTCCGAGAGCGGGGGACTACATGGCTTCGCTGAAATGTCCACACTGCGGCGCCTCCCTGCCCAGCCAGAGAACTTGGGCGCAAGCGGCAGCCGCAACCCTCATTGCTGCGCCAGCGGTACCAGACATGGCCACGCAGGTGCGCTGCGACAAATGCGGTCGCCTATCTGCGGCAAGTGACTTGCGTTACACCGTGGCCGACCACTTCAGCACAACCCGCCTGCTGCCGTGGGTTGTCGCCGCAGCGTTCATGGCCTGGGAACTCGTACGGCTTTCCTCGCGTTGATCATCCGAGCGAATTGGCCAGGATCGCCTGACCCTATGCTTCAGCCGACCCGTCACGGCTGGCTTCGCCAGCCTGCGCAGGCCGCCGGGCTCAAACGATAGGCGCCGACTCGAAGCGTAGGTGACCCCGGGTCATCAGCCACCTCTTGCCTCATGGCCATTCACCTCGATCACACAATAGTTCCCGCTCGGGACCGGAAGGCATCTGCTGAACTCGTGGCCGCCATCCTTGGGGTCCCTTGGTCGGAACAAGGAGTCGGGCCATTCTGCCCGGTCTTCGTGAACGAGGGCCTGACGCTGGACTTCGACCAAGTGGATGGAGAATTCCCCGTTCAGCACTACTGTTTCAGGGTGGACGACGCGAGCTTTGAGGCAATACTCGCCCGCCTCCGCCAGCGCAGGATAGAGTTCAGAAGTTTGCCGCACGGCCCTGTGGACATGCAGGTGAATACACAGCACGGTGGACGCATCGTCTATTGGAGCGAGCCTGACCGTCATGTCTGGGAAGCGCTCACGGTCAGCTACGCGCGGCAGCAGCGCCCCGGAGCCAAAGTGACGCCGGACGTTCGAGGTGAGGCGTCACAAGGTCGTTCGCCAGCGCTGTCAACGCAAGTCAGGAAACCTTAAAGGCGCCAATCAACAAATTGCAGAAGGATCCAATCATGTCCACAGGCACCATCCGACTTCACCGCGTGTCTCCGTGCAACGCCGGAGCGCGTCTATCGCGCGTTCCTGGACGCGGACGCAATGGCAAAGTGGCTGCCGCCCTACGGCTTCACCTGCAAGGTCCACCACATGGATGCCAAAGTCGGCGGCACCTACAGGATGTCGTTCACGAACTTCACGACAGGCAACGGTCACTCCTTCGGCGGCGAGTATCGTGAACTCGTGCACGTTCGAAAAACTCCGCTACACGGACAGCTTCGACGACCCGAACCTGCCCGGCGAAATGCAGACGACCGTGACCTTGAAGCAGGTGTCGTGCGGAACCGAGCTCGACCGTCGTGCAGGAGGGATTGCCTGCGGCGATTCCGCTGGAGATGTGCTATCTCGGCTGGCAGGAGTCGCTCGCGCAGCTGGCAAGGCTCGTCGAGCCCGAGATCCCGGGATAACGAGTTGACGCCTCACCATTCACTCAACCGGACGCTACACAGCATGCCGGCAGGCCGTTCCGGGCCGGTCAGCTCGATCGTCAGACCTCAAATCCAACGCCCATGCCTACCGCCCTTATCGTCATCGATTTGCAGCAGGCACTCTGTTACGGAGAGGAGGCCGCCTACGGAGTCGACAACGTCATCAAGAGCGTCAATCTCCTGATTCAACGGGCTCGGAAAGCTGGAGCGCCAATCACCCTCGTTCTGCACGAGGAGGACGACGGACCTCTCTTGCATGGAGCGCAGGGCTGGCAGCTGGTGAGTGGTCTCGCAACCTCTGAGGCCGACCTGAAGGTTCGAAAGAGAACCCCGAACTCCTTCCATGGAACCGAACTGCACCATCTCTTGCAGGAGCGAGGGATCACCAGGCTCGTCGTATGCCGAGCAACCGGACCCGCCGGGTACGCACGTCGTTCGTCCGCATGTCGGCGGCCGGGAGCCGGTCGGCTTAGCCGTTGGGCCGCGCGAGATCAATTTGCTGCCAATGCAAGGGCCCGGGCATGCTGAAGACGTACCACGGTAGCTGTCACTGCGGAGCCGTCAAGTTCGAAGCCGACATCGACCTGTCGCAGGGTACGTACAGGTGCAACTGCTCCATCTGCAGGAGAACACGCTTCTGGCCAGCCGTGGTCAAACCCGAGCGCTTCCGGCTGCTGGCGGGACAGAATGACCTGAAGCAGTACCTCTTCAACACGAAGAAGAACCAACACTACTTCTGCAGGCACTGCGGCGTTCGCGCCTTCGGCGTCGGAAACGATACGCCGTTCGGCAAGATATACGGAGTCAATGTCATGTGCCTCGAAGATGCCTCCGATGAAGAACTTGCAACGGTTCCAATCACGTACGTTGACGGTCTGAACGACCGATGGCAAAGCACCCCTGCATTCTTCAGGCACCTGTGACGATGGGCATACCAGACAACGCGCGGCCTGACACGACGCTCAATCGGACGGGCCGGCACGCCGGTTCAGCTTGGCGGGCATGGGCGCGGCCGGCGCGTTGCCTTGCACGTTAGACCGCACGAGCGCTACATTCACCAGCCATTTCACTTCGGAAGGGCCGCGTCATGACCACGCAAGGCTTTGTCGCCTCACATGCCAAGGACGCGACCTTTGAACGGGGCCTTCGCTCGTTTTACGAGTACCGCGATCTTGGCATCAAGGCTGCAACCGAAGGAAGAGTGGACGCCCATGTCATTCGGGCAGCGGCGGGCAAGGAGTTCTCGAGCCAGCCGCACCTCCACAGGACCACGTTTCAGCTCGTCTACGTCCTGAAGGGCTGGATTGAGTTCGAGTACGAAGGCCAGGGAGTTGTTCGCCTGGAGGCGGGGTCCTGCGTACATCAGCCCCCCGGCATTCGTCACCGCGAGTTGGGGCACAGCGACGACATCGAAATGCTGGAAATCGTTCTTCCAGCCGGCTTCGCCACTGAAGAAGTCGAGTCCGTACAAGGCTAGCCCTGCGCAACACCGTGCGACCTGGCCCTACGCTCACGCGGAGCCCCATGCCAGGCCCAATCGACGCAACGACGTTGCCTCCCATCCATGGCGAGCGTAATGTCGTTTTCCCGTTCCTGCGGAGGCGCGCATGTCGGATCCCGTAGGAAAGCTTGTCTACGGTCGCGAAGCGTCACAGGCATCGCCGGTCACGCTGATCTTCAACGACGCGAGTGTCATTGACGGAGGCCTGCCAAATGTCGAGAGTAAGTACCTACCTGAACTTTCCCCGCTCCACGGAGCAAGCGTTTGTCTTCTATCGGTCCGTCTTCGGCGGAGAGTTCGCTGGCCCGATACACCGATTCAGCGCCGTTCCCGCCGCGCCTGGCCAACCGCCGTTGGCGGAATCCGACAGGAACCTCGTAATGCACGTCGAACTCCCGATCCTCGGTGGCCACGTATTGATGGGTACCGATGCTCCGGAGTCCATGGGCTTCACGCTGACACAGGGCAACAACGTCTACATCAACCTCGAGCCTGACACGCGCACCGAGACGGACAGGCTCTTCAATGCGCTATCGGTCAACGGAAAGGTCGAGATGCCATTGCAGGAGATGTTCTGGGGCGGTTACTTCGGCAGTATTACCGATCAGTTCGGGATCCGCTGGATGTTCAACTGCAACAGCAAGACCTGAGTGCTCCAGTCTCACATCCAAGATAGCGCGAGCACGGAATATCCCAACGGATTCGTGAGAGGCAAGGCGACCACCTCGTTGGGCGACACTTGCGAGACACGCAACACACCGGAGACATCGATGATTACGGTAATCGCCGAATTCAAGCTCCCACGACCGGTCTCGAGCGAGAAGGCTCGGGAGATGTTTCTCGGCACCGCGCCCAAATATCGAGGTGTACCGGGGTTGATCCGGAAGTACTACTTTCTCTCCCAGGACGGCATGAAGGGTGGCGGGATCTATCTTTGGCGGTCGCGCGAGGATGCCGATCGTCTGTACACCGACGAATGGAAGGCGTTTGTCCGCGGCAAGTATGGCTCCGATCCCACCTTGACCTACCTCGAGACACCCGTCGTTGTCGACAATGTCCTTAACGAAATCATCTCGAGCCCATAGGGCGAAGGCAGAGTTCAGTTGGCACGAACATTGATGACGCCTGACTGTTCGCTCAGATGAGCACCATGCGTCGAGTCGGACAATGGCCACCGTATCTTCGGCTACGCTGCAACCGCATGGGCGAGCAGCGGCATTGACGGGAGAGCCGACAGGCGTCTTCGCCTTCCTTGCCCGTCCCACATGGCGAACATCAGGCGTCGCATCCATGCCGACCTCCGTGACCGACATCGTGAACTATCGGCAGGCTGGCCCGAATTTGGCCACCTCCGGACAGCCGCGCGCGGAGCAGCTTGCCGCAATCGCCGCCGCCGGCTACACGGTCATCATCAATCTCGCGCTCCACGACGACCCACGCTACTCGCTGCCCGACGAGGCATCCTCCGTAAAGGCGCTCGGACTCGAATACATTCACATTCCGGTGCAGTTTGGCGCCCCGACGGAACATGACCTGGCGGAGTTCTTCGATGCGATGGAGAGGAGCAAGGGGGCCCGGGTGTGGCTGCATTGCGCGGCGAACATGCGGGTGACGGCGTTTCTCGGCCTGCATCGTCGCTTGCGCGAAGGCTGGTCTGAAGACGACGCGTTTGCGCTGCTGCACGACGTCTGGCGACCCAACAAGGTGTGGTCCGAGTTCATTGCCGCGCAGCTTGCCAAGGCAAATGCCGCGTAACCCGACACAGGACCGACGCCCTGCATGCAGCGCTCAGTGTCGGCAGTCGAGTCGCCGGTCATCACTTGATGAAGGCAGAGCGATTCCATGAGCAAGGTGTTCTTCGACGTTGGCGTGTCGCTGGACGGTTACATCGCGGGACCGAACGGCGGTCCCAGGAATCCGCTGGGCGATGGAGGGGTCGGCCTCCACCAGTGGGCATTCAAGACCGCCACTTTCCTCGAGCGGATCGGAGTCGCTGGTGGAGAAACCTCGCAAGACGACGTGCTTGTGAGACAGGTGTTCGATCGTGCCGGCGCGTACGTGATGGGCCGTCGCATGTTCGACGAGGGAGAGATTAGCTGGCCTGAGAACCCGCCGTTTCGAGCTCCGGTGTTTGTCCTTACGCACTCGGCGCGCGAGCCGTGGGTAAAGGTGATCACGCGCAAGCCGAGGATGACGCCAGGGCCTTGCTTCGAGCGGGCGCTCCGCGACCGGAAACGGGTGCGCTTCGCGCTGCTGTTCCTCGCCCTGTTCCTCGTATCCACCGCGAGTGCGTTGCGGACAAGCCTCCCAGGAACGACGGCGCACCGCCGGGACCGGTCAAGAAACGTGGCGTGCCCGCGGGTCTTGCGAAGAAAGGTGGGCTGCCGCCCGGTCGCGAAAGGATCGGGCCGGCGCCGCCGCGCGCGCTTATGTCGCATTCCACCCCGGCCGTGACGATCGCGCATGGTTCCTGATTGACGGGCGCTGGATGTTCAAGCAGCATTTCGATTCCAACCTTCGCGTCGAGGTGCGTGGTGCCATGGCCCTTCCACCCGTTCCACCGCCGGTGCCTCTTCCGTCGCTCGATATCGCCTTTCGTGTCGTGGTCTTCGAGTAGCGTTGCGATACGCTTGGCTTGCGACGCGAGTCGCGTGGTTCGTGCTGTGGTGGCTTATGCGGGGCCCGACCCGGGCGTCTCCTATGCGGGGCTGCGGCACGGCGCAGTGGCGCTTTTTGGCTTGTTTGGCTGGGCTCCTTGATTGGCGAGACGTGATGTCTTCGCGGAAATGAAACCAGGACGAATGGTCCGCATCCTGTTGCTCGCCGTCGTCGTGCTCTGCTCGGCAGCCGGGCAGTCGAACGCGGCGGGGCCACGTATCGGCTTTCTGAGCCCGGGCACTCCCGAGAGCTCTGCGGTCGTGCTTGCGGGCCTGCGCCAGGGTCTGCGCGAGCACGGATACGTGGAGGGCACCAACATCACGATCGAGTCCCGGTTCGCCAACAACCAATTCGATCGCCTTCCGGATCTCGCGCGAGAACTGATCGGCTTGCCGGTCGATGTACTGGTCACGTTCGTTACCCAGGCCACGATTGCGGCCAGGGACAATACGAAGACGATTCCGATCGTCATGATCGGGGTTTCGGACCCCGTTGCATCGGGGCTCGTCGCCGGCCTGTCGCGTCCAGGTGGAAACGTCACGGGTACGTCGGGCATGTTTTCGGAAGCGGCCGGCAAGCGGCTGCAACTGCTGAAGGAGGCGATCCCTGGCGTCCGGCGTGTCGCCGTTCTGTGGAATCCGGCCAACCGCGTCTTCCAGATGCAGATGATCCAGGAAACCGAGGCTGCGGCTCGGCCATTGGGCGTCGAGCTTCGAATGTTTGAAGCGCGCGACTCGGAATCCATCGAGAGGGCATTCGCCGCGATCTCGAAAGAGCGTGTTTCGGGGCTGAACGTACTCCCGGACCCGACGCTTGCTGCGCACGGGGCTCGAATCGCGGCGTTGGCGGCAAAGGCTCGTTTGCCGTCCGTGAGCGCGAATAGCTTGTACGCCGAGGCCGGCGGCCTCATGACCTACGGTCCAAGCTTCCATGAGATGGCCCGCGGCGCAGGCAGCTACGTCGCAAAGATCCTCAAGGGCGCGAAGCCCGCGGAACTTCCCATCGAGCAGCCGACGAAATTCGAGCTCGTGATCAACATGAAGACAGCGAAGCAAATTGGCGTGACGATACCGCAGTCGCTGCTGTCCGGGCGGACCGGGTCATCGAGTGACGGGGCCTGACACGGCCGGACGGAGACGCCAGGCGAGGATCGATCATGAAGCCCGACCTCGCGGTCGTTGCGGATCTCCTGTCGGTCTGCCTTCGATTTGACGCGCCACGGCACAACCGACCGATAGGTCAGGAAGCCCGAGGACGATGCAATGCGCACCTTGATCATAATTGTTGGAGGCCTTGCACTTTGGGCGGCTTTCCTTGCGGTCGCAAGGCTCGTTGCCCGCTCCAGCACTTCATCCATGACTACGGCCACTGCGGCATTTGTCGTCATCTGGTTTGTTGCAGCGGCTGCGAACATGTGGGTCGGCGTATCGCAGGCTGGCTACTCGTTCCGGGAGGAGCTACCCATCTTCCTGTTGATCTTCCTGCTGCCGGCCGCTGTCGCAGTCCTGGTGAAAGGGAAGTTCCTTTGAGCGAGGGCGAGGGCGGAATGGGTACCAGTCGCTTGGAGGCCTTCAGCGATGGCGTGATCGCCATCATCATCACGATCATGGTGCTGGAGTTGAAGGTTCCGCATGGCGAGAGCCTTGCCGATCCTTGTCCCGCTGGTACCGGTATTCCTGAGTTACGTGTTGAGCTTCATCTACCTCGGCATCTACTGGAACAACCATCACCACATGCTGCATGTCTGTCACAAGGTGAGCTGGCCGATGCTCTGGGCCAACCTCCACCTCCTGTTCTGGCTGTCGCTCGTTCCCTTCGCGACGGGCTGGATGGGCGAGAACCATTTCGCGGCAGCACCCACTGCGCTCTATGGCGCGGTTCTGCTCATGGCCGCCATCGCGTACTTCGTGCTGCAGCAACAGATCATCGCGTCGCAGGGTGAAGACTCGCTCCTCAGGAAAGCGGTCGGCGGCGACTGGAAGGGCAAGTTGTCGCCAATTCTCTACCTCGTCGCCATTCCCACGGCGTTCTGGTCGCAGTGGATCTCCCAGGGACTCTACGTGCTGGTAGCGCTCTTCTGGCTGGTGCCGGATCGACGCATCGAGCGCGCGCTTGCCGGCAAGGCGGCTTGAGATCTGCGCTGCGTCCCGGAGACGAGCTCCATGATCGACAAACCTCGGGTCGTGCAGACGGCCTCCCACCCGACAGCCATCATCCGTCCCACCATTCCACAGACGGAGATTCGCAACATCACGAGGCCGGGCTGCCGCGAGCTCACGGCAGCCGTCGCCGCGCGGGGCATCGCCACTGCCGGACCATGGTTCGCGCACCACTTGAGGATGGACGTCGCGACGTTCGGCTTCGAGATCGGAGCTGACGCCCCCTGAAACGCCCAGTGCAGAGGATTCTTCGCCCAGCCTCGACCCGACGCAGCAACGCGTCGAGCACGGAGCGGAAGATCCTCGGGTGCCGCCTCGTCGATTCCTCAGCGCGCCATCAGGAAATCGTCCCTGGCACACTCCGGATCGGGATATGTGTAGAAACCCTCGCCCGTCTTCACCCCCAGTTCCCGGCGCGCCACCTTATCGGTCAGAGCCGCCGGCGGCTCGTCCCGGGGATCGCCCGACTCCTGGAAGTAGGAGTGCTCGATGGCGAGGACGACGTCCAGCCCGACCAGATCCATGAAGAAGAACGGGCCGTAAGTCATCCCCGTGAAAACCATCCAGGCCCGGTCGATGTCGCGGAAGTCGACGAACCCACCGGCCCACATGTAGAGCGTCTGCCGCTTCACTGCGCGCCACACGCTGTTGAAGCAGAAGCCGTGGATTTCCTTCTGTACCCGCAGCGGCACGCAACCGACCGAACGAACGAAGTCGCACGCCGCCGACAGCGATTCCGGTGATGTGCGGGTACCGCCCATCACGTCGGCCATGTTCATACCGATCGAGGGCTGATAGAAGTGCAGGTTGAGGCACTTCTCCGGCCGTTCTGTCGCGCTTTCGATTCGCGAAATGGGAATCGAGGAGCTGTTGCTGGCGAGGATTGCGTGCGCTGGAGCCAGCTGGTCGAGTTGGGCGAAGAGCGTCCGCTTGGTCTCGAGCACCTCCGGTATCGATTCGATCACGAGGTCGGCCGTGCCCGTCGCGCGGGCCAGGTCGTCGTAGAGCTCCACCCGGCTCGCGTGCTCCGCCCATTGCTCGATGGGAAAGGTCGGCCCTTTGCGGGTCATTTGCATCGCGCCCCGTATCTTGGCCTGCATGTCGTCGAACACTCCGACATTCCGGGCGAAGCCGGAGACTTCGTACCCGTACGCCGCGGCCTGGATGGCGATCTGCGTTCCCAATGTCCCCAGGCCGACGACCGTTACACGTCGGATCGAGTTCATTTCCAATCCCCGGAGTTGTTCGTAAGGGTCGGTCGCCATCACCACCTCCGCAGCAATGCCTCCGCGCCGAGCACAAATACGGCCAGGAAGGCCGCCTCCACGCCGAGCAGCACAAACGCCCGCATGCCGACCTTGCGCATCTCGACCAGCGACGTCTTGAGACCCACCGCGGAGATTGCGACAACGAGGCAACCGCGCGCGACATCGTTAAGCACCACGCCGGCCGACTTCGGGATGAGCCCGAGACTTCCGGCGATGACGAAACCAACGAACGCGAGCAGGAACGGCGGCAGCAATGGGTCGCCCGTCGGCATTTTCGCACTTTGCCGCCGGTGCCGGACCGCGAAGGATATCGCCATCACGATCGGCAGCAACAGCGCGACACGCAGGAGCTTGGTGATGACTGCGTAGTCGCCCACACCCGGCGCGATGCTGTATCCCGCGCCGACCACCTGTGCCACGTCATGGATCGTTCCGCCGAGGAAGAAGCCCGCCTGCTGCTCGTCGAGCCCGAGCGCCTTCACCAGCACCGGGTAGAGGACCATCGCACCGGTCGACAGCGCGGTCACGCCTGCAATGGTGAATACGAGTTCGCGCTCGGATCTTTCGTCGCGCGGCAGTACCGTCGAGATCGCGATCGCCGCCGACGCGCCACAGATCGCGGTCGCGCCGCCGGTCAGCACGCCGAGGCGCTGCGAAAGACCCAGCGATCGCGCGGCGATCATGCCAAAGCCGATCGTCAACGCCACACCTGCCAGCAGGAGGAAGAAGTTCTGCCAGCCGAGCCCGCTCACCTGCTCGAACGTGATACGCACCCCGAGCAGCGCCACGCCGAATCGAAGGACCTTGCGAGCGGCGAGGTCGACGCCCGGCTTGGCGGAGCTTTCGGCGGCGACCGAGTTGAGCGCCATCCCGATGAGCAGCGCATAGAGAAGTGTCGGGCCGCCACGCGTCTCGGCCACGAACGCCGACGCGGTGGCGATCACGCCCGCGAGGAGCAGGCCCGGCCACACGGTGCGCAACCGGTCTCGCCAATCGCCAGTAGGCGGTTCCGCCGTCGCGACAATCGGCTCGTCGCTCATGCCCGATCTCCGCGCAAGGCGTCCGCGGAAGACGAGACGGCGAGGTATGCGATCAGCGGTCCTGCGATCACGCTGCCAGGTCCTGGATGAGCGACACGGCCTGCGGCCACTCGCCGAATCCTGACGCCGGGTTGAGGTGGCCGACTGGCCCGATGTTGACGAGCCGGCTGCCCCATGCCTCGGCAAGCGCGGCCGCGCGGTCGAAACTCCCCAGCGGGTCGTTCGTGCTCGCAGCAACAATGCTGGGGAACGGGAGGCGATCTCGGGGCGTAGGCAACCAGCCGTTCTGCTGCAGCACGTCCATCCGCGGATAGCCCTCCGGTAGCGGCGATTCGAAATCCGGCGGTGCCGCAAGGAGCGCGCCGCGGATCGGCCGACGATGCGCGCGGGCCCAGTGGGCCGTGATCATCACGCCGGCGCTGTGCGCGACCAGGATCAGTGGTCCCTCGATCCGCGCAAGCGCGCGATCCAGCTCGGCGACCCACGCGCCGCAGGCAAGCTTGTCGTACTTCATCCGGGGAACGCAGACCGCGTTCGGCAGCCTGGCTTCGAGCAGCGTCTGCCAGTGCTCCGGAACGTGGTCGCGCAGGCCCGGCACGATCAGGACCGTGCATGGTTGGGAAGGAGCGTTCATCGGTCGGCGGGAGTCCAGTTCGTCGTAGCCGCGCCGCGGTCACAGCGCGACGGTGAGCTCGGGCGCGACTATCTTGCCGGTCTGTCCGACCTGGTTGGCATCGTCGTCGATCCCCTGCTTGCCCGTGATCACCAGCTGTGGCTGCTCCCTGTCGACGACAGCGCGAAGCAGCTTCGCCACCGCGAGCGGCTGAAGCTCGGCGTCGGTCTCGATCAGGATCGCGCGGTCCGCTCCGACCGCCAGCGCGGTGCGCAGCGTTTCCTGGCGCGCGGTGGCGCCGCAGGAGACAGCCACCACCTCCGTCGCAAGCCCCGTCTCCTTGAGCCGCACCGCCTCCTCGACGGCAATCTCGTCGAACGGGTTCATCGACATCTTTACGTTCGCCGTATCGACGCCCGAGCCGTCCGGCTTCACACGCACCTTGACGTTGTGGTCGATCACGCGCTTGCAGGTCACGAGAATCTTCATTCGAGGTCTCCGGATCAGAACTGGTCTTCAGCAAACGCGAGGACCGCGTCCCCACCATCCACCACGGTGTCGCGCAGCGATGCGGCGCGCACGAGCACGTGGTCCGCGAAATGCCGAGCCGTCGCGATCTTGGCGCGCAGGAAGGCAGCGTCACCTTTGCCCGCCGTGAGCTTCGTCGAGGCGATTCGCGCCGACCGCGCGAGCTGCCCGCCGCCGAACACTATGCCGGCAAGCTCGAGGAAAGGAACGGCACCGGCGAGCACGCGCGCCGGATCGTCGCCGTAGCGGGACGCGACGAAGCGCCCTGCATCGGCAAGCGCGTCGAGGCCCGCCTCGAGCCGGGTCGCGATGGCATTGCCCGCTTCTCCGCCGTCGCGCTTCAGCTCGCCGACCTCGGTACGCAGCCCCTTGATCGCATCCGCGAGCGCCGCGCCGCCGTCACGGGCTACCTTGCGCCCGACGAGGTCGTTGGCCTGGATGCCGGTGGTGCCCTCGTAGATGGTCGTGATGCGCGCGTCGCGCGCGTACTGAGCGGCGCCGGTCTCCTCGACGAAGCCCATGCCGCCATGCACCTGGATGCCGAGATACGCGGCTTGCTGCGCGACCTCGGTGCTCCAGCCCTTCACAACTGGGATCATCAGCTCCGCGAATGCCAGCTTGCTGCGCCGGACCGCGGCGTCCGGATGCCGGTGGGCGTGGTCGAGTGCCGCCGCGGTCACATAGCCGAGCGCCCTTGCCGCCTCCGTGCAGGCGCGCATCGTCAGCAGCATGCGGCGCACGTCGGGATGGCCGACGATGCCGGCCGCAGGACGGTCCTTCGCTACGCCGACCGGACGACCCTGGATCCGCTCGCGCGCATAGGCCGCCGCACGCTGGTAAGCGCGGTCCGCGATCCCGACCCCCTGCATCCCGACGCCGAACCGTGCAAGGTTCATCATCACGAACATGTACTCGATGCCGCGGTTCTCGGCTCCCACCAGGTAGCCGACCGCGCCGTCGCGATCGCCGAACGACAGGACGGCGGTCGGGCTCGCATGAATGCCGAGCTTGTGCTCGAGCGAGACGCAGCGCACGTCGTTGCGCGCGCCCAGGCTGCCGTCCGCGTTGACGAGTTCGCGCGACACCACGAAGAGCGAGATGCCCTTCACGCCCGGCGGCGCGTCGGGCGTGCGCGCGAGCACGAGGTGGATCACGTTCTCGGTGTAGTCGTGCTCGCCATAGGTGATGAAGATCTTGCTGCCGAAGATCCGATAGCTGCCGTCGGGCTGCGGAACGGCCTTCGCGCGGATCGCGGCGAGATCCGACCCCGCCTGTGGCTCGGTGAGGTTCATCGTGCCGGTCCACTCGCCAGAGATCATCTTCGGGAGGTAGGTCCGCTTGAGCGCGTCCGAGCCGTTGAGCTCGATCGCATCGATCGCGCCGCCGGTCAGCATCGGGCAAAGCTCGAACGCCATGTTCGCCGCATTCCACATCTCGTCGACCGCGGCGGCGAGCACCTGCGGCATCCCCTGCCCGCCAAAATCGGGATTCTTGGCGAGGCCGTTCCAGCCGAGTTCGCAGAACTGGCGGTAGGCCTCCTTGAAGCCGGTCGGGGTGCGCACGGTGCCGTCGGGCAGCAGTTGCACCCCCTCTCGGTCGCCGGTTCGGTTGAGCGGATCGAGGACCGCGGTCGCGAACTTCGCGGCCTCCTCCAGGATGGCACCCACGGTGTCAGGCGTGGCGTCCTCGAATCCGGAAAGCGCGGCGACCTCCTCGAGGCCGGCAAGCTCGTTGAGGACGAACTGCATCTCCGCCAGGGGCGGCAGGTACTGGCTCATCGGCCTTCTCCGGTCGGCAGCGGATCAGCGACCGGCGACCGACTCGAGGAGCCGCGCGCGAATCACCTTCTTGTCCAGCTTGCCGACGCTGGTCTTGGGAATGGCGTCGACGAAGTGGACGCGGTCGGGCACGGCGTACTTGCTGATCGCGCCGCGTTTGGCGAATTCGGCGACGTGCTCGCGGATGAAGTCCTCGCTAGGCGCCGAGCCGCCGGGCTTCGCCACGACGAGCGCGATCGGCCGCTCGCCCCACTTTTCGTCGGGCACGCCGACGACGGCGGCCTCGGCGAGGCCGGGTAGCCGCAGGATGATGTCCTCGATGTCAAGCGAGGAGACCCACTCGCCGCCTGTCTTCACGACGTCCTTGATTCGATCGACGATCTTGAGATAGCCATCGGCATCGATGACGCCCACGTCGCCCGTGTGGAGCCAGCCGCCGCGCCACAGCTCTTCGGAGCGTTCCGGGTCGTTGAGATACCCCTGCGTCAGCCACGGCGAGCGCACCACGACCTCGCCCTGGCTCACCCCGTCCCACGCGACGTCCCTCATGCTTGCATCGACAATGCGGAGTTGCACGAAAGGAATTGGCCGTCCTGCCTTGCACCGCGTCGCCAGCGCGCGCTCGGCGTCCCCTGCGAGCAGTTCCGGCGTGAGATGGGCCAGCGTGAGAAGCGGGCAGGTTTCCGACATCCCGTAGCCGGCGATCACGTCCACGCCCTTGTCGACGGCGTCGCGCGCGAGCGGCAGCGGCAGCGCGGACCCGCCGATGACCACCTTCCAGCCGGGCAGGCCGGCCGCCGGCAGCGCCGGGCTGGCGAGCAGCATCTGCAGAATCGTCGGCACGCAGTGCGAGAAGGTCACGCGCTCTCGCGTGATCAGTCCAAGCAGGGTGTCGGGCACGTACCGGCCCGGATACACCTGCTTCACGCCGAGCATCGTCGCAAGGTACGGAATGCCCCAGGCGTGGACATGGAACATCGGCGTGATCGGCATGTAGACGTCGCGCGCCGTGAACGAAGCATGGGTCGCGTTCGCCAGTACGTGCATGGCGCCCATCGTGTGCAGCACCAGCTGCCGGTGGCTGAAGTAGACCGCCTTCGGCAGCCCGGTGGTCCCGGTCGTGTAGAACGTGGTCGCGCGGCTGTCCTCGTGCAGCACAGGGAAGTCGAACGTCGGCAAGGCGGCGGCGAGCATCGACTCGTATTCCGCGTCGAATTTCACTTCGGTGGCCGGGGCGGCCGCGCCGTCGTTCATCAGCACGAAGCGCACGCCGGCACGGATCTTCGTGCGGATCGCGTCGAGCAACGGCAGGAACTCGGCGTTGACAAGGATGATGTCGTCTTCGGCGTGGTTGATCGTATAGAGCACCTGCTCGGGCGAGATCCGGATGTTCACCGTGTGAAGCACCGCACCCATCATGGGAACCGCGAAGAACGCCTCGAGGTAGCGGTGGCTGTCCCAATCCATCACGGCGACGGTCGAGCCGGGCCTTACGCCCAATCCGGCAAGGGCGGAGGCGAGGCGCCGAACGCGCTCGGCGAGCGTCGCGTAGCTGTGCCGGCGCGCATTGCCGTAGACGATCTCCTGTCCGGGGGCGCGCGCGACGCCGTAGGCGAGGATCTGGCCGATCGACAGCGGTGCGTCGTGCGCAGCCGGCGTGCGGGTAATGGCGAGTGATTGCATGCTGTTCTCCGGGAATTCAGCGCTGCCGCGTCCGTACCGCAGACGTAGGCAGCAGGAAATAGGACAGCGCGGGAATCAGCACCAGCGCGCCCACCATGTTCCAGACGAACATGAACGTGAGCAGGATTCCCATGTCGGCCTGGAACTTGATCGGCGAGAACGCCCAGGTGACGACTCCCGCCGCGAGAGTAATGCCGACGAGCGCAACGACTTTGCCGGTGAACTGGACGGCCATCTTGTATGCCTGTGTGAGCGGCACGCCGGCGCGCTGCTGCGCGAGCTGCACGGACAGCAGGTAGAGCGCGTAATCGACGCCGATGCCGACGCCGAGCGCGATCACCGGCAGCGTGGCGACCTTGACACCGATGCCGAGCACGACCATCAGCGCCTCGCAGAGGATCGAGGTCAGCACCAGCGGCGCCACCGCCACGACCACCGCACGCCAGCTCCGGAACGTCACGAAGCAGAGGATGATGACGGCGGCGTAGACGTAGAGAAGCATCGTGCGGTTGGCCTGTTCGACCACGATGTTGGTCGCTGCCTCGATCCCGGCGTTGCCGGCGACGAGCAGGAACTGCCGGTTCGGGCCGCTGTGGTCGGCGGAAAAGGTCTCCGCAGCCTTCACAACCCGGTCGAGCGTCTCCGCCTTGTGGTCGGACAGATAGGCGATGACCGGCATCACCGAGCAGGCGGTGTTGAACAGGTCGGGGTTGTTGACCGAGGCCTGCTGCGCGGCGTAGTTCAGCACGTCCTGGTTGCGGTTGAGCGTCAGCCACTTCGGATTACCCTCGAACGAGCCCGCGGTGATCTGGCGCACGGCATCCGGGAGCGACACCGTCGTCTGCACGCCCGGGACTTGCCGCAACGCCCACGCGAGTCGGTCGGCGTCGATCAGCGTCTCGTACTTGAGACAGCCTTCCTTGTCGGTCTTGACGATCACCGCCAGCTGGTCGCTCGACAGAGCGTAGTTCGCGGTAATGAAAGCGTTGTCGCGGTTGTAGCGCGAGTCGGAGCGCAATTCGGGCGCGCCCGGATCGAGGTCGCCGATCCGCAAACCCTGGCTCACGACAAAGCCGCCGATCGCGAGCATGCCTGCCACACCGACCGCGAGAGTCGCCCAGCGCCGTGTGGTGAACCGGTCGAGCATTTCCCACACCGCTCCAAGACCCTTGCCCGAGGTCTCCTCGCGCTCCTCGCGCAAGCTGCGTTCCGCCGCCTTCGCCGAAACCCCGGAGTACGACAGGAGCACGGGCAGCAGCAGCAGATTGGTGAAGATCAACACCGCCACCCCGATGCTCGCCGTGAGCGCGAGGTCGCGGATCACCGGGATGTCGATGATCATGAGCACGGCGAATCCGACCGCATCGGCGAGCAGCGCCGTGATCCCGGCGAGGAACAGGCGCCGGAACGTGTAACGAGCCGCGACGAGCTTGTGGGTGCCGCGGCCGATGTCTTGCATTATGCCGTTCATCTTCTGCGCGCCGTGCGACACGCCGATCGCGAAGACGAGGAACGGCACGAGGATCGAGAATGGGTCGAGCTCGAATCCCAGCAGCGCGACAATGCCGAGTTGCCAGATTACTGCCACGATCGAGCAGGCGATCACCAACGCGGTGCTGCGCACGCACCGGGTGTACAGGTAGATCACCGCGGTGGCGATCAGCGCGGCGACCGCGAAGAATGCCATCACCTTGAGGAGTCCGTCGATCAACTCGCCAATCAGCTTCGCGAAACCGATCACGTGGATCCGGACCTTTGGCGTCTCCTTGCCGCGGACCTTTTCAAGGTTCTGTGCGAGCTCGTATTTCGCGCGAATCTTCTCCTCCAGCACCTTCGAGAAGTCGTGGTAGTCGAGGCGCTGGTCGGTCCCAGGCTGCTTGTCCAGCAGGGGCACGAAGATCATGCTCGACTTGAAGTTGCCGGCCACCAGACTGCCGACGATCCCGGAACGCGCGATGTTCTGCTTCAGCTGCTCGACGCCCGCCGGCGATCCGTTGTAGGAGTCGGGCATCACCGGTCCGCCGCGGAAGCCCTCCTCGGTCACCTCGGTCCAGCGGACTCCCGGCGTCCACAGCGACTTCATCCAGGCGCGGTCCACGCCAGGCGTCACGAAGAGCTCGTCGTTGACCTCCTTGAGCGCCTGCAGGTAAGCCGGGTTGAAGATGTCGCCGTCAACGTTCTCCACCACAACGCGTACCGCATTCCCGAGCCCGCGCAGATCCTTCTGGTGGGAGAGGTAGTTCTGAATGTACGGCTGGCTCTGCGGAATCATCTTCTCGAAGCTCGCGTTCAGTACGAGCTTCGTCGCCGCGGCAAAGCCGAGCGCGACGGTGACGATGGAACAGATCACCACCATCGCCAGCCGGTGATTGAAGACAAGCCGCTCGAGCCAATTGCCCGAACGGCTGTCGAAATCGCCCAGCGAGCGCACAACCGGCATCTCGCCCGGATCCCTGAATGCGACGTCCATGCTCAGCTCCTTGGGGTCCGGGGCGCGCTAGCGCGGCGCCACTTCGGTGATGGCCACGCCGCGCGGGCCGGCGAGCACCAGCGCGCCGGATGCCGCAGCCGCGATCGCCGTCAGCGGCACGGACAGCGTGAGCTCCAGGCGGCGGAACGTCTGCCCGCCATCCTCGGTCGATGCGACGCGCCCGCCCGCGTCCGCCAAAAGCGTCGCGCCGGCGCTCGTGCTGGCGGCGGCGACGACCGCACCGGACAATCCGCTGTCCACCTTCGTCCAGCTGTTCCCGCCGTCCTCGCTGCGGTAGACGTTGCCGCGCAGGCCGAAGACGACGATGGCGTTGCGCGCGCCCGTCACGCCGAAATAGCTCCCGTTGTAGGGCGTCGGAACCGCGACGAAGCGCTGCGCCGCCGGGTCGAGCGTCAGCACGACGCCGCCCTCGCCGGCAATCCACAGCCGGCCCGCGGCCGGGCGGATCGAATACAGGTTGAAGAACTTGGGATTGTCGGTGCGATCGAACCACGGCTCCCATGTCGCACCGCCGTCAGTCGTACGGAAGATCAGGTTGTAAGCACCAACGATGTAGCCATTGGACGCATCGGCGAACCACACGTCGAGGAACGGCTTGTCCGGCCCCTGCTCCAGGTAGCGCTTCGCCTCCGCGAGCATGGCCTTCGCACTCTCCGAAGCAGGCTCAACGGCCACGCGGCGTTCCATCGCGCGCACCAGGATCTCGTTCGCCCTGCGGCCGTCGAGCAGCAGCTGCCAGCGGTCGCCCCCGTCGGCCGTGCCGAGCACCACGCCGTCGTGTCCGACGGCCCAGCCCCGCTTGCCGTCGACGAAGAAGACGCCCGTGAGGTCGGAACTCACCGGCACCGGGCTCTGCGTCCAGGTCTTGCCGGCGTCGGCCGAAACCACGATCGTCCCCCGTTGCCCGACGGCGACCAGTCGGTCGCCGACGCGGGTCACCGCCTGCATCAGTGTCCGGGACGCGAGCGGCGACATCGTCGCGGGAATCGCGAGCACGTCGACGAACGGTCCGGCCGCTGATGTCGTCGCGACCAGAGCGAGTGCGACGGTGGCCGCCGCGAGCGAAATTCTGATCATGAGCATGTCCCGTACGGTCCTGAAGCCGCCGGCGCACCGCCTCAACGGCGCCGGCGGATCGGCTCGATCGACGTCAGCGAACCCCGGCACCGGCTAGCGCGTCGGGCGTCCACGCGCTGTCGCGCGGCAACTCGGTCATGTACTTGATCCCGTTGTGCGGCCCGAACAGGCCCGTGATGTTGTACGCACCGGAGCTGAAGTCGTAGATCGCGAACGTGTCGACGAACGGCGCCTGCACGTCGTAGCTGTACGACTGGTACGCGAAGCTCGAGCGGTAGAGCTTCCCGCTGCTGTCGTACTGGTCGGAGGCGAGCGCCGTCCAGCTGTCTTCGTCGAGAAAGAACACGCGCTTGGAATAGATGTGGCGCTTGTCCGCTTTGAGCGTCGCCTCGACGATCCAGACGCGGTGCAGCTCCCAGCGCACGAGGTCGGGGTTGAGGTGGTTCGGCTTGGTGATGTCGGCAGCGGTCTTGTGGTACGTCAGCCGGTAGTTGCTATAGGGGACGTACATCTCTTTCTTGCCGACGAGCTTCCAGTCGTAGCGGTCGATCGCGCCGTTGAAGACCGACACGTCGTCGTACGTGCCCGTGCCCGCCGCGCCCGGGTTGGGCGTGTCGTACGCGAGGTCAGGCGCGAGCTTCACGCGCCGCTGGCCCGGCAGGTACTGCCACGCACGTCGCGGCTGCTTCAGTGGATTGACGGCGTCGATCCACACGAGGCCTTCGCCATTGCGGCGCGCCGGGCCGACGTAGAGCAGCTTGACGAGCCAGTACGGATCGGACGCGTTCACCGGTCCCGACCGCTTCGGGTCGTAGATTGGCCATGCCCACCACGCGTCGGCGACGACCGCCAGCGTCGGAACGCCAGCCGAGTCCACATTCCAGTTCTCGTACCGCGGGGCGTCGTAGCCGAGGCCGTTGTAGCGCAACAGGTGGTTCCAGATCGCCTCCGCACCCGTCTTCGGGATCGGGAAGGGATATCCGGCCAGCACGTTCTCGAGCGCGACGCCGCCATCGGTCGTCTTGGCGTTCACGGCGTTCTTGGCAACGTTTTCGAGGACTCGCTGCGGAACGGCGACGGTGCGATGGGTCGGGTAGACGTCCACGCGCATCGTTGGATAGCGCTTGAGCAACTCCTTCGTGCCCTCGGTCAGCTTGTCGGCGTGCGCAGCCGAATCCTTGCCGGTGATCGACAACCGCGGCTTCTCTGCGGCGAACGGATCGGGGCGGAATGTGCTGCCGGCCTTGAAGTCTGCCGGCGCCTTGATGCCGCCGGTGTACTCGGGGATGGTCCCCTCCTTGTTGCCGGCCTTCTCGGCACCGACGGCCGTGAGTGTTGCACCGAGTTGCTTGGCCTCGTCGGGCGAGACCGCGGCGTGCGCCGTCGCGCCGAGCGAAGCGATCGCAAGCGCCATCAGGGTTTTGCGGAACATGATTGTGAGTCCTCTGTTAGAACGTTGTCTTGAACGTCAGCGAGATCCAGCCGCGGTCCGAGATCGCGGCGTTCGCGCCGTTGGTGACGGTGACGCCCCCGGTCGCGGGGCTGGTCGCGTAGTTACCGTAGTAGCCGGTGTACTTGAGATCGAAGCGGTACTTCTGGTAGACGTCCGCCGCGATGCCGATGCTGTAGTTGCCGCCGCCCTCGTTGCCGCCGAATGCGACCGCCGAGTTGCCCGACAAGCCGCCCGACCAACTCATCGGGGCGAGGATGTCGACGCCTGGCAACACCTGGAACCAGGTCGGTGTGAAGTTGACGCCGAGGCCCCAGAAGTTCTTCGTGACCTGGTCGACCGTGCACGCACAGTTGGCGTTGACGTAGCCATTGCGGCCCTTGAACACGGCCTCGTTCTGCGTGACCGAAAGCCACTGCATCCAGGTCAGCTCGGCGAAGAGCTGCGCGGTGTCGAACAGCGGCGTCTTCGGAAACACGTTGAACACGTTGACGAGGCCGTGCATCGTGTTGCCCAGCGCACCGGGAGTGCCAGTGCTTGGTACGGAAGTTGTTGCGATCGAGCCTGGCACCCGGGCGACAAGCGCTGCCGGCAGGACGTTGACCGGATCGCTGTTGAGCGGCATGTTCTCGCGATACGACAACTCTGCGCCAACCGAAACGCCACCGAACTCCTTCGACAGCGAGAGCCCGAAGATGTGGATGTTGTCGCCGTACGCGAACTGGTACGTGCCGGCCTTGCCCTTCTGCGTAAGGTCGGCGACCGTGGTTGCCTTCGGGTTGATGATGCACACCGTCGGCGTGACGACGATGCCGCCGATCGCCGTGCACGTCGCGGCCGGGACGCCCGTCTGGACGCCGGGGGTCGCGAGAAGCTGCGGGACGATGTCCGTCGCGTTGCGGTAGTAGAAGCCCATCGTGCCGTCGAGCCAGGCCGGGCTCCAGCGTGCGGAGACGCCCCAGTCGCCCAGGCTTCCGCTCGTGCGGGACTGTGGAATATTGTTCACGTTCCACAGGCGCAGATATGACGGCGCGCCGGGAAAGGCGGCCGCGAACGGATTGGGCGAAAGGATGAACGAGTCGGCACCGAACTGCAGTGCGTCGTTGACCGTCAGGTAGCTGCCCGATTCCGGAATCCGAACGGCCTGCCAGTTGTAGAACCACTGGCCCGCGAGCGAGAGCTCCTTCATCGGCTGCACCTGGAGCGTCAGCCCGCCGCGCGGCCGATAGAGTTCCTTCGCCTCGGCGCCGGGCGTCGCGAAGCCCTTCCACGCGTCCAGCGAGTTCTGCGCGTACGAGATGCCGTGGATCGCGCCGCCGAAGAGCAGGCTCTCGCCCCAATAGACCGTGTGCTGGCCGGCCTTGACGTTGACCGGCATGTCCCCGAGATCGAAGTTGGCGAACGCGAATGCATCGAGCCACTCGCCCGATGGGCCTTCCGCATAGCGCTTCGTGAACGGCGACAGCTGGCCCGGAGCGGGAAAGCCGTTCTGGTCCAGCGTGTTCGCCGTCGGCGCAAAGGCGTTGTCCAGATTCCCGTACGCCGGGTCCCACCAGAGCGCGGCGCTGAACCGGACACCGTAGCGGCGCTGCCAGACCAGGTCGAACTCGGACAGCACGTCGAGGCGGCTGGTGACGAGCGAACCGTTGCTGAAGTTGCGGTCGCCGTCGTCGAAATTGGTGCTGTTGATCAGCGCCTTGTCCTGCGACTGTGCGCGCACACCGAGATTTGCGCGCAGCGTGTTGTCCCAGCGCATCACGAAATCCGGATCTGCGGTCGGGATTTCGAAGGCCGATGCCGGACCGGCGGCGGCGAGCATCGAGCCGATTGCAAGCGCGGTCGCGCGCCGGCGAAACCACGCGGCGTCGATCCTTGAGTTCGAAACGTGTTGCATGTCTTTCACCCTCCCTGGCGGGATAATCAAAATCATTGGTGGATACAGCGCGCCGCGCATTCGTCGCGGCGTCGCCGGCTTGGGTTCAGCTTCGGCCGGAGCCGCCGCCGACGAGATTCGCGGGCGCGAGGTTCAGGATCCGCGCGAACAACTGGCGGAATTCCTCGTCGTTGTCGAACGAGAAGCGGGGATCCCCGTTTTCCGCAAACGCCCTCCCGATTTCCTCCCAGTCCCCGGGCTTCAGATGCTTGCGCGCACCGGGCAGGATCACTTTCGATTCGAGCCGCATGTGCTGCATCTGCGAATCCGCGAAACGCGCGACGACCGCCGCGAACGCGTCCACGGCGGATGGATCCGCCTGGTAGCGCTCGACCGCGCGTTCCAGCTCGTCGAGCAGAAGCCCTCCGTCGCGGTGTTGGCGCTCAAGCTCGTCGAGCGTTGCGTTGAATTCCGCCGTGCGCTCGCGCAGCTTGCTGAACAGGTACACCTCCTCCTTCGGATGGTGCAACGTCTCCGGGAAGGCGTGGATGTAGTGGACCATCGCGTGCAGGAGCGGGAACGACGGTGTCGAGCCGGTCTCTCGCGCCTCGCGCACGACGAACTCCAGGCCGTGGATCACGGCTGCGAGCGACCGATGCTCGTCGCCGATGATCGCCAGCGGCGCGTTCAGTTCGCCTTCGCCGAGGTTGCTTTCGACAGCCGATACGAGCACCGCGATCGAGCTGTGCTGCAGGACCTTCTGGGTCTGCGAGCCGAGCACGAGGCCCTTGAGGCCGCGACGTCCGTGGGACGCGATGAAGATCAGATCGCAGCCCCGTTGTTCCGCAGCCTCGAGGATCGCCTCGTACGGACGGTTGCTGGTCGACGCCAGCGACGCGTAAGGCACGTTCATCTCGCGCGCGACGACCTCCGCCTTCGACAGGAGCGCCCGTGCCCCACCGGCCACGTTCTCGTTGTACGCGCCCGGGGCGATCACCCGCTGCAGCGCGCCGACGCTCGTGGCGCCGTAGTCCTCCTGGGCGTGGAAGAACGTGACCTGCGCGCCGAGGGCGCGCGCGAAGTCGACGGCCTTGCGGACGGTCTCCACCGACAGCGGCGAGTCGTCGAGGGGAACCAACAGGTGACGGTACATGCGTGTCTCCGGTGCAGCGCGTTCGTGCGTTTGCCTGGCGATGCCGGTCAGAACGGCGCGTCGCCGATGATCCCGGCGCGCTCCATCTTGCGATGGCATGGCGGATAGTCCATCACTGCGTAGTGCTGCGTGGACCGGTTGTCCCACATCGCCATGCTGTTTGGCTTCCATCGGAACCGGACCTGGAATTCGGGAATGAACGCCTGGCTGACGAGGTAATTCAACAGCAGGGCCGCGCCCGGGTTGGCATCCTGGCCGAAACGCACGTTGGTCGTGGTGTGGTAGTTGGTGAAATGTGTCGTGAACGCATTGACGAACAGGATCTTCTCGCCCGTCTCCGGATGCGTGCGCACCACAGGATGCTCGGCGTCCGGGTACTGCGCCTTGAGCGCGAGACGCTTCTCGATCGGCATCGCCGCACCGAAGCTCGCCTCGATGCTGTGACGCGCGCGCAGCCCGGCGATCTTGGCCTTGATGTCCTCGGGCAGCCTTTCGTAGGCGAGCACCATGTTCGCCCACATGGTGTCACCGCCCACCGGCGGGCATTCGACACAACGCAGCACGCATCCGAATGGCGGCTTCTCGCGCCAAGTCGCGTCGGTGTGCCAGGCGTTCTCATAGCGGTCGATCGGCGCATCCGGCGATTTGTAGATACGCACGAGGCCCGGGTTGTCGGGATCGCTGCCCGCCACCGGATGGTCCTCGAGCTCGCCGAAGTGTCGCGCGAACGCCACGTGCTCGGCACGGGTGATGTCCTGGTCGCGGAAGAAAAGTACCTTGTGCTTGAGCAGCAGCGCACGGATCTCCGCGACGAGCTCGGGCGCGCGCGATGCGACACCCAGGTTGACGTTGGAGAGCTCCGCGCCGATCGAGCAGGTCAGCGGCTCGACCTTGATCGAGCCGTGCGTCCTGATGTGTGCCGTGGCCGCGGGTGTGGCCGTGATTGCGTCCGTCATGATCTGCTCCTCCTGTTTCAGCGAACCCCGTCGACCACGAAGATCGACGAACCGGTCGTCCTGCGCGACTCGAGGTCGCGATGCGCCTGCCCGGCGTCCTGCAACCGGTAGCGCTGATTGATTTCGATGCGGATCCTGCCGGCCGCAACGTGGCCGAACAACTCGTCCGCTAGCTCGTTTTTTTCCGCGGGATCGGCAATGTAGTCGGCAAGCGCCGGGCGGGTGACGAAGAGCGAGCCCTTCATCGCAAGCTGCTGCACCTCCAGCGGAGGAACCGGGCCGGACGCCGTCCCCACGCAGACCAGCAGTCCGCGGCGCTTGAGAGAGTCGATCGAGCCCGCGAACGTCGCCTTGCCGACGCTGTCGTAGACTACGGATACGCCAGCGCCGCCGGTGAGCGCGCGTACGCGCTTCGCCACGTCCTCGCGTGAATAATCGATCACGTGGTCGCAACCATGGGCGCGCGCGATCGCCGCCTTCGCCTCCGTCGATACGGTGCCGATCACCGTCAGCCCGAGCAGCTTCGCCCACTGCGAAACGATCAGCCCGACGCCACCCGCCGCCGCATGCAGCAGAATCGCGTCGCCCGCCTTCAGCGGCCACACGCGCCGCATCAGGTAGGCCGAGGTGAGTCCGCGCATCGTCATCGCCGCCGCGGTCTCGCACGAGATCGGATCCGGCAGCTTGATCAGCGGAGCCGCCGGCACCAGGCGTTCGCTGCTGTACGCGCCGAGCGTATTTGACGAATCCGGTGTAGGTGACGCGATCGCCCGCGGCGACGTTCGTCACGCCCTCGCCGACCGCTTCGACCACACCCGCGGCCTCCACCCCGATGCCGCTCGGAAGCGGCACCGGATAGAGACCGGTGCGGAAGTACGTGTCGGCGAAGTTGAGGCCGACGGCGACGTGCCGCATCCTCACCTGGCCCGGGCCGGGGTTGCCGACCGCAACCTCCTCCCAGCGAAGCACCTCCGGACCACCGGTCTGGTGGAATCGAATCGCGTAAGCCATCGTCATCATCCTCGTGCGCCCTGGCGCGTCACGCCGCCTCGCGCAGCGCCACACCCCGCGCGCCTGGCTTGCGGTTCGGCGCAAAGCCATTGCGCGCCAGCGTCTCGTCCGCATTCTTGTAGAACTCGCCGATGCGATAGATGCGGCGAGCTTCCTTGCCGTTCGCGACTTCGCGGCCGAATTCGCGCGAGATCCGGACGAGCTGCTCGATCTGCTCGACCGAGCCCATCTTCGCCTTGCGGTCCTGTGTCCAGATGTTGTCCTCGATGCCGCACCGCACGTGCAGGCCCATCGCGATCGCCATCATGTTCAGCGGCAGCACGTTGAGCATCGACGTCTCGAGCGTCAGCACTGCTCCGTCCGGCACCGCGCGGACGAAGTTCGCGAGGTTGTAGATGTTCGGCGCGTCGAAGCCGCCGCCGATCGCGACCCAGGTCAGGATCAGCGGCACGTTGCAGACGCCGCGGCGCATCATCCGCTCGACGGTCTCGAGCTGGGTGATGTTGGCGAGCTGGAAGTGCGTCTGGATGCCGTTGGCCGACAGGCGGCGGATGTGCTCCTCGACCCACTCGGGGCCGGCCGGAATCGTCATCTCGCGGTAGGCGCGATACATCTCGGGATCGGCGAGCGAGGTGCCCGGCGATGTCCGCCTCGCACATCTGCTCGACCACGTTCATCTGGTTGGAGTTGATCGCGATCGTCACCTGGTCCGGCGTCGGCTTCAACTCGGCCAGCATGTGGCGCGTGTCGTCCGAGAGCCATTTGGCGACATCGCTGTCGCCTTCCGGTGCGAACGAGATCGAGCCGCCGACCTGCAGGATCAGGTCAGGCACCCGCGCGCGGATGCCGGCGAGGAGCTCGTTGAACTTCGACAGGCGCTTGCTTCCCTTGCCGTCCAGTTCGCGTACGTGCACGTGCAGCACGGTGGCGCCCGCGTTGTAGCAGTCGACTGCCTTCTGGATCTGCTCCTCCATCGTGACCGCGATGTCCTCCGGGAAGTCCGAAGGCATCCACTCCGGGCCGTAGGGCGCGCAGGTGATGACGAGCTTTTCCTGGTTTTCGGGGAAGTGTGATCCGTCGAGGAAGTTCATGGCTGGTACTTTCGCAGTTGTAGGACAGTCAGGGTTCAGGATTCGGGCGTTTCCGCCGCCAATTCGTCGAGCAGGATCGGCCCGCCGAGACAGATGCTGTGCAATCCCTGTATCGCGGCGAGCTGAAGTACGGCGGTGATTTCTTCCTTGGTCGCGCCGGCCTTGAGCGCGCGTTGGATGTGACGACGCACGCCCGGCGCATACATGTGCGTGCACGAGGCATCGAGCGCGATGCCGATCAGTTCGATCGTCTTGCGGTCGAGCGCCCCCGCAACCGCCGGCGCGATTGCGACGGCGATCACCTTCTCGGTCCACGCCGGGTCGAGCTTGGCGAACGGTTCCCAGTCCGGGTTCCAGTTGCCGGTGGCCCGACGGCTGTCGCGCGCCACGCGACTCGTCCGCTTGCCGGTGGATGCACTCCTATCGGTGCCTTGGTCGTTCTTCATCGTTGGCAATCTAGGACTTTGGTTCATGGGGCGAGACGATCGGCTGTGCCTCGACCGCCTTCAGGTCCGCCAGGTAAGTCTTGGTGGCGAGCACGAATGCGCCGGCGGCAAGCAGACAGAAGAGCGGCACGACCGACAACGCGAATGGCAGGCCGTAGGCATCGGACAAATGCCCGGTCAGCAGTGGCCCCGCGGCGAGTCCGAACAGGTTCTGCATCAGCGACAGGACGGCGGCGGCCGTCGCACGAAGCCCGGGGTGGACGACGTCGACGACGACGGCACAGACGGGACCGATGCTGCCGGTCATCATCGCTGCACCCACGACGATCAGCGCGTATTGCAGAGGTCCCGGGCTCAGCAGTCCGAAGGCCGCGCACATGAACACGGTGGTCAACACGGCTGCGATGGCCGGCACGTGGAGCCTCGCACGCGGGAAACGGCCGCTCATCCGGTCGGCGAGGACGCTCCACAGCACGGCGCCGATCCCGCCCACCAGCACGGCCAGCGCGGTCTTGATTCCGGCCTGGTCCGGGGCGAGCCCGTAGTAGCGGTTGAAGAAGCTCGGCAGCCAGGCATATGTAGTGGAGACCATGATGAGCTGCAATCCCGCACCCACGCAGGTAACGATTGCGGTGCGCGGCCGCCAGAGCTCGGCGACGACCGCGCGCGCGGTCATCCGGCCGCCGACGCCGGACGACGCCGACGGCAGTGCGATGGTCTTGTAATCGCGGACGATCAGCAGGAACAGCAACGCAAGCACGAGTCCGGGCACGCCGACTGCGCCGAATCCGGCCTGCCATCCCCAACGCTCGGCGATGACGCCGCCGAGCACGACGCCGAGTACCGACCCGATCAGGCCGGCACCGAGGAATGCGCCCAGCACGGTACTGCGCAGGCGGGGCGGGAAAAGGGTCGCGAGCAGCGCTGCGCCCACAGAACCGTACGCCGCCTCGCCGAGGCCGACGACGCTTCGCGCAGCGAGCAGCTGACCGTAGCTCCCCGCAAACGCGCAGGCGATCGTCGCGCCGCTCCAGATGAGCGCCATCAGGAAGATGCTCTTGACCCGACTCCAGCGGTCAGCGAGAAGGGAAAGCGGCACGGTTCCGAGCGCGACCGTGATCGAGACGATCGAGACCAGCGCGCCAAGCTGCCCGTCGGAGAGGTCCCACTCGGACTTTAGATGCGGGAACATCGACACGACGACCTGGCGGTCGACGTAGTCCACCACCATCAGTGCAAAGATGATGGCGAACACCGACCACGCGTAGCGACGCGCGGGCAGCTTGTACTGCACCGCATTATCGAAAGCGTGGATCGAAACAGCCATCAGTGTCTTCCCGGAATGCGGAATTGGGGTTTGTGAACCGCGTCGTCGGTCTTATCGAACGCAGGCAGATTGTCCGGGATCGACCGCATTGCCGCTTGTTCGCCGGTGACATAGACTTATCCTTTGGGGACGCAGGTGTGGACGATGACGGGCCTCATTCGCAGCGCCAGCCTGACCAACTTTCCGGAGGTCGCCCGCAGCGTGGGTCTCGATCCCGTGCGCCTGCTGAGTGAGTTCGGCCTGCCGCAGCGATGCCTGCGCGATCCCGACGTCAAGATTCCGATCGATGCTGTCCGCGAGGTGCTCGAGGCCTGCGCTGAGCGCAGCGGAACCGAGGCGTTCGGCCTGCGCATGGCCGAGACGCGACGGTTGTCCAACCTCGGTCCCGTGGGTCTGCTGGTGCGTGAGCAGCCGACCGTGCGACTTGCGCTCGAGGCTCTCGCGCGGCACACCCGCAAGCTCAACGTCGCACTGTTCCTGACAATCGAGGAAACGGGCGACGTAGTCGTCCTGCGCGAGGAGCTGATCGTCGGTCACGGCGGCTCGATCCGGCAATCGACCGAACTCGCGATCGGCGTCGTGTTCCGTATGCTGCGCTCATTGCTCGGCACCGGGTGGAAGCCGCTTCGGGTGTGCTTTGCACACGACGCCCCGCGCGATCAAAGCGTGCACAACCGCGTATTCGGATGCAATGTCGAGTTCGGCCACGACTTCAATGGCATCGTGTTCGCGCGGCGCGACCTGGAAGCCGCAATTCCCACCGCCGATCCCGAGATGGCCCGCTACGCGCGGCAGCTGATCGACTCCGGCGTCGGACGTGAATCGCCTGACGTCGTGGGTCAGGTACGTGAGCTCGTACTGTCGTTGCTTGGCAGCGGGCGTTGCACGATCGACCTCGTCGCGCAGCACATGGGCATCGACCGGCGCACCGTGCACCGCCGCCTCGCCAACGAGGGGGAGACGTTCTCGGGCGTCATCGACGCCGTCCGGCGGGAACTCGCCGATCGCTACCTGGGAAGTCGCGACCGGTCGCTGGCCGAAGTGTCGTCGTTGCTTGGTTTTGCCGCGCCGAGCGGCTTCACGCGCTGGTATCGCCGGCAGTTCGACCGGGCACCGTCGGAGCACCGGATACGACGGACTCGCTGACCTCGGCGAATCCGAGCCGTTCGATGGAGGTGCCAGCGAGATCGGCGCCGAGCACGCGCAACGAATTGCCGCAGCCCGTAGGCAAGTGCTCGCGGGCTACGCAAGCAGCGAGCGCATTGCGACCCTTGAACACGGGCCGGACGACTGAACGCGCCTTGTTCGGTAATCTGGCCCGGAAGTCGGGAGATAAACGGGGTACATTCGACCCTACGCGACGACATGGCCCCGCATGCCGATTCATGGATCAGAGCCGAGGGACGCAAGCCGGGTCCGGACCTCCGGCAGTGCTACGTTACAGGTCCGGAGTCGAACCCCGACCCGGCCACCGGGAGAACGGAACTCAACCGGCCGTTGATCCGATAGGGCACCCGCATGGACCGCCTAGCGCGCGTGGCAGGAAATCCGGAAGTCAAGGAAGGCATCTGCTGGTTTCGCCCCTGCGGCGAATGCTCGCTGGTCGAGGCAGTGGAGCTCATAACGGGCGCAATCGCATTCTGCCGGGATCGAAGCGTGAACAAGATGCTCGTCGACGCGACCGGTCTGATCGGTGTCCCGGTCCCCTCGCTTGTCGACCGCTTCTTGATGGTCGAAGAGTGGGCACACGAAGCGGAGGGCATGGTCGCCGTGGCATTGGTCGTCCACGCCGAGTACATCCATCCCGAGAAGTTCGGGATCAGGGTGGCGGCGGATCTTGGCCTGATGGCAGACGTCTACACGAGCGAGACCGATGCGATCCTGTGGCTGTCGAGCAGCGTACCTGGAGCCGGAGTTCGTCCTCCTCGATCGCGATGAGCGCGATCACCCGTGGAGCATTGCATGACCGCGCAATCGGCGCCGGCGTCCGCCAGGCGTCACATCCTGCGGCATGCGAAGCGCCTGTTGCTGTTCTCGTGAGGCGCACCCAATGGACATCGAGAAGTTCATGCGAGGTTACAAGGCTGCATGGGAGGCTCGCGACGAGTCGTTGTTCTGCGCCCTGTTCGCAAGCGACGGGATATACCGCAACACGCCTTTTGCGGAACAGCGCGGTCACGCGCAACTGGCCAAGTACTGGCAGCGCGTCAAACTGCAGGACGATGTCAATGTCGCCTTCGAGATCCTCGCCTCGGCGCCGTCCGGCGGGATCGCGCATTGGCATGTCACCTACCAGGTGGCCTCAGAGGAGTTGTTTCGCGTTTGGGCCGCGTCCACGGGAACGAACCTGGTCGCGCGAGAACCCGGCGACCCACTGCCACGCATGGTCCTGGATGGCTTGCTGCACGCGCGGTTCTCCGATGGTCTCTGCAAGGAATGCCGTATCTGGTGGCACAGCATGGCGCAGGCCTGACGATCCTACGCGGTATGGAGACTCACATGCCGAATGTGTACGACCTCAATGGAAAGACGGCGCTTGTCACCGGTGGCGCCAGGGGCATCGGCAGGGCGATCGTCGAGCGCCTGCTGGCCAGCGGCGCAAAGGTCCGCATCTGGGATGCGAAACCGGCGCGCATCGACGGCGCCTCGATGGATGTCGTCGACATCACGCGAACCGAAGCGATTTCGGCTGCCCTGTCGCGATTCGTTGATCAATCCAGCATCGATATCCTGATCAACGATGCAGGCTACCTTGGGCGCACGCAAGCGTTTGTCGATCACGCGACTGACGATTGGCAGCGGATCGTCGCGGTCAACCTCGTCGGAACGATGCAGGTGACGCAGGCCGTCCTGCCGCACATGATTCGTTCGGGTGGCGGGCGCATCGTCAACATGGCGTCGCTGGCCGGCAAGGAAGGACTCGCGAGTCTGGCGGCCTACTCGGCCGCAAGCGCAGGCGTGATTGCGTTCACCAAGGCGGTGAGCCGGGAAGTGGTCGGCAGGAACATTTTCGTCAACTGCGTCGCCCCTGGACCGATCGATACCGACATGATTCGAGATCTTGGCGCGGACGCGGTCGCTGCGATGATCGCCGACAGTCCGATGAAGCGGCTCGGTTCGGCCGCCGAGGTCGCCCATCTCGTCACGTGGTTGTGTACGGACGCGAGCCGATTCAACACCGGCGCGGTCTTCGACATGTCCGGCGGCCGCGCCCGGTATTGATGTCGTGCGAGAATCCTGGCAGGCCTCCTCGTCGGAAGGGGAGAGCAAATCCGACGGAGCCAGAATCCATGAACGCGGCATCAAGAGTCACCAATCGGGCCCTCGCGGTTGCCGCGGCTCTGACGATGCTGGCAACGCATTGCCCCGGCCTCGCGGCACAGACGGCGCCGATCGCTGTGCCCGCGACCGCTCCGCGCATCGGGCTCGCGCTGTCCGGCGGCGGAGCGCGCGGCATCGCGCATGTCGGCGTGCTCAAGGTCCTGGAGGAATTGCGGGTGCCGATCCACTGCGTGACCGGCACCAGCATGGGCGCGATCGTCGGCGCGCACCTTCGCCGCGGGAACGCCCCCGGCGGAGATGGAGAAAGTCGTGCTCGCGGCCGACTGGGACGAGGTCTTCCGGGATCGCCCGCCGCGCGACGAGATCGCCGTCCGGCGCAAGTCCGACGACTACAAGACGCTGTTCGCGCCGGAATTCGGCGTGAAGGACGGCGGGCTGGCGTTGCCGAAGGGCGTCATCGCCGGCGTCTCGATCGAATCGTTCTTCCGGGTGCTCGCGACCCCGGCGTTCGGCGTCACCGATTTCAACAAGTTGCCCATCCCGTTCCGCGCCATGGCGACCGATATCGAGACCGGCGAATCGGTCGTGCTCGACCACGGCAGCGTCGCCCAGGCGATGCGCGCCAGCATGTCGGTGCCCGGGGCGATCGCGCCGGTCGAGATCGACGGGCGGCTGCTGGTCGACGGCGGCATCGCCAACAACCTGCCGATCGACGAGGCGCGCAAGCTGTGCGCCGACGTCGTGATCGCGGTCAACATTTCCACGCCGCCGATGAAGCGTGAGGAGATCACGTCGGCGCTGTCGCGTCGTCGGGCAGCTCATCAACTTCCTCGGCAAGCAGACGGTCGACGATCAGCTGAAGAACCTGGGCCCGAAGGACGTGCTGATCGCGCCGGATCTCGGCGACATCTCCGCGGCCAAGTTCGACCGCTCCGCGGATGCGATCCGGATCGGCGAGGAGGCGACGCGCGCGATGGCCGATTCGCTCAAGCGCTACAGCCTGCCGCCGGAGCAGTACGCGGCGTTGCGCGCGACGCAGATCGCCGAGCAGCAAGGCACTGGGCACCGTCGACGAGATCCGCATCGAAGGTCTGGAGCGCATGAATCCCGAGGTGCTGCGCGCGCCTGGTGGAGAGCAAGCCCGGCGAGCCCCTGTCCGAGGAGAAGGTCGGCGCGGATCTGCGGCGCATCTACGGGCGCGGCGACTTCGAGGGCATCAGCTACCACATCAGCGGGGACGCCGGCCCGCGCGCCATGGTCATCGAGCCGCGCGAGAAGTCGTGGGGGCCCGACTATCTGCGCTTCGGCCTCGGCCTCGCGAGCGACTTCCAGGGCGACAACATGTTCAACGTGCTGGTCCAGTACCGCAAGGACCTGGCTGAACCGCCTCGGCGGCGAGTGGCTGACCGAGGTCCAGGTCGGGCAGAACACGCATCCTGTTCAGCGAGTTCTACCAGCCCGTGAACGAGGCGGGGCACTGGTTCGTGGCACCTTACGGCAAGATCGGGCAGCAGACGCGCGGCGTCTTCGCCGGCGACGACAAGGTCGCGGATTATCTGATCCGCGTGGGACAGGTCGGACTCGACGCCGGGGCGGTGCTCGGCACCTGGGGACAGCTGCGAGTCGGTCCGGTGTGGTCGCGGGTCGATGCGCGCGTCGACACCGGCTCTCCCGTATCCTGCCGTCGGTCAAGGAAACGACGGCGGGGATGCGGGCGGCGCTGTTCGTCGACCAGACCGACCATGCCTATTTCCCGACCAGCGGCTTTGCGGCATTGGGCACCGCTTACGCCGCGATGACGTCGTTCGGATCGGCGATCAGCTACCAGCGGCTCGAGGGGCTGGTTCGCGGAGCGCAGAGCTGGGGTCCGCATACGCTGGGCTACGCCGTTCAGGGTGGCACCGCCCTGGGTTCGGACATGCCGGCCTACGAATCCTTCACGCTGGGCGGCCCGCTGCGTCTGTCGGGCTACCGCGTCAACCAGTTCTCCGGCCGCGAATTCGTGTTCGGCCGCCTGATGTACTACCAGCGCATTTTCCCGCTGCCCGACATTCTGGGCAGCGGCGTCTTCGCGGGCGGCGTCCGCCGAAGTCGGACGAATCACGGACCGCTTCGACGGCCTCCCATCGCCAGGTACGCTGTGGTCCGGATCGCTGTTTCTGGGCGCGGACACCTTTGCCGGGCCCGCCTACCTAGGTGTCGGTGTGGGCCAGAGCGGAAACTGGTCGCTGTACATGCTGCTGGGCGCGCCCTAGGCATTCGACGTGGATGTTCGAGACGATGTCGTCGATTCCGATCCGGTCAACCAGCAGGTCCGATCTCGGTTTGTCGTTTCGAGCTGCTCTGGAATGCGCATCGATGGACTTCTTGTGACCGAGCAGTTGCGCGCGTACCGTAGGCGCGCCGGCGCGTGGCCCGTTGGTCGGGCATACCGGTCTCGGCGGCCTGCACGGATGGCTCCGCTCCAGCGTCGAAGCGCGCCGACCCAATGGAGAAATTCGATGCCCAGAGCACTTGCAGCGACCGTGATCGTCTTCGGATTGGCTGGCGCTGCTGCCGCACAGGAATCGACCTTTCAAACCCGGTCCCTGACGCCGGAGACGGCGCTGGTCGCGGCAAAGGCTGCAATGGAGTCCTGCCGGAAGCAAGGCTATCAGGTCGCCGTTGCGATCGTCGATCGAGCGGGGCTCGTCCAGGTCTTGCTGCGCGACCGGTTCGCCGGGGCGCACACCGTCGACGTCGCGACCAACAAGGCCTGGACCGCGGCCAGCTTCCGGACCGGAACCGCCACGATCGCGAGCGAAACCCAACCCGGAAAGCCCATGAGCGGCCTGCGCAACCTGCCGCGATTGCTCGCCGCCGGCGGCGGGCTCGTCATCGAGGGCGGTGGCACCGCATTCGGTGCCATCGGCGTATCCGGCGCGCCCAACGGCGATGCCGACGACGCCTGCGCTCAGGCAGGGATCAAGGCGATCGCGGACGCGATCGAGTTCTGACGCCGCCGCTTCGTCCCGCGTGAGTTCGGATCGGACGACGTGCGCGAACAGGTCACGAAATTGCATCCGGGCGACGCATCGCCCGGAAGGCTCCGGGTATCGCCACGTTGACGCGCCTGTCCATCATCTACGGCTCCGGTGTCTGGCTCGCCCTGTCGGTGTGGGCCGCGATCGTTCCTCATCTTCCTTCTTCGGCGCCGCAGGCGCAGGGCAAGGACATCGAGCTCGTCTGGTCAATGCTCATCGGCATCGCACCGGCGCTGCTTTGCGCGCTGGGGTTTCGCGTTGGCGTGATCGGGCTCGGCACGGACGCCTGCCGGATTTCGAAGCGCTACCTGACCGGGCTCGCGCTTGCGTTCGGTGTCCTATTCCCGCTCTCCGCCGTTCTGCTGCGGCCGCTCTTTGCACTGCTCCACGGAGGTCTCCTTCCGGCGATCACATGGGCGTTCGTCGGCAGCGTTCTCGCCGGACTTCTCTATCGCCTTGTCGCGGCAAGACGGTGAACGCGCGCAATTCGCCGTGGACGGAACTGACGTGCAACAGAGCCGGTCACGCCACCGACGATTCCCATCGCTCGCGCGCTTCGGAGTCGTCGCGCACGCGGCAAGACGTTGCGTCCCGCTCCGAATTGACGACCCATCCTGCCGACGCCATGCTTGATGCCGTGCTGCGGCAGCGCCAGTGGGGTCTGCCGCCCGAACACACGGTCGAGAGGGGTCGGGCATGGCCTTCGACGAAGGGCTCGCCGAGCGGATCCGGGAAGCGTTGCGAATGCGCGCGGGAATCTCGGAACGAAAGATGTTCGGTGGTCTGGCGTTCATGCTGCAGGGCCACATGTTCGTCGGAATTCTCGGTGACACGCTGATGGCTCGCGTCGGTCCGAACGACTACGCGGAAGTGCTGCGAAAGCCTTGGGTGCGAAAGATGGACTTCACGGGCAGGCCGATGAAGGGTTACGTCTTCGTGGACCCGGCAGGATTCGAGTCCGACGCGGCGCTCGAAGGCTGGGTCGCTCGCTGCATCCGGTTTGCCGAATCCCTGCCACCAAAGCGGTGACTGGACGCGTCGAACGCGCACACGAAGCGGTCGACGCGCTTGCAGGCCGGCGACCATTACCCGACAATGGGGCGGACAAGTGCCGCAGAGCAATAAGGGGCGTCGGGGAATATGGCGTGGCGCGCCGAGGACATCGATGACCCCCGGGAAGGTCCGAATCATCGCGCTGCCTTCGCGTCCCGAGTCCGGGATTCTCGCGCGATGCCGGTCGACGTCGAAAACGGAGAACATCAAATGGCGAGAATTTCCCTGCTCATCATCGCTTGCCTGACCTTGGTGGGCTGCGAGACCACCCCGCGTCAACTCGCCGCGCCGCTCCGCTGCGGCGAGACCGGCCGACCGTGCGAGGTCAACATCGTCAACCCGACGTGCACGATGACTTCATGCACAGCCGGCGTGGATCTCGATCCGATCACGTTCATCCGCGACAAGCACAGGATCAGGGTCCGCTGGACGCTGCCCGACGGCTTCGGGTTCTGCACCCAGGTCGGCGACGGCGTGTTCCTGAAGGAGCCGGATCCAAACGATCAGTTCGAGGATCCGGGTGTCGAAGGCCCGGCGATTTCGGGTGTGTGCAGGCGGAAGCATTTTGCGTGGACTGCGAAGAACACGATTTCCGGGCTGCGGTTTCCATACAAGATCGTGTTCCACAATGCGGCGGGAACTCGCCTCTACGTCATTGATCCGCACATGATCAACGAATGACGCTCACCTGCGGAGCGTGGAGAGCACTGTGATCGCGCCTGACCTGCGCGGGCGCGATCGGGTCGCACTCCGCTAGAGCGACGGGCCCATCCGCGGCTCGGCCGCGCTCGAGCGGAGCCAGGTTCTCACCTCCGTCAGCGCGCTTTCCAGATCGAGGGCGCGGCCGGCTTCCTCGGCGGCTACGAACTGCCCGCCAGGCGATGTCGCCCGCGCTTCCTGGATCAGCGGAGCGAGGAACGCCTCGTCAGCCGAATCACGCTGAAATCCTGTCTCTGAGGCGTGCGATTCGGCTGCGCCGAACAAGCGCGCGGCTCGCTCCCATTCCCCGCATGCCGCCGCGAGGCCCGCCGAAACCTCGACGACGCTCTGGCTGGAAGACTTGGACGCCGTTTCAGCGGCGATCGCAAGCGCATCGAGCAGCATTGCGCGTGCAGCATCGACCGCGCCTCGACCGATACTGACCATCGCGAGATTGAGCAGCGCGATTGCGACGTTCTCGTGATCTCCGAGCTCGCGGACCAGGGCGAGAACCTGTTCGAAACGCGACTGTGCGGCGTCGAGCTCGCCCTCGAGGCGATGCAGCTGCGCCCGGTTGTTGAGTGCGGTCGCGATGTCCCGCCTGTTCCCGATCGCCTGCGCAAGGACGATCGCCTCGTCGTAACATCTCCGCGCGCCCGGCAGATCCCCCTGGCCGGTCAGCACGCCACCCAGTGGTTGAAGCGCAGCCGCCACCCGCTGGCGATCCCCGATCTCGCGGCCAATCGCCAGGCTCTCCTCGAGATGGGTGCGCGCTTCCCCGTATCGGCCCATGGCCATGCAGATCTGCCCGACGCTGAACAGCGCGCGGCTGCGGTTCGCATCGCGCTTCTGCGCTCCGCGGTGCGCCAGCGCTTCCACCATCACGCGCTGGGCGAGACCGAGCAGGCCGCGTCGGTGGAAGTACTGCTTGATGGCGGTGACCAGCTGCAGGCCCAACTCGCCCGCATGCTCGTCGCGCCTGCACCATGCATGGGCGGACAGGAGATTCTCCCGCTCGACGTCGAGCCGCGCGAGCCATTCCCCCTGCTGTGGACCAAGCAGTTCCGACCGCGCCTTCTCGGCAAAGCCGACGCAGAATGCGAGATGCCGCGCGTGGGTCGCGGCCTCTTCGCCCGGTTCGGCCAACCGTTCGAGCGCGTACTGGCGAACGGTCTCGAGCAGCCGATAGCGTCCCGATTGGTTTTCCACCACGACGAGCGACTTGTCCACGAGCTGGGCCAGCAGATCGAGCACATCCGCGTCCTCGATCTCGCCGTCGGCGCAAACCGCCTCCGCCGCTTCCAGCGTCCAACCCCCCGAGAAGACGGCGAGCCGACGGAACAGGATCCGTTCCCTGTCGGTCAGCAGGTCGTAGCTCCAATCGATCAGCGCGCGCAGCGTCTGCTGCCGTGGCAGGGCGGTGCGATCGCCGCCCGCGAGCAGCCGGAACCGGTCCTCCAGCCGGGCCGCAATGTTCTCGACCGAGAGTGCGCGCAGGCGTGCTGCGGCCAGCTCGAGCGCGAGCGGAATGCCGTCGAGACGCAGGCAAATTTCAGTCACTGCCGCCGCGTTTGCCTCGGTCAGCCGGAACTGCGGACTTGCGGCCGCAGCGCGATCGACGAACAGGCCAACCGCCTCGTAGCGGAGCAGCGCATCGAGCGGTACCTTGCGCTTGGGATCCGGCACCTCGAGCGCCGGAACCGGGTACGTCGTCTCGCCGCGCACATGCAGGCCTTCGCGGCTCGAGGCGAGGATCTTCACATCCGGCCCGGATTGCAGCAGTTGCACGGCCAGCTCGGCGCACGCGCGCACCAGGTGCTCGCAGTTGTCGAGCAGCAGGAGCACGGTGCGGTCCTTCACGTAGCGCATCAGCGCCTCTGTCACCGGCCGCCCGGCTTCCTCCTTGACGCCGAGCACGGAGGCGACTGCCTGCGGCACGAGGCGCTCGTCGGTGAGCGATGCGAGCTCGACGAACCAGACCCCGTCCGGATAGTCGTTCAGGACATCGGCCGCGACCTGCAGCGACAGGCGCGTCTTGCCAAGGCCGCCCATTCCGCACAGCGTGAGCAGGCGCGTCGCGGAAAGCAGCTTGCGCACTTCGACGATCTCGTGCTCGCGGCCGACGAACGTCGTCACCTGCTGGGGCAGGTTGTTGGGTGCTGCCTCGAGTGAGCGCAGTGCGGGAAATTCATGCCGCAATCCGGCCGCGATCACCTGCCAGATGCGCTCGGGCCCGGACAGGTCGCGCAGACGCACCGTGCCGAGATCACGCAGCGATACGCCGCGGGCAGGCGGTCGCGGACGAGCTCCGCCACCGCATGCGAGACGAGCATCTGGCCACCATGCGCGGCGCCCATGATGCGGGCCGCGCGATTGACCGGGCTGCCGAAGAAATCGTTGTCGCGGCGCTCGATCATGCCCGCGTGCAGCCCGCAGCGGACGCGCAGCGAATGCCGCCGGTCGCGGCGGGGTCGGCGAGCGCCCGCTGCAGATCGAGCGTGGCCGCCACGCCGTCCGCGGGATCGCCGAACGCCGCATGGATGCCGTCACCGGTCGTCTTGACGACCAGTCCGCCGTGGTCCTCGACCGCCTTGCGGGCAAGCGCGTCGTGCCGGGCCAGCGCCAGGCGCATCCGTTCGGGCTCCTGCTCCCACAAGCGGGTGCTGCCCTCGATGTCCGTGAAGAGGAAGGTCGTGACGGCCGCTTGGTCGAGCACGCCGTAGTCCGGTCGGTGGCGACAGGACGCTACTTTACGGGAGCGCCTGCCCCTTCACCAGCAAGTTGGCGACGGATCCGAGCCGTTCGGGAGCCGCTGCACAAGCGCACACGATCGCGGCGCGAAAGTCGTGGGCCGAAGTGCCGCAACCGTCGAAACAGGCCGGGACGTCCGAGGGGTCCCTACAACGCGCGGCCGAACCACACGATCGACAATACGGCAGCCAGCGCGAGGAGCAGCGCGGCCGCGCCCGCGAAGAGGGCGCTCACCTCGCGCTTCTGCTTCTCGAGCACGAACTTGGTGTTGAGCGTCTCGTAGACCTTCTTGAGGTCCTCGGCGGTCGCGGCGTGGAAATACTGAGCGCGCGTGATGTCGGCGATGCCGCGCATCGTCTCCTCGTCGAACGCCATGTAGATCGAGTAACCATCCACGCTCGCCATCGCACCCTCCGGCTTGCCGAAGCCCACCGTGTAGACGCGCACGCCATGGTCGGCACAGATACGCGCGACGTCGAGCGGGTTGGGCCCGATGGTCCTGCGCCCGTCGGTGAGCAGGATGATCGCGGCCGATGTGTTCGAGCCGGGCGGCACCGGAGTGAACACCTTCTTTTCAGCGGCCTTCGGCTCGGCGTCGACCGGCTTGCCTCGATTGCGGTCCGCGCCCACCGTGTATCTCTCGATCTGGATGCCTTCCTCGGGAAACAGCGTGGCGAGCGAGAGCAGCAGTCCGCTGCCGATCGCCGTGTGGCGCTGCAGCTCGAAGCGGTCGATGGCGGCGATCAGGTCGTCGCGGTTGAACGTCGGCGGCTGTACGAGCGCCGCGGTACCGGCGAAGGTCACGATGCCGATCCGGACGTCGCTCGGCTGTTCCTGCACGAATGCCTTCGCCGCGGCCTGCGCAGCGGCGATGCGCGTCGGCTCGACATCGCCCGCCCGCATGCTGAGCGACACGTCCATCGCCATGATGATCGTGCGTTGCTCGGTGGGCAGCGTGACCACTGCCTGCGGCCGGGCGACCGCGAAAATCGCGGTGGCGAGGGCAAGCAGCAGCAGCGCAGGCGGAATATGACGGCGGTAGCGGTTCCCGGGTCCGAGCGCTTCGCGGACCAGGCCGAGGCTCGCATAGCGGACTGCAGCCCTCTTGCGCCGCCGCAGCAGCCAGAAATACCCGCCGACCAGGACCGGCACGGCAAGCAACAGCCACAGCGCCTGCGACCACAGGAAGATCATCGTGCGACTCTCGGTGGCGACCAGCCGGGTACCGCGGAACGGCACCCGAGGCCCGGACGGTCGCGGCGCAGACGCGCAGACGCGAGCGCGGGCGACACGACTTTAGCACCAACCGGCAGGCACCGCGCCTGCACAACCGCCGGCCGGCAGACGGAACTTGCTGCGCTGCGGAGCATCCATCTCCAACGGCAACTCATGCGGATAAGCGACCGACGCCATCCGGACCCTGAAGTTCCCCGCCGGCCGGTACCACGACGGCGCCGTCGAGCCGGACGGTGTCCGACAATCACGATGTGTTCCCGACCGGCGCGCGCCGTGTTAGCTTTTGGACCACGGCGGACCATTGGATGACCCGCGCATGAAGCGAATCTCGCTCTACAGCAGTTCCAGCCAGTCGCGACTTGGGGACTCGACCGAGGTCCGGCTCGGCCGTCGGCGACGCGCCGGTACCGACCGGAGGCGATGCCCGACCGCCCGCCGCACGAGCTCTGCAATCGCGTTGGCGCCGCTCGATCGTTCGTTTCGAGCGCCCGCTGCTGCTCGTGGGCGGCGCGCTGCTGACGCTGCTCCTGGTGTTCGCATACGGCGCCGGGCGGCCCGCGCAGAAGCCGCTCAAGCAGGAGGACATCGACAAGGCGGTGCTGCACACGCTCGAGACCAAGGTGCTGCCCTCGCAGGAAGCACGGGCCAATGCCGCCATCCAGCCTTCCGTGGTGCGCGTGCGTGGCTTCGGGCCGGACCGCGACGGGGAAAAGGACGTCGAGCGCGGCGTCGGCAGCGGCGTGGTGATCGTCGAGAACGGCACGATCCTCACCAACCTGCACGTCGTCTCGGGCGCGGAGCGCGTCACGGTCGTCTTCTATGACGGCATGGAATCCGAGGCGAGCGTGGTCGGCGCACAGCCCGAGAACGACCTCGCCGTGCTGAAGGCGAAGAGCGTTCCGGACGACCTGCAGCCCGCCACGCTTCGTTCGACCGCCGACCTCGAGGTGGGCGATCATGTGATCGCGGTCGGCTTCCCGTTCGGAGTGGGCCCCTCGACATCCGCAGGCGTGGTCTCCGGCCTGCGGCGCGAATACCGCTCGCCCCACGGCGAGAAGATCCTCACCAACCTGATCCAGTTCGACGCGGCGGCGAACCCCGGCAGCTCCGGCGGCCCGCTCGTCACCAACGACGGCGAAGTGGTCGGAATCGTCACCGCCATCCTGAGCCCCGGCGCGCAGCGCACGTACATCGGCATCGGCTTCGCCGTCCCGATCGAGAATGCCGCTTCCGCCATCGGCATGTCACCCTTCTAGCGGAGCTTCGCCACGCATGGACACCCAGGAACGAGCGCACGCCGAAAACGCCCAGCTGATGGAGCGCATCCTCTACGAGGTCAAGAAGGTCGTCGTGGGCCAGGACGCGTTCCTCGAGCGCGTCATGGTGGCAATTCTCGCGCAGGGGCACCTGCTGGTCGAGGGCGTGCCCGGACTCGCGAAGACGCTGACCGTCAAGACACTCGCGCGCACGATCCACGGAACGTTCAAGCGCATCCAGTTCACGCCCGACCTCGTGCCCGCTGATCTGGTCGGCAATCGCATCTACAACCAGAAGACCAGCGACTTCACGACGGTGCTCGGGCCGGTGTTCACCAACCTGCTGCTCGCCGACGAGATCAACCGAGCGCCGGCCAAGGTGCAGAGCGCGCTGCTCGAGGTGATGCAGGAACGGCAGGTGACGATCGCCGGCGAGACGCACAAGGTGCCGGAGCCGTTCCTGGTCATGGCCACGCAGAATCCGATCGAGAGCGAGGGCACCTACCCGCTTCCCGAGGCGCAGGTCGACCGCTTCATGATGAAGGTCCTGGTCGGCTACCCGACCGAGGAAGAGGAGTTCGTGATCGTCGAGCGCGTCACGGGGCCGGCGACGGCGGTGCTGCCCGTGGCGACCACCGACCAACTGTTCGCGCTGCAGCGGGAATGCCGCGCGAGCTATGTCGATCCTTCGCTGATCCAGTACGCGGTCAAGCTCGCCGCCGCGACACGCTTCCCGGAGCGGCACGGCATCAAGGATCTCTCGCGCTTCGTGACGTTCGGCGCGAGCCCGCGCGCGCCGATCAACCTGATCGAGGGCGCACGTGCGCTGGCCTTCCTGCGCGGCCGCGCCTACGTTCTGCCGGAGGACGTCGTCGACCTCGTGCCCGACGTCTTCCGCCACCGCATCGTGCTCTCCTACGAAGCGCTGGCGGAGGGTTTGACGCCGGATCAGCTGATCCACCGGGTGTTGAAGCACGTGCCCGTCCCTGCCCGGCCGCTGGAAACGCATGCCCGAATCGCGCCCGCACAAGCCTGACGCGATCCTGCGGCGGCTCGAGTGGACGGTGATCCGTCGGCTCGACGGCGTGCTGCACGGCGATTACCGGACGCTGTTCCGGGGCTTCGGGCTCGACCTCGCCGACCTGCGCGAGTACCAGTACCACGACGACGTCCGGCACATCGACTGGAACGTGACCGCACGCATGCAGACGCCGTATGTGCGGGAGTTCAACGAGGACCGCGAGGTCACCGCGTGGTTCCTGCTCGACGTCAGCCCGTCGGTGGACTTCGGCTCGCGCGACATGAAGAAGCGTGCGGTGTCGGCCGAGTTCGTCACGGTGCTCGCACGATTGATGACGCGCCACGGCAATCCCGTCGGCGCGATGTTCTACGGCGACCGCGTCGACATGGTCGTGCCGGCGCGCAGCGGCCGGCTGCACGTGCTGCACATCCTGCAGCGCATGCTGACGCGGCCCGAATTGCCGCGCTCGCAATCGACGAACCTGCAGGATCTGCTCGATTCGGCTTCGGGGATCATCAAGCGGCGCTCGATCGTGTTCGTCGTGTCCGACTTCATTACCGCGCCCGGCTGGACCAAGCCGCTGGCGCAGCTCGCGCGCCGGCATGAAGTGGTCGCCGTGCGGCTGCACGACCCGCTCGAGCGCGAACTGCCCGACCTCGGCATGGTCGTGATCCAGGACGCCGAAACCGGTGAGCAGCTCTTCGTGGACACCCACGACCGTGGCTTCCGGCGGCGCTTCGCCGACGCCGCACGCAAGCGCGAGGACGCATTGCGCACGGCATTCCAGCAGGCGGGCGTCGACGCGCTGGAACTTGCGACCGACGACGACCTGGTCGACGCGATCCTGCGCTTTGCCGAATTGCGCAAGCGGAAGAGCCAGCTGTCGTCGGGCGGGAGCCTGCCGCAACACCTGGGCGGACGACGTGAAGTTCCTCTGGCCTGAGCTTCTGTGGCTGCTGCTCGCCGTGCCGCTGGTCGTCGGCGCGTACCTGCTGCTGCTCCGGCGCCGCAAGAAGCTCGCCGTGCGCTACGCGAGTCTCTCGATGGTGCGCGACGCGATTGGTAAGGGCCATCGCTTCCGCCGCCACGTTCCGCCGCTCCTGTTTCTGCTTGCGCTCACCGCGCTGCTTCTCGCGGTCGCCCGGCCCGCTGCGGTGATCACGCTGCCCACTCAGCATGAGACGATCATCCTCGCAATGGACGTCTCGGGCAGCATGCGTGCGACCGACGTCGAGCCCAACCGCCTTGCCGCGGCACAGTCGGCAGCCAAGGCGTTCATCGAGGATCAGCCGCGCAGCGTGCGCGTCGGCATCGTGTCGTTCGCGGGCACTGCAGCGGTCGTGCAGCCCCCGACGCACAATCGCGAGGACCTGATCGCGGCGATCGACCGCTTCCAGCTCCAGCGCGGTACGGCAATCGGAAGTGGGATCGTCATTTCGCTCGCGACGCTCTTTCCCGACGCGGGCATCGACCTCAATTCGGTGGGCCGCAAGGAGAAGCCGCGCGGGAGCTCGCTCGACGATGCGAAGAAGCAGGACGGGCCCGAGTTCAAGCCGGTCCCGCCGGGATCCTACACGTCAGCGGCGATCATCCTGCTGACGGACGGGCAGCGCACGACCGGCCCGGACTCGATCGCCGCCGCGAAGCTCGCGGCGGACCGCGGCGTTCGCGTGTTCACGGTCGGCATCGGCACGGTAAGCGGTGCAACGATAGGCTTCGAAGGCTGGTCGATGCATGTGCGCCTCGACGAGGACACGCTGAAGCAGATCGCCAACATCACCCATGGCGATTACTACTACGCCGGGAATGCCGCCGAGCTGAAGAAGATCTACCAGGGCCTGACCTCGCGCTTCTCCGTGGAGAAGAAGGAGACCGAGGTCACCGCGCTCTTTGCTGCCGCCGGAGCGCTGCTTGCGCTGCTGGCGGCCGGGCTGTCGCTGCTGTGGTTCAACCGAATCCTATGAGAAGACTCTGCGCAAGTGCGCGCGCTTGCGCAGTCGCTTCCTAAGGTGCCGTGATGATGGCGCTCGCCCGCGAGGACCCGGCGTCCGTCTTTTCCGTCCGTCACGCCGAGCTCGACGATGTCCCGCGGCTCGCGCAGCTGATCGACGCTTCGGCCCGAGGCTTGTGCCGGGGCGATTATTCCGATGCGCAAGTCGAAGCGGCGATCGGCACGGCATGGGGCGTGGATACCGAATTGATCCGGGATCGCACCTATTTCGCCGTCTGTGTCGGCGACGAAATCGTGGCCTGCGGCGGCTGGAGCCTGCGCAGGACGCTGTTCGGCGGCGATGCTCAGGCAGGGCGCGCTTCCGAGCCACTCGATCCGTCCCGCGACGCCGCGCGCATCCGGGCATTCTTCGTTCATCCTGGCTGGGCGCGGCGCGGCATCGGCGCGGTGCTGCTCGCACGCTGCGAAGCGGAGGCGCTGGCGCGCGGCTTCCGCCGCGCCGAACTGCTCGCCACGCTGCCCGGTCACCGACTGTACCGGGCGTTCGGCTACGAAGGCGACGCTCGTTCGAGCCATCCACTGCCAGGCGGGATCTCGATCGACTTCATCGCGATGGCCAAGCCGCTCGCTTGAACGACCGCAGCGTCGATTGACCAGCGGCGAAGGAGCGGGCCGGATGCCCCTCGCGCATCAGCGCGGGGGCACCACCCAGAGGTAGAGGGCGCGTTCGCGATTCTCGCCCTTCGCGCGGATCACGCGCGTGCGATCGGGCCGCCAGTCGCCGAGATCGTGCAAGTGCGACACGATGCGCGTACCCGGAGCGAGCGCGAGCAGCTGCGGCCGCAGCTTCATGTTGACGCCGGGCCACAGGAACAGCGTGACCACGGTCGCATCCTTGAAGTCGGCCTCGAACAGGTCGCCCTGCACGAAGGTCACGCGGTCGTGCAAGCCAGCGTGGCGTGCATTCGCGTTCGCCTCGGCGATGCGCTGCGGGTCGATGTCGATGCCGACCGCGCGCGCCGCGCCGCGGCGTGCGGCGGCGATCACGATTCGCCCGTCGCCGGAGCCCAGGTCGTAGACGACGTCGCGCGGTCCGACGTTGGCGAGATCGAGCATCGCCTCGACAACGTCCGGCGGCGAGGGTTCGTAGGGAACGTCCGGTGCGCGCGCCGGTACTGCCGCAGGATTGCCCGCCGGCTGCGCACACGCGACGGTGCCGGCCGCGAGGGCAATCGCGAGCAGCACCGCGACAGAAATCCGCCGTTCGCTCATCGCATACCTGCCGGGACATCGCCCGGAGGTGCCGCAGTCCGGCGATCGTGAATCGGCCGTGCGTCGGTCGGAGCCATCCCGTCAGGCATCGAGTCCTCCATGTCATGGCGATGTGAGACGATGGGCACGTGCGATACGGGCCGCAGGAGCTCAGGCAACGGCGCACCATCCGGTCGTGGCAGAGCATACATCCTTGCGGTGGTCGCGCAACGCGACACATGGAGCGCGCATTGAGTGATCACGTCGCAGTCATGGGAGCAGGCGCGGTCGGCTGCTATTTCGGCGGCATGCTCGCGCGCGCCGGGACATCCGTCACGCTGATCGGCCGCCACGCCCACGTGGACACGATTGCGCTCGACGGACTGCGCATCGAGAGTGCACGTTTCGACGTGCATGTGCCCGTGCGGGCAACGACCGAGTCCGCGGCGGTGGCAAGCGCCGACATGGTTCTGGTATGCGTCAAGACGCACGACACCGAGGTCGCGGCCCGACAGATGCAACCGCACCTGCGTCCAGAAACCGCGGTGGTGAGCCTGCAGAACGGCGTGGACAACGGGCGCCGGTTGCGATCGATCCTCACACAGCCCGTCTTCGCCGCCGTGGTCTACGTCGGTGCGGAAATGGCGGGACCGGGACATGTGCGCCACACGGGACGCGGCGAACTCGTGCTCGGCCCGGTGCCAGGCGACGGTGGCGAGCTTCGGGAATTGGAGGCGCGCGCGACGCGGATCGCTGCCACGTTCGAAGCGGCGGGCGTGCCCTGCACGATCTCGGGGAACGTCGAAGCGGAACTCTGCGCCAAGCTCGTCCTGAACTGCGTGTACAACGCGATCTCGGCACTCGGGCAGGCCCAGTACGGTCGCATGATGCGCAACGACGCGATCAGGGCGCTGGTGCCCGACATCGTCGACGAGGTCGTCGCCGTTGCGCGGGCCGATGGATTCGCGCTGGATGCCGACGCGCTCGTGACCGCCTGCTTCGGGCTGGCGGAAGCGATGCCCGACCAGATATCTTCAACCGCGCAGGACGTGCTGCGCGGCAAGCACACCGAGATCGACGCGCTGAACGGCTACGTCGTCCGGCGCGCGGCGGCGCTCGGCGTTCCCGCGCCGATCAACCGCGCGCTGCACGCGCTCGTCAAGCTTCGCGAGGAAGTGCCGCATTCACGCGGGTGAATGTCGGCCGCGGCCGACCCACCGGCTCTCCTAGCCTTCGGCCAACGGTCAGGCCTGCTTCGCCGACTTCCGCGCGGCCGACATCGGCGACGCGGAAACTTTGCGCGGGCGCAAGGTTCTCGCGCTTGCCGGCCGCCCGGCGTGGCGAAGCACCCGCAGGTCGCGTTAATCTCCGCCTATCGCTCAATCCGGGGACCATGAAATGGACGCGCTGGCATGGTATGCCATCGTGATCTTCGCGATCACGATCGTCGCGGTCATCGTCAACGTCGTCGACGCCGCGGTGGCGGCGCTGATCGGCGTGATCGTCATGGTCTGGATCGGCGTGATGACCGACGTCGACGCCTTCGGGCTGGTCGACTGGAACGTGATGGCGATCCTCGTGTCCGTCTGGATCATCGCGAGCTACTTCGGCAAGACGGGCGTGCCGAGCTGGCTGTCGGTGCAGGCGCTGCGCCTGTCGGGCGGCCGTCCGGGCCTGCTGGTGATGATCCTTTCGATGCTGGCCGGCGTGATCTCGATGTTCGTCGACAACGTCGTCGTCATCCTGATGATGGCGCCGGTCGCGCTGCCGCTTGCACGTGCTCTCAAGTTGCCCGTGACCCCGGTCGTCCTGATGATCGGCTTCTCCGCCAACTTCATGGGCTCCGCGCTGCTGCTGGGCGACCTGCCGCCGCAGATGCTGCATTCCGTCTCGGGCGCGGAATTCGGCGACTTCATCTGGCAGTTCGGGCGGCCCTCGTCGTTCCCGATCCTGATGGTCACGTTCGTGGTGACGCTCGGCGCGATGTACTTGTACGGCTTCCGCGCGCGCGGACGGCACACGGTCGATATCGAAAGTCTCGGCATCGAGACGCACATTCCCAACAAGCTCTTTGCCACCGTTGGTCGTCGGCTGGTTCCTGCTCACCGTCGTCGGGATGGCGTTCCGGCAGGTGCTGGGCGTCAAGCTCGGCTTCATCGCGATGACCGGCGCGGTGACGCTCGTGCTGCTGCTGGAGGTGCTCGGCAAGCGCGTGAAGGCGCCGAGCTTCGAGGACATCCTGGGCGGGCTCGACTGGCGGGCGATCTTCTTCTACATCGCGCTGTTCGCATTGGTCGGCGGCCTCGAGCGCATGCACCTGCTGGACTATCTCGCGGGCGCGCTGAAGCCTCTCTTCGCCGAGAATCTGGCGCTCGGCGCGACGCTGCTCTACTGGATCACGATCCCGATCGTGGGCATCGTCGAGCACGATGCGTACATCCTCACGTTCCTCTACACGATCCGCGACATGCAGGCGGACGTCGTTTCGCCGTGGCCGCTGTGGTGGATGCTGCTGTGGTCGGGAACGCTTGGCAGCAACCTGACGGTTGCGGGTGCACCCGCGCTCTACGCTGCGCTCAACATCTGCGAGCGCGAGGAAAAGCGCAAGGTGTCGCTGCGCGAGTTCCTTTCCTGGAGCGTGCCCTTCACGCTGATTGCCTGCACCATTTGCTACGTGCTCGGCATGGTGATCTGGGTGCTCCCATACACGCGTTGAGAAAGGGCAAACGGACATGTTCAAGCACATCCTCATTCCGACCGACGGTTCCGCGGCATCGGCACGCGCGGCGGCCGCGGCTGTCGAGCTCGCACGGGCAACGGGAGCGAAGGTGACCGGATTCTTCGCAGCCCCGCCAGCGACACCCGTCGTCTTCTCCGAAATGATGCCGGTGGGCTACATGCCACCCGAGCGGCACGCCGAACTGATCGACAAGGCCACGACGCGCTACCTCGGCGTGATCGAGCATGCGGCAAAGGCCGCAGGTGTTACCTTCGAGGGCGACCGCGCGACGAGCGACTATCCTGCCGACGCGATCGTCGAAGCGGCGCGTCAGCACAAGTGCGACCTGATCTTCATGGCGTCGCACAGCCGGCCCGGATTGTCCGCACTCATCCTGGGCAGCCAGACGCAGAAGGTTCTCGCGCACGCGAAGGTGCCGGTACTCGTCTTTCGCTGACGCGATTCCCGGTTCGCTGCAGCCGGGACGCCACCGGTGCGTCGGGGTCGGCAGGCAGTGACGCATCGCCACCCAGGTCCAACCCGATGTTCGCTCGCGCCCTCCTGGTCTTTCTTCTCATCGCAACGGTCGAGGTGCTGCACGGCATCGCGCGCGTGATCCTTCTCGTGCCGCGACTCGGCGATTTTCCGGCCAGACAGTTCGCGGTGTTCACGGGCTCCGCGCTGATCCTGCTGATCGCGCTCGCCACGGTAAGGTGGATCGGCGCGAAATCGCGAAGTCAGCTGGCGGGCATCGGCTTGCTCTGGGTACTGATGATGGTCACGTTCGAGGTCACGCTCGGGCGCTTCGCCTTCGGCCTCCCGTGGTCGCGCATCGGCGAGGATTTCGACCTGGCGCACGGCGGCCTGCTGCCGCTCGGAATGCTGGTCCTCGCTTTCGCGCCGCTCGTCGCCGCGCGCGCGCGGCGGCTTCCTGCCGGGCGCCAATGAGCCCGCCGGCCAGCCCGCGGCCCCTGAAAAGCGCGGCAGTGCCCGACGCCTACTGGAGCATGCCGGCGTCGGAACTGCTGACACGACTCGCGAGCGGCCCCCACGGGCTCGCGGCTAGCGAAGCCGCCGCGCGATTGCGGGAACACGGGGCCAACGTCCTGAAGGAGGAGCCGCAGGTGCAGGCACTGCGGCTGCTGCTCGCGCAGTTCGCGAACCCGCTCGTGCTGATCCTCGTCTTCGGCGCAGGCGTCGCGCTCGTTGTCCACGACCTCGCCGACGCGGCGATCATCCTGGCAATCGTCGTGGGCAGCGCATTGCTGGGCTTCACGCAGGAGCATCGCGCCTCCCTGGCCGTCGCGGGACTGCGCAAGCGCCTTGCGCTCCAGGTCTCGGCGTGGCGGGACGGCAGACTCGTACGTGCCGATGCCCGCGACCTCGTCCCTGGCGATATCGTCGAGCTCACCGCAGGCCGGCTCGTTCCGGCCGACGGCATCGTGCTCGCGGCCCGCGACTTCCTTGTGACCGAGGCCACGCTCACCGGCGAATCCTTCCCGGTGGAAAAGGAGCCCGGCACTTCCGCGGCCGATGCCCCGCTCGCCCGCCGTACCAACGCCGTGTTCCTCGGCAGTTCCGTGCGCAGCGGGACCGCAACGGTGCTCGTCGCGCGCACCGGACCGGCAACTGCCCTCGGCGAAATCGCCAGTCGCCTCGCGCATGCGGCACCCGAGACCGAATTCGAGCGAGGCCTGCGCGAGTTCGGCTACCTGCTGCTGCGCGTGATGGTGCTCATGGTCGTCTTCGTGCTGATCGTGAACCAGTTGCTGCACCGCCCGCCGATCGAGTCGCTGCTCTACGCGGTGGCACTCGCGGTCGGCTTGTCGCCCGAGCTCCTGCCCGCGATCGTGAGCGTGACGCTCGCGCACGGCGCTCGCGCGATGGCGGCGCGAGGCGTGATCGTGCGGAGGCTGCAGGCGATCGAGAACCTGGGCAGCATCGACGTGCTCTGCACCGACAAGACCGGAACGCTCACCGAGGGTAGCGTCGCGCTCGACGCGGTGGTGGACGCGACGTTCGTGCCGTCTGCGGAGGTCCTGCAGCTCGCGTTCGTGAATGCCGCGCTGGAAACCGGCATCGACAATCCCCTTGACGCGGCGATCGTCGCCGCCGGAGAGCGCAGCAAGCTCGACGTCGCCGGCATCATCAAGGTGGACGAAATTCCCTATGACTTCAGCCGCAAGCGCCTGACGATCGTCGTTGCCCCGAAGGGCGAGCCGGAGGCGCACCGGATGATCACGAAGGGCGCCGTCGCGAACGTGCTGGCGGCGTGCTCGAGCGTGCGCGGGCAGGACGGCGACACGCCGCTCGACGCCGCTGCGCGCGCACGCGTCGACGCTTTCTGCACGGAGAAAGGACAGGCGGGCTTTCGCGTGCTCGCGCTCGCGACGCGCGGCGTTCCGGCAAAGGCCCGCCACCAGGCGACGGACGAATCGGGCATGACGCTCGAAGGCTTCCTGCTGTTCCTCGATCCGCCCAAACCCATGATCGCCGAGACGATCAAGGGACTGGCCGACCTCGGCATCCGCATCAAGATCATCACCGGCGACAACCGGTTCGTCGCCGCGCACGTCGCTGCTGGAATCGGGCTCGAACCCGGCGCACTGCTGACGGGCGAGCAGATTGCCCGCATGCACGATGAAGCGCTTTGGCATCGCGCGCCGCGCACCGACCTCTTCGTCGAAGTCGACCCCCAGCAGAAGGAGCGCATCGTGCTCGCGCTCAAGAAGGGCGGGCACGCGGTGGGCTATCTCGGCGACGGCATCAACGATGCGCCACCGCTGCGTGCAGCCGACGTGGGCATCTCGGTGGATAGTGCGGTGGACGTGGCGCGCGAGACCGCCGACGTCGTGCTGCTGCGGCCCGATCTCGACGTATTGCGACAGGGCGTGCTCGAAGGCCGCAGGACATTCGCGAACACGCTCAAGTACATCTGCATCACGACCAGCGCGAACTTCGGCAACATGGTCAGCATGGCGATCGCAACGCCGCTCCTGCCGTTCCTGCCGCTCGCGGCCAAGCAGATCCTGCTCAACAATTTCCTTTCGGACCTGCCGTCGGTCGCGATCGCGACCGACAACGTGGATGCGGGCCACCTCTCTCGCGCGCAACGCTGGAACGTCCGCGACCTGCGGCGCTTCATGCTGGTGTTCGGGCTCGTCAGCACCGTGTTCGACCTGCTGACGTTCGCGCTGCTTCTCGTCTGGTTCCGCGCCGACGAGCCGATGTTCCAGACGGCCTGGTTCGTCGTGTCGCTCGCAACCGAGCTCGCGGTCCTGCTCGTGCTGCGGACGGCGGTTCCTGCGTGGCGCAGCAAGCCCGGCCGGCTGCTGTTGTGGACCACCGTCGGCGTCGGACTTGCCACCCTCGCGATTCCGTATGTGCCGCCGCTCGCACGCGCGTTCGCATTCGTTCCCCTGCCGATGCCGGTCCTTGCCGCCTCGCTTTCGATCGTGCTGGCCTACGTGGTGGCGACGGAATGGGTGAAGACCCGGCAGTTCGGCTATCCGGAGCACGCGGACCGGCACGCGGTCCGGCGCAGGACCGGCGGCGGCTGATGCCAGCCAGCGACCCATGCGCGTCGGCCTGATTTCCGATACCCACGGCCTGCTCCGCCCGGAGGCGCTCGCCGCTCTTCGTGGCTGCGAGCGCATCGTTCACGCCGGTGACATCGGCCATCCCGACATCCTGCAGCGCCTTGCGGAGATCGCGCCGGTCACCGCGGTGCGCGGCAACAACGACCGCGCCTCGTGGGCGGACGCATTGCCGGAGACGGACGTGCTGCAGATCGGCGAGAAGTATCTCTACGTGCTGCACGACGTGCACGACCTGGACATCGATCCGGCCGCCGCGGGCTTCGACGCAGTCGTCGCGGGGCACTCGCATCGGCCGCTGGTCGAGCACCGCCACGGTGTGCTGTTCGTCAACCCCGGCAGCGCAGGGCCGCGCCGCTTCCGGCTGCGCGTCACCGTGGCGGAGCTCACGATCGGAGCGACGGGGCTGCGTGCACACGTGATCGATCTCCCGGTCGACCCTTAGGGAACCTCTGCAAAACCCCCACACGGCCGCGCTGCAGGGCGAAATGCGGATGAATGTGAGCCGAGCGACGACGGTCGTAGCCAGGCCTACGATGCCGAGGAGCGAGGCGAAGCAGGCGCCGCATTTCGCAGCAGCCCGAAGGGACGGGGCTTGGCGGGCGGTCTGCTTTGTCGCGCCGCTTGCCAAGGGGGTCGACCATTGGCTTCGCCGCGCTTCGCGCATCCCATCCCGCCAAGCTCCGTCGCGACCGTGTGCGGGTTATGCAGAGGTTCCTTAGCTCGCCTCCGCATGACCCGCTCGCGCCGGGTTCGCGATCACGGGCTGCTTTAGCAACGACGGGACGCATGTCACGGCCTGCGGTACAGTCGCAGCGGTCCCGGCAGCCGGCCAATCTGCACGCGCCGCCCGCGGGACTCCTCCGGACATGGACGAGACCACAGCACGCGCAGTCACCGCAGTGCGCGCGATCGAGACGACCGATCGCGACCGCACGTTGTGGACCGACGCCGACCGGGCGTGGGCGAGCCGCGCCGCGGCGGAGGTCGTCGGCGAGCACGCCTCGGCAGAAACGTTCGTCGCCCGTCGCGCCGACCTTGCGCTGGAACGCATGGGCGAGCGCCACCCGGTCGTGCCGCGTACGCTTTCGGCTTTCACGTGGCGCAGCTGGATCACGCCGCTCGTGCTCGCGGTCGCGTTCGTTGCAGGCGTCGTAAGCGACCAGATCGGCGCCGGTGGCCGCATCAACATCCTCGCGCCGCCGGTGCTCGGTCTGCTCGCGTGGAATGTCGCCGTGTATTTCGTGCTCGCCGCGCGGTGGATCTCCCGCGGCACGCGCTCCGGCAGGACCGACGCAGGGCCGGTGCGGGACTTCGTCGCACGACTTGCCGGCGCCGCGCCGCGCCTGCCGCGGCTCGCCGGCGACTCGCCGCTCGGCAGCGCGCTTGCCGCGTTCGCGGCCGACTGGTCGCGCCTTGCGACGCCGCTGTATGCCGCCCGTGCGGCTCGCATGCTGCATCTCGCTGCGGCAATGTTCGCCGCAGGCGTGATTGCCGGCCTCTTCCTGCGCGGTCTCGCCTTCGAGTACCGCGCGTCGTGGCAGAGCACGTTTCTCGACGCACCGCAGGTCCATCGGATCGTGGCGCTCGCACTCGCGCCCGGCGCCGCCATCACCGGCCTCGCGATTCCCGATGTCGCGCACATCGAATCGATCCGCGCCGGCACGACCGACGCGGGCGAGAACGCCGCACTGTGGCTCTACCTCTACACCGCGACGCTCCTCGCGGTCGTCATCGTGCCGCGACTGCTGCTTGCGCTCGCGGACGGACTGATCGAGCGTCACCGAACGACGAGACTCGGCATCGCGCTCGAGGAACCCTATTTCCGGCGGATGCTGCGTGGCTTTCGGGAAGGGCCCGTGCACGTGCGCGTCGTCCCGTACAGCTTCACCGTGACCGACGCGGCGGTCGAGGGCCTGCGGCAGGTGGCCGCGCGCGCGCTGGGCGCGAGGGCCGACGTGGCGCTTGCGAAGTCCATCGCCTACGGCGGCGAGGATGCGCTGCCCGCGGGGGTCGTGCCACCGGATTCGGCGATCGTCGTCGCTTTGTTCAACTCGACCGCGACGCCGGAATCGGAGAGCCATGGCGCATTCGCGGCGAGGCTCGCCGCAGCCGCGGGACAGGCGCGCGAATGCGTGGCGATCGTGGACGAGACCGCGTTCCGCGAGCGCTGGCCAGAGGACGACGCGCGGCTCGCCGTGCGGCGTTCGGCCTGGCGCGACGTGCTTGCTGCACGGCGCCTGCCGGTCGTGTTCATCCATCTCGCGCAGCCGGACCTCGCCCAGGCGGAAGCCGCGCTCGGGGCGGCGCTGGCGCCCGACGGGCGATGAGCGCAGACCCGGACTCGATCGCGCTGTCGCTGATCTCGCACACCAACGCGGGCAAGACGACGCTTGCGCGCACGTTGCTCGGGCGCGACGTCGGGGATGTGCGCGACGCAGCGCATGTGACCGTCGAGGCGGCGGTGCACACGATGATCGAGACGGAAAGCGGCGATCGCCTGAGCCTTTGGGACACGCCGGGTTTCGGCGACAGTGCGCGCCTCGCCCGCCGGCTCGCGCAGCAGGGCAACCCGATCGGGTGGTTCCTGACGCAGGTCTGGGATCGTTTTGCCGACCGGCCGCTGTGGCTGTCGCAGCAGGCGGTGCGCAACGTCCGCGACCATGCCGACGTCGTGCTGTACCTCGTCAACGCCTCCGAGGACCCGGTCGACACCGGCTATATCGCGCCCGAGATGACGGTGCTCGAATGGATCGGCAAGCCGGTGGTCGCGCTGCTGAACCAGACCGGGCGGCCGCGTCCGCACAGTGAGGAGGCGGCCGACGAAGCGCGCTGGCGCACGGCGCTCGGCGCGCACGAGTTCGTCAAGGCGGTGCTGACGCTCGACGCGTTCGCGCGCTGCTGGGTGCAGGAGATCACGTTGCTGCGTACAGTGGGCAGCGTGCTGCCCACGGACAGGCAGGCAGTCTTCGCGCGACTCGCCGACGCGTGGCAGGCGCGACGCATGGGACAGTTTCGCGCCTCGATGGATGCGATCGCGCAACCGATCGCGCGTGCCGCGTGCGATCGCCTCGCGATCCCGGAGAGCGGCTTGCGCGGCACGCTGCGCGAGATCGGCAAGGCGATCGGCGTGTCACGCAACAGCGCCGGCAGCGGACCCGAGCGCGCGATGCTGACGCTCGCCGAGCGCGTGGACCGGGATCTTCGCGCGAGCACCGACCAGCTGATCGCGATCAACGAGCTGGAAGGCCGCGCCGCCGGCGATGTGCTCGCACGGCTCGCGCAAAGCGTCACGACCGAGGGACCGGTCAGCGAAGGCAAGGCGGCGGTGGTCGGCGGCTTCCTGTCCGGCGCGCTGTCCGGGCTCGTTGCCGATCTCGCCTCGGGCGGGCTGACGCTCGGCGCGGGGATGCTCGCCGGAGGCCTGCTGGGGGCACTCGGCGGCGCGGGACTCGCGCGCGGCTACAACATCGCCCGTGGAACCGAGGAGACGGTCGTGCGCTGGAGCAACGAGTTCCTCGACAATCTCGTCAACGCCGCGCTGCTGCGCTATCTCGCCGTCGCGCACTACGGGCGCGGTCGCGGCGAATGGACCGAGACCGAGTCTCCGGCGTTCTGGCGCGAAATCGTTGCGCACGCGGTGGCAGAACAGCGCGCCGCACTCGATGCGGCGTGGAACGCGCGAAGCACAGGCGATGCGACCGCCGTCGTGACGCGGCTCACCGTTGCGCTGGAAGCGGCCGCGCGGGACGTCCTGCGCGAGCTCTATCCCGGGACGCTCGAGGCCCCGGACCGCGCGGGCGGCTGAAAGCCCTGCGGCGAGTACCCGGCCTGCGCCGCAAGGTCAACCGCCGGCCGGCGGCAATGCCTTGCGCAGCAGCTCGGCCACCAGCTCGTTCAGTGCGACGCCGCGCGACTGCGCTAGGGTCTGCAACTCTGTCACGAGCGTTCCTTCCAGCTTGACGGCAAAGGGGACGAGCCCCGCCGCCTGGTCCCGCTTGCGCTGTTCGCGCCGGTCGGAAACCGCGGCCGCCCCTTGTCCGTAGCGCTCCGGAATTTCCTCGTGCCGCATTCGGCTGTCGATCTTCTTGCCCTGGACTTTCTCGAGCTCGGCTCTTTTCACGATGAGTACCTGTACAGCGGCCACGCTGCCGCGAAGAGGACGCATTGTCGTCGGTTCCGCGGACACACACAATCGCCACGCCGTCCTCGGCTGCTCCCGCGCGCCGGCGTGCAGAGCGCCCCCGGGCCGGCAATGCCGACACCGCGGCGGTGACCGCTACGGAATCGCAACGCGCCGTTTGCAGGCCGGCAAGCATTGCGTAAACTCCGGGCCTTTCCTGCCGCCATCCGGTCGGCGGCATCGAACCCCGCGCGGAACGCGGACAGAACCTTTGGAGGTCGTCATGGAAAGCAAGATCATCGCGGTCGTCGGCGCCACCGGCGCGCAGGGTGGCGGACTCGTCGCGTGCGGCGCTGAACGACAAGTCGGGTGGCTTCCGGGTGAGGGCGATCACGCGCAACGAGGGCTCGGACAAGGCGCGCACGCTCGCTGCGCTGGGCGCCCAGGTCGTTGCGGCGGACTTGGACGATGCAAAAAGCCTCGCGCGCGCACTTGAAGGCGCGCACGCCGCCTACTTCGTCACCAACTTCTGGGAGCACTTCTCGCCGGAGAAGGAGCTCGCGCAGGCCCGTAACATGGCACAGGCCGCGAAGAGCGTCGGCCTCAAGCATGCCGTGTGGTCGACGCTCGAGGACACCCGCAACTGGTATCCGCTGTCCGACACGCGGTTGCCGACGCTGATGGAGAAGTACAAGGTCCCGCACTTCGACGCGAAGGGCGAATCCAACCGCTTCTTCGCCGAAGCGGGCGTGCCCACGACATACCTGCTGACGTCGTTCTACTGGGACAATCTGATCGCGTTCGGCATGGGTCCGAAGCCGGCGGCCGACGGCAAGCTCGCGCTCGCGCTGCCGATGGGGACCGGCAGGCTCGCGGGCATCGCTGCCGAGGACATCGGCAAGTGCGCGTACGGGGTGCTGAAGCAGGGCGCGCCCTGGATCGGCAAGACCGTCGGCATTGCCGGCGAACACCTCACGGGCGTGCAGATGGCGACCGAACTCTCGAAGGCCCTCGGGCGCGAAGTCCGCTACGAGGCGATGCCGTTCGACGTCTATCGCAAGCTCGGCTTCCCCGGCGCCGACGATCTCGGCAACATGTTCCAGTTCTACGTCGAGTACGGTGATTACTTCTGCGGCGCGCGCGACCTCGCCGTCGCCCGCTCGCTCAATCCGGAGCTGCAGTCCTTCGCGGCGTGGCTTGCGAAGAACGCCGCACGAATTCCGCTAGCGTAGCGAAGGGATTGCGAAGGGAGCCGATCGACGTGTTGGTGGCATCGACCGGCTCCTCGCTACGCCGGGTGCGCCCCTTCAAGGCCCTTACGTGTTGAGTCGCTTGAGCGCGCCCAGCACGCGATCGAACGCGCGTCCGTAAGGCGGCCAGAGCAGCCTCGCGGGGGAGATCCGCGGCTGGTGGAACACGCCCTTCTCGTTGGAAAAGAGCCGGAAGGTGAACTCGCCATGGTAGGCGCCGATCCCGGACTCGCCCACGCCGCCGAACGGCAACTCCTCGTGCGCGAAGTGCAGCAGCGCGTCGTTGATCGTGACGCCTCCCGCGATCGTCTCCTGAAGCACGCGGCGGGTGCGCCTTGCATCGTGCCCGAAGTAGTAGAACGCAAGCGGCCGCGGCCGCGCGCCGATCCGCGCGATCGCCTCGTCGAGCGTCCCGTAGGTCTCGACCGGCAGCAAGGGTCCGAAGATCTCCTCCTGCATCACCGCCATGTCGTTCGTGACACCGATCAACATGGTAGGCGCGAACCGGCGCGCAGACGGATCCAGGGGTCGCTTGCCGGGGTTGACCACGACGACGCCCGCGCCCTTCGCGCGCGCGTCCTCGACCAGACCAGTCAACCGACGGTAGTGCCGCTCGTTGACAATGGTCGTGTAATCCGGGTTGGTCGCGAGGTCGGGATAGAGCGCTGCAACGGCCTCCAGTACGCCCGCAATGAATTCGTTGCGGCGCGCTGCAGGCACCAGTGCATAGTCCGGAGCGATGCACGTCTGCCCCGCGTTGAAGAGCTTGCCGGCGACAAGCCGGGGGACGATGAGCCCGAAGTCGGCGTCGTCGTCCACCAGCGCCGGGCTCTTGCCGCCAAGCTCAAGCGTGCACGGGACGAGATTCTCCGCCGCAGCGCGCGCCACGTGCCGCCCCACGGCGGTCGAGCCGGTAAAGAACAGGTGGTCCCATCGCTGTGCAACGAAGCGCGCGGCCGAGGTTTGCGTCGCCCGGCAAGATCGCGAACTCGTCCGCTCGGAAATGCTGTGCGACGAGCGAGCGCATCAGTTCCGACGTGCGCGGCGTCAGCTCCGAGGGCTTCACGACGACGCGGTTGCCGGCCGCCAGCGCGCCAAGGGCGGGCGCCATCGCGAGTTGGTACGGGTAGTTCCAGGGACTGACCACACCGACCACGCCCACCGGCTGGGACAGGATTTCGCCATGGCCGGGAAGCAACGCAAGGGATGCGGCCACGCGCTTCGGGCGCATCCAGCGCTCGAGATTGCGCATCGCATCGCGCGCACCGCTCGCCACGAGATAGGTCTCGGCAAGGCGCGTCTCGTGCCGCGAGCGGCCGCCGAAGTCGGCGTCGATCGCGGTGGCGATCGCGTCCTCGTTGTCAAGCGTGAGCCGCAGCAGCCGCGCAAGACGGTCGCGGCGCACCTTGATCGTCGGATAGCGCTCGGCCTCGAATGCGGCACGCTGTCGCGCGAGCACGTCGGCAAGCGCAGCCGGAGCGGACATGATGGCGGGGTCGAGCGGTGCGTTCATCGGCAGGTGTCGTGTCGATACATGCGCCGATTATAGTCGCCCGTTGCCGACCTGGCGCTTGGCACCCATCGCCCGGCAGCGTCAGTTGGCGGCCGTGGGCAGCACCGCGGGTTTCGGCGACGATGACCTGGCGAAATCCGAGAGCAGCCGCTGGTATTCCGGCGAGGCGCGCATGATGTCGCCCGCGGCCCTTCTCAGCCGGTCCACCTGCTCGTCGGTCAGCACGAACGAGGTCGGCGACTCGTTCAGGTAGGCGCGCTCCGCGGTATCCGGGTGCGCCTCGAACGACACGTCGATCGCGTAGAGATCGACGTCCGGAATGTCGGCGGCGCGAGCGAGCGCCGCATTGCCCGCGTTCGCGAACGCGCCGGCGGCCTTGAGCGAGCGAATCGTCTGCCATCGGGCGATGATGTCCCTCAGCAGTTCGACGCCCTCGTACGAATAGCGGTCGATCGGCACGCCGGTGGCCTTGATCAGGATCTGGAAATCGTTCGGCGGCCGTTCGCTTCCTGTCCCAGTCGACCTTCGGCACCGACAGCGAATTGACGACGACCACGACGATGCGTTTGACCTTGTCGATCCTGCGTGCGCGCGCCGGAAGCGCGGCGAGGCCTCGATCTGTTCGAACATCTCGAGCACCGCGCGCAGGCCCAGGTTGTCGCTCACCCCGCCGTCGACGAGATGCAGGAAGGGACGGTTGGCGCTGTCCTCGAACCCGCGCACTTCCTTCTGCCGCTGGATCGCACGCCCGGCCGGCCGGAGCGGATTTGCCGGGTCGAGCAGCGCCGTCACCCAGCCCGGTTCCCTGTAGCCGCAGGATCCACCGTAGTTGTTGATCGTCACCGGCGACAGCACCAGCGGCACCGCAGAGGACGCCGCCGCCGCGCGCGATAGCGGCACCACCGAGAGATCCGAGCAGATCAGGTCCCAGTGCGTCCTGCACGAAGCCGAGGCGCGTACCGGTCGAGATGTCGGTCGCGGTGGCGATGATCAACGGGCCCGGACGCTTCACGAGGTCGCCGAACGTCGCATTCTCGAACAGGATCTCGTCGTAGAGCCGAGCAGCCATCTCCGAGCGACCGTAGCCCTCCGACCACAGCGCGGACCAGTTGCCCGGGTTGAGCGTTCGGGCGATCAGCTCCCCCTGCACGTTGCGCTTGAGGAAGCGTTTGTCGTACTCGTCGAAAAGGCGCTCGCCATAGAGACCGTAGGCAAGTGCGGTGAAGCTGCCACCGGACACCCCGGTGATCGCGTCCACCTCGTCCAGCAGGCGCGTACGCTGCCCATGGATCGTCACGTCGGTACGGCGCAACTCCTCCAGCACGCCGAATGAGAACGCCGCTGCGCGCGTACCACCGCCGGAAAACGCGAGCACCATCAACGTCTCGCTGTCGCGGACCGGCCGCGTCTCGTAGCGGTAGCCGTAGCCGCGCTCGGCCTTGTCGAGCGGCGGATTCACCGGGCGCGAGGCGCATCCGGCGAGCAGCGCCAGCGCGGCAAGGGCGACGGCGAGGCGTGGCGAGGGGATCAGCATGACGGGTCGATCACGGAGCGCAGCCCAGGGGTCGGGAAAACTGTCGATTATCGCAGAACGCGACGGCGCGACCCGTGCACGTCCAGCCTCCGGCAAGCGGCGGGGCCGCAAGGCTCGCGGCTTGCCGCTCGCCGCTATTTCGCGCGACCGGAGCGGAACACCGTACTGACGCCGGCCAGCATGAGCGCCATTCCTGCAAGCATGGGGAGCGTGATCGCCTCGCCGAGGAATAGCGCACCCCACAGAATGCCGAACCCTGGCATCAGCAACGTGACGGTCGCTGCGCGCGTCGGCCCGAGATCGCGAATCAACCGGTAATACAGCAGGTACGCGATGGCACTGCAAAGAAGCGCGAGCGCAAGCAGGTTGGCGACGATCGTGCGGGTCCACTCGGCAGGCCCCGCCTGCAACGCGGCGAACGGCAACAGCGCAACGCCCGCCAGCAGCTGGCTCCAGCCGGCGATCGCGATCGGCTTCAGTTCCGCGCCGTTGCGCTTGATCCAGATCGCCGCGACTGCATAGCAAAGTGTCGCGCCAAGGCACGCGGCGACCGAAAGCGCGACCGCTGCATCGACGGCAAGCGGTCCGGCACCGCTCAGCAGCGCGACACCCGCAATGCCGCACGCCAGCCCGGTCGCCTTCGCGCCCGTCATCGGCTCGCCTAGCCAGAACGGCGCAAGCAGCGCCGCAAACAGCGGGTACGCGGTGTTCAGAACGACCATGTACGAGGCGGGCAGGCGCAACGCGGCGTAGCCGTAAAGAACGAACGGCGTCGCCGAGTTCACGACGCCGATCAGCAGGTATGCGCGCCAGTGCCGGCGCAGGTCGGCGTGCACGCCGGCGACCGCGAACCAGGCGATGAGCGCACTGCCGGCAATCAGCAGCCGCAGCGCCGCAGTCCATTCCGGACCGAGCGTCGGCGACAGCACGCGCATGAAGACGAACGAAGCACCCCAGATCGCCGCCAGCGCAACGAGCTGCGCGATGTCACCGGCACGGGCGGCCCTCACGACCACGCGAGCGAACGCTGCGCCGGCGCCCGCCAGCAGGCGTTCTCGAGCGCAAGCAGCGCCGCCTTGCGCTCGAGTCCGCCGCCGTAGCCCGTCAGCGTTCCATCCGCGCCGATCACGCGGTGACAAGGAATCAGGATGGGAACGGGGTTGCGTCCGTTCGCAAGCCCCACGGCCCGCACGGCGGCTGGCTTGCCGATGCGCGCCGCGAGCGCTCCATAGCTTTCGGTCGCGCCATAGGGGATCGCGAGCAGCGCCATCCAGACGCTCCGCTGGAAGGGCGTGCCCTGCGGCGCAAGCGGAACATCGAACGTTCGGCGCTGGCCGGCAAAATACTGCGCGAGCTCATCGCGCAGCTGCGCGAGCAGCGGATGCGCCGGTTCGCAACGTCCGGCCGGCGTCGGGGCGTCGTCCGACGGGGACGCGAAATGCAGCGCGAGAAGATGCCTGCCGTCGGTCTCGGCAAGAAGATCGTCGACAGGACTGGAAATCCGTGCCCATGCGATTGCAGCGGTCATCGTCGAATGCTCCAGAGGTGGATCACGGCATACGCGCGCCAAGGCCGCCAGGCTTCGCTGCGCTCGAGCGCACGCGCAGGACGCGACTCGCCCAGCGCACGCATCACGCCAAGATCCGGGTGGGGAAACGCGTCGGGCCAGGCGAGCGCCCGCATCGCGATGTATTGCGCCGTCCACGGACCGATCCCCGGCAGCGCGACGAGTCGCGCAACCGTCGCATCGACGTCCGCTCCCGGCGAGAGATCGAGGCGACCGGCGCCGATCTCCTCGGCAAGCGCGCCGATCGTCCGGGCACGTGCGAGCGGCAGACCGATCGCAGCGATTTCCGCGGGTGGCGTCGCGGCAATGCGCACCGCCGGCGGGAACAGCCGTTCGACGCCGCGCGGCGCGGGCGACAGCGGATCGCCAAAGCGCTCTGCGAAGTGCGTCAGCAGCGTGCGCGTCGCTGCGACCGAGATCTGCTGCCCGACAATCGCCCGGCACGCGAGCTCGAAACCGTCGAATGCGCCGGGCAACCGCAGTCCCGGGCGCTCGGCCGCCAGCTCGCCGAGCGCATCGGCCACCTGTGCCGGATCGCACGCGAGGTCGAAGGCGTGACGCACTCTGGCGAGCACCGCCGGCAGCGCCTGCGCGAGCGAGGGTGCAATGCGCACGGCGAGCGCCGGCTTGCGCGGCGCCTGCGTCACTTCGATCCAGCCGGCACGCGTCTGACCGCGGTGGACCACCGCAACGGCGCGCCGGTAGGTGCGCGCATCGACCTGCTCCACGCCGTGAATCGCGCGATCGCGCAGGAACGCCAGCAGCAAATCGAACGCGTACGGCGGCCGGTAGGCAAGCTCGAACAACAGGCCGTGCTCCACCGCAGGGCCGCTCGCGCGACGCGCCCGCAGTTCCCCGGGCACCATGCGATAGCGCGCCTTGAACAGCGCATTGAAGCGGCGCACGCTCGCGAAGCCGCTCGCGTACGCGACATCGGTCACGGCCAGCGCCGTATCCGTCAGCAGGCGCTTCGCCAGTAGCAGTCGCTGCGTCTGCGCATACTCGATCGGCGACACTCCGAACGACTGCTCGAACACGCGGCGCAGGTGCCGGCTCGTGATGCCGACCCGCGCAGCCAGTCCCTCGACCCCGCCGCGTTCGAGAAATCCATCTTCGATCATCTGCACCGCCGCCTGTGCGAGCCGCGCCGAAACGTCGACGCTCGCGTTGCCGGGGGCGAGTTCCGGCCTGCAGCGCAGGCACGGCCGGTACCCGGCGACCTCGGCGGCCGCAGCGCTCGGGAAGAAGCGGCAGTTCTCGCGGCGTGGCGCGCGCACCGTGCAGACCGGCCGGCAGTAGATGCGCGTCGACGAGACGCCCACGAAGAACCGGCCGTCGAAGCGCGGGTCGTGCGTTCGCAATGCGCGGTAGCAGCTGTCGGGATCGAGATTCATGCGAGACGCATTATCGCCCCCGGCGTGCCTGCCGGCTCGCCGTTTCCGGACATCGAATTGCCGTCGCCGGGCGACTTCGACGCTGCCGTTGCGCAATCGCCGACGTGTCGCCGCATGCGGCGGCGTGGATAATGCCGCTCGCGCAACCCTCGTTCCGGAGACCTCGATGATCCGCGCGCTTCGCCGCCTGCTGGCCACCGCCCTGTTCGCCCTGCCCGGCATCGCGCCGGCGCAGGCGCCCGACCGCATCGTGTTCGCTACCGACTGGCTCGCGCAGGCGGAACACGGTGGCTTCTACCAGGCGCTGGCCGAGGGGCTCTACCGCAAACACAACCTGGATGTCACGATCAAGATGGGCGGGCCGCAGGTCAACGGTTTGCAACTTCTCGCCGCCGGGCAGCTCGACGTGGCGATGGGCGATGCATTGCAGGCGTTGTCCGCGGTGGAGCAAGGCGTGCCGGTCGTCGCGATCGGCGCGACGTTCCAGAAGAATCCGACCGTGATCATCGCGCATCCGGGCATCACGCGGATCGAGGAGCTGAAAGGCAAGCCGATCGCAATCGGTGCCGCGTCGAATACGACGTTCTGGCCGTGGTTGAAGCAGCGCTATGGATTCACCGACGATCAGAAGCGCCCCTACGGTTTCTCGGTGCAGCCGTTTCTCGCCGACCCGAAGCTCTCGCAGCAGGGCTTTGCCACCTCCGAGCCGTACTCGATCGAGAAGGCCGGCGTGAAGCCGGTCGTGTTCCTGCTGGCCGACCTGGGCTACCCGCCCTATTCCGAAGCGTTGATCGTCACGCGCGGCACGCTCGACCAACGCAGCGACGCGCTGCGACGATTCCTGCGCGCATCCGCCGAGGGCTGGAGGAGCTATCTCGCGAATCCCGCGCCCGGCAATGCGCTCATTCGCAAGGACAACCCGCAGATGAGCGAGGAGCTGCTCGCGTACGGCATCGCGAAAATGAAGGCGTACGGCATTGTCGACTCGGGCGAGGCGAAGACCGCGGGTCTGCTGACGATGACCGCAGCGCGCTGGCAGGCGACGGTCGATTTTCTGCGCTCCGCGGGCATTGGCAAGCCGAACGTCGACTACGCCAAGGCGTGGACGTTCGACCTCGTGCGCGACGTCAAGGTGCTGCCCTGAGCGTCGACGCGAACCCGGCTGCGAGCGAAGCGGCGCCACCGGTCATTGCGACCGCCGGGGCCGGCAAGACCTATGCAAACGGAACCGCGGCGCTCGAACCGGTCGATCTCTGCATTCGCCGCGGCGAGTTCGTCACGCTGCTCGGGCCTTCGGGCTGCGGCAAGACCACGCTGCTCAACCTGATCGCGGGACTTATCGCGCCGACCATCGGCTCGCTCGCGTGGTGGGGCGGCCCGCTTTCCGCGACGGGCGGCCAAGGCCGCCGGCTCGCCTACGTGTTCCAATCGCCGACGCTGATGCCGTGGGCGCGCATCGAGACCAACGTGCGTCTGCCGCTCGATCTTGCCGGAGCGTCGCATGCCGAGTCCGAGCCGCGCGTCGCGGAGGCGCTGCGCCTCGTCGGGCTCACCGCGTTCGCGCGCCATCTGCCGCGGGAACTTTCCGGCGGCATGCAGATGCGTGCCTCCATTGCGCGGGCGCTGGTCACCCGCCCGGACCTGCTGCTGATGGATGAGCCGTTCGGCGCGCTCGACGAATTCACGCGGCAGCGGCTCGATGGTGAGCTGCTCGCGCTGTGGTCTGCGCGCGCACTGACGGTCGTCTTCGTCACCCACAGCATCAGCGAGGCGGTGTTCCTCTCGACACGCGTCGTCGTGATGGGTGCGAGGCCGGGTCGTGTGGTCGCGGACATCGCAATCGACGCACCCCATTCGCGCGACGATGCATTCCGCGTCTCGCCGACGTTCGTCGCGCTGCAGCGCCGATTGTCCGATGCGATCCACGCGGCCGGCAGGGCGGCGCTCGATGCGTGAGGCGACGCCGTCGTCCCCCCGCGCCGCGCGCTGGCTGCGCTTTGCCGCGCCGGCATTCGTCGGGGCGATCGCACTGCTGCTGTGGCAGTGGTTCGTCAGCGCGTTCGACGTGCCCGTATGGCTCGTGCCCTCGCCGGCCGTCGTGCTTTCCACGCTCGTCACCGAGCGCACGCTGCTGCTCGACTCGCTCGGCGTCACGCTCGGCATCGCGCTCACGGCGCTCGCCTTCGCGGTGCTGCTCGGCGTGCTGGTCTCGTTGCTGTTTGTGCAAAGCCGAGTGATCGAAATGAGCCTGTTCCCGTATGCGGTGCTGTTGCAGGTGACGCCGCTCGTCGCAATCGCACCGTTGATCATCATCTGGGTCAAGGACACCCGCGTCGCGCTGGTGCTCTGCGCCACGGTCGTCGCGCTGTTCCCGATCATTTCGAACACGACGCTCGGATTGCGCAGCGTCGATCCCGGGCTCATCGATTTCTTCCGGATGAGCCGGGCGTCGCGCTGGCAAGTGCTGTGGCGATTGCGCATCCCCTCGGCGCTCCCCTACTTCTTCGGCGGCCTGCGCATCGCGAGCGGGCTCGCGCTGATCGGCGCCGTCGTCGCCGAGTTCGTCGCCGGCACCGGCGGCGCGGGCGCGGGCCTCGCCTATCAGATCCTTCTCGCCGGCATCCAGCTCAACATGCCGCGGCTCTTCGCCGCACTGTTGCTGATCGCGCTCTCCGGCATCGCGCTGTTCGCCGCGAGCGTCGGACTGTCGCGCCTCGCGCTCATGCGCTGGCACGAAAGCGAACTGCCGGCTCGCGACTAGCTTGTCGGGTTTCCGGGTCCATCCGATCGTGCTCCGCCATCGGTATTCAATTGCACGTTGCCCGCAACGACCTTATGATGAATCGGATGAGTGCGTCCGGAGGAAACCATGCAGCTGACACCTAGGGAATTCGACAAGCTCCTCATCTACATGCTGGCCGACGTGGCGTCGAAACGCAGGGCGAAGGGCTTGAAGCTCAACTACCCCGAAGCCGTCGCGATCATCTCCGCAGCCGCGCTCGACGGCGCGCGCGCCGGCAAGACCATCGAAGAGGTCACCAAGGAGGCGCGCACCGCGCTCACCAAGGACGACGTGATGGATGGCGTCGCTGATCTCATTCCGATGGTGCAGATCGAGGCCGTGTTCACCGATGGCAGCCGCCTCGTGACGGTCCACACGCCGATTCAGTAGCACATCCGCACGAACAAGGAGCGTCAGCGATGGCCAGCGTCAAATCGTTTCCCACCGTGTCCGCCGATGTCGACCCGGCGACGGTGGACGTGCCGGTGGGCGGCTACGTGTGCCGGCGGGAGCCGATCGCCTTCCATGAGGATCTGCCGGTGACTTCGCTCACCGTGCGCAATACCGGCGACCGCCCCGTGCAGGTGGGCTCGCACTTCCATTTCTTCGAAGTCAATCGCGCACTGGAGTTCGACCGCGCAGCCGCTTTCGGGCAGCACCTCGACATCCCGGCGTCGACAGCGCTGCGCTTCGAGCCCGGAGACGAACGCGAGGTCAAGCTCGTGCCCTATGGTGGCAAGCGCGGCGTCTACGGTTTCAACAATCTGGTCGACGGCCCCACGGCGGGTGAATTTGCAGCCCCGCAAAAGGCCAAGGCCGTGGCGCTCGCGGCACAGCGCGGATTCCGCTCGTCCAAACCGAAGCGCTGAGCCGGCGCTTCGGCCACCGCAATCGGCACGTCGCCCCCCAGTCCGAGGAACTCCGATGGCAACGATCTCCCGCAATGAGTATGTCGGCCTGTTCGGCCCAACGGTGGGCGACCGCATCCGCTTGGGCGATACCGGATTGTTCGTCGAGATCGAGCGCGACCTGCGCGGCCGCGCCGGCGACGAGATCGTCTTCGGCGGGGGGAAGAGCCTGCGCGAAGGCATGGGCATGGACAACCAGTTGACGCGCGCAGCCGGGGCGCCCGATCTGGTGATCACCAACGTGACGATCATCGACGCGGTGCTGGGCGTGGTGAAGGCCGACGTCGGCATCAAGGACGGGCGCATCTGCGCCATCGGCAAGGCGGGCAATCCGCAGACGATGGATGGGGTGACCCCGGGTCTGGAATGCGGGCTCGCCACCGATGCGATCTCGGGCGCGCATCTGATCCTGACCGCGGCCGGCATCGACACGCACATCCATTTCATTTCTCCGCAGCAGGCGTATGCGGCGCTGTCCAACGGCACCACCACCTTGATCGGCGGGGGAACCGGCCCGTCCGACGGTTCAAATGCGACGACTGTCACGCCCGGTCCGGGAAATATCCGGACGATGCTGCGCGCGTTCGAAGGCTGGCCAATCAACGTCGGCATCCTCGGCAAGGGCCACGGGCACGGCAAGGCCGCACTGGTCGAGCAGATCGAGGCGGGCGCGGTCGGCCTGAAGTGCCATGAGGACTGGGGCACCACGCCGGCGGTGCTGCGCTCCGCCCTGACGGTCGCGGACGAGATGGACGTGCAGGTATGCATCCACACCGACACGCTGAACGAGTCCGGCTTCGTCGAGGACACGATCGCGTCGTTCGAGGGCCGCGCCGTCCACTCGTTTCACACGGAAGGGTCAGGGGGCGGCCACGCGCCGGACATCATCAAGATTTCGGGCCTGCCAAACGTGCTGCCGTCCTCGACCAATCCCACGCTTCCCTACGGGATCAACTCGCAGGCGGAGCTCTACGACATGATCATGGTGTGCCACCACCTGAGTCCCGACATCGCGTCGGATGTGGCGTTCACCGAGAGCCGCATCCGCGCCGAGACCATCGCCGCCGAGAACGTGCTGCACGACCTCGGCGTGATCTCGATGATGTCCAGCGACTCGCAGGCAATGGGCCGCATCGGCGAGTGCTGGCTGCGTACCATCCAGACCGCGGACGCGATGAAGACCGGGCGCGGCAAGCTGCCGGAAGACGCGAAGGGCAACGACAACTTCCGCGTCCTGCGCTTCGTTGCGAAGATCACGATCAACCCGGCGATCACGCATGGCATATCCCATGTCCTGGGCTCGGTCGAGGTCGGCAAGATCGCCGACCTGGTGCTGTGGGAGCCGGCGTTCTTCGGCGCCAAGCCCAGAATGGTGATCAAGAACGGGGTCATCAGCTGGGCGGTGATGGGCGACCCGAACGCGTCGCTGCCGACGCCGCAGCCGGTCTATTACCGGCCGATGTTCGGCGCCTTCGGCAAGGCGCTGCCCGATTCCTGCATCACCTTCGTCTCGGCCGCCGCGCACGCCGCGGGCATCAAGGAGAAGCTGGGACTGGATCGGCAGGTCATGGCGATCCGCAACACCCGCAAGATCGGCAAGCGCGACATGGTGCGCAACTCCGGCACGCCGAAGATCGAGGTGAATCCGGAGACGTTCGCGGTCACCGTCGACGGCAAGCACGCCACCGTGCAGCCGCTGACGACGATCTCGCTAAACCAGAAGTACTTCTTCAGCTGACGGATGCGCCGGTGATCCTCGTCGAAGCGGTGCTCGGCAACGCCGCCGACCCGGAGTGGTCGGCGCGCCTCGCCGGCGCGGCTGTCGACCCGCTCGCACTCGACCATTGGGAGGCGCAGAAGAACCGCTTCCGCAAGAAGACCGCGAACGGTGTCGACGTGGCGGTTTCGCTCGATCGCGGCAGCTTCATGCGTGACGGTGACGTGCTGCTCTGGGACGGGCAGGCATCCCGCGCTGTCGTCGCGCGGATCAGCCTTCGCGATGTGATGATCGTTCACCTCGACGGCCTGGCCTCGCTTGCGCCCGAGCTCGCGATGCGCACCTGCGTCGAGCTGGGCCATGCGCTGGGCAACCAGCACTGGCCGGCCCTGGTCAAGGGCAATTGCGTGTACGTGCCGCTCACGGTCGACCGCAAGGTGATGGCGTCGGTCATGAACACGCATCGCTTCGAGGGCATCCGTTACGAGTTCGTGCCGGGCGGCGAGATCGTGCCGTACCTTGCGCCGCACGAGTCGCGCCGGCTGTTCGGTGGCGCCGAGGGTCCGGTGCATTCGCACACCCATGAGCGCTACGTCGCCGTCGACGCCGAAACGGGACGCGCGTATGGGCGCCCGCCGGTGCGCGCACACGCACATCCGGTTGACGACGCCGATCCGCAGCAATGATGGCCGACCATGACGGTGACGCGGGGCCCGACACCGCGGCGCGCCTTGCCCGCATGCTGCAGTTCGGGGACTCGATGTTCCCGATCGGCGGCTTCGCCTTTTCCGGCGGTCTCGAGTCGGCGATCCAGAAGCGCGTGGTCACCGACACGGCCACGCTGCACGCATATACGCGCACCGCGGTCGAGCAAGCGGCTCTCGGGGACGGTATCGGGTTGATCTGGGCGCATCGCGCCGCGATTGCGGGCGATGTTGCGGAGGTGGTGCGCATCGACCAACGCGTGTACGCACGCAAGCTCTCCGGCGAGACCCGGACCATGTCGGTGCGCATGGGCAAGAAATTCGCCGAAATGGGCGCCAGGGTCATCGGCACACCGCTGCTCGCGGACTGGCTCGAGCGCATCGATGCCGGCGCCACCCCGGGATGCTATCCGGTCGCGCTGGCGGTGAATTTCGCGGCGCAGGGACTGGCGGCACGCGAGGCGTTCGTCGTGCACCAGTACGGCGTCGCAGCCACGATCCTCGGCGCGGCGCTGCGGCTGATGAGAATAAGTCACATGGACACGCAGGCGATGCTCTACGAGCTGAATGCCGGGACGGAAGCGGCCTACCGGAGCGCCGACGCGGCGCGGCTGTCCGACATGGCGGGGTACGCGCCGCTGACGGAAATCCTGGCCGCCGTCCACGTCAAGGCGCACGTGCGCCTGTTCATGAACTAGAAAAGGACGGCGAAGTGAAGAAGAAGGTCACACGCATCGGCGTAGGCGGCCCGGTCGGGTCGGGCAAGACTGCAATCGTCGAGGCCATCACGCCGCGATTGCTCGGGATGGGCATCAAGGTGCTGATCATCACCAACGACGTGGTGACCACGGAGGACGCCAGGCACGTCCAGCGCACGCTCAAGGGCATCCTCCTCGAGGAGCGCATCCTCGGAGTGGAGACAGGTGCCTGTCCGCACACGGCGGTGCGCGAGGATCCGAGCATGAATCTCGCCGCGGTCGAGGACATGGAGGCGCGCTTTCCCGACGGCGACCTGGTGCTGATCGAGAGCGGTGGCGACAACCTGACGTTGACGTTCTCCCCGGCGCTGGTCGATTTCTTCATCTACGTGATCGACGTGGCCGCGGGCGACAAGATTCCGCGCAAGAACGGGCCCGGGATCACGCAATCGGACATCCTCGTCATCAACAAGACCGATCTCGCACCGCATGTCGGCGCCAGCCTCGAGGTGATGGCGCGCGACTCGAGGATGATGCGCGGCGAGAAGCCGTTCCTGTTCACCAACTGCAAGACCGGCGAGGGCATTCCCGCGCTGGTCGAGTTGATCCGCACCGACCTGCTGTTCGACTTGAAGCTGCCGGCCACGCAGCCAGCATGATGGGCGCCACCGACCTGGCCCGGTCCCCGTGGGCAGCAGCCGAAGCGCTGGGCGCCACGGCCGCGGAGCTGGCGGCATTTCAGGACGAGCCGCAGCAGATGAAGAGCGGCGCGGTCGGCAAGACCGGCTTCCTGCGCCTGGGTTTCGAGCGGCGCGGCGGGCGCACGATCCTGGCGGACCTCGAGCGTCGCGCACCGTGCCTCGCGCAGCGCGCGCTGTACTGCGACCAGGGCATGCCGGACCTGGCGTGGCTGTTCATGATCACCACGTCGGGCTGCGTGCTGCAGGGAGACCGGCTCGCCCTCGAAGTCGCGCTCGGACCGCGCGCGCAGGCGCATGTGACCACGCAGTCGGCAACCAAGATTCACACGATGGACGCCAACTATGCGGTGCAGACGCAGAGCTTCACGCTCGCCGACGGCGCCTACCTCGAGTTTCTTCCCGATCCGCTGATCCCGCATCGCGGCGCACGGTTTGCCAGCGAAACGCGGATTTCGATCGCGCCGAGCGCCACGCTTCTCTACTCGGAGATCATCCAGCCCGGGCGCAAGCACCATCACCCGGACGAGTGCTTCGGCGCGACCGTGATTGCGGCGACGGTCGCCGCCGTGCGCCCCGACGGCCGCGCATTGTTCGCCGAGAAGCTGGTGATCGAGCCGGGCCGACGCTCGATGCGGCAGACAGGCGTCATGGATTCGTTCGACGTGTTCGGCAACGTCATCCTGCTCACACCGAAGGACAACGCCGATCGCGTCCATGCGCGGGTCGACGCCGACGTGGACCAGGCGAACGGCGTCGCCTTCGGCGCGTGCCGCCTGCCCAACGACGCCGGCCTGATTTTCAAAGTGCTCGGCCGCGAGACCGCGCAAGTCAAGGCGAAGGTGCGCGAGTTCTGGGGCATCGCGCGCGAAGAGATCACCGGTACGGCGATACCGCCGCCCTTCTTCTGGCGCTGATCCGGGAGGTGACGATGAAAGGGCTGCTGACGTGGTGGGATGGCCTGTGCACCGGCTCGAAGATCCTGCGCTTCGTGGACTTCAACCTGCGCGGCATCGGGCAGGTGATGTTCCAGGACAACCCGCTCTCCGGGCTCCTCTTCTTCGTCGCCATCGGCTGGGGGTCGTACGCCGCCGGCATGCCGCAGGTGGCGATTGGCGGGCTGGTGGCGGTCGTCGCGGCGACGCTGTCCGCGCAATGGATGCGCATCGACGCGGCCGGGCTCGCCGCCGGACTGTACGGCTACAACGCCTATCTCGTCGGCCTGTCGTTCGGCACGTTCCTGGCCGTCTCGCCGCTGTGGTGGGTCTACGTCGCGCTCGGTGGCGCGGTTTCGGTGGTGGCCACCGTCGGGACCGCCAACGTGTTCAAGACCTGGAGCGTCGCCGCGCTGACCGCGCCTTTCGTCCTCACGGCTTGGCTGTTCCTGCTCGCCACCTACGCATTCACCGCGATCGAGGGCGGCGGGCTGCCGATGGCCGCCGAGATCGCGCCGCTCGACCCGGCGGCGACGAACCCGCTCGCGTTCGGCGATTTCGTCCAGGGGATCCTGAAGAGCATCACGCAGGTGTTCCTGAAGGCGAACGTTCTGTCCGCGCTGCTGCTCCTCGTCGGACTTGCGGTGAACTCGCTCGCCGCCGCGGCGTTCGCGCTCGCCGGCGCGATCGTGGCGGTGGTCACGGCGCACCTCCTAGGCGCCGAAAGCGACCTCATCACCGGCGGCCTGATGGGTTTCAGCCCGGTGCTCACCGCGATCGCGCTGGGCGCGATCTTCTACAAGCCGGGCGCGCGCGTCGCGATCTACGCGCTCGTGGGCACGGTGTTCACGGTCATCGTCCAAGGCGCGATGAACGTGGCCCTGACGCCGTTCGGCATCCCCACGCTGACCGGGCCGTTCGTCCTCGCGTCCTGGCTCTTCCTGCTGCCGCGACATTGCTTCGAGCCGGCCACGGCCGACGCCGCCAAGCCCACGGCTTGACCCGAGGCCTCATTTCCGCGCATCCGGTCGTTCGGACGGCTTGGTTGGCGTCGATTCGCTGCCGCGATCCTCGGCGGGCCTGACGGCCCTGATGATCGGGACGAGAACGGCGGCTACGATGCCGGCGGCGAAGCCGTTGTTGTACAGGTTGAGGCCCGCATGCAGGTGGCCTACGCTCAACGCGGCAGATGAATGCACGAAGCCGGCCACGATTCCCCAGTGCCACCCGAAACGACCCGCGATCGGCGCGAGCGTCGTCCCGAACAACGCCGCAAGCGTGATCGACGGATCGGACGCATTCCACGGCTTGACCAGGGAGCCGACCAACACGCCCAGCATGATCGGGACGATGTTCCTCGGATGCTTGCCGAACGCCGAGAATCCGACGATGGTCAATATCGCACCGATGACCGGCCCGTTGAGATCGCTGCCGATCAGCAGGACATAAGTCGTTCCGATTGCGCCTGTCAGGCCCATGTTGGCCAAGGTGGGACCCATTCCGAACAGTGCAACGAAATCCGTCGGCGCCTGTCCCGATGAGTCCATTATCCGTTTCAGCTTCGGCACGATGGTTCTGTCGAGGCCATAACCGATCAGGATCATCGAAGCGAAGAGCGCGAACATGAACCCACCGAGCACGCGATTGTTTCCGGTGGTCCATATCATGACCGGCTCCGGGACGAATCCGTAGGACTTGTAAAGGGCGACGACCAGCGTTCCGACGATGCCCGCCGTGAATCCCATGTTGTACAGCGTAAATCCTTCGTGCGCCTTGAAGAGTTGCGCCGCGGCCGGCGCCAGGATGAAGCCGATGACCAGGCTCGTCCCGACGCCGAGCGGCAGGCTGACCTCGATCGGGATCGACGTGCTGAACAGGATTTCCGAGAAGATGGGAGCAAGCGCCGCGCCGAAGAAGGCCGTGTTGATGTGCGTTGCGAACGCCTCGCGCTTGAATCTCGCATACAGGACGACCCCCAGGATGATGAACCACACGTTCAGGAGGTTCTTGCCGAACAATCCGAAACCGAGCACCAGGAACAGGCATGCAACCGATGCGCCGGAGACCTTCGCTCCCGATCGGTGATAGATGAAGCCTGCGCAAAGGGTCAGCAGCCCCGCGTTCACGCAGGCGGCGCCGATGCCGCCGATGCCGAAATAGTCGGTGAGAAGTGCATCGCGCGTCGTCAGGATTTCGATCAGCCCATGAAAGATCCGGTCGGGCGTATCGACGACGAATCCGAACGCGACAAACGCCACCGCATACGCGGAGACGATCAACAGCGGGAGTCGCTCCGACAGCGGCTTCGGGCGGTCGCGGTGCGCGTTCTCAGCGGCCATCTCTTCTGGTTCTCCCTGCCGATTGCCCAATTCGGTCGCACAAAGGTCGGTACCGTCGAGACGGTGTCAAGAAGTCCGAGCGCGCCACCCCACGCACGGACCAGCCGCACTTTGAACCAGTGCCCGATGCATTGGAAGGGGGCATCTGCCGCGAGATCGACGCAGTCCGGTTGTCGAATTCGCCGGATTGACGTACGGTCGAAGCCCCCTGTAGGAATCGATGTGCGTCGACCGTGCTCGCACGACGGCGATAGTGCGCTAACATAGCCTCAAGATAGTCCCCGCAGAGGGACCCGCCGTCGCGAACCCCGCCATCGCGCCAGGTCAGGCGCGTCGCGCGGCGGCACCCGAACCCGGCAGCGCGTGCGCGTTGTCGATCGTTAGGTCGCGCCCAAGACCGGGCGTTGTCCGCCCATACCGGAGATCGCGCCGCGTGCGACTGTCGCTTCGGTTCCTCATACCGCTGTTGCTGGCGCTGGGCATCTTCGCCTATGCGGCCGTGCCGCTCGTCGACAATCTGATGCTGCGGTGGTTCGTCCGCGACCTGGACATCCGCGCCGAATTGATCGCCAACACGGTGCAGGAGCCGCTGTCCGGTCTGATAGCCACCGGCTCCTCGACCCGCATCAGGGACTTCTTCAAGCGCCTTACGCAGGACGAACGCATCTACGCCGTTGCGGCCTGCATTCCTGGGCAACCCCGGCCGGTCGCAACACAGGATTTTCCCCCGGAGTTGCGATGTGAGGCGCTCGACATATACGTCAGCCCAGGCCGGCTGCATCTCCTCGAGACCCCGCACGGACCGCTGCACGTAGCGGTAAAGCCGATCGAGGTGCCCTCGAGCCCTGGCGCCACGCTCGTGCTGGTCCACGACATGCGCTTCGTGCAAGGGCGCAGCAACGAGACCAAGCGCTACCTTTTCTACTTCTTTGTCGCGCTCGGCGCGATCGTCGCGCTGATCACCGTGGTGATCGCCCAGCTGTCGTGGCGCGGCTGGGTGCAGGGCCTGCGCGCGCTGCTGCGCGGCGAGGGACTGCTTCGCCCGGTAAGTACCATTTCGGTTCCCGAGCTGCGACCGATCGCGCGCGACGTGAAGGAGCTGGTGCGTGAGCTCGAAGGGCGCTACCGGCCGCGCGACGAGGGACAGCTCGCCTGGAATGCCGAAACGCTGCGCTCGATCCTCGCGGGCGAGCTCAAGGGACACGAGGTCATCGTCGTCTCGAATCGCGAACCCTACATCCATGTGCGCGACGGCCATTCGGTGCGCGTGCAGCGCCCCGCGAGCGGCCTCGTCACCGCGCTCGAACCGGTCATGCGGGCATGCTCGGGCACGTGGATCGCGCATGGCAGCGGATCCGCGGACCGCGACGTGGTCGACCGCCACGACCGCATCGCCGTCCCTCCGGAGAATCCGGCATATCGGCTGCGCCGCATCTGGCTCACGCCGGACGAGGAGACGGGCTATTACAGCGGCTTCGCGAACGAAGGGCTCTGGCCGCTCTGCCACATCGCCCATGTCCGGCCCACGTTCCGCTCCGCCGACTTCGCGGCCTATCGCGCCGTGAACGCGCGTTTCGCCGACGCGGTGGTGGCAGAGGCGCACTCGAAGGACCCGATCGTTCTCGTGCAGGACTACCACTTCGCGTTGCTTCCCCGGATGATCCGCGAGCGCCTGCCGCGCGCCACGATCATCGCGTTCTGGCATATCCCGTGGCCCAATCCGGAAGCGTTCGCGATCTGCCCATGGCGCGACGAGTTGCTGGACGGCCTGCTCGGCAGCAGCATCCTCGGGTTTCACACGCAGTTCCACTGCAACAACTTCCTCGACACGGTGGATCGATTCCTCGAGGCGCGGGTCGACCGGGAAGCGTTCAGCGTCCGCTTCCGCGGGCACTACACGGCGGTCAATCGATACCCGATCTCGATCGAATGGCCGCCTCAGGCGCTCCTGCACCAATCGGACATCGCATCGTCGCGCCGCGACGTGCGGACGCGGCTCCTCCTGCCGCCGGACCACGCGCTGGGCATCGGCATCGAGCGGCTCGACTACACCAAGGGCATCCTGGAACGCTTTCGGGCCGTCGAACGGCTCCTGGAGATCGAACCGCAGTGGATCGGGCGGTTCACGTTCGTGCAGATCGCGGCGCCGACCCGCGGCATGATCGCCGACTACCGCGACTATGCTGGACGAATCCGTGCCGTCGCGGCGGAGATCAATACACGATACGCCAAGGCGAAATACCCGCCGATCCTGCTTCTCGCGGAGCACCACGAGCCTGACTCGGTCTACGAGCACTTTCGCGCGGCCGATCTCTGCTTCGTCTCGAGCCTGCACGACGGCATGAATCTTGTTGCCAAGGAGTTCGTCGCTGCGCGCGACGACGAGCGCGGCGTGCTCGTGCTTTCGCAGTTCGCGGGGGCATCGCGCGAACTCCCGGAGGCGCTGATTGTCAATCCCTACGATGCCGACCAGTGCGCCGCGGCGCTGCACATGGCGCTCACGATGCCCGTGGACGAGCAGCGCGCCAGGATGCGGCTGATGCGCGGTCTCGTGCGCGAGTTCAATGTGTTCCGATGGGCTGGCCGCATGCTGATCGACGCGGCGGCAATGCGGGAGCGTTCACAGTTGCGGCGGTTCTCCCGTGGGCGCGAGTGGCTCGAGTCAGCGTGAAAGCCGTGCCTGGAACATTCGTCGGTGCACTCCTGGCGCGCGCTCGTCGGCGGGCGCCGCCAGCGCTCTCGGACGGCTGCGCGCTGTTCCTCGACATCGACGGCACATTGCTTGAACTGGCGGAGCGCCCGGATGCCGCGCGACCGGACCGCGCGATGACGCGACTGCTGCCGGCGCTGCGCCAGGCTCTAGGCGGAGCATTGGCGCTGGTGACCGGCCGCAGCATCTCCGACGTCGACCGGCTGTTCCCGGGCATGGCGCTCCCGGTTGCCGGGCAGCACGGATGCGAACGGCGGGATGCGCAGGGCACGCTCTATCTGCACGCGCCCGCACCGGACACGCTCGCGCAGCTGCGCGCGCTCTTCACCGCATTCGCCGAATCCCACGACGGCGTACTGCTCGAGGACAAGGGGCATTCGCTCGCGATCCACTACCGGCAGGCCCCCAGCCTCGCCGCGTACGTGCACAAGACGGTGCGCGAAACGGTCGCCGCGACCGGGGTCACGGGTTACCAGCTGCAGCCGGGCAAGTGCCTGCTGGAGCTTCGTCCGGATGGTCGCGACAAGGGCACTGCGATCCTCGATTTCATGGACGAGCAACCGTTTCGTGGACGCCGCCCGGTGTTCGTCGGCGACGACCGGGGCGACGAGCATGGGTTCACCGTCGTCGACAAGCTGCGCGGCCGATCGATCAAGGTCGGGCGCGGCCGCACCCGCGCGCGCTATCGCCTCGAGGACGTGGCCGCCGTGCGACGCTGGTTGGACGCGCTGCTCGCGCCGCAAATCGGCGGGAAGGGGGAGCCATCGTGAGGGATCTCGAACTGGCGCTCGTCGGCAACGGCCGCGTCGGTCTCCTGATCGACGGCTCGGGTACCGTCGTCTGGGGCTGCTATCCGGGCTTCGACGGAGACCCGATGTTCTGCGCGCTGCTCGACACTGCGGCGGACGCGTCGGCGCGTGGCATGTTCGCCGTGCGCCTCGCCGACGTCGCTGCCGTCGAGCAGGCCTATCTGTCCAACACCGCCGTCCTCGTGACGACGCTCACCGATCGAACCGGCGGCGTCGTCGAGATCACCGATTGCGTGCCGCGCTTCCATCGCCACGGTCGCGTCTTCCAGCCCGTGACCCTCGTCCGGCGCGTGCGCCGGCTCGCCGGCAGCCCCCGGATCACGCTGTGCCTGCGCCCTGCCTCGAGCTACGGGGCCGAGTCGCCGGTGACGAGCGTGGGCAGCCACCACGTCCGCTACGTCGGCGTGGCGCATACGATGCGCCTCACGACGGACGCCTCGCTGACTGCGCTGCTGCAGGAGCGGCCGTTCTACCTCGAGGAGACGCTGACGCTGCTGCTCGGGCCCGACGAGCCTGTCGCCGATGCAGTGGAGGAGCTTGCGCGCCGGTTCATCGACGACACCGTGACCTACTGGCGCGACTGGGTGCGCCGCCTCGCGATCCCGTTCGAGTGGCAGGACGCGGTCATCCGCGCCGCGATCACGCTGCAGCAGAACCACTTCGACGACACCGGCGCGATCGTGGCCGCGATGACGACATCGATCCCCGAGTCCGCCGGCTCCGGCCGCAACTGGGACTACCGTTACTGCTGGCTGCGTGATTCCTATTTCGTCGTCGACGCGCTGAACCGGCTGAACACCACCGCGACGATGGAGAGCTACCTTCGCTACATCGTGAACGCGACCGCGGGCAGCGTCGACGGCGCGCTGCAGCCCGTCTATGGGATCGATGGCGAGGCTGCGCTCACCGAGCGCACCTTGGAGACGCTGCCCGGTTTCCGCGGCATGGGGCCGGTCCGGGTCGGCAACGACGCGTACCGGCAGGTGCAGCACGACGTCTACGGCTCCGCCGTGCTCGCCGCGACGCACGTGTTCTTCGACGAGCGCCTGACACGCACGGGTGATGTCGTGCTGTTCGAGCGGCTCGAGCAGTTCGGCAGCCGGGCGCTTGCGGTCTACGACCAGCCCGATGCCGGCCTGTGGGAGCTGCGCGGCACGATGCGCGTCCATACGTTCTCGTGCGTCATGTGCTGGGCCGCGTGCGATCGCCTCGCCCGCATCGCCGCGAGGCTCGGTCTTCCCGATCGCGCGGCGGCGTGGCGCGACCGAGCCGCGCGCATCGCGGCCTACGTCAACGAGCGGTGCTGGAATGCGGCTCGCGGCACGTTCGTGTCGGCAGTCGGCGGCGACCAGCTCGATGCAAGCCTGCTGCTGCTCGCAGACTTCGGATTCGTCGCCGGCGATGATCCTCGCTTCGAAGCAACCGTGCGGGGCGTCGAGCGCGAGCTGATGCGTGGCGGCTACGTGTTCCGCTATGTCGAGCACGACGACTTCGGCGAGCCGGAGAACGCATTCCTGGTCTGCACGTTCTGGTACGTGAACGCGCTCGTCGCCACCGGCCGCCGCGAAGAGGCCCGCGCCGTGTTCGAGCGCCTGCTCGCCTGCCGCAACCGCCACGGGCTCTACGCCGAGCACGTCGATCCGGTCACGGGCGAGCAATGGGGCAACTTCGTGCAGACCTACACGATGGTCGGGCTCATCACCTCGGCGATACGGCTGTCGAAGCCCTGGGATCAGGCGTTCTAGGAAGCGTGTCGACCACGCACCGCATCACGGGGGCGAATTGCCCGTGATGGTCGCCGGTGGATGACTTTCAGTCGGCTCGACGTGAATGGTGATGTGGGTGTTCGCAAGCCGCGCCTCGATCGCAGCCTCGATCGCGTCGCACAGTCCGTGCGCGGACGCGACGGACTGCCCGCCCGGGACGAGCAGGTGGAACTCGAGGAAGCGCCTTCGCCCCGCCTTGCGCGTGCGCAGGTCATGGAAGCTCGCGTCCGCCGGAAGGTGCGACCGGATCGCGGCCTCGGCCGCGTGGATCTCGTCGGCCGGCAACGCGGCATCCATCAGGCCGTTCGCGGAGCGCCGGACGAGATCCACGCCGGTGAAGACGATATGGATTCCCACCGCGATGGCCATGACCGGATCGAGGATCGACCAGTGCGGAATGAAGATCACGACCGCGAGTCCGGCGACGATTCCGGCCGACGTCCAGACGTCGGTCATCAGGTGCTTCGCGTCGGCCTCGAGGGTGATGCTGTCGTAGCGGCGTGCGGCACGCAGCATGATCATCGCGGTGACGAAGTTCATCGCCGCGGCCGCCACGGCGACCACGATGCCCAGCCCCAGGCTCTGCAGCGACTGCGGTGTGAGCAGCCGTTGCACCGCCGACCAGATGATCGCCGCCGCCGCGACCAGGATCAGCCCGCCCTCGACGCCACTCGCGAAATACTCGGCCTTGTCGTGGCCGAACGCGTGATCGTCGTCGGCGGGGCGCCCGGCGATCGTCAGCGCGCCGAGCGCGGTCAATCCTGCGGCGAGATTGACGCACGACTCGAGCGCATCCGACCAGAGGCTCACCGAGCCCGTGATGAACCAAGCGCCGAACTTGAGCGCCATCGTCGCGATCGAGGTCGCGATCGACAGCATCGCCATGCGGCGCAGTGCCTTCATCGGATTCGGCGGTCCCGCACGATGGGTGCCGGAACCCATCCATGATGCGCGGACGCCGGCATCCGGTTCTTAACCCGCGTCAAGCGGCCCGGATTCCGGACGGCGCGCCTGGTCGATCGCCTGCAGCAGAGCGGCCGGCTCCTGCGCGCCGGACACCGCAACCCGCTCGGCGAAGATGAAGAACGGCACGCCGCCCACGCCGAGCTCGCGCGCCCGCGCATCCATGCCGCGCACGCGTTCGGTCCAATCGTCACCGTCGAGTATCCTGCGGGCCATCACCGCATCGAGTCCCGCTTCGCCCGCGATCGCAGCCAGCACCGCGCGCTCGCCAATGTCGCGCCCGTCGAGAAAATAGGCGGTGAACAGCGCTTCCACCAGCGGGCCGGCGTCTCCTTGCGTCTGCGCCCACGCGACAAGGCGGTGTGCATCGAGCGTATTGGGCTGGCGGACGATGCGCTCGAACGCGAACGCGATCCCGACCGTCTCGCCCGCCGCACGCACCCGCGCGTAGATCTCCGCAGCGCGCGCCGGCCCGCCGAATTTGGCTTCGAGGTACGCGCGCCGATCGACCCCTGCCTTCGGGAGTTCAGGGTTGAGCTGAAACGGGTGCCAATGGACGATAGGCGCCAAGTCGGGGTCCGATGCGCGCAATCCGGCGAGGGCGGCCTCCAGCCGGCGCTTGCCGATGAAGCACCACGGACAGACGACATCGGAGATGACGTCGATCGGGAATGGTTCGGCAGCCATATGCTCGCGTGACCCATGAATGCCGGCCTCGCGTGCCGGCGCCGGTTCAAGTGTAGCGCGGCAGCGGACGGGTCCGGCCCTGCCCGGCGCTACACTGGCGCGATGCAGGTCCCGCACTTCGACATCGTCTGTCGCGTCGTGGACAACTACGGCGATGCCGGAGTGAGCTGGCGCCTCGCGCGGCAGCTCGTCGCCGAGCACCGGCTTGCGGTGCGGCTGTGGATCGACGATCTCGCGACGCTTGCGCGCATCGCGCCCGACATCGAGCGCGATGCCATGCAACAGGCGAGTGCCGGTGTGCAGGTGTGCCGGCTCGACGATCGTGCAGCGCTCGACCCGCTACCGGACGTGCTGGTCGAAGGCTTCGGCTGCGGCCTGCCCGACGCATGGCTCGTCGCCATGGCAGCCGCCCAGCGCCCTCCCGTGTGGATCAACCTCGAATACCTGAGTGCCGAAGCATGGATCGATGGCACGCATGCCCTGCCTTCGCCGCACCCACGATTTCCACTGACGCGCTGGTTCTACTTCCCGGGCTTCGGTGCCGGAAGCGGCGGGCTGCTGCGCGAACGAGGGCTCTTCGCCGATCGCGATGCGTTCAGGCGTGATGCCGACGCGCAGGCAACGTTCTGGACGTCGCTCGGTCTCGCGCCACCCGCGCGTGGCGAGCTCGCGGTGTCGCTGTTCTGCTATCCGAACGCCGCATTGCCCGCGCTATTCGACGCGTGGGCGGAAGGCGACGTTCCGGTGCGTGTGCTCGTGCCGGAAAAGGTGGCCGTTGCCGCGCTCGACCGGTGGACCGCGGGCAATGTTCCGCACGCCGGACAGCAGCTTGTTCGAGGCACGCTCACACTCGCCGTCGTGCCATTCGTGCGCCAGGACGACTTCGACCGTCGGCTGTGGGTGTGCGACCTCGACATCGTGCGCGGCGAGGATTCATTCCTTCGCGCGCAGTGGGCCGCGCGGCCGCTCGTCTGGCACATCTACCCGCAGACGGAAAACGCGCACCGGGCGAAGCTCGACGCGTTCCTCGGGCGCTACACGGACGGCCTCGCGGCCGGCGCCGCCGACGCGCTTGCCGGGTTCACCCGTTCGTTCAACGCCGAAAATCCGGAGGCGACGGTGGAGCGATGGGCGCCGCTCGCGGCCGCACTGCCGGTGCTCGAGCACCATGCCCGTCGCTGGGCCGAAGGGTGCGCGCAGCAAAGCGATCTCGCCGATCGGCTGGTTGAATTCGCCCGTTTCCGGCTATAATTTCGGGTTTTCCGAATTCTGGCCGGCTCGCCAACCGCGAACCGGCTTCCAACCTCGCAGGAAGCACATGAAAACCGCACAGGAAGTACGCGCAGGCAACGTGATCATGATCGGCAAGGATCCGATGGTGGTCCAGAAGGCCGAGTTCACCAAGTCCGGCCGCAATGCGTCCGTCGTCAAGATGAAGCTCAAGAACCTGCTCTCGGGCGGCGGGACGGAAACGGTCTACCGCGCCGACGAGAAGTTCGACGTGATCCAGCTCGACAAGAAGGAAGCCACGTACTCCTACTTCGCCGACCCGATGTACGTGTTCATGGACCACGAGTTCAACCAGTACGAGGTCGAGGCCGACAACATGGGCGACGCGCTCAACTACCTCGAGGACGGGCTCGCCTGCGAGCTCACGTTCTACGAGGGCCGCGCCATCTCGGTCGAGATGCCGAATACGGTGGTCCGCGAGGTCACCTACACCGAGCCGGCCGTCAAGGGCGACACTTCGGGCAAGGTATTGAAGCCGGCCAAGCTCGCGACCGGGTTCGAGGTCCCGGTGCCGCTCTTCGTCAACACGGGCGACCGGATCGAGGTCGACACGCGCACCGGCGAGTACAAGCGCCGCGTCTGATACCCGCCGCGCTGTTCGACTGCACCGACAACGGGCGCCCGCGGGCGCCCGTTGCGTTGGTTGCGTTCGGATTCCGTGCCGGAGCTCCGCGGTTGGATGGAGCCCGCGCGTCTGCGCTACGTCAGCAAACAAGCGCCATTCGTTTGACGCAGGTCAGCATTCGCGCTGCCGAATCCGCTCACGATGTGACGTAGCCAACCACCGGTGAGAATCATGCTCTCCGTCACGTCCGCAGCGCCCGCCACCTCCATCGTTTCCCCGTCCCCGAACGTACGTGAAAGCCGACCCGGCGCCTGGCAATGCTTCGACGAGGCCGACGAGCTCGCACTGGCGATCCGCGGCACGCAGCTGCGCATCACGCCCAAGGGCCGCGCGACGGGTGCATGGGCCTTGCTGCCGCTTGCACTCGAGCGTGGCTTCGTGCAGTTCGCCGACGAGCCCTGCGGCAGCCTGACATTCGGAACCGTATCGCGCGACATCGCCGGCTTCGGCATCGCGCTGGCCGCATCCGGGAACTACCGGATGAACGGCTATCCGGTGAGCGGCAACGTCTTCGCACTGTTCGGCCCTGGCGCCGCGCAGTTCTGCTCGAGCTCGGGTCCTTCGCGCTGGGCCGCTGTGTCGTTCGCGCCGATCGACCTCGGCGCCGCCCTCGGCGCGGTGCGCGGCAGCGATCCACCTGCGCTGGGAACCGTCTTCCGGCCGATACTCGCGGCGCCGGCCATTGCAGCAGCTGCGGTCGACCTGCTGTTCTCGGCACTGAAGTCCGCCGAACGCGATCCCGAGGCGCTCGCGGCTCCGGGCGCGCGCAGCTCGCTCGAACGAGCGCTGCTCGACACGTTCGCACGCGCGGTGGCTTCCGCGGATCCGCACGCGATTGCCGATCGCGCGAAACTGCCGGCCACGCGTCTCGTGCGGCAGTGCGAGGATTACCTCGAAACCCATCTCCACACCCCGGTGTACGTGGCCGATCTCTGTGCGCTGACCGGCGCCAGCGAACGGACGCTGCGCAACGCGTTCCACACCGTCTACGGCCTCGGCCCGACGCGCTATCTGGTGCAACGGCGGCTTGCCGCCGCGCGCCGCGCACTGCGCAATGCGCAACCGGGTGACACCGTCACCTCGATTGCGACGCGCAACGGGTTGTGGGACCTCGGCCGCTTTGCGGCCGATTACCGCGCGCTCTACGGCGAACCGCCTTCGGCGACGCTGCGCGCGGCGCGGGCCGGCACGCTGGCGGCGTAAGCGCAACGCTTCACGCAGCCCGCGGCCGGCAGCCGCATTCGACGCCTGCATCGCGACGGCGCCCCGGCGGCGCCTTCGCTCGCTTTCAGGACCTGCGGTTGACGCCGGTCGCAACGCGCCAGCGAAGCTCGCAGGTCGCATCCGATTCGTCGCGATGATGGTGCCGATCGCCGCATAATCGTCTCTTGGTCGCCCTGCAATGTCCAAGCGCGGGTGTAGCGCGAGCACCCCGCCCGTGTTGCGGAGAATTCCATGCTTGTTCTCGATCGACACCCGTCCGGCCGGCATTTCCTGCAAATCCCCGGGCCGACGAACGTGCCCGACCGCGTGCTGCGCGCGATCGATCGCCCCACCATCGATCATCGCGGGCCGGAGTTCGCCGCGCTCGGCAACGCGGTGCTTGCAGGATTGAAGCGGGTGTTCAAGACCGACGCCAATGTGGTGATCTACCCGGCATCGGGCACCGGGGCGTGGGAAGCAGCGCTCGTCAACACGCTCTCCCCCGGCGATCGTGTGCTGATGGCCGAAACGGGCCAGTTCGCGACGTTGTGGCGCAAGCTCGCCCGGCGCCTGTCGCTCAGTGTCGATTTCATTCCCGGCGACTGGCGCCACGGCGTGGACGCCGGAGAGGTCGAGGCGCGGCTTCGCACGGATGCGGCGCGCGCGATCAAGGCCGTGTGCGTCGTCCACAACGAAACCTCGACCGGCGTGACGAGCAGCATCGCGGACGTGCGCGCGGCAATCGACAGCGCGGGGCATCCCGCGCTCCTCATGGTCGACACGATCAGCTCGCTCGCGTCGATCGACTATCGTCACGACGAATGGGGTGTCGACGTCACCGTCGGCGGCTCGCAGAAGGGCCTGATGCTGCCGCCGGGGCTCTCGTTCAATGCGATCGGCGCAAGAGCGCTCGCCGCCGCGCAGACCGCGATGCTGCCGCGGTCGTACTGGGACTGGCAGGAGATGCTCGCAGCCAATGCGAACGGCTTCTTCCCCTACACCCCCGCGACCAACCTGCTCTACGGCTTGCACGAGGCGCTCGAAATGCTGTTCGAGGAAGGGCTGCCCGCCGTGTACGCCCGCCACGACCGCCTCGCCGAGGCCACTCGTCGCGCGGCACGGGCGTGGGGGCTCGAGATCCTGTGCGCCGATCCCGCCGGATACAGCTCGTCGTTGACCGCCATCGTCATGCCCGACGGCCATAACGCCGACGCGTTCCGCAGAATCGTGCTCGATCGCTTCGACCTGTCGCTTGGACAGGGCCTCGGCAAGGTGTCAGGGAAGATCTTCCGGATCGGGCATCTCGGCTGGTTCAATGACCTGATGCTCTGCGGCACGCTCGCCGGCGTGGAAATGGGTCTTGCGCTGTCCGGCGTACCGCACCTAAGCGGCGGCGTCGATGCGGCAATGGCCTACCTGGCCGACACCGACGTTTCGGGCTCGCCGCGCGCGGCCTGACTCGAAGCCGAAACCGCGGTGCGCGAGCCAGTGCCCGACACGTGGCGGTGTCGCTGCACCGGCTCCCTCGTCCCGCAACAAGGGTCTGGGGTGGCGGCAGCGGAGACCTACGCGCCGTCCCGAGGCTGCCGCTCGTGCGCCTTGCGCCCCGCGACCCACGTCGCCCGGATCGCGCGATCGTCCCCGAGCATCATCTGCACGAACAGTGCCTCGGCGAGCTCGTCCGCGCCTTGCATGCGATGCGCGATCAGTGGCGTGGAGTGGAGGTCGAGCAGCACGAGGTCCGCGTCACGCCCCGGCTCGATGCTGCCGACCTTGTCGTCAAGATCGAGCGCCCGTGCACCGCCACGGGTGGCGAGATCAGAACGCGTGGTCGGGCGAGAGCGTCGTCCCGCCGAGTTGCGCAATCTTGTAGGCCTCGGCCATCGTATGCAGCATCGACAGCGACGTGCCTCCACCCACGTCCGTCGCAAGCCCGACGCGGACCGGCCGCGTCGCCTTCTTGACGCGCGGCCAGGGAAACAATCCGCTGCCGAGGAACAGGTTGGACGTCGGGCAGTGCGCAATCGCGGAGTCCGATGCGAAAAGCGCCTGCAACTCGCGCTCGCGCAAGTGGATGCCGTGGCCGAACACCGCGCGCCGCCCGAGAAGCCCGAAACGGGCGTACACGTCGACGTAGTCCCGCGCAGCGGGAAACAGCTCGCGCACCCATGCGACCTCGCTCCGGTTCTCCGCGAGGTGCGTCTGCACCCAGCAATCCGGGTGCTCGCGCCACAAGGTGCCGGCAGCTTCGAGTTGCGCCGGCGTTGACGTTGGCGCGAAACGCGGTGTGATTGCGTAACCAAGTCGGCCGCGGCCATGCCAGCGGGCGATCAGCGCCTTCGATTCCTCGTAGCCTCGGCGCGCGGTATCGCGCAGCGCGCGCGGCGCGTGGCGATCCATCAGCACCTTGCCGCCGATCGCGCGCACGCCGCGGCGCAGCGCCTCCGCGAAAAATGCTTCGACGGACTCGGGGTGCACGGTGCAGAAGACGGCGGCGGTCGTGGTGCCGCGCGCAAGCGTCTCGTCGAAGAACACGCGCGCCGCCGCTCGAGCGTGACGCAGCTGGTGAAAGCGCTGCTCGGCGGGAAACGTGTAGCGCGACAGCCAATCGAGAAGCTGCGTGCCGTGGCTCGCCATGACTGGCACCTGCGGGTAGTGCACATGGCAGTCGACGAAGCCCGGCATCAGCAGCGTGCCGCGTGGCAGGCGCTCGACGGGTGTCCCGGCAGGCAGCGCACGCAGTACGCGCGACGCCGGTCCCGCCGCAACGATGCGACCGTCCGCGATCGCGACCGCACCGTCCGATTCGTGCAGGCGAGTGGCGCGCACTCCCTCCGCGAACGGATCGCCGCGGTAGGTCAGGAACGCGCCGCGCAGCGCGAAGGGCGGTGGCGACACGGATCGACGAGGTGTTGGCGCCGACATGGCAGGTATGGCGCGATGCGCCCCGGGAATGCTCGGACTATAACCGGTTGCCGCCGTCGCGATCGGCAAAGAAGAAGAGCATTCTGAATCCGGTACTTGAAGTGTTCATGTCACGCAACTGCGATCAGTGAGGCAAGTCGGAACCGAATGTCGGATTGCTCGTTTGTCATTGAGCCGCGATGTGCGCGATTTCGGTCGGCCGTCTATGTCGCGGTTCGGCCACCTCCGGCCATTCATCTCCCAAAACACTCACGTCAGGAATGACCGGAGTCAAGGCGCAGCAGACGTAGCCCGATGTCGCAAGCGTGGCGAGCGATCTCCAAAGCAGACTGCCAAAGATGGCGGACGCCACCCAGCATGAACAGCTGATCGAACGTCAGCTGGTCAAGGAATCGAAGTGGCGCTATCGACCCGTTGCTGCCCGTCGCGGGATTGAGAGCGGTCGTTCCCCGAATTCGCTGTTCCGCCGAGAGCGGCCCTTCGGGCGACCTGCCTCGTGACCTGCCTCGTAGTTGCTCGCTCCCCACCCGGACTTACGGCTGGTTCTTATAGATCTTCCCGTCTTTCATGATCACTGCGAAGTTCTTCGCGGGATCGGCCAAGAGCGCGAGGTCGGCGAGTGGATTGCCATTCACCAAAATGAGGTCGGCGAGCGCGCCTTCTTCCACCACTCCAATCTTGCCTGGGTAGGGATCACGGGGGCCGGAAAGCTTCAGGAGCTCGCCGTTGGTACCGGTCGCCATCCGTAGCACTTCGGGCGGCGTGTACCACTTACCCATGCTGGCGAGCAACTCGCCCTGGCGCGTCGCGCCCGCGGCGGAAAACAGAATGTCGGTGCCAAACGCCATCTTCAGCTTGTATTTCTTCGCCAGCGCCACGGTTTGTTCAGTGCCGGCGAACACCTGCCGCAATCGACGCATATTCTCCGGGGCCATGGGGGGTACGTGACCGTCGTCGGTGAATGGCTGGAAGCTCAGCCAGATGCCTTTGTCCGCCATCATCCTGGCAGTCGGCTCGTCCATGAGATGGCCGTGCTCGATCACCTTTACGCCTGCGCCGACGGCGCGTTGGATGGCGATCGGCGTGTACGCGTGCGTGGCGACGTACGTGCCCCAGTTTTCGGCGGCTTGCACCGCGGCGCGCAACTCGTCCTCGTTGAAGGTGGCAACGTCGAGCGGACTGTGCGGCGATGCGACGCCGCCGCCGGCGGTGAGCTTGACTTGCGACGCACCGAGTGACAGTTGCTCGCGGGCGCGCACTCGAACTTCGTCCGGCGAATCGGCGACCATGCTGCCGCCCAGGATTTCCATGCGGGTCAACGGCCCGCCGATCTGACGCGGAAGGTCACCGCGGCTGCGAAAATCGCCGTGACCGCCGGTTATCGTGATTATCGCTCCCGAGGGATAGATTCGCGGCCCGGCCACCAATCCTTCGTCGATGGCACGCTTCAATCCGAACGACGGGCCGCCCATGTCGCGGACAGTCGTGAAGCCGCGCATCAGCGTCGCCGTCGCCTCCGCGCCGGCGAGAAAGTTGATGTAACCGATGTCGGCTTCGAACATCTCGAATGGCGTGGGTCGGGCGAGCATCGTGTGCCAATGATTGTCGATGAGACCGGGTATCAGCGTGCGGCCGTTGCCGTCGATCCGCTGGACCTTCAGATTTGTCGGTAGCGAAATCGCCGATACGGAAATCGCCTGGATCGTGTTTCCTACGACGAGCACGTTGGCAGGCGGCGACAGCACGTTGTCCTTGCCGCTGAAGACACGCACACTCTCGAACAGGACGCCGCCGGCCGGCGCGCCCTGCGCGTGCGCCGCCGGGTCGAGGCCGGCGCAATGGAACGCGAAGAGGATGACAACTCCGTGTAGTAGCCGCGTGGCGACTCCCTCAAGGCACGGCAAAGAACTCGTATCATGACGTAGACGCGCGTTGTGGGGCAAGCGATTGCCGACCTCCCGGCGCGTCGCAGCGGTGACGTAACGCTTCACCGCCGCACCGCATGCAGCCACCGGCACAGGGCGCCCAAACATGAATGTCCGCGTCGGGTCGATAGCGCCGCTGATTGGCTGCTTTCGAGGAGGCGTCCGTGTGACCGCTCGTGGCCGGTCAGCGACCTTCAAGTACGAACGCGAGCGGTTTGATTGCCGAAGGTCGCAGTACGACCCAAATTGGTCATAGCCCGCTCCCGATAGCGGCCAGTCGGCGAGGCAAGCAGATCCACCAAAAACAAACCCCGTCGAAGCGGGGTCTGTATGAGAGTCGCTACATTTTGCTCGGCTTGTTTCCCGAGTACGGCTGGACAGTCAGCGTTTATTGGGGTTTCGGTTGCGCGTGGTGGGATACGATCAGCCAGTGGCCGTTTGCCTGTTTTTCGTAGACATTCGTCACGATGTTATCGTTCTTGCCCGTGCTGCCGTCCTTCATTTTGTTCTCCCCGCTCTCCTGACCCATCTCCCAGGCAAGATTGCCATTGACGTGAACGTGCTGATCCAGCAACACGGCGTTTCTCTGCGAGAAGCGTTTGTTGCTTTCTTCCCAGTATTTCTTTTGGCCATCCCAGCCGACAAGGATCGATTTGCTGCGGGGGCCAACCAATGTGACGTAGGGCGTGTGGGCCCACGCCTTTTCCATGGCCGTCCCATCGTCGATCACCGCTAGTGCCGAATAAAAGGCTTTGCTCGCCGCTTTGACTCCTTCCACGTCCCCCGCCTGTTGCGCCAGCGCGCTGTTCGAGGAGATGGCAATTACCGTGGTTATCAGTGCAAGCGTGCTGCGTAGGTTCATGGTATTTCTCCTTATAGGTCTGGCAATTCTTCAACGCTTTGCTACTCGCGTCTTTAGGTGGACTGAGGCTATGCCGACGCCGTGCCCCTGTCTGTTCGCCGGGACACATAGATCCCTGCTTCCACCGTCTGCAGTTGGCCTATTCCGTTGAAAAACTCGATGAACTGAGCGTCTTTGGTTGATGTCCTAGAGGCACGTCGTTGCGCAAGGGGACATCGATATGATGGGTGAGCAAGGCGGCAACCAAGACCGGCTGTTCTACGCGTTCAATCTCGAGTCGCATGTTCCCTGCGAACACCTGCTGCGCGGGATTGATCGGTTCCTCGACCTTGGCGACCTGCGCCGGCACCTGGCCCCGTTCTACAGCCACACCGGCCGGCCCTCGATTGATCCCCAGCTGCTGATTCGCATGCTGATCGTGGGTTACTGTTTCGGCATCCGGTCGGAACGGCGGCTGTGCGAGGAAGTCCACCTGAATCTGGCGTATCGCTGGTTCTGTCGGCTCGGATTGGAAGACCCGGTGCCGGATCACTCCACGTTCTCCAAGAATCGGCATGGCCGGTTCCGTGACAGCGACACGCTGCGTTTCGTGTTCGAGCAGGTTCTGGAGCGCTGCGTGCGGGAAGGGTTGGTGGGTGGCGAAGGGTTCGCCATCGACGCCCGCCTGGTGAAGGCCGACGCCAACCGTCAGCGTGGCGTGCCGGGTGCTGAGGCCGACTGGTCCGACCGGCCATCGATCAGTCGCCCGGTGCGCGAATATCTGGCGGCTCTGGATCAGGCGGAGGTTGAGAAGAGCACACCCAAGAACATCTCGCTGACCGATCCGGCGGCGCAGTGGAGTGCCGCAGGGGGTCCGGCGTTCTACGCCTATTCGGCGAACTATCTGATCGGCACGGCAGCGGGAATCGTGGTCGACGTTGAGGCGACACCCGCCCATAGGACGGACGAGATCAACGCCACCAAAACGATGATTGACCGGGTTGAGGCACGGTTTGATCTCAAGCCGCAGCGACTGATCGGCGACACCAATTACGGCACCGCGGAAATTCTGGGATGGATGGTTGACGAGAAGCAGATCGAGCCGCATGTGCCGGTGTGGGACAAGACACAACGCGACGACGAAACGTTGTCCCGCAGCGACTTCCAGTGGGACGAGCATGCCGACGAATACCGCTGTCCACAGGGCCATGTGCTGCGTAACCAGTGGCGCGCCTTCAAGAATTTGCGTACCCACGTCACCCAGGCCGACACCATCATCTATCGATCCAGTCAATCCGATTGCGCGAGTTGCCCAATGAAGGCTCGCTGCTGTCCGAACACACCAATTCGAAAGATCGCACGCAGCGTCCATGAATCGGCGCGGGATGTCGCGCGCAACATTGCCAAGACCGATGCGTACAAGCAATCGCGCAAAGACCGAAAGAAGGTCGAGATGCTATTTGCTCACCTTAAACGCATCCTGAAGCTCGACCGGCTGCGGTTGCGAGGACTCAGTGGGGCCAACGATGAGTTTCTATTGGCGGCTACCGCGCAAAATCTGCGCCGAATGGCGAAGTGGTTGAGCCCAGCAGAACCCGAAGCGATGAAGATGGCGACCTGAACGAACCAAAAACGCGATCGCCGACGGACGACACCGCGCCCCAATCATGGAACCACGTTCCGCTGAACTCTAGTGTCCTGAGTCGTTAATTCGTCGAATATTTTGTTCAATCCTCGGTCTCACGTGAGGGTGAGTATCGAGGAGACGAAGGTGAGACGAGGACCGCGATTGCCGGAATTGGTATTGAGCATGGCCGAGCACAATCAATTGGTCGAATGGACGCGGCGGCACAAGACCTCGCAGGCGTTGGCGCTGCGTTCGCGCATCATCCTGGCGTGTGCGCAGAAGCTGACCAATGGCGAAGTGGCGCGGCGCGTCCGGGCAACGCCGCAGACCGTCGGCAAGTGGCGTAGTCGTTTCGTCGCGCAGCGACTCGATGGCCTGCTTGACGAACCGCGGCCAGGCGCGCCACGCAAAGTCGGCGATGCTGAGATCGAACGTCTGATTGCGACCACGCTGACGCAACGGCCGCGCGGCGCCACGCACTGGAGCAGTCGGGCGCTGGCGACGACCCTCGGGTTGTCGCAGAGCACCGTCAGCCGCGTCTGGCGCGCCTTTGGATTGCAGCCGCATCGGGAAGAGACCTTCAAGCTGTCCACCGATCCGCTGTTCATCGACAAGGTGCGCGACATCGTCGGCTTGTACTTGAACCCGCCGCTCAAGGCCATGGTGCTGTGCGTGGACGAGAAGAGCCAGATTCAAGCGCTGGACCGCACCCAGCCGCTGCTGCCGTTGGGTCCGGGCGTGGCCGAGCGGCGCACGCACGACTACGCGCGCCACGGCACGACCACGCTGTTTGCGGCACTCGACATTGCCACCGGCAAAGTGATCGGCGAGTTGCATCGCCGCCATCGCGGCAAGGAGTTCTTGCAGTTTCTGCGCACCATCGATGCCAATGTACCGGCGGCGCTGGAGGTGCATCTGGTGATGGACAACTACGGCACGCACAAGACCCCGACCGTGCGCGCGTGGCTTGCCCGCCATCCGCGCTTTCATCTGCATTTCACGCCGACCTCGACCTCCTGGCTGAATCAGGTCGAACGCTGGTTCGCGCTGCTGACCCAAAGCCAAATCAAGCGCGGCAGCCATCGCAGCACGCTGGCCTTGGAACAAGCCATTCGCGAATATCTCGATCACCATAACGAACAATCCAAGCCGTTCGCCTGGACCAAGAACGCCGACGAAATTCTGGCGAGCATCGCAAGATTTTGTAAACGCATTTCTGACTCAGGACACTAGCGGTTATTTTGCATCACTCAAACATCGAGTTTTTCAACGAAATAGACGCTCACCAGACGGTCGGGATTCTCCAAAGCAGACGGTCAACGGATTAGGTTACCTGGCAACCGCGGTCGGCGGATTGAACCGCGCGATCAGCGCGCAACGCCCATCACTGAATCACTTGCTCGGCACGTACGAGCAACGCCGGCGGGATCGTGAGTCCGAGCGCCGTTGCAACCTTGCGGTTGATCAAGAATTCGAGCTTGGTCGGTTGCTCCACGGGTAGATCACCGGGTTTGGCGCCCTTCAGGATCTTGTCGACGAAAACGGGCCCGCGGCGACACATTGCAACTTGGTCAGCGCCATACGACATGAGCGCGCCGGCCTCGAAGGTTTCTCTCGACCAGACGGCCAACGGAAGACGACGTGCAAGCGTCATTTTCGCGACGCCTGCTCGCTGCTGATAAACCAGCCCCTCGCCGTTTATGGTCACCGCTTGCATTCCGGCTTTGACCATTGCGTCAAATGCTTGCCCGAGCTCCTCGAGCGAGCGCGCTTCAAATGTCTGATTTTCCAAACCGAGCTCAACCGCGGCGGTATCGGTAACCCGTTTGTACAGAGTCGCGACTTCGGTATTGGGATTGACGAGCAAGCCGACACGAGACAAACCGGGAATGAGATCTCTGAGAAATTGCAGGCGTTTGAGGACGAGATCTTTCCCGAAGTGCGATAGCCCCGTCATATTTCTTCCCGGCCGTGCCAGGCTGTCGACGAAACCACTGCCCACAGGGTCGGGAACGAAGATGAAAACGACCGGTATTGAGGTGGTCGCGTCTCTTGCGTAAGGCGCAGTCTGTGTTCCAACCGTCACCAAGACATCGACCTTGAGCGCTACCAGCTCGGCGACCATGCTCCGAAATCGCTCCGGCATTTCATTGGGAAAGCGATGTTCGAGGATGATGTTGCGCCCATCGACGTACCCGAGGTCTCGAAAACCTTCAAGAAGGCCCGTGTAATACGACCCTTCTTCAGCAGCACTACCTGCATGCCAAAGAACACCAACTCTGGGAATCCTGCTGGCCTGCGCACGCGCAAGGCTTGGCAGCGTCGCTATCGCACCGCAGATGGCTGCAAGGAAATCACGTCGTCTCATCGACTGCGCCTCGACCACATCAGCCCCGGCGACCAGAGCACCCCGCCCACCGCCACGATGGCTTTGCCGGTCCCCGTGTTGATCGTCCCGGCCGATATCCCTTTGCCGTGCGCCTTTAATGCTTCCTCTCGGAGGAGCCCCTTGTGCAGGTCGCATTCGCCGACCGGCGGTCAGCCAACACCGCTCCCGCTTCCGGTAAGCAAACTGACGATTGCGTCGAATTCGCGACCGCGACGCGAACATCGGGTAGGCGGCGTCATCTTCCGCGTGCCGACCGGGCCTTGTCAACGGGGATCGCAACGGGTTTGCGGGACGACCGCTTGCGACCGGTCAGAGACCTACGCCCTGCCAACCTCAACGTCTGGGATCGCGGCATTGCAGCCAATTGTCGCGTCAAGTTGACCGGCAGAAAAGGAAGGGGTCGAACTCGGTCATACGACTAGATTGAGGTCGACGCCGCGCAAGTTGACCATCGTTCATAACTAACATGCGATCTATTCAGTGGCGTCGACATCGACTCATCCCTACGATGCTCGCCTTGGCGCGGAACCCTGCGTCCCAATGGCACTCATCGACTACCGCAAGCTTTGCCCCCGCTCGGGGCACGTCCTGACCCGCGAAGAGCGCGTCGCCCTGGGCAGCGCTGTCGCCCGCGGCGCGCCGACGATCCGCTGCGAAAGCTGCGGCCGCGACGTCGAGCTCGTCGTCCATCCCGGCACGGGACGCTCCTACGTCTATCCGATGCACGTCAAGGCCTGCGCCTCGTCATCCTTGTATTCCAGGCCCAGGACGCTCAATCCCAAGTGATCGGCACACGGCGCCGGCATGATCAACGCAGCACAACCGCCCAAACCTCGGCTGACATGCCCCGCCCGGTGCCTTGGTTGACCGCGATGGAAGACGGGCGAATTTCAGCTAGAACGAGCGAATGTCGGTAGGACCGGTCATGGCCGAACCGAGACACTCGGTATCGACTGAGCGCGTGCCATAAGCTTGCGCTGACAGATCGCGGACGACTACTGCGATCCTCGCGGAACGACATCGTTCGAAGCCAATTGCATCTGCTTGCGCAAGAACCCGTGCGCCGGGTCCACCTCCCGGCTTGCATGCCATACCAGCTTGATCGGCACGGATATTATCTTCGGCCCCGCCCGCAGTGGCCTGAGTCCGAAGACCTCGTGGGCAAACTTCATCATAGTCCGCGGTATCAGGCCGAACAGGTCCGATTGGCGGGCCACCATGAACACTTCGAGAATTTCGGACACTTCAAGGACGTAGTTCAGCTCGAGACGCTGCCACTCCTGTATACCCGCGACGGGATGTTCGCCCTCGACGCGCGGACGAAGAGATATGAAAGCTCCTTTCTTCAGTTCGCTTATCGACCGTGTCCGCCGCAACGCCGGGTGCCCATGCCGGGCCACTGCCACGACCGCGTCGTCAAAGAGCGTGACTTCATTGAACTTGCCGCGCTCAGGCACGAGCCAATCCACCGCCGCGTCCACCTTCCCTTCGCGCATTCCCCGCTCGAGCTCGATCGGCCGCGACCGGGTGCTGTAGGCCACCTCGACTCCCGGCGCGGCGTGGATCAGTCGTTCACGCAGCCGCACTGCAATCAGCGGCCCGAGCGGGTGCGAAATGCCGACGAAGAACCTTCGCCCTGACGTCTTGGGATCGAAGCCCCGCGTTTCTGCAACCGACTCGCGCACCGATGCCATTGCGCCGCGCAACCTCGCATAGATCATGTCCGCTATTGGCGTTGGCAACACTCCCCTTGCCTGACGGATAAACAGCTCATCGCGGAATAGCGAACGCAGTCGCGATACCGCATGGCTCACAGCCGACTGCGTCATCGCCAGCCGATCCGCGGCGCGCGACAGGCTCCGCTCTTCGTACGCCGCTTCGAACACCGGCAGGAGGTTGAGATCAATGCCGCGAAGGTTGATCACAGTGCATATCACTCATGCAATATCTTCAGGAGACTCAACTTGCTAGCTACCTTAGGATAGCGGAAACACATGAGATCATGTGTTTCCAGTTTGCGGTCCACGCGCTCAGCTGGCCTATAGCGCCGTTAGCAGTCGGGACCTCCGCGACCCGGGCTGCACCCATATACCACCTACATTTTAGTAACAACTACGCCGTGCGTTTGCCCGACGGGGCGAACCCCGTTCCCGTTTGCATAGTGCGGTTGGCAGAAGGTGCGCCAAATGGACTTTACCTTGATCCTATTGGGCTTAATCGGCTGGGGGCTCGGTCTGCTGTTTGTATTGGCCTTGACGCGAATGGCTGGCGACCAGGACCGCGCCGCACGCCGCGAACAGAAGCGCATTGACCCCAATTCGGACGTCACCATCACAAGAATCGACAGCCCGCCCAAGACCGGTGGCCACTAAGACTGTTGGATGACCTCAGCAGTGCCGCCGCAACGGCGCGAGCGGTCCCACCAAGGCCGCGAACACCGTCGTCCCGATGCATGACGCGCGAACGGCATTCCCTGACGCGCGATGGATTGAGGCGATCCTGAACGTCCACTTCATAGAAGATTGGGCATCGGCGGCGACGGGCTGGAGTTGCGGGTCGCTGGTGCGCTGCCGCAACGATGATCGCATAGGCGGGCGAAGGAGGGCGACTTCTCACTTTGCCGAAACGCTCTCGCCCCTCGGCGGTGATGGCTCCGGCGTCTTGGCCCCGGAACGCGCGGATGCTTCGCCGGTCATGAACGGCTGGAATTTGTATCCGGGCCTTAGCAGCTCTCGCTCCTTCTGGAGAAACGCGAGCACCGTCGCCGCCGAATGCACCCAGTTGCGAGCGCCCGACTCGGCGAACCCGGGACCGCCGGTCGCGCCGCGAGCACCGAGCGGATGATCTTTCGAATCCTTCCCCATCCAGAAGCCGAGCACGATGCCTTTCTCCGGATGCCCCGGCGGGCCGGGAACGAACAGGAGGAGCCACACGTCCGAGGTCTTCCCATCCGCGTTGGTCGCCGTGCCCGTCTTGCCGGCGATCTCGCCCGCCTGGTTGAGCGGGAACGCGAGCGAGCGCTGCTTCCGCTCGTCAGGCTTGAGCTTCCAGATCGCGTCGCTCAGCGGGTCCATTCCCGGAATCACGCCGGAGCGCAGCGCCGATGCCGTGCCGGTGGGGCCGATGTCGAGCGGACTCTTCAAGAGCTCGATCATCGCCGCCGATACGGCGGGATGCATGACCCGCTCCTCGGCGGGAGGGGCTTCACCTTTGATGTCGCAGGCCTTCGCGCGTCGGTCGTCGTCCTTGTAGAGGAGCGACTTGCCGTCGCGGCAGACGTCGTTCGCGAAGCGCGGCGTTACGCGAAATCCGCCGTTCAGGAACGCTGCGGTGGAGGCCATCGACAACGGATTCACGTCGGAGGCGCCGATGGCAGTTGTCGGGTAGGGCTGCAGCGGATGCTTGGCATCCTTCGGCAGTCCGACGCGATACGCGAGCTCGATCACGGTCTTGATGCCGGCCCGCGCTCCCGCGCGCATCGCCGCCGTGTTGCGCGACTCGCCCAGCGCGATCCGGCAGCTCGATCTCGCCGCGGTACTCCGGCTCCGAACGCGAGTGGAAGTTCTCGATCTTCTTCGTTCCGCGTCCGCGGCCTAGCGACACGAACACGGGCGCGTCGAGCACGGTGCAGCGCTCGAGAACTTTGGCGGCGATCGCTTCGACGGCCGCCTTCGGCTCGGCGGCGAGCACTTCCTTGGTGAGCCGCTCGACCAGGCCTCCGTACGTGAAGATCTTGAACGTCGATCCCGGCTGCCGCCAGCCGGTTGCGATGACGTCGTATTTCAATTGCTTGAAATCGACATTGCCCACCTCGGCGAGGACATCGCCGGTGAATTCGACCGCGAACGCTCCGGCGCGCAGCTGGTCGTTGTCGGTGTCGTCCGGATGGCGGGCGAGGTAGGTCGCGACCGTCATACCGACTGCTCGCGCGAGCACGTCCTGCAGCGCGTCGTCGCGTGTAATCGAGATCGTGAGTCCGCCCTTGGTGATCGGGAAGCGATCCTTGTAGAGGATTCGCACGCGCTCGAGAAAGTGGTCGTTCGTGCCGCAGCCGATGCCCCGCGGAAGAACATCCTTGCGGAGCGACTTCTCGACGATGCTTGCCGCGCGCGCATACTCGACGTCGTCGATCACGTCCTGGTCGAGCATCAGGTCGAGCACACGGAGGGTGCCGCGCGCCTGCTCGGCCCAATTCGCATCGCGGATCTGTTCAGGCGTGCTGAGCAGCGGGTCAGTCGCGAACGTGCGATCGGGTAGCGCCGGCTTGTTGATGAGCGCGACGATGAACGCTACCTGCGGGAGCGTCAGATCCTTCGCGGGCTCGCCGAAATAGGCCCGGCTGGCCGCTTCAATGCCGTATTGCCCGCGGCCGAAGTACGGCATGTTCACGTATTTCAGCAGCAGATCCTGCCGCGAGAACTCGCGCTCGATCCGGAGCGCCATGACGATGTCGCCGATCTTTTCCATTTCGGTCGATGCACGGCCGGTACCGCCGCGAAGGTGCTTGGCGATCTGCATGGTCAGTGTCGACGCGCCCGAGCGGCTCTCCTGCAGCAGGTGTTTGGCAAACGCGCGGACGATCGCGGCCTTGTCGATTCCCTCATGAGTAAAGAAATTCTTGTCTTCGGAGGCGAGAATGGCGCTCACGAAGAGCGGCGGGATCTCGGCGAATTCGTCGATCAGGATGCGGTGCTCGGGTGAGGAAATGCAGGCAGCGGTCTTGAGATCCTCGGTGACGAGCGTCGATTCCTGGGCAAAGTAGGCGCGATCATGCAGCCGGGCGATCGTGCTCCTGTCGATGCCCAGGTAGTTGTCGATCTCGCTGGAGTAGCGGGAATCGATCGTCTCGATGATCTCTTCGAGTCCGATGTAGCCGAGGATGAGAAGCGCGACGACCACGCCGAGCGCGACGAAGAAGCGCCGGACGATCCGGCCGAAGAAGCGCAGTACCGCCCACGGCAGCGTCAACAAGACGCGCTTGAGCTTTTTCCTGACGTTCCCCTCCATGATGCCTTGATTCCCCCGACTCGAACGGCGCTGATGACGCTGGCGCTTTGCAGTCGCTGGGCGCACCCCCGTCGCGTGAACGCGATGATTATCAGGCTACACGTCATTCCTGTCAGTCGCATTGCATCGTGTCGGTTGATCGAGGTCGACGTGCGGCGACCCCTGGCTGCATTGCGGGAAATTCTTGGTTGATGCCCGACCGCAAAGCAATGGCGGGCGACTCGAAGTCTGGAACTCAATGGCGATTGCCCGATTTGACGCTCCATCGCTGCTAGAATGACCGAGCTATCGGGGGAAGCGCGATGACGCAGGACGAGCAGAAGCAGGCTGTCGCCCGCGAGGCGATCCAGTACGTCGAGTACGACGCGATCATCGGCGTGGGCACGGGATCCACGGCGAATCTCTTCATCGACGAGCTCGCGAAGATCAGGCACCGGATCAAGGGCGCGGTGGCGAGCTCCGTGAAGACGGCCGAGCGTCTCAAGAGCCACGGAATCTACGTCGAGGAGCTCAACAACGTCGCCGACCTTCCGGTGTACGTCGACGGCGCGGACGAGGTGACCGAGCACGGCGCGATGATCAAGGGCGGCGGCGGCGCGCTGACGCGCGAGAAGATCGTCGCCGCGGTCGCACGGAAGTTCGTCTGCATCGCCGACGGCTCGAAGCTCGTCGGCGTGCTGGGCACGTTTCCGCTTCCGGTCGAGGTGATCCCGATGGCGCGCAGCTACGTCGCGCGGCAGCTCGTGCTGCTGGGCGGCCAGCCGGCGTGGCGGATGGGCTTCACCACCGACAACGGCAACGCGATTCTCGACGTGCACGGGCTGTCGATCGCGGATCCGGCCGAGCTGGAAGCGAGAATCCGCGGCATCGTCGGCGTGGTCACCGTCGGCCTTTTCGCGCAGCGCGGAGCGGACGTCATCCTGCTCGGAACCGACGCCGGCGTGCGGACGATCAAGCCGGCGCGCTGAGCGGGCCGCAGCGGCGGGCAAGCGCCTGCCGTTCCGCGTGCCGCGCGGGTGGCAACCGGCGCATGCCGTGGGGGAAAGGCGGCACCAACCCTCTTTCCCCCATGGTCGCGCCGCCGGCCCCACGCGGCAACGGCGTCGCGTTACTTCTTCGCCGGCTCGACGGCGATCGCCACCGCTTCCGTGTAAGTCGCCTCGACGCGATCGCCCTTGGCGACGCGCTTGAACTGCTCGGGGTCGGCGACCTTGAGCTCGACCGTGCGCTGCGGGCCGCGCAACGTGACGACCTGCGTCTTGGCGTCGACGCCGACCACCTCGGCGACGACCGTCACCTGCTTCCCGGCCATGCCGGCGGGCTGCGCGCCCGGCTTCGCTCCGGCCATGCCCGCCTGCTCGGTGCGCGAGACCGGCGCCGTGCTGCCCTTCTTGAGCTCGAGCGTCAGCGCCTCGATGTACTCGATGTTCACCTGATCGCCGACCTTCAGCTGCGCGAAGTTCTTGACCTGGTCGCCCGCCGTCAGCGTGACTTCCCGGCCTTGCGGGCCCTTCAGCGTGACGGCGCGCGTGGCCGCGTCGATCGCCGTGATCGTCGCGGTGATCTTGAGGGTCTGCGCGGCACCGGCGACGCCGGGACCCTTTGCCTACGACGGCGGCGCCGGTCTGTGCGGCCGCGGGAAAGGCCAGTGCTGCGACGACGGCGAGTCCTATGCTTCCGATCAAATTGCGCATTGCGAATGCTCCTGAGGGTGTGCGGGGGTGCCGCGAATGGGTCGGGCCGTCGGTACGGCGCGGACCGGAACCCGTGATTTTACCTCAATCGGCTCGGGCGGATCGATCGTCAGGATCGCGCTAGAATGCATCGATGACCAACCTCGCCATCCCCGGACTTGGCACGTTTGCCGACGTCGGCGCCTACATGCGAGGGGGTCGGCGCGGCCGCGCGCGCGGCCGCGCGGGACGTCGCGCGCGCCGAGACGCGGACGAAGAACACCGCGCTCGCCGCGACGGCCGCCGCTCTGCGGCGCGACGAGGCGAAGCTCATCGCCGCCAACGCGCGAGGACGTCGCCGCGGCGGCGGCGGCCGGGCACGACGCCGCCTTCGTCGACCGGCTGACGCTGACGCCGAAGACCGTCGCCGCGATGGCGGACGGCCTCGCCGAAATCGCGGCGCTGCCCGATCCCGTCGGCGAGATCACCGACCTCAAGTTCCGTCCGTCCGGCATCCAGGTCGGCCTCATGCGCGTGCCGCTGGGCGTCGTCGGCATCATCTACGAGTCGCGGCCGAACGTGACCGCCGACGCCGCGGGACTGTGCCTCAAGGCCGGCAACGCGACGATCCTGCGCGGCGGCTCCGAGGCGCTCCGCAGCAACCGCGCGATCGCGGCGTGCGTCCACGAGGGCCTGCGCGCCGCGGGCCTGACCGAGAACGCCGTGCAGGTGGTCGCGACCACCGACCGCGCGGCGGTCGGCTGCCTGATCGCCGACGAGAAGCACGTCGACGTCATCGTGCCGCGCGGCGGCAAGGGACTGATCGAGCGCATCGCGCGCGACGCGCAAGGTCCCGGTGATCAAGCACCTCGACGGCGTCTGCCACGTGTTCATCGACGCCTCCGCCGACCTCGACGATGGCGATCCGCATCGCGGACAATGCCAAGACGCAGCGCTATTCGCCGTGCAACGCGATGGAGACGCTGCTCGTGCACGCCGGCCATCGCCGCGCGCGTGCTGCCGCCGCTCTGCGACATCTATGCTGCGGAAGGGCGTCGAGCTGCGCGGCTGCGAGCGCTCGCGCGCGATCGTGCCCGCGATGAAACACGCCACCGAGGACGACTGGTACGCGGAATACCTGGCGCCGATCCTCGCGGTGCGCATCGTGGACTCCCTCGACGACGCGATCGCGCACGTCGCGCGCTACGGCTCGCAGCACACCGACGCGATCGTCACCCAGGATCACGCGAACGCGATGCGCTTCCTGCGCGAGGTCGACTCCTCGTCGGTGCTCGTCAACGCGTCGACGCGCTTCGCCGATGGCTTCGAGTACGGTCTCGGCGCCGAGATCGGGATCTCGACCAACAAGCTGCACGCGCGCGGACCGGTCGGGCTCGAGGGCCTCACGAGCCGGAAGTGGATCGTGCTGGGCTCGGGACAGATCCGGGTCTAGGCGGCACGGGCGACGCGGACCACGCGCCGCAGAACCACAGCACGCCGGCCGTGAGACCTGCACCCCTGGCGCGGCGCCGGATGTTCGACTATGGCAAAACCCATGACACCCCTTGCCCAGGAGATTCTGGATTTCTGGTTCGGTCCGCCGCCCCACTCGGCGCGCGCCGAGTGGTTTCGCAAGGATCCCGCATTCGACGCGGCGATCCGCGCGCGTTTCGGCGACGCCATCGCGGCCGCGCTGGCCGGCGCGACGGGCGACGGCCGCGGCGGTCCGCACGAGGCGCTGGCCCGGGTGCTGCTGCTCGACCAGTTCACGCGCAACGCGTTTCGCGATACGCCGCGCGCGTTCGCGGGGGACCGTGAAGCGCTGGCCACTGCGATCGCCGCCGTCGACGCCGGTCTCGACGCGAAGCTCGATCGGTACGAGCGCCAGTTCCTGTACATGCCGTTCGAGCACGCCGAGGACCCGGCGATGCAGCAGCGATCGATCGAACTGTTCCGGCGGCTGAAGGACGACACCGGAGACGCGGCTCCGCTCGAATGGGCGGAGAAACATGCGGACGTGATTCGGCGCTTCGGCCGCTATCCGCACCGCAACGCGATACTCGGCCGCGCATCGACGCCCGAGGAGCTCGCGTTCCTGGAGCAGCCGGGATCGCGGTTCTAGCGGCGCGAGCCTGGGAGCAGGGGCCCCGCGCAGCGGGGATGCGACCGGGGCGAGTCGACGCACGAGGTCGACACGCGACGTGTGCATGCCAGGACCGGACATGGAGGCCGAGGCGGAGCCCGCGGCCGCTGGCGCCGGGGCTACAATGCCGTTCGCGATGACTCCCGCCCTCGGCATTCTCGGTGGCACCTTCGATCCGATCCACAGTGGCCACCTCGAGCTCGCGCGCGAGCTGCGCGCGGCGCTGGGATTGTCGGCGGTGCGCCTCATTCCCGCCGGCGATCCGCCGCATCGCGCCGCTCCGGTCGCGTCCGCCGTGCATCGGCTGGCGATGGTCGAGCTCGCGGTGGCCGACCAACCCGGCCTCGAGGTCGACGCGCGGGAGATTCACCGCGCCGGCCGCAGCTATACCGTCCCCACGCTCGAGGAGCTGCGCAACGAGGCGCCCGCGCGCCCCCTCGCACTGATCCTCGGCGCCGATGCCTTTCTGGGCCTTCCCACGTGGCATCGCTGGCCCGAGCTGTTCGAGCTCGCGCACGTCGTCGTGGTGGCGCGCCCCGGCGTCGCCATCGACGACGAGATGCCCGCCGCGCTCGCCGGCGAATGGTCCCGCCGCCTGCGCCGGGACGCCGTCGCGCTGTCGACGGGGGTCGCCGGCGCGATCGTCATGCAGCCGATCACGGCGCACGCGATCTCGGCATCCGCGATACGCGCGCGGCTCGCGCGTGGAAGCGACGGGGTCGCCGCGGTGCGCGGTTTGCTTCCGGCCGCCGTTTTGGCCTATATTGACCGCAACCAACTCTATCGCTCACGACCGGATGCGACTTAACAAAGTACAGAAAACCGCCGTCACCGCTCTCGAAGACATCAAGGCGCGCGACATCACCGTTCTCGACGTCCGCAAGCTGACCAGCCTCTGCGACACCATGATCATCGCCTCGGCCGACTCCAACCGGCAGGTGAAGGCGCTCGCGAATCACGTTCGCGAGCGGCTGAAGGAAGGCGGCGCGTCGATCATGGGCGTCGAGGGCGAGGAGACCGGTGAGTGGGTGCTCGTCGACGCCGGCGACATCGTCGTCCATATCATGCAGCCGGCCGTGCGCGCGTATTACAACCTCGAGGAGCTGTGGGCGCCCGCGGCGAAGCGCCGCGCCAAGGTTGCCGACCGCGCCGCCGCCTAGCGCCAGGGAAGAGACCGCGTCCGCCGGTCGTGGTCGCCGAACGCAGCCGGCCCGCCTCCGAACGATGCGTGCAGTCCGCTCCGGATGAAACTTCGGGTCGTCGCCCTCGGCCACCGGATGCCGACGTGGGTTTCCGCGGGCTGGAACGAGTATGCCCGCCGGATGCCGCGCGAATTTGCCCTGGAGCTCGTCGAGCTCAAGCCCGAGGCGCGCGTATCCGACAAGCCGGTATCGCGACTGCTCGCGGCCGAGGCGCTGCGGATCGGCGTCGCATGCAAGGGATCGCTGGTCGTCGCGCTCGACGAGCGGGGAGTACCGTGGACGACGCGGACGCTCGCCGATTCGGTCTCGCGGTGGCGCGACGAAGCGCGCGACGTCGCCTTCGCGATCGGCAGCGCCGACGGCCTCGCCGAGACCGTCCGGCAGAGCGCCTCTGCTGTCGTCGCGCTTTCCGCGCTAACATTGCCGCACGGGCTCGTCCGCGTCATCGTCGCCGAGCAACTGTACCGGGCGGTCAGCCTCCTCGCCCGCCATCCGTACCATCGCGAATGACCGCAGGCTCGACCGCACAGGAGCGCACGCCGCCATGGACACTCCCGTCGTCTACCTCGCTTCGAAAAGTCCGCGCCGCGAGGAGTTGCTGCGCCAGCTCGGCATCGATTTCGCGTCGCTGCGCTTGCGCGAGGCGTCGGCGCGGGAGCGTGACATCATGGAAGGCGCGCGCGACGCGGAACCCGCGCTGCACTACGTGGAGCGCATCGCGCGCACCAAGGCCGCCGTGGGCTGGCAGCGGATGCTGCAGCGCGGACTGCCGCACCGTCCCGTGCTCGGAGCCGACACCGAAGTCGCGCTGGACGGGAGGATCTTCGGCAAGCCGAAGGACGCCGCCGACGCCATTCGCATGCTGACGCTCCTGTCGGCCCGCACGCACCAGGTGCTGACGGCCGTCGCGATAGGCTGGGAAGAGAGGATCGTCGCCGAGATCTCTACGTCCGCGGTGACGATGCGCCGCCTCGGGCAGGACGAGATCGAGCGCTATGTCGCCACCGGCGAGCCGTTCGACAAGGCCGGCGCCTACGCCGTCCAGGGCCGCGCCGCGTCGTTCGTGAGCCGGATCGACGGAAGCTATTCGGGCGTCATGGGTCTGCCGCTGTACGAGACGGCCCAGGCGCTCGCCGCCATCGGCTTCCCCGTGCTATAAGAGTTCCACTCAATCTCGCCGTGCGACGCCAGCGCAGCGCACCGGCCGCAGCGGATTCCACCTTGAACCTCCTCGCCAACCGATGCCTCATGAAATCCTTATCAACGTAACCCCTCAGGAAACCCGCGTCGCGATGCTCGAGCAGGGCGTCGTGCAGGAACTCCACATCGAGCGCGCGAGCGCGCGGGGTCTCGTCGGCAACGTCTGTCTCGGCCGTGTCGCGCGAGTGCTCCCCGGGATGCAGAGCGCGTTCGTCGAGATCGGCCTCGAGCGGGCGGCGTTCCTGCACATCGCCGACATCTGGGAGCATCGGCAGAACGGGCACGGCGGCGGCGACACGCGTCCGATCGAGAAGATCCTGCACGAGGGGCAGCCGCTGCTCGTGCAGGTGATCAAGGACCCGATCGGCACCAAGGGCGCCCGCCTTTCGACGCAGATCAGCCTTGCCGGACGACTGCTCGTCTACCTGCCGCAGGACTCGCACATCGGCATCTCCCAGCGGATCGGGGACGAGGCCGAGCGCGAAATCCTGCGCGGCAAGCTGCAGCTGCTCCTGCCCGACGGCCACACCGGCGGCTTCATCATACGCACGATGGCGGAGACCGCCTCCGAGCGCGAGATGCAAAGCGACATCGAGTATCTGACCAAGCTCTGGAACGACCTCAACGCGCGCGCGCGGGACGTCCCCGCGCCGGCGCTGCTCTACCAGGACCTGAGCCTCGCGCAGCGCGTACTGCGGGACATGGCGACGGAAGAGACCCTGCGGATCGTGGTCGACTCGCGCGAGACGTACACGCGGATGCTGGACTTTGCGCGCGAGTACACGCCCGCGCTGGTCGAGCGCATTTCGCACTACGCCGGCGAACGGCCGCTCTTCGACCTCAACGGCGTCGAGGACGAGATCGAGAAGGCGCTCGCGCGGCGCGTCAATCTCAAGTCGGGCGGCTATCTCATCGTCGACCAGACCGAGGCGCATGACGACGATCGATGTCAACACCGGCGGCTTCGTCGGCGGCCGCAGCTTCGACGACACGATCTTCAAGACCAACCTGGAGGCCGCGCAGGTCATCGCCCGGCAGCTCCGGCTGCGCAACCTCGGCGGCATCATCATCCTCGATTTCATCGACATGGAGAACGGGGATCACCGCGCCGCCGTGCTCGCCGAGCTCAACCGGGCGCTCGACCGCGATCGGACGCGGCTCACCGTCAACGGATTCACGCAGCTGGGACTGGTCGAGATGACGCGCAAGCGCACGCGCGAGTCGCTGGCGCACGTGCTGTGCGAGAGCTGCCCCACCTGCCAGGGCCGCGGCGAGCTCAAGACGGCGCAGACGATCTGCTACGAAATCCTGCGCGAGATCCTGCGCGAGGCGAAGCAGTTCAACGCGCGCGAGTTCCGGATCCTGGCGGCGCAACCGGTGATCGACCTCTTCCTCGACGAGGAATCGCAGTCGCTGGCGCAGCTGGGCGATTTCATCGGCAAGCCGATCTCGCTGCAGGTCGAGTCGATCTACACGCAGGAGCAGTACGACATCGTGCTCATCTGAGCGTTGACAATGGGTTCTCGCCGATGGGACCGCGTCGGCCCGGCTGAAGCCGGCCCCACGACCAGCCGCGCCAACGTGGGTCCGGCTTCAGCCGGACGAGACTCTTGCCGGCAGCTAGTCGACCCCGGAGGGTGTTGAACCATGTTCGGCAAGCTCTGGTCACGCGTCAAGGCATTCGTTTCCGGCCTCTTCCGGCGCAAGCCGCCGGAGCCGGGCCGGTTCGAATCCGACAGCAAGTCCTCGTTCCGTGGATGGCTCGCGTCGGCGCCCTGGATATTGCCGCGGCGCGAGTACCTCGTCTACGTTCCGCAAGGCCATGCGCGCTGGCACCGGGTGCCGCTGCTCGTGCTGCTTCACGGCTGCCGGCAGACGCCGGAGGACATCGCCGCGGCGTCGCGCATCGCCGCTCTCGCCGACGAGCTCGGCGCGCTGGTGCTGTTGCCTCGGCAGAATCCGCACGCCAACGCATGGGGCTGCTGGAACTGGTTCGATACCGCGACCGCGCATGGCTGGGGCGAGACGGCGATCGTCGTGGCCCAGATCCGGGCGGTGCGCCGGAAATACCGGGTCGACGCGAGGCGCGTCTTCGTCGCCGGGATGTCGTCGGGTGGCGGGCTCGCGTCCGTGCTCGGCGTGCGCCGTCCGGACATCGTCGCCGGAGCGTTCGTGCATTCGGGCATTGCCTGTGGCGCGGCGTCGTCGGCCCTCGCGGCCCTCGGCGTGCTGAGGCACGGCGCGGACACCGACTATCGCGCGATCGCCCGGGATGCCCGGGCGCAGGCGACGCCGGACGCGCTGCCGGTGCCGCTGGTCGCGATCCAGGGAAGCGCCGACGGCGTCGTCGACCCCGTCAATGCCGCGCAGCTCGTCCGGCAGTATCTCGCGTTGAACGGCCACCCCGCCGCGGACGCGGAATCCGGCGACGATCTCCCCCCGCCCGATCGAACGGAAACGGTGAGCGCACCGGACGCGCGCGCCGTCACCACGAGCGAATGGCGTGTCGGAGACCGCCTCGTTGCGCGGCACGTACGGGTGGAGGGTCTCGGCCACGCGTGGAGCGGCGGCGACGACAAGTATCCGTACAACGACCCGCGCCCGCCCGATGCCACGGCGCTGCTCGGAGCATTCGTCCGCGACGCGTTGCAGTAAGATCGCGCGAAGCGCCGCACGCGGCGCGGACGCGGAGGTTCCATGGCGGTTGTCGGAATGAATCACTTCACGGTGTTGACCGACGATGTCCCGGGCACGGTCGATTTCTACCGCGACCTGCTGGGGCTCACCGAAGGGCCGCGGCCCGCGTTCGACTTTCCCGGCGCGTGGCTGTACGCCGGAGGGGACGCGATCGTGCACGTGATCGGAGGACGCCCACGCAGCGAGCTCAAGGCGGGTGTCATCGACCACATGGCCTTTTCCGCATCCGGCCTCGCGGCGACGCTCGCGGCGCTGGACGCTCGCAGCATCGACTACACGTGCCGCCGACAGGTCGGCTCCGGCGCCTGGCAGGTGTTCTTCCACGATCCCAACAGCGCAAGGGTGGAGCTCGACTTCGCCGCCGAGGAAAAGGGGCCAGGGTGATCAATCCGGGGGGAAAGGGGTAGGCGACATGTCCGCGGGGCGGCGGGATTACGTGCGCGCGATCGCGGATGAATCATGATCCTGATCCGTCGCGGCGGCGCGATCACGCAATGCGCGTTTGCGGATGAGTCGCCCTGATTCCCTCTTGTCTTCCTGTCATTTCGGGAATTCGCTCTGACCGCCCTCTCGCCGCTCGCGACCCTCGACCACCTCGTCGTCGCCGCCGCGACGCTCGCGGACGGCATCGAGTACTTCGCGGATATCACCGGCGTTGCTCCGCATCCCGGCGGCAAGCATGTCGCCATGGGGACGCACAACGCTCTCGTGCGCCTCTCCGAGCGAGACCTATCTCGAAATCATCGCGATCGACCCGGAGGCTTCCAAGCCTGCGCGAGCACGCTGGTTCGGTCTCGACAGCGTCGCGCTGCAAGCCGAACTGACCGAACGGCCGCGGCTCATCCACTGGGTCGCGCGCACGCTCGACATCGAAAGCGCGGTGTCGCGATGTCCGGTCGTGCTGGGCGCCGTGCATCCGATGTCT